>JAJDDQ010000025.1 GCA_029260215.1 Phycisphaerae bacterium
CGCTCCGATATCCGGGCAATGGCAGTTCGAAAAAGTGGCGTCGAGATGCGTCCAGTCAATCTTGTCAGCCAGTTGAATCAATGCGTGTTCGGAGTCGAGCATCTGGTCGAAGTGGGCCTGAAAGAGTTCAAACGAATCGCGGGGTTGAGGCTTGGGCTTCATGGAATCCGTTCCGTTTTGCAAGGTTTCGACCGTCCATCCATAGCTTCCCTGCAAAGGATACCACCAATCGCCTCAATTTCAGACTGGAAAAATAGTGGATTCGTGGTTTTTCAGGGACGACCAAGCACAAGGAATTTCAATTTTCGTTTTTTTCGGTTCCCCAGGCTTTTGAGGCTCTATTACGGCTCATGCGGTGGATACCGCGACGGATTTTCAAATGCTGGGGCTTTCGGAATCAGCGTCGCCGTCATCGTCGTGACGGTCTATGTCTTTTCAAAACACGCCAAAGCCAAGAGCCGAGCGATTGCGGCGCTGCGATGTGTTGAAATCGTCGAATGAGTCGATTGCGAATCTTGCCTGCGATGCGACGCGGCTACGAATACTTCGCCGCGATGGGCATGCGACGACCTGTGCCGAAGGCGCGGGAGGTGACCTTCAGGCCGACTGCCGCCTGTTTGCGTTTGTGCTCGTTGCGGTCCACCTTGCGGACGACGTCGCGCACCACGGCGTCGTCGAAACCAGCCGCGACGATCTCGTCGACCGTCTCCTCGTTCTCGATGTATCGTTCGAGAATGGCGTCGAGCTTGTCGTAAGCAGGCAGGGAATCCTGGTCCAGTTGATCGGGTCGCAGCTCAGCCGACGGCGGCTTGGTGATCGTGCCTTCCGGTACAAGTTCGCGACCGGCACGCTCGTTGATCAGGCGGGCGATCTTGTAAACCATCGTCTTGGGCACGTCGCTGATGACAGCCAACCCACCGCACATATCCCCGTACAGCGTGCAGTAGCCGACGGCCAGCTCGCTCTTGTTGCCCGTGGTCAGCAGCAGCCAGCCGAATTTGTTCGACATCGCCATCAAAATCGAACCGCGGGCGCGGGCCTGCATGTTTTCCTCGGTCACATCGGGCGATTGGCTGTTGAAGTGCGGGGCGAGCGTTTGCTCCGCAGCCGCGTGCATCGCTTCAATAGGGATGGTCCGCATCTCGCAACCGAGGGCGTTAGCCAGCAATTCGGCGTCGGTGAGGCTGTGGTCGCTGCTGAATCTCGACGGCATAGCCACCAGATGCACACGATCCGCCCCGAACGCTTCGACGGCGACGGCGGCGGTTACGGCTGAGTCAATCCCGCCGGAGACGCCGATGACGACTCCCTTGAACCCGCATTTGCCGATGTAATCGCGCGTGCCGAGAACGAGGGCGTCGAGGACAGCCGCAGCGCTTTCGGGCATGGGTGTCAAAATATTGGCACTCATCGAAAAATCGACGATGAGCATATCTTCGGCGAAGGATTTCGCACAGGCGACAAGTTTCCCCGTCGCGTCGAAAGCGGTGGACGCACCGTCGAAGATCAGATCATCGTTTCCGCCGACGAGATTGACGGCTGCGAGCGGGACGCCGTGGTCGGCTGCTTTCTGACTGAACAGCTTCACGCGGCGGGCCGGCTTGCCGATTGCGAAGGGTGACGCGCCGATGTTGACGATGCACTCCGCACCGGCTGCCCGAAGCTCAGCCGAGGGGTCGCGCTGATACAGTCGGCGGGCGAAGTAGAAATCGTCGCTCCACAGGTCTTCGCAAATCGTAACGCCGACAGCCACCTCGCCGCCGCCCGTCGGAACGCGAATCACCAGCGGCGTTTCACCGGAATCGAAATACCGCGTTTCGTCGAACACGTCGTAAGTCGGCAGAAGGATTTTACGATGTCGGCCCACGATGCAGCCGCCCCGGCAGATGGCAGCGGTGTTGTACACGCCTCGGCCCTTTTCAGCCTGATGCGGCTCGACATATCCAACGACCGCCGTGATACCGCCGACTTTGGCTGCGATACGCTCCATAGCCTCGACGTTGGCCGGAACGAACGAGCGTTTGAGCAAAAAATCCTTCGGTGGATAGCCCGGCACGGTCAATTCCGGCAGGAGCACGACATCCGCGCCGGCCCGCTCAGCCTCACCAATGGCCACGATAATCTTCGCAGCGTTCCCCTGAAGGTCGCCGACGGTCGTGTTGATTTGTGCGAGTGCGATTTTCATACCGCACGCGATTGTAGACGCCTATCGGTTTTTTCGCTGCGCCCCGGCCGGAGTGTCGCGGCCCCGAAGCGGTGCGGGATAAATCTCCGCGCGTCGCTAGAATGGGGATCATGAGCGAACGAATGGTGAAACTACGGATCGAAGGCATGTCCTGTGGAAGTTGCGTAGGGCGCGTCGAGGGGGCGATTGCGAGCGTGGCGGGCGTGAAGACGGCGCGGGTCAACCTGACCACGGAATCGGCAGCAGTCGATCTGACCGAAGACGCCTCCGTCGATGCGGTGCTTGAGGCGGTGCGGTCAGCCGGGTACGAGGCTGAGCGGGCGCGGACAGCCGCAGACCGATTGGCTGAGATCGAAGCCAATCACGCGACCAAAACACAACGCCAAAAACAAGCCGTCGTGCAGGCCGTCGGCCTGGCGACTCCGATTATCGCGCTGGAATGGTTCGGGACGGCGTTGGAGTCCGGCGTGGAGGGCGGGCACGTCTGGTGGCGGGTGTTGCAGGCGCTGCTGTGTGCGATGCTGATCCTCTCCCCGGCGGGCGGGCCTATCATCACGAGCGGCATACGGGCTGCGATCCATCGGGCACCGAACATGGACCTGCTGGTCACGCTCGGTGTGCTGACCGCGTTTATCTCCAGCGTGATCGGTATTTTTATCGGGGCTGGCGCTCAGTTCAACTTCCACGCAGCCGCGATGATCTTAGCCTTCATCAATCTCGGAAAGTACTTCGAGACGCGGGCGCGGCGGGAGGCGTCGTCGTCCATCACGGACCTCGCCAAGCGCGTGCCGACATCGGCTGTGCGTGTGCGCGACGGGCAGACCGAAACGGTATCAGTCGACGACGTAGCCATCGGCGATCATGTTCGCGTCGACGCGGACGTAGCCGTTCCCGTTGACGGACGCATTGTGCAAGGGTCAGCCGCGATCGATCAAAGCGTCATCACCGGCGAATCCATGCCCGTCGGATGCAGCGTGGGGGATGAGGTATTCGGCGGAGCCATCGTGCGCGAAGGCACGATCATCATCGAAACCACGGCGCTCGGACAGGATTCGACGATGGGCCGCATTCTGCGCGCCGTGGAGGACGCCCAAAGCGGTAAGACGCGGATGCAGGGGTTGGCGGATCGCGTAGCCGGCGTGTTCGTGCCCATCGTCGTGTTGATCGCGGTGGCCACCGTCGCCGGCTGGATGGTGGCTGGTTTCGCGCTGGGAAACGGTTTGAACGCGGCGACGGCGGTGCTGGTCATCGCCTGCCCGTGCGCGATGGGTTTGGCTACGCCGACTGCGGTGATGGTCGCGTCCGGGGTAGCTGCTGCGAAAGGGATTCTTCTACGCGATGCGTCTGCGTTGGAGGAAGCTGGGCGACTCACCAAAATCGTTTTCGACAAGACGGGCACGCTGACGGAAGGGCAGCCGATCATCGCGCGCATCTCGCCAGTGGAGGGATTCGACGAAACAACACTGTTGCGGCTGGCGGCGTCCGCGGATCGTTTTTCGCAGCACCCGTTGGCCAAAGCGATCGTTACGGAGGCGGAGCGACGCGACATTACGCTGATCGATCCCGTGGATTTTGAATCGCAGGCGGGCTTCGGCGTGAGTGCGCGCGTCGAAGGTCGAACGATTCTGATCGGCAGCCGGAAGTTCATGCAGAGTCGGGGCCTGAGTGCAGATTTCGCGACGCAGAAAAAGGACGAAGCCGCTACGGCTATCACAGTAGCGGTGGATGGTGTCATCGCGGGGCAGGTACTCTTTGTGGACGCCGTTCGACCGTCGGCGGCGGACGCCATCGCAGCGCTGCGTCATCGCGGTCTTACGGTTTCGATGGTCACCGGCGATCGCGAATCCACAGCGCAGCATGTAGCCGACGGGCTCGGACTGGACACATTCACCGCCGAAGCCACTCCGGATGAAAAATGCAGCATCATTCAAGCGACGCGTGATTCGGGCGAGATCGTCGCGTTCGTTGGGGACGGTGTGAACGATGCGCCCGCGCTGGCGGCCGCACACGTCGGCATATCGTTCGCAGCCGGTACGGACATCGCCAACGCCGCGTCGGACATCACACTGGTCGGTTCCAATCTTACGGCGATCCCCTTCGCCGTAGCGCTGGCCGACCGCAGCGTGTGCATCATCAAGCAGAATCTTTTCTGGGCGTTCGCGTACAACCTGGCTGCTGTTCCGCTCGCAGCCACCGGCCGCGTCAGCCCGGGCATCGCAGCCGCAGCCATGATGATGTCGTCCATCAGTGTCGTGTTGAATTCGTTGCGGTTGCGTTCGAGCAGAGCGCTCGACGCGAAATCAGCCTGACAATGTGTGGCACGGGGTTTCAACCCGTGTTTTCACCGGCTATTGCATTGTCACGACTCAATTGACGTATTGGGTGCCCCACCTCTGAAGAGGTGTGGCACCCACCTGTCGTTTCAGGGTAGACAAGGCACTGCGAAATCAGTGTCACACAAAACGCCATCGTTTGCACCGGTTGAAAACCGGTGCCACACTGGAAGCCAATGTTCTGCAAGTGGCACCAGAGGGCGGCGCACGAGGATTCAAAACTCTGCCCGGTTCAGAATAATTCGACTTCGCGGTCGCGGACCCAGCCGGTGTGGCCGTCGGGAAGCTCAATGTGAATCCAGCCGCCGCGTTGCTCGACAACAGCGAACTCCACGCCCTCATTCAGCGAACGGTCAAACTGCGGTTCGTAGCCCTCGCCGTTGCCCTTGCGCACCGTCACGTCGTCGGCCACAAGAACACCGTTCGCGTGTCGGTTGTAGTCGGGCAGTTCCAGACCGATCGAAATGCCGAGCGACAGCACCACAATAAGCGCACAGACAGCAGCGTACCCGAACCCCCCTCGCCAAATAACGACGCGGGCGATCAGAATGAGCCAAAAGACGCTGTACGCAATCAACCCCAGCGTAAGACGCTGACGCAATGGGATGTTGAAGTGCCAAAAGAACATTGTGTGCAGCGCCGCCGTCGCTCCGCTGGGCTGAATCCGATCGCGTGTGAGCGAGCGGGCGAAACGCAGGTTGGCTTTGAGCTGTTCGTCGGTCGGGGTCAGCTTGAGCGCCCGGCGATAGTCCGCGATTCCGGGTCCGATCTCGCCCAGGCGAACGTGGGCATTGCCGAGGTTGTAATACAGTTTTCCATTCTCGACGCCAGCATCGACAACCGCCTGAAACGCGTCGCGCGCTTCACGATAAGCGGCCGCGGCTGAATCGGGATCGCTGTTGAGTAAAGCGGTGCCGCGATCGTAGGCCTGCAGCCCTGTGCTCACGTCGCGCATGAGCGATTCACGCGTCGAATCGGCGTGCGCCGGCGTGCCCCATGTTGCGATTGCAAGCAGCGTCACAATCGCCATCCGCATTGACTGGCCGGTGGACTGCATCACAGCTTGCTCCGTTCCAAGTCATCAAGACATGCACGGGCGCGACGAGCAATGTCTTCGCCTTCCGTCGCGTCAACCGCTCCGTAACGCGCCGATTCGCACTCATCCAGCAATTCGTCAAAACGCGCGACAACATCTTCCGCAAGACCCTGCTCGCGCAATCGGCGAACCGCATCCGCCCGCGTAGTCGCTCCGGCGGGCAAATTGCATTTGTCTGCCACGTACCCAGTCAACACGGCTGCGACCTGATCCGCGACCGTGCCGTTTGAGCTGCCGCTCGCCCCGGTCATCAGCGCCAACGCCCTCCCTCGGGCCGCCTTGCGACGGGCGAATCCGGAATCACCCACGAGCTTGTCCCGCCGCAAGCGCAGCGCAATCCCCATCAGGAAAATCCCCGGGCCTGCACCGAGCAACGACCATGTCTGCCAACCAACCGTCAGCGTCTGCGAAGTCAGCAACCCGTCAACGTCTTCATAGTTCGCCAGCAACCCGCGATCGGTCAGCGTAAGCGTCTTGCGTGTGGACAGTTCCGTCGTCCCCTCAACAACCTGCGACACGGACAGTTTCGAGGATTCCTTCACCGTGATCGGAATCGGCCTGCTTCTCTGCGTGACATACCGCTCACGTCTGGGGTCGAAGTAGCTGAATTCAATCGGTGGAATAGCGTTGACGGCGTCATGCTTGGCGCGAATAGTCTGCCGGAATTTCTTGGTGTTCCCTTCAACCACGCCGGGCAACTCCTCGTTCGGCACGCGAAAATTCTCGACAAGCGATTCCTGGTCGGACAGCGTCGGCGCCCGGAGCGTCTCGAAGCGTCCCCGGCCTCGGACGGTCAGGGTGAGTGTGATTGGATCGCCCACACTAACTTCGGTCGGAGCAGCCGACACGTCGAAATTGAATTGTCCCACCGCGTCGCGATAGCCAGCCGGCCGTCCCTCCGTGGGCGGTTCGAGCACGGTGATGCTGGAATCCCCGACCGTCGCGGTCACGGGCCTGGTTCGCGTAATCTCATATCGGCGAAACACGGTGAACCTGCTCTTTTGCACCTGAACCGGATAGTTCACCACGATGGTCACACCGCCCGCGTCGAATTTCCCAGGCCGCTCCGCCCACGTCCGACGCTTAAGAGAATAGACCACGTATTCGACAGACTTGCCGTCAACGTCGATGGTCTCGTTTCGATACTGCACGTTCGGCTGGCGCGATTGCAGGTTCTCGATGAACGGCCCCCACTCGCTGTTATTCTTGTCGATGCTCTGCCACATGTCTTTGGCCGACATGCTGATGGTCCGGTTGCGAAACGGAGCGATCCAGATTTCGAGCGTCACGTTGATCGGCTCGCCCGCGTACACCGTGTCGCGCTCGCCGACCAGTTTGACAAACAGCAGATCATCCGCGTCGGACTTCAACACGCGAATCGACGTAGCCGCCGTTTCGTAGGTGACACCGTCCACAACAACTTCGATCGCCGGAATGATGAGCGTGCCCACCTTGCGCGGTATGACGTTGTATCGATGCGTGGTCGTAACGTTGCGCACCGTGCCGGACGGCGAGATCGACGTGAAGCTCTGCGACGAAGGCCCCAGATAACGCACGTCGGCTCCTGCGATCGTCGGAAATTGCGGTGCAGCCACATCCGACTCGCCCTTGACCGAAATCTCGACCGTAACCGGCGCTCCGACATACGTTTCGCGCGCGGAAACGTTGAAGCTCACATCCGCAGCCGATGCGACCGCCGATGCGAACACGAGCACGATCGTTAAGCCAAGCGCACACCGTCCGTTCATTACCAATCCTTCAAAACAGGCACTCTGCCCATTCGACGCATCCTGCGTTTTTCATCGCGCCGCTGTTTTTCCCTGTCGCGAACGCCCTGGAGCAGCCGCTCCGCCTCCGCGTCGGTCATCTCCTTAGCCGACTCCGCCTGCTCCTGTTGCTTCTGCTCTTCTTGCTTCTGCTCTTGGTCTTGCTGCTGTTGCTGTTGATCCTGCTGCTTTTGATCTTCGTCCTGCTCACCCTCTTGCGATTGCGATTGATCTTCCTGATCCTTCTGTTCGTCGCCTTTCTCTTTCTGTTGATCCTGCTGATCTTTCTTTTCCTGATCTTGATTTTGATCCTGCTCTTGTTGCTGATCCTGGTCCTTGTTCTGATCCTGTTGTTCCTGCTCTTGCTTCTGCTTGTCCATCAAATCCTTGATGAGCAACTGCGCCATCTCGATGTTGCGACGGGCGTCCTGGTCATCGGGTTTGATTTCGAGCACGTCGCGGTAATGGCCCATCGCGGTTTTGAGCAGGTCGATGGCCTCCTCCAACTCCGACTGCTTCTCCAGCGCGGAAGCGTAAGCCACATCGCCGAGGTTGAATTTCACGTCCGCTTCCAGGTTGATATCGCGCGTCAGCAATGCCCGGTTGAACGCGCCGCGAGCCGCCTCGAAATCGCCAAGGCGATAATGTGCAACGCCCTGGTTGTAGGCCAACTCCGGCGAATCGGGCAGCGTCGCCCCAGCCGAACTGTACGATGCCAACGCGGCTGCGAAGTCTCCCGCGTCGAAAGCGGTGTTGCCTTCCGCCACCAGATCGTGAGGCCTTTTCGCCTGCGCAAAAACCGTGCTCGACGCCAAACCCGATAGCAACAAAATCGCCGCAATGCGTATCACGTCGTCACTCTCTTTCGATCGCTCATCAACCATTCAATCAACAGCAACGCGAGCGCCGGTGCTGCGAACCAGTGAAACCGGGCGAAACGCATCTCGCGACGCGTGGACTCGAACTCACGCGGGGCGACCTTGGGCACGATGCGGTCGTACATCTCGCGAAAATCCGTGTTGGCAAAGTAGCCCCCGTCGGCCACCGCAGCCATCGATTGTAGCATCTCCGGGTGCAGCTTGGTCCACACCTCCTGATTCTCGAACGTCAGGTAGGTTCGCTGTCCGTTGCGCACGATCGGAATGCGCCCGCCTTGATTCATATCGCCCATGCCCACGGTAAACACGCGGATGCCGCGTTCCTGGAAAACCTTCTGAGCGGCTTCGGTCGCGTAACTGTCGTCCGTTTCCTCACCGTCGCTGATCAGAATGATGGCTTTGTTGTCCTTCACCCGATCCGTAAAACACTCCGCCGCAAAACGAACGGCGTCGCCGATGTTCGTGCCGCCGCGCGGGGCGTTCTGCGTGGTCACGGAATCGAGGGCCAAGCGAAACGAACCATAATTAACCGTCAACGGGCAGGACTGCGTGGCCTTCCCGGCGAACGTCACCAGCCCCACGCGATCGCCGGGCAGAACCTCCAATAAGTCTTTGGTATCCAGCTTGGCCCGCTCCAGTCGACTCGGCACAACGTCCTCCGCCAGCATCGAATTCGACACATCGAGCACGAACACGATGTCAATGCCGTGCTGCGGAACGTCCTCATAGTGCGTACCCCAGCGCGGGCCGCTGAGCGCGACAATGAGCAGCATCGTCGCAACCAGCGCAAGGACCGCCTTGAATTTTTGACGCCCGAGGCTGACGGCTGGTATGAGCGTGTTGAGCAGATTCACCGTGGCGAACCGCTCCAGCGCTCTTCGCTTGCTTGCGAATCCCCAAAGGTAGACCGCGCCCAGCGCGGGCACGACCCACAGCAGGTGAAGAATACCAGGATGATCCAGACTGAAATCGTCCATCAGTTATCGCCTTAACCGTCACACATGAGCCGGGCTCGCCGGCACGGCGCGCTCGGTTACGGCACCTTTCTCAATCGCGTGTTGGCCAGCAAAATCTCCAGCACCAGCGAAAGGCCCGCAATACACAACAACGGCGGAAGCGTCAGCCACCCGACGCGTACGGATTCGGTGGCCAGCTCCGCATATTGAAAATACCGTTTTTCCTCGGTTTCGGTTCGTTCGAGTTTGTCGATTTCCGCGTAAATTTCGCGCAGCGATGCCGTGTCCGTCGCCCGCCAGTACTTACCGCCGGTCACGTCGGCGATCTCACGCAGCGTGTCTTCGTCAATCGACACGCGCATCTGCACGTACGAAACCTGCCCAAGCGCGTTGACACGCGGCACGGGCGCATACCCGGTTGTCCCCGCGCCAATGGTGTAAATCTTCACGTCAGACTTGGCAGCCAACTCCGCCGCAGTCTTCGGCGAGACGACGCCCGCATTGTTCTCACCGTCGGTCAGGAGAATCATGATCTTGCTCTTGATTCGCTGAGCCGACGCCCGGTCGCGACGCTTCTCCAAATCACGCATGCGCCCGACGCCCAGCGATATGGCATCGCCGATGGCTGTCCCGTTGCGCTCTTCGTCACTCGGAATCTCCGCCTCAGCCAGCGACGCGAGCACAAACGAACGGTCCAGCGTGAGCGGGCAGATACCGTCCGTGTATTGTGCGAACGTGATCATGCCCAGCAGATCGTCAGGCCGACCTTCGAGATCGTCACCGTCACCCTGAATGAAATCGCGGATGACTTTTTTGACGGCCTCCAGACGATTGACGCGCTCGCCCTCGATCGTGAAATCCATCGCCTCCATACTCCCCGAGCAATCCACGAGCATCTGAATCGCAATGCCCTCGGAAAAAATGCGCGTCTCCTGATTCGGCTGACGAGGCCGGGCGAGGCAAAAAATCAAAAGGACCATCGCCACAGTCCGCAGAAACGGCAGCAGTACACGGGCTTTGACCCGGAAACTCGTCCCCTGTCTGTGAAGCCAATCCACCGACGAAAACCGGACAGCCGCGTGCGGCTTCCGCGCAAGCCATCGCCACCAGATCGGAATCAGCAACACCAGCAGAACGAGCATCCACGGATTGTCCAGCTCGGGTCTCATGCGGCTTGGCGCTCCTGACGATCGGCTGTCTGATCCACAAAATCCCGGGCGGCGTTAAACGCCCGCTCGATCTCGACAGCCTCCGGTTCATACAATGCAAACTTGACCATGTCGCAGGCCAACAGAAATTCGCCCAGCATCGTGCGATAGTCCGCCGGCAGGCGCGGATCACGCTGCACGTAAACCAGGAATTCCTCAGTGGTCCACTCCGCAGCCGACAGCCCAAACCGCCGCTCGATGTACTCGCGCACGATCATGCTCAATCGGAAATAGAATTCGTGTACCTGCCCCTTCTCGACCAACCGTTCGTCGATCAACGCCTGCAACCGCTCGAACGCCCATTCGTGCGCGGGGATAACGATCTCGGGAGCGGGGCGACGCAGGCGACGCATCAACATGCTGACGGCCAACACCGCCAAAGCAACAGCCGCCAACCCGCCCGATACCCACCACATCCACACGCGCGACCGCTCCATCGGCAGGTCGACCGGGCCTCGGATATCGGCGAACTCGGTCGGATTGAATTCGCCCTCCATGAGCGACTTCACCGTGACCGTGAATTCCTCGCTGGTCACACCCGACTCAATGATGTCGTCCGCATCACGCCGGTCCGTGAACATGGCTGTCAACTCGGGCACCGTGTAGTCGCCCGAGAGAAAAACATCCAACTCGTATTCCTGCGTCCATCGCCGGCCGCCCCCGATCGGCTCAGCCGGCGTGTCGCGAAAATCCCGAATCGAAAACTCCGAAAACCGCTCGCCGAACGCAGGCATCTCCACGTCAACGTTTTCCTCGGCTGTGACTTCAACCGTCACGTGCAGACGATCCGCGAGACTCAACTCGCCCTTGTCAGCCGACACCGTTATGGTCACAGGCCCCTTCACCGTTGTCTTGACCACTGGTTTCGACGCATCCTCTGTGGCTTCCCCCGACGACTGCGGCGCCTGTTCGCACCCAGCCAAAGCCGCCACACAAAACGCCAGAAGCACAACCGCCCACGCCGCGCTGCGCTTACCGACGAACGCAACTGGTTGGATCTCCCGCATGGAATGTGCCCCTGTCGCCATCACTGTCGCGCCTTCCTGGCCTTGAAGAATCGGTTGATCGGCTCCACGAACGACTCGCCGGTGGTCACGTCGATCGGATCGATCTTGCACCGCCGGAACGTCCGCGAACGCTCATCCGCGCTGCGCACCGCGTCGGCTGTGTAGTGCTGACGCAGTCGCTTGCTCGACGTATCCACCATCACCGTCTCACCCGTTTCGGCATCCACGAGTTCGATCAGCCCCACATCAGGAAGCTCCACCTCGCGTGGGTCGGTGATCGTGATGGGAATAACGTCGTGTCGTCGCCGTGCGATGCGCATCGGCTGCTCGTAGTCGCCCGACTGAAAGTCGCTCACCACGAAAACCACGCACTTTCGATGCGTCACGCGATTGAGATGCTCGAACGCCGCCGCCACATTCGTACCCACGCCCTCCGGTTTGAAATAGAGAAGATCGCGCACGAGCCGCAGGACATGTCGCGTCCCCTTTTTCGGCGGCACGTATTGCTCAACGCCGTCGCTGAAGAGAATTTGGCCTATCTTGTCGTTGTTGCGAATCGCGGAAAATGCGAGCGTCGCGCACACCTCAGCAGCCAACTCCCGCTTGAGCTGGTGCGATGTGCCGAACTCGTGCGAACGGCTCAGGTCCACGAGCATCATCACCGTCAGTTCGCGCTCTTCGCGAAACACCTTGACGAACGGATGCCCGTAGCGAGCGCTGACGTTCCAGTCGATCGTGCGCACATCGTCGCCGATCTCGTAGTTCCGCACCTCCTCGAACTCCATCCCCCGGCCCTTGAAGGTCGAATGATATTGCCCAGCCATCGCGGTGTTCACAATGTGCGATGTGCGTATCTCGATGCGGCGTATTTTCTTGAGAATCTCTTTTGGAATCATAGTAAAGAAAAGCAGAAAACTGAAAATCGACAGTCGAAACAGGATGCCCCATTACACGACTTCTTGCCGAGTGCCTGAATAGGGCGTCAATACTTGTTTCTTTGGGCCGTTTTGACGATCGATGCTAAAATGCGTGTCAGTTCGTCTGCCTCCTGAATAGCCTGATCGACATCAACACCGCCGACAAGATCGACAGCACGACACAACTCCAGCCAATACTGCGTTTCGGCAGCCTCCTTTCGGGCAATGCTGCATTTGTGGGCAAAATCCGCCTCAGACGGCGCTTGGTCAGCCTCACGCACATTCGTTCCGAGCGACGTACCGCTCCGCAAGACCTGCTTCGCGAAAACCCATCCCTTGGCATCATTGGGCAGCCGATCAACAATCCGAACAATCTGGATGGCGAACTGAAACGTCCGCTCCAACAAATCACCCTGAAACCGCCCCAACGCACATCCCGTCAACTAAATCCCACTCGTAACTACGCTCTAAATGTTTTCCTTTTCGACTGTCGAATTTCGACTTTCTGCTTTTCTTATCTTAGGGCACCGCCACATGGTCCAGAATCGCCTGAACCACATCTTCCGAAGTTTTTTCCTCCGCCTCAGCCTCATACGTCACAATCACGCGATGACGCAGAATATCCATCGCAGCATCCTTGACATCCTGCGGCGTGACGAACCCCCGCCCCGCCAGAAACGCGACAGCCTTGGACGCCACCGTCAGCGCGATCGTCGCGCGCGGGGATGCACCGTACTGAATCAAATCCTCCACCGGCACGCGGGCCGACTTCGGATCGCGCGTCGCGAAAATCAAATCGACGATGTACTCCTTGATCTTGTCGTCCATGTAGATGTCATCAACGAGATTGCGCGCCTTTGCGATATCCGCCGGATGCATGACAGCCTCAATGTCCGTCTTCGGATGCGTGCTCGCCATCCGATCGAGAATCTCCCGCTCCTCCGCGCGCGTCGGATAATCCACCTTCAGCTTCAGCATGAACCGATCGACCTGAGCCTCGGGCAGCGGGTATGTCCCTTCCTGCTCGATCGGGTTTTGAGTAGCCAACACCATGAACGGCTCGTCAAGCGGGAACGTCTCCTTGCCGATCGTCACCTGCCGCTCCTGCATCGACTCAAGCAGCGCGCTCTGCACCTTGGCCGGCGCGCGGTTGATCTCGTCCGCCAGAATGATGTTCGCGAAGATAGGCCCTTTCTTCACCGCGAACTCACCGGTCGATTGGCTGTAGATCAAAGTACCGATCAGGTCCGCCGGCAGCAGGTCGGGTGTGAACTGAATGCGCTGAAACTTGGCTGCGATACCGCCCGCCAGCGACGAGACCGCCATCGTCTTGGCCAACCCCGGCACGCCCTCGATCAGCACGTGCCCGTTCGACAGAAGTCCGACGAGCATTTTGCGGACCAACTCCGCCTGCCCCACGATCACCCGATGAACCTGATCGACCAGTTGGCGAAAAGGATCGCTCGCCGCCTCGACAGCCTGTCCGATCTGTTTCACGTCAAGCTGAGTTGTAACCATCTTAGCCGCTCCGTATTGATGAAGTTCCGTATTGTGGTTGTTTGGTGCTGGTTTGAGTTCAGAAGGATAGCACCGGCCCTATAGAGACGCAATCAACTCCTCCACCCTGTCAATTTACTCGGGCGTTCCCAGACGCCGCAAGAGACCCTACGATTTGAGTACGCAGGTGCGACGATCAGGTTCGCCGCCGCCGTGTTTTGATACACAGACGTTACGAAAACCTACGGGTTCCGACAGGCCCGCGCGAAGCCCGCTACGTCACCGTCCGCCGCGTGCCCTGATACATCTCATACTTGAGCAATCGGCAATCGATTTTCGCGTTCTTGAATTCAATGCGGCGGCTGGCGCGAAGATGAACCTTCTTGGCCAGCGCCGGATTGCCCGTGAAAACGTAGCCCGTCCACCCGGCGCACCTCTGCTTGAAAAAGTCGCCCATCCGCTCATAGGTGTCCTCCAACTCCGACACCTGGCCCAGACGCTCGCCGTACTCCGGGTTAAGCAGCACGATACCGCACTCCTCCGGTATGGGTGTCTCGGCGAAATCGCACACCGAAAAGTCGATCAATTGACGCACGCCCGCTGTCTCCGCGTTTCGCTCCGCCGCCTTCACCGCGTTGGCATCGATGTCGTTGGCCACAATGGGCGCGAGAGGAGATTTCCGACGAACCTTGCGCGCTTCCCGGCGCATCGCCTGCCAAGGTTCATCATCGAAATTCTTCAAATGCATGAATCCGAAATTGCTGCGTAACAAGCCCGGCGGCCTGCCCGACGCGATCAGCGCCGCCTCGATGGCCAGAGTGCCGCTTCCGCACATCGGATTCACCAGCGGCATCGACCCGTCGTAGCCAGCCGCCATCAAAACGCCCCCCGCCAGCGTTTCCTGCATGGGGGCTTTGTGGGGAATCTTGCGGTAGTTTCGATCTGCCAGCTTCCGCCCGGATGTGTTGACATACACCTGACATCGCTGACCGTGCCAATAGATGTGAATGACGACATGCTCCCGCTGCGGACCAGAGTCAGGCCGGCTGCCCACCGCGTCGGCCACACGATCGACAATCGCATCCTTCACTTTCAAGCTCGCGAATCGCCAATCGGTAATCGTCGGCGTATTCACGCTTGAGACAACGCTGAGATACTCGTCGGGCGCGATCAGCTCTTCCCACGCGATGTCGAACGTCCGCCCGTACAGTTCGTCCGGACTGGCGCATGAAAATTCGTCGATCAGGTACAGCACGTTGAAACCGGTCCGCAGGAACAGATTCAACCGCATCGCCTCGCTCAGCCCACCGGTCATCTCGATGCCGGTCACCTGCTTCGAATTCACAGAGTACCCAAGCTCCACGATTTCCCGCTCGAGATAATCGACCAGTCCCGGCGCACAGGTGACCCGAATTGTTCCCGGTTTGAAGAGATCCATATTCTTGATTCGCTCGCTTTGGCCTTATGTTACCGGCTTGAAATGTTCGAACGACTGCCGGCAGCCGTCGCAATAATGAATCGATCGGCAGAGTGTGGGGCCGAAGGCGGATTCCAAAACTGTCTGCGTCGAGTCGCAATACGGACACGCGACGCCGACTAGGTCCTGCGGCTGCATGCATCGCCCGTTCATGCGCTTGGGCGGAGCCAATCCGAATTCCTTGAGCTTTCGCCGACCCGATTCGCTGACGCGGTCGGAAGTCCACGGCGGATCGTAAACCGTCTCAACAGAAACCGGGCTGAACCCCGCCGCGGTGACAGCCTCACGAATCTGACTGCGGATCAAATCGAGGGCCGGACAGGCGGCAAAAGTTGGCGTGATGCTGACCGTCGCAGCCGCACCGTCCACCTCGACCCCAGCGATAAGCCCCAGCTCAACCGTCGAAATGAGGGGAATCTCAGGGTCCATCACCGTTTCGAGAGCGTCCCACACGCGTTTCTCCGCCGGGTCGGCGATTGAAGTTTCACGGCTCATTGCAGGCCTCGCATTGAACGTGCATGGGACGACTCGACTCGTCGTCTCTGCACAATCGTTATTTCGAGAAGAAACATATGTCTTCAATTACATGCAATGGAGAATCCAAGAGACTGACTCGGGTGGCACGGTCTTGCGAAGCGTAGCGCAGCAAGGCCGTGGGGCGAAACACGTTTCCCATGGCCTGGCTGCGCCAGACCATGCCACCCGTTCCACCACACGCAGTCAAACTCTTGCAAAGAAACATCATCACTACCATGTCGCCGCCGGATCGAGTTCGTAAACGCTACGCATGTCCGCCAGCAAAGTCGTGAACACCGGTTCGTGACTTCCGATCCTGCCTCCGCTCTTAGCTGTCGCGTTCTGCGGGATGTTCAAACCGGCCAACTCCAGCGCTTCGTGAACCTGACCTTTCCATTCGTCGCACAATTGTTCTTCCGCAGGGCTGATGCCGTGCTTCGCAGCCTTGGCAGTTAACTCGTTCGACTCGAACATGCCCAGTGCATAGCCATACTGCGCGTCAAGCGCTTCCTGCATGTAAGCGTGGCTTTCCGACGTTGCGTCGCCCAGACGCGAAATCCACATATGCCCGTGCATCACGTGGTATTTCTGTTCGCCGCGCAATTTACGCACGAGTTTCGCCAGCGGCTCGTAGTTGCTTTCCGCCAGGTGTTGCAGCCGCAATTGCTTGGCCATGTCGTAAAGAAACTGTCGCATGGTGCTGAATGCCCAGTTTCCCTTCTCCAACGTACACAATGCACAGCAGCGGAAGTCCTCGGGCTTGCGGGCGAAGACCAGTGCGTCCGGATCCGGCTCGCCCAATTCGTGTAGCAGCGTGTAGAATGCCCGCGCTTGGCCGATCTGATCCTGCGCGATGGAGGAGAACGCAATGTCCGCCTCAAGTATCGGTGCCAATCCGGTCCATTCCGTGTGGCGATGACCGAGCGTCATGTCGTCGTCGGCCAACCGATAGAGAAGACCGATCGTGGCTTCGCGGGCTTCACCGTCGATGGATGTCGCGTCGGGGAACCGTTTCATGATTCGCTTTCCTGTTTTTCCCGCTGCGAACGCGGGCGCTTCGTCGTCTGAGCCTTCACGCGCCGTGTGGCATCTTCCTCGCGCATACGCTTGCTGGTTTCGTAGCCATAAGCTTCGCGATAAGACTTGTCCGTTCCGTGCTCGAAAATATCCACATCACTGTAGTCGGTCGCCGTCACCGCGTCGGCTGGCACGACCCAGAAGTTTACACACGCCTGCCGCCGACCGTACTGCTCCTTGGCCATCAGCAGTGCGACCTGCGCATCGGGTGCGTGAACACCGCCGACATGCACGTGCGGCTCACCGCGCGACTGCTGATGAAAGACCTCATAGACTCGCCATTGTGTGTCGCCCATCGTTTGAACCGTCCTCTTTACGAGTTTCCTTCGTCCGGTCTCACGTCGCCCTACCGGGCGATCAATTTACGGCTGCGGCAGACGTCGCGCCGACCCGCTCGCGACCCGATGCCGCCTCCAGAGCGCGACGGACCCACGCACCCTCATCGTGGGCCATCTTGCGTGTGCGCAGTCGCAACGCGCTGGCCGGCCCGTTGCCGCGTACAACGCTGAGGAATTTGTCCCAGTCCGGCTCGCGATAAGTCCATTCGCCCGTGGATTCATCGAGACGCAAGTCCCATTCATCCGGAACGGTCAAGCCCAGCGCGTGCATCTTGGGCAGGTATTGCTTGAGGAACTGCTGACGCTGTTGATCGTTCGTCTTGAGCTTGATCCGCCAGCGCATCAGCAATTCCGTATGTTTGGAGACCTTATCCGCAGGTCCGTGGAACATCATGATCGGCTTCCACCACCGATTGACCGCGTTTTGCAGCATCTCACGCTGCATCTTCGAGCCGCGCGAAAGCGTGATGCACATGTCGTAGCCATGCGTGAGGTGAAAAGCCTCTTCGTAGCAGATACGCTTCAGCGCCCGCGCGTAAGGCCCGTACGAACCCTCCGCCATCATGGTTTGATTCACAATGGCGGCAGCATCGATCAGCCAGGCGATAGTCGCGACATCCGCCCACGTCTCCGCGTGATAATGAAACACGTTTGAATACTTGGCTTTGCCCGAGATCAGCTCCTCGATCATTTCCTCGCGCGGTTTGCCCAGCGTCTCGGCTGCGCGATAGAGAAGCTGGGCGTGGCCGACCTCGTCCTGCACTTTGGCCACCAGCGCCAGCTTGCGCTTCAGATTGGGCGCGTGCGGAATCCAGCCGCCTTCAGGCAACGCTCCGCAAATCTCGCTGTTGGCGTGAACGTGAATCAAGCGGATGAGCTGCTGACGGTACGCATCGGGCATCCAATCGCCCGGTTCTACCTTGTCGCCCTTAGCCACGCGCTCTTCAAAGGCGGCCAAGTGTTCCTCGTACCCCGGATCACCGGGCTTGTCGTTCATGCATGTCGTATTGCAAACCATTGGCATTCTCCACAATCGGATGCCGTCGAAACTGTCGTCAACCCGTACGCCTTCGAAGACCGTCGAAGACGTAATCCGCCATCAGCCGCCCCAACTCGTCCGCGGTCAGACGACCGTCGGGGCGATACCATTGATAAATCCAATTCAAAGCAGAAAGCACGAACAACGTCGCCAGCCGTGCGTCCGCCACGTTGACCAGACGCTCGCGCATGGCTGTGTCGATCAGCCCGCGAAAGCGCTGTTCGTACTCATCGCGTTTCTTCGCAAAGGCTTCGCACCGCCCGTCGGACAGGTGCCGCCACTCGGTCGAATAGACGGCGGCTGCGTCGAGATCGTCCGTGATGACCGTCACATGGGCGACGACGGCTTCGCGGATTTTCTGGACGGTGGTGCGGTTGGACGACACGATCGGATCGATCGCGGCGAAGAACCGATCCGCCGAGTCCGCCACAATCTGCCAGAGCAAGTCGTCCTTGCTCTCGATGTGTGCGTAGAGGCTTGCCCCCTGCATGCCGACTTCGTCGCCGATATCGCGTACCGAGGTGGCGTGAAAACCGTTGCGGCTAAAGAGTGCGGCCGCCGCTGCGTGAATCTGCGTTTTGCGTGGCGTGGCTAAATCAGACATCGTCGCCTTCCTAACAAGCGCTAGTTTGCGGTATTCTAGGTGCCTCAAGTCAAGTGTGCAAGGGAAAACCGGTCGTGCCAGCCCCGACGGGTGGGTAGCGAGTCGTCCCTGAAAAAGCCTCCTACGCGGCGGCGAGATATTTTTTCGGCTGGAATTGCTGGAATTGATAGTCACATTTTGTGGCTTTGGGCCAGCCGGCCAGCGCGAGCACCGTCTGGAGCACGGATGCGCGCAGCGCAAA
>JAJDDQ010000026.1 GCA_029260215.1 Phycisphaerae bacterium
GCCGCGACCGTGAATGGGGCTGGCTCGAAATCGTTAAATGGCACACCCTGGTGGCGATGCCGAATAGATGCTTGGAAAGATCCCGAATTCTTCCCGCAACCCTCTTGACGGAGACTCGCTCATAGATGCCACCCTGCACTGCGCATGGCCACCCGTTTTGGAATGCACCCGGAAACATCGGCGCATCCGATGGTCGCTCTTGAGGTGGCCAAGCTTCGGCTGAATCGCGCTGCGACGATGCCTGCACTTGCATTCAGCACATGTCGCATTCTTCTTGCGCTGTCCGGCGATATTGTACTTCCTCAGTCGGAATTGGACGTTCCCTGATCCGGGCTAGGAGTTCCTGCCATTAAGGCTTCCACCGGAACTTTCACCTGGCAAATCGCATCCCGAGTTACATTCGCTAGCCGGTTCGCAGCGTCAGGCATGACGCGCGCAAAAAAAAAGACGGGCCAACGCCCGCCTTGTGCTCGGACACATTTCGATTGATGAGTCGCGTGGCATGGCTGGGCACAGCGCAGCCATGATCATGCTTCAGACGCTACTTGCCCACCAGTGAGGCGTTGCATGCCACCCGTCGACCGCCAGCCTTACATTCCCTTTGGTTTATGTATTGTGCGAACGTAGCGTCGAGTGCGGTTATTTTTCGCCTGACTTTTCGCCTTCGGGTTTGGTTGCGGCCTTTTCCTGCTCTTCCATCTTCTTGGCGGCGTCAAGGACGGCCTGGGGTACGTCGAAGCGGTCTTTGGGCAATTCGACGTTGTGTTCGACGGACGTGATGGTCATGATGTTCTCCATGCCGGCGAACGACTGGCGCAACTCATGCGGAATGAGGAGTCCATCGACCTCCTTGTAGTTCTTGAAGAGCACGGTTATCTCGGACTCGCCCATTTGCGACTGGACTTTCATTTTCATGCCGCGCTGAAGCCAAGTGTCTTTTTCGAAGTAGGCTGTCATCGGCTTCCCGGTGTTGGGGGTCAACTCAACGGCGTAGCAGGGGATGCCATCGAGTTCGGTGAGTTCGAGGCACTTCACTGTCTTGTAGATTTTGCGCCATTCGACTTCACGGTTGAAGTACGCCTCCCGCTTCAACTGGTCGGCTTGTTCACCGGTGAGGATTTGACTGCCCATCATGGGGTGCGACATCCACACGGTCTCTCCGTCGTAGCCTTGCATCATGTCACCGCTCATGGGCGACTTCATCTGCATGAACATCTTGTTGGGCACAGCACCGGTGCGTTCAAAGTCGCCCATCTTTGAACCCATCATGCTCATTTCGCCCTTGATGACGCGATTCTTGATGCGCTGGTAGGCGTCCTTGCCGCCGGTGCTTTTGACGTAATTTTCCATGATCTGCTCGCCGGTGGGCAGGGCGTCGTCCGCCGATACCGGGAGGGCGACGAGCCAGGTCAGCGCGAGCGTGAGGCTGACGGTCGGGATGTTTCTTGTGATTCGCATTTGGGTTCTCCAATTAATGTTGAACGTTGTCTGAGAATTCAGGCTGGTTGGGAGCATATTAGGCGATGTAAATCGTTGCAAGGGCGGCTGACCGAGCGGGAATCTATCCTCTTATCAGCCAACCAATTATGTCTCGGAACCTCGCACCATCTCCCTGGATAAGTATGCCGACGCGGAAAACTCGGCCGGCGGCGAAGATACACAGAACGGTCGTCAGTAGGACGAGAACGGCACCGACGACAGGCTGCCATGCTGGAATTCCAGGCGGGATCGCCTGGCGGGTGAGCATGACCACGGGTGTTACGGGCGGCACAAATGACAAAACCGTGGCGAACGTACTGTTCGGCTCGCTGATGATTCTCTGGAGGATGAACATCGGAATCATGATGACGACCATCAGCGGCGTTAGCGCGGTCTGGGCTTCGCGATGGTCTTTGCACGCGGCTCCGACGCCGACGAAGACTGAGCCGTACATCAAGACTGCGAGCACTTGGTACACGACGAACCAGCCGAGCAGGTGCAGGGGTAGGGATGCGAGGTAGCCGCGTTCGCTCGCGATGATAAGCCCGCCGCCGAGGTAGATGGCTACGATGGTGAAGGATACGCCGACCATTCCGATCAGCTTGCCCAGCATCCAGCCGAAGGGATCGATGCTGCCCAGAAGCACCTCGGCGATGCGCTGGAGTTTTTCTTCGAGAACGCTCTGCACCAGCGGGCCGGCGGCCATCATGATGACCATGAACAGCAGGACGACCATCAGGATGGGGACGAGTGTGCTGGTGACGGCATCGACCTTTTGGGCGGGTGCGATCTGCCCCGTGATCGGGTCGCGTTCCAACAGGCCTAGCTGCTCGACGGGGGGAGGCACGAGTGCCCACCGGACTTTTTTCGCGTCCAGGCCGGATTCGGCGAAGCGCCATTCCTGTGCAGCCGTCGTCATCGCGGTTGTAAGCCAGCGGCGCGATTCGGAATAGGTTGTCGCGTTTGTGTAGTAGCGTACTGAGGCTTCCGGATCATCGGGCGATGCGGGATCGAGCACATTCGGCCCGACCTCGACGAAGGCCAGCAGCTCGCCGTCACGTACGCGCTCGGAGAGGCGGAGCAGCTTTTCGCTCTGATCGTCATCGGTGATTTCGACGCGCTCGAGGAGGAATCGCGGCGCGACCTGCTCCGGCCCGTCGGATTCGGTTGATTCGGAGTAGATTCCCACCGCGTTGCGCAGTTCGGCTGCGGCTGCGAGCTTGTCGAACAGTTTTCCCGAGTGATCCAGCACGGCGATGTGGCGATCGCTGATGTCGAGGCCTCGCTTGTCCATCACTTTTTCCGCGATGAATCCGGCGCTCATGAGGATGGGTGCGAGCAGAATCGTGATGAGAAACGCCTTGGAACGGACTGCGGCGAGGTATTCCCTTACGGCTACGACGATTATTTTATGCATTCAGCCGTCTCCGTGGGTTGGGGGGTGTCGTTGTGCTCGTGAATCGCCCGATGCGCGTCTGGCCCTGCGATGCGTACGAAAATATCGTGCAGCGACGGGTGGGCGTGCTCGAAATGCTGCACGGAGCCAAGACGCATCAATTCGCTCAGGACCGCCTGGGAATTCGCCCCCGGTTTGAGACGCAGTTCCTGGTATTGGCCAAAGTCTTTGACGCTCTCGATGCCGTCGATGCCGGCGAGCGATTCACTCTCGGCGAGCACGCGTACGCGCAGTGTGTCGGTTCCGTATTGTGCCTGGATTTCCGCCAAAGTTCCGTCGAGCACTTTTCGCCCTCGGAAGATCATGAAAATCCCGTCGCACATGCGTTCGGCTACGCTCATGTCGTGGGTGGAGAGGATGACAGTGGAGCCGTCGCGACGCAGCTCGAGAATCACGTCGCGGAGAAGGTCCGTGTTGACCGGGTCCAGCCCGGTGAACGGTTCGTCGAGGATGATCAGGTCCGGCTTGGCGATGACGGTCGCGATGAATTGCACCTTCTGGGCCATCCCCTTGGAGAGGGCGTCCACGCGTTTTTTGCCCCATTCGGACAGGTTCATGCGTTCGAGCCACGCGTCGACCTCGGAGCCGGGGCGACGCATGCCCTGTAATTCGGCGTAGAAGCGGAGCGTGTCGCGGACCTTCATGGTTTTGTACAGGCCTCGCTCTTCGGGCAGGTAGCCGACGCGGTCGCTGACCGACCCCCTGCCGATGACCTCTTCCCCGAATACGCGTACGGTTCCGCTGTTGGGATAGAGAATCCGCATAATCATGCGCAGCGTTGTGGTTTTGCCGGAGCCGTTGGGGCCTATGAACCCGTACACGGATTCTGCGGGCACGCACAGCGTGAGGTCGTCGACGGCGACATGCACGCCGAAGCGTTTGGTGACGTTTTCCAGTTCAACCGCGTACACGCGCTCGAAATCTCCGATATTTTTTTCAATCCGATGCTAACTCTGCGACCGCGTTCGCATCATAATGCATGGAGGCTGTATCCGTCGCGGGGGCGGTGTGGATTGTTGTAAGACGACGTCGGTCTTCGTTTGGCGACGGTTCGTGTCCTGCGCGTGCAGGCGAAATAATTTCGCAATGTCTGCGATAAACGACTGAGTTTGCCGAATTTGAGCGTGGAGGAAATTCATGAAGACTTGTTCTGTGAAATGGCTGACGGTTGTTTCGATTCTCGCGATCACGACGCTCGACTCGGGCTGTTCGCGATTTACGGTGTTCGGCCCCAGATTTTCCGCGACGGCTGAGCAGGATTTGAAATTCTCCGCTGAGGGCGTCGGAATTGTGCAGGTTGACACGCGCAATGGCCGTATTTCGATTGTTGGTTCGGAATCTGTTTCTTCGATCGACGCGCATATCGTAATCACAGCCCGGGCGCCCACGATGGATCGGGCGACAGAGTGTCTGGAAGAGATTCTGCTTACGACGGATCGTGACGGTGACACGCAAACGCTCGGCTGGGAATGGAAAACGGTGAGGCCCAGTGACTGCCAAGGCTCGGTCGCGTTCGATGTTGCGACGCCGTCGAGGCTCGCAGCCAGAGTGTCGTCGCGTAACGGATCGATTGCGGTCAAGAATATCGACGGTGATTGCGACGCGACGACACGCAACGGTTCGATCGTGATCGAGACCGGCAGTCGCAACGTTCAGGCTCAATCACGCAACGGTGATGTGCGTCTCACGGCGCCGGTCGATGTTTTCTACGCTGAGACGCGTAACGGCTCGATCACCGCGGATGTTGCCGGCCAAAGCCAGATATCCGGCGTAGTGAGTTCGCGTAACGGCAGCATCACGCTGACACTCGGAGTGGATCAGTCGGCAGAGATCGAATGTCAGACACGCAACGGTGGCATATCGTGCGACGCGGCGCTCGATGAAATCTCGTCGTCGCGGTCCAGTTTCTCCGGGCGGAAAGGCGATCCGGAGGGGACGTTGAAGGTTCGCTCGCGTAATGGGGCGATCAGAATCCGCGAACGGTAGGGCGGGAGTGATTGGTTGCTGGTGCGTCCGCGCGGACTGAAATTCGCGGCTCGTTGTGTGTGGATTGAAACCGCCCTATTGCTGCGCCACGCGCGAATTGATGCTTGGCGGAGCGCCGATGTCGGCAGTGACGATTTGGCCTGTGTACTCAGCGGCGGGCGGTTTGGAGAACCCGACTTTCGCTGCGACAAACGTAACGGTCATGTCGGCTTGTATTGTCGCGTTGGACGGTTGGCCTGTGTCGCAGTCCAAGCCCGACGGTACGTCGATCGCGACCACGGCTCGCTTTGAAGCAGCATTGATTCGTCCGATGATTTTCGCGAGCGGCGCGCGGACTTGGCTGGTAAACCCCGTCCCGAGCAAGGCGTCCACAACGACATCATTGGGCAACAACTCAACGCTTTCCGCGGCTGCGATGGGCCATCCCATGTTTGCGCAAATGCGGTAATTCACGGCGGCATCCGGCGAGAGTTTTTCCACCTTTCCCGCCAGCGCAATATGCACCGGTACGCCCGCGTTGGCCAAGTGTCGCGCGATGACGAAGCCGTCGCCGCCGTTGTTTCCCGTTCCGCAAAACAGGACGGCCCGCGCGATGGGCGAGAATGCGTCGAGAATCTCGTGGGCAGCGTTTCGCCCGGCGTTCTCCATTAAAACGATGCCGGGAATGCCCAACTCCTCGATCGCGATGCGATCCACCTCACGAACTTGTTCGCGCGTCAGCTCCTTCATGATCCACACATCGTAACATACATGATCGGAAAAGAAGAAAGCAGAAAATCGACAGCCGAAACACTACAGAACACGCCCTCGTGCGAAGCCACCTTTACGGGGGCGGTGCTGGTGCTACGATCGCGTTGATATGAACATTCTTCTCAGTAACGACGACGGCATCCTCGCGCCCGGATTGGCGGCCTTGTACCGGGTGTTGTGCGAATTGGGTACGGTCCATGTGGCTGCCCCGAATTCCGTTCAATCTGCGATGGGCCACGCGATTACCGTCGGCGAGGCCATCGAAGTCCGCCGCATCCACGTGCATAACTCGTTTCACGGCTGGAGTGTCGGCGGCAGACCGGCGGACTGTGTGAAGCTGGCAGCCCGGCAACTTGTCGACGTGCCCATCGACCTCGTTGTGTCGGGCATCAATGACGGCGCCAACGTCAGCATCAACGTGCTCTATTCCGGCACGGTCGCAGCCGCAGCCGAAGGTGCTCTGCTCGGATATCCAGCCATCGCCGTCTCGCTGGAGCGCGGGGCGGAGCCGAATTTTGAATGGGCTGCGGATATCGCGCTGCGCGTAATCAAGGCGTTGCTGGCCGACGGATTGTCGGCGGGGCGACTTGTAAACGTCAATGTTCCCGATTTCTTGCCCGGCTATCCCAAGGGCGTGCGTGTCGCGACGCAGGCGATGCAGATTATGACCGATTTTTACGAGCGCAAAGAATTGCTCGGCGGGATTGTTCACTACGCGCTCGATGGCGAATTCACCGAAGAGGCTCGCACCGAGGAACCCGAGTCGGACCTTCACGCTCTGCATGAAGGGTATGTCGTCGTTACACCGCTGACCGTAGACCTCACCGACCGCAGCCGACTCGCCCGACTCGAAGCCGTCGACTGGCCTGATGTGACGGTTTCAGGTTAGAACAACTTCCAGCGAAGCTCGCTCCGCCTACACCCCACCGGGCGTGAGCACGTATTGAATCTCGACCGGTTCGTTCGGCTCGGTGAACAGGTCCATGTCCGGCTTGCAGAACGGAGCCAGCAGTTGGCTGAACAGATCGACCCAATCGCGTTTAATCTCCTGCCGCAGATGCAGGTGGATTGCGTTCATGGTCTTGATGAGCATGGGCGCGATCGGGCGCAGGCCTATGTCCCAGACATGCGCGTGCGTGCCGGTGACGAACGGTGTCGCGTCCGCAATCTTCAAACCGGCTGAGGCGAATCGAGCCTCCCACGTCGCCCGGTCGCTGAGCGTGGGCCAGCTTCCCAAGCGCCCGCGATCCATGATATCCAGCCAGCGGTCGCCGAGCAGTTCGCGATGCTTTTGCATGGTGAATTGCTTGATGGCGTCGAGCTTGACCTGCAAAACGGCTGTTCCGCCGGGCGCGGTGACGCGGGCGATTTCGCGCAGGAAGCCGTCGATATCGTCCACCCAGTAGGCGGTGTTGCAGTAGACCGTCTGAAATTCGCCGTCCGCAAAGGGCAGACGTTCGTTGTGATCGTGGTGCACGAGCCGATCATACATGCCCAGCTTCGACGCCTTGGCCAACAGATTGCCCTTCAGATCCGTGCCGCAGTCGATGGTGTAAGCGGGTTTCTCGGTAATTTTAGGGTCGTAATCGTCTTCGATGTGATCGAACACGTCGGCATGGTCGTCGAGCACACGTTCCAAATCCTTGACGGCGGAGAAAACGTCGAAGGCGTGGCTGAACTGTCCACCGGCGTGCAGAAAACTGAACACGCCGTCGCCGCAGCCAAGGTCCAGCACCGGCCCGCGCATGGGCGCGCGTGCGAGCACGTTGCTGCGCAGAACCATCCAGAACGCGTTTTCCGGTCGCAGCCAATACGCATTGAGAAACTGTCTTTGTTTTGAATCGATCGATGCGCGATCGTTGATTGCCGCAGGTGCGGTCATGCTTCCTTGCATGCCAATTCCTTTTCCAGAAAATCCGCCGCGTGAATCGTGTCCACGCGGGCGAGTTCGTGAGCGCCCGCCGAAGCGTCAATCCAGCCCGACCGGGTCGTGAATCCATTCACAAATCCCGCGTTGGCACAGCTTCGGCGTACGTCGTCATTCATGTTTCCAAACGGATACGCGAAAGGCCTGTCCGCCCGCCCGAGCAAGCCGGACAATCCTCGGGCACATCGCGTGAAATCTTCGATCTGTTCCTCGATCGGCAGTCGGCCCAACGGCTCGTGCGCATGGCCGTGGCCGCCGATCGTGTGCCCATTGTTTTGCAAAATGCGCACTTCATCGCGCGAAAGATACCAGCGCATGGCAAACGCGGACGGTGCGCCCACGTGCTCGGTAAAGAGACGCTCGACAATTTCGTTTCGCAAGTCGATCGGCAGTGCGCAGTGCAACAGATATTTCAGCCGCGCCCGATCGGGTGTTTCGTAGGCATAGATTCGGTCAGCGTCAGCCAGATCGGCTGTGTCCACCGTGTAACCTTCGCGTGTGAGTCCACGGTCGATTTCAAGAGCGAGGCGATCCGTTCCCAATTCGCCAATCAGCAGGTGAATCTGATGGGCCGTCGCGAGTCGATGCTCCAGCACGCATGCGGTCGGCACGAAGAACAGGCCTCGAATGTCGCGAGCGTCGAGAATCGGCATCACCGTTTCAACGTGATCGCTGAGTCCGTCGTCGAACGTCAGGAGAAAGGAGGGGTTCGGGATCGTCGCCTGCCCGCGCCGCCACGCGGCAAAGGTGGGCCAATCGATCGGGGCAGCCACTTCGCACAGTGCGTCGACCTGCTCGGCGAACTCAGCCGCAGTCAGACCGCGGACACCCCCGGTCGGACCGCCCTGCCGGTCGCCGACGTAGTGATACATGATGCAGAGACATCTCGCAGAAGACGCCATCAAACGCTCCGAAGTTCAAGAAACCAACTACCTTATGATAGGCTTATCGGTTGGACTTATGCAGAATCTGCACCGCTCAAAGCCGTTTGAACGCCTCTGGGACGCGATTTCAGGACAACTCACAAGGCGGCCTTATGCGGTCGCAAGCCGGTTCCTGCCGCAGGAACGACGCTCGCGGCGGGTGTGAAATGATTGTTGGCGAAATTTACGGAATTTCCCCCACTTGACCTTTTTTTCACGCTTGCCCAGACTCCCGAGATGCTCGAATCGCGACTATTTCTCCAAGCCGCCGGGTTCACGCTCCTGTTCGCAGGCGGCGGGGGCTTGCTCGGGTGCGATTCGTCCCAATCAGAGCCGAGCTACACAGCCATCGAGGGCACGTTCGAGTCCATCGACCCACGCAACGGATCGACCCAATTTCGCTTCCGCCAGGAGAAGACAGGCCAATACAAGAAAGTGGCTGGTTTCATCGGCCCGAAATGCGAGATTCTGATAAACGGCATGCTCGCACAGCGAAGCGACATTAAGGAAGGCGAGGACGCCTTTGTGGTGTGGCGAATCGAGCACGTAGGCAGCCGGCAAATCAATCAGGCACTGCGTATCCGCATCCACCGAAATGATCGCGAATCCGAAACCGATTGAACGTACCGAGTGACGTTTTGGATTGGCGGCCTGTTGAGGGTGATGGGCCTTCGATGTGGCACCGGTTTGCAACCGGTGGAGGCACGGGTTGAAAACCCGTGCCACACTGTTTCGATGAGCGGCCTTTCGGTGGGCTGCTAAGGTTCAATCTGGCCGGCGGCGGGTTTTGGAACGCGGCGAAACTCCCCCGGCGTTGAACGAACGCGCGGCAGGTCGAATGCGGGGCGACTCGACAACTCGCAGGCCAATCGAATGGCAGCCTTCATGCTCCCAGCGTCGGCTCGATTCTTTCCGGCGATGTCGTAGGCGGTTCCGTGGTCAACACTGACGCGCAGCACCGGCAGGCCGAGCGTCATGTTCACGGCTGTCTGAAACGACATGAGCTTGACCGGGATCAACCCCTGATCGTGGTACATGGCTACTATCCCGTCGTACCGCCTGCTCCGATCCGGGCAAAACAGCGTGTCCGCGGGGAAAGGCCCCTCGACGTTGATGCCGATTTCACGGGCCATCAGAATGGCCGGCTCGATGATGCGTGCTTCCTCGTCGCCGAATTGTCCGCCCTCGCCCGCGTGCGGATTCAGACCGGCCACCGCGATACGCGGGTGTTCGATCCCCCAGCAGGCACGCAGCGCTTCGTCCATCAGATCGATGGGTTGAAATACGAGACCTATCGTAAACAGGTTTCGCAGGTCGAACAGTGCGATGTGCGTGCTGGCCAGCGCGACGCGCAACGTGTCGGTCACGAACATCATCGTGGATCGTTTGACGTTGAATTCGCGCGCGAACAGTTCGGTGTGTCCGGGACACTTGCAGCCGGCCATCTTCCAACCGGCTTTGTTGATCGGCCCGGTCACCACGGCATCGATGCGACGCTGCTTGGCGGCTTCGATGGCATCGGTGACGAATTTCAGCGACGCCTCCCCGCACTCGGGCGTCGGCTGGCGAACCCCCGCAGGCACGCGGAATTCGTCGTAGTCCGCCAGCACAACGCCGCTGCGAATCTCGCCGACGTCCTCATGCGGTACGCGGAACCAGAACGGATCGATCTCCGCCAACCCGGCAGCCACATCGCAGGCCTCTTCCATGCCATAGATGATGAATCGGCCCAGCGCGCGGATGGCAGGGTCGGCCAACGCTTTGACGACAACCTCCGCTCCGATCCCGGAAGGATCGCCCATCGTGATCGCGATGCATGGTTTTTCAGCGTGGCGGGGGCGAGGGTCGGAGGCGGATGGGTCGGCTGGGGGAATCATGCGAACCCGTGCGACTTGAGCGTTTCGCGCGTGAGGCCGACGGGGGACTTCTGCCGGGCGAGATAGTGAACGATTGTGCGTGCGAGAATGTCCGTTTCGATGTTGACCCGGCTGCCCGCTTCGAGATGGGCGAGCGTGGTCAATTCCAGCGTCGTGGGAATGAGGGCGACACTGAATCGCGATTCGTCCACTTCCGCAATGGTCAGCGAGACGCCGTCGATTGTGACCGATCCCTTCGGAACGATGCAATCGAGCAGGTGAGCCTGCGGTGAAAACCAATACATGTGATCGCCCGTGCCAATTTCGCTTCGGACGAATTCAGCCGTGCCGTCTACGTGCCCCTGCACGAAGTGGCCGTCGAGCGAATCTCCGATGCGAAGCGAGCCTTCGAGATTGACGTGCGATCCTTTACGCAACCCACCGAGCGTGGTTTTCCGCAGCGTTTCCGCGACGACGTCGAACTCGATGAGCGGGCCGTCGGCGCTGGCTACGGTCAGGCAGACGCCGTTGACCGCGACACTGTCACCTTCGCCAACGGCCGATGCGAGCTTGGGCGCGCCGATCGTCAGTCGCGCTCCGGCGGCGTTAGGCCGAAAGTTCGTTACGTTGCCTGAATGTCGAATGATTCCCGTGAACATTTTCAAAACACCTTCGTGCGACCGTATATTCACCGGTTGAAAACCGGTGCCACACTCGTCTGGTGGCATGGCTGGGCCTAGCGCAGCCATGAGTACACTTTACGCGCAACATGCCCGCCTTCGAGGCGGGCATGCCACCCATCGAAAAAAGCGTGTCAACGCGCTAGTGCTCCATTACACCTCAAATAATGGGTACAGACGAGCAGAGCCGCGACCGTAAGGGAGCGGTGGACCGAGATAATCGTCTATTACGCCTATTTTCAACCGCGCTGTCGCGGTTCGAATTACCCATCATTTCATGTGGCAGGCATCACTAGCCGCCGTCGCCGCCTCCATCACCGCCATCACCACCATCGCCGCCACCATCATCAACCGGGGGCGGTGCGACGGGTGTGCCGAGTCCGTCTTCAACGAGCGAATCGATCAAAGTCTGACTTTCGATCCCGATCGCGCGAAGCGCGTCGCTTTGCTGATCCGGCGTCAAACTGGGGTCCGTAAGGATGTCGTCGATATCCTCTACGAACACGAACTCCCCGTCCGCACCGATGGGCTGAGCCGGGAAGATCGTCCGCTCGAAGCAAGCGGAGCACAAAACGGTCAACGCGACGCACGCGATACAACCGAACACTTTCTTTGAAACGCTCTTTTCCATCTTGATTCCTTACATCGGCCTACCGGCGGTTCCGGGTGAAGCACGAATTCTATATCCACCCCGGCGTCAAGCCAATGGAGCATGCCTGCCGTCTCAGGCGATTTCCCAAGATATTTTTTCATCGAAAAATCCGGCAACGGACACGAAATGCGACCCGAGCGACGTTCAGGCGGTTAGGGCTGTGAATATGACTACCGCCCGCCGCGGTTGAACTGTACGGAAACGCTGTTGTCCGCCGAGTTGGTCGTGACCAGGTCCATAGCGCCGTCGCGGTCGAGGTCTCCAGCCGCAATGGAGCTTGGGCTCCCGCCGACGCCGTACTCCCGTCGGGAAAAAGAGGCTGAACCGTCGTTGATCATCAGGGTAATGTTACCGACGCCGCTGTTGGCGGTCACGATATCGATCAGGTCATCGCCGTTGAAATCGCCCGCAGAGATACCGACCGGTTCCTCACCGACATCGAATGCCGTCTGCCCGTCAAACGTACCCTCGCCGAGGTTCAACAACACGGAAATCGTACGGCCCGATTCGCCCACCAATCCGAAATTCGCAACAGCCAAGTCCGGCAGCGCATCGCCGTCGAAATCGGCGGTGGTCACCGACGCGGGCGATGCACCGACCTCGTACAACTGCACGTTCAGAAAACCGCGCCCGCTGTCGTTCAACAAGACGCCGACATCGTTGCTGAAGAAATTCGCCGTCGCGATGTCCGGAAGCGAGTCCCCGTCGAAATCGGCCACGGCAACCGAAAACGGTGCCTGGCCCGTGATGTAGGCCACGCGCGGCGCGAACGTACCGTCGCCGAATCCCGCCAGGATCGAAACAGTCTGCCCCGGCACGAGCAGTGTTCCCGAATCCGCGACGGCCAAGTCCAGCACATCATCGTCGTTGAAATCAGCGACCTCAATCGCCCAAGGCCCCATGCCCGTCGAATAGATTACGCCCGGCGCATAAGTGCCGTCGCCGGTGTTCAACAGAACGGAGAGATGCCCATTGAAGAAATTCGCGACGGCGATATCCACATCGTCATCGCCGTCAAAATCGCCGCTCGCCACAGCCGACACGCCGAGGCCGACCGTATAATCGACACCGCCGGGGAAGCCGGCTGCACCATCGTTCAACAACACCGACACGCGCTGCACACTGAAATTGGTCACAGCCAAGTCAGGCTCGTCGTCGTCGTTCAACAACCCGATCTCAACCGACCAGGCTGAACTGCCGGCTGGGGAACTCCGGTCCGTCGCGAACGTCGCGTCGCCGTTATTCAGCAGGACCGAAACGCTGTTGCTGCCGACGTTGGCCGCGATCAACTCGGGGCGATTGTCGCCGTTGAAATCACCGCCGACAACCGACCGCGGCGTCATGCCCGCACTGTAGCGCTGCTCGGGCAACAGCGTACCATCGCCCGCATTGACCAGCATAGACAAATCCTGACTCACCACGTTTACCACGGCGATGTCCAACGCGCCGTCGTCGTTGAAATCGCGTACGTCAACCGACCAGGGTCCAACGCCCGCACCGTAGTCCGTCCGATCGCCGAACACGCCGCCACCGTCGTTGATCAAAATCGTAACGCCGCCCGGCAGGCCCAACTGACTGTCGCCCTGATTCGCGATCACCAGATCGAGCACACCGTCACCGTCGAAATCAACGGATTTCACCGTACGCGGGACAGCCCCGACCGCGTACGTCTCCGTCACGGTGAAACGACCCTGGCCGCCGTTGAACATGATCGCGACCGTGTTGTCCTGAAAATTTACAGCGGCTAGATCGTCGTCGCCGTCCCGGTCATAGTCCCCCACCGCCACCGAAAAAGCGCCATTGCCCGAACGGACATTTTTGGGGAAACGGAATCGGCCTTTGCCGTCGTTCAGGAGAATCGACACGCCGGAAAACTGCCCGACGTGTGCGATGGCTAAGTCGACCGAACCGTCGCCGTTAAAGTCGCCGGTGTCGATCGACAGCGGCGTGCCGTTCGCGTGCGTCATCACATCGTCGGCGAACGTGCCGTCGCCGTTGTTCATGAGAATCGAAACCGAGAACCGAGGCGAGAATACATCGCCCTGATTGACGACGGCCAAATCCATGTCGCCGTCCGCGTCAAAATCTTCGGCGATGATGTATAAAGGCCTGTTGCCGACCGGGTAGCGATTCTCTTCGCCAAACGTGCCGTCGCCCAATCCGAACATAACCGTGACGTCGCTGTCCCCGAAGTTGGCCACCAATAGATCGAGCATGCCGTCGTTGTTCACATCAGCCGCCTCGGCATACCGAGGCTGGTCGCCGACCGTGAATTCCGGGTTGCCGAATACGAGAGAATCACCCGCTTTCCCGGCAGACGCCGTCGTCGTCTGATCGCGTGACGGTGCAGCCTCGCGTACCGGTGGGACTTCCGGCACGGGCGTTCGATCCTGCGCCAGCGAAGCGCCAACCGTCACGTCCTTCCGGCCATCACGCGGCGACCGGTTCACAGTCTGTGCGGGCGAGGGGATCGTCGTCGCAAACAGCAAAGCGGCGAGTTGGATGGTCACGATCGAACTGCGTCTCATAAAACCGTCTCCTGGATTCACCGTCATTGTAGACGCCTTCTCCCCATCATCACCACACAAAACACCTCAATCCCCGCGAATCCGCCGATCCCCGCCAAGTTTCAGTGCAAACCATCCGCCTGCACCGCAATCACGACAACGCGGATGCAACCAGTGCTTTGTTAAGCCTGAAACGACGGACTGGGTGCTCCATCTCTTCAGAGGTGGGAAAGCAAGTTCCTTGGATTCGACTTCCCCAAGGCTAAAGCCGTGGGGCACCCAGCGCCCACGACATTTTGATTCACCGATTTGCCCGGCCCGCATACTCCCGATTAGATTGGGGTGTGGTTGAACCCAGTTCCGCAAGCATCGATGATCGCAGCGAAACCGATAACACAGGCCGAAATTCCATGACGCAAACCAGCAACGTCACGAAAGACAATCGACCAACCCAGGCCACGCGAACCGTCGCAATCTTCGGCGGCTACGGCGCATCTGAGGGCGAATCGGCCTACACCTACGCACGCGATATCGGCCGAGGCTTGGCGGAAGCGGGTATCGAATTGCTCAACGGCGGATACGACGGAACGATGCGTGCGTCCAGCCAGGGGGCCAAGGACGCGGGCGGTACCACCATTGGCGTCACCTGTCCCGCCGACCTTTCCAGCGCCCGAGGCCCGATGAAACCCAACAAGTTCATCGACCTCGAATTACCGGCACCGGACATTCTCTCGCGCATCAACGCCATGATGCGCCTGTCGGGTGGCTACGTTTTTCTCGACGGCGGCACGGGTACACTTTCGGAGCTTGGCGTTATCTGGGAATTTGTGGCTAAGGGCTTCATTCCGCCGCGTCCGATCGTTCTGGCTGGTGCAACATGGGACGATTTGCACACACGCCTCGGCGACTATCGCGCGGGCTGCACAAAGCACGTCCACCGCGCGGACACGCCGGAAAAGGTCGTAGCCATCCTCAGCGAACACACCGTACGCGGCACGCGGGCGAGGTTCTCAACTCGATACGAAACGGGCACGCACGATCTGACGACCACCGTGGACAGCCTCAAGCAAATTATGCAACGGTTTGTCGAACAGCGTGACTGGCTTCCGTTTCACGACCCCAAGAATCTGTCAGCCTCCATCGCCATCGAAGCCGCCGAGCTGATGGAACACTTCCAATGGATCCGTTCGGAAGACCTCGTCAACGTGAGGACGGACCCGAAGAAGATGGAAGAAATCCGCGAAGAGATCGCGGACATATTGGCCTACACGCTGTCATTCGCCTCGACGATGGACATCGATCTTTCCAGGGCGCTGGCGGACAAAATGGTCAAAAATGCAGAAAAATACCCGATCGAAACATACAAAGGCCGATTTGAACTGCCCGCGGAGTAACCCACGCGGCGACCAATATTTCGACTGTTGGTGCCACGGCAGGATTATGTCGCCGCGTCCACACCGATCGTCTGGCCATATCGTTCCTGAAACTCGTCCGGCGAACGTTTCGCAACCTCCGCTAATCGCCGCAGCGTCATCTGATTATCGAAGTCCGCACGTTCAAGACGAATCATGTACGATCTAGCCACACGGTAAATGTCGGAATTGATATCGACGCGCCGAACGCGGATGCGATTCGTCTCGGCATCGATCATCTCGGACAGCTTGATGGGGTGCAGATTGCCGTTGACCAGCGTGACGAGAACACCCTCACGCGAACCGGTTCCGTTCCTCGTCAACAGGCGCACACACCCATGCCCGAGGCAACGACAGTAGGCCATGTCTCCGGGGGTCGGGTCGGCTGAACGCAGTTCGTACCCCAGCATGTGCGTCACGATCGACATCTTTTCACCGCGATCGGCGAAGCGAGCCTCAATCTCCCGTCGCAGCAGCAGCCCCAGCGGTATGTCGGACAGACGCATGTGCCCGGCAGCGTCCACCGGCACTTCGCGACCGAGCAACCGCTCAATCTCCTCCTTGTCCCCAAGCCGGTTGGCCAGACCCTCCGCGATCAATGCCACACCGTCAGGCCGACCCATGCTCAGACGCTTGAGCATCGACCCTTCGATGACGTCGGCGATTTCATGAAGCGATGTTTGCTCGTGGAATTCCTCGGGAATCACGGTTACGGTCGCACCGGCGGCCAGACCAATACCCATCGCCAACTGCCCGACACTCCGGCCCATGACGGTGACGAGATACCACCGGCCTGTAGTGATGGAGTCCTGCATCAGATTTTTGACGACTTGCGTACCGTGGAATCTCGCTGTCGAAAAACCAAACGTCGGCGTGCCCTGCGGCAACGGCAGATCGTTGTCGATCGTCTTGGGAACGTGAACCACGCGAATCGCACCGTCAGCCGCTTCGCTGACGAAACGAGCACTGAGCGCCGTGTCGTCGCCGCCGATGGTGATCAAATGATCCACGCCAAGTCGAACGAGATTGTCTATGACCTGACGAGTCTTGATCTCGTCATTCCGAACGCGCCCGCCGTGAACGATGGACTCGGCATCGATCAGGTTCGCACGCGAGGTGCGCAGAATCGATCCGCCGTCGAAATGGATGCGCGCCACGTGCTTGATCGTCAGCGGCATCGCATGCACGGACTCGATGAATCGATCCGTGGTCAGCCACTTAAAGCCATCGAAAATGCCGACAACATCGAACCCGTGATTGATGGCTTCAATGGTCGCAGCCCCAATGACGCCGTTAATCCCCGGCGCAGGCCCGCCCCCAACAATGATGCCGATTCGTTTCTCAGCCATACACGCTCAACCTGCCGACGAACGCGGTGAAACATCCCCGTGGCGTTCTCACCGAATACCCAACGAGCCGCGAACTTCAGTTCGCGCGGATTCATTCAGTTCGCACGGTCCCCTGGGTACTACCGCCGCAAGCCGCCCAAAGTTCGTCGTCGCTAGAAAGTTCCGTCGGCCTTTTTCGGCAGCTCCGGCTTGGCGATGACGATGGGATCACCCGACAGCGATTCCAAAAACGCAACCAAAGCAGCCTTCTCGTCGTCGCTCAGATGGAGCGGTTTGAGCAGCGGGTCTTTGGTGGCAACCTTGCCGCCGCCGCGATTGTAGAAATCGACCACGTCCTCAAGCGTGATGAACGCACCGTTGTGCATGTACGGAGCCGTCTCGGTGATCTCGCGCAGCGAAGGCGTCTTGAACTTGAACCGATCCGATGCTGACTTGGTAATCAGCTCCCGTCCGTAATCGGCATCGATGCGGAAATTCTTGTAGCCCGCATCCCGTGCGAAGAAGTGCCGCGTCGCGATACGATCGGACTCCTTGCGCAGCGGCTCGATCTCCGGCACGCCTGTGGCGTGAAACTCGTCGTCATCCAGCATCGCGCCATGATGACACTTGATGCACCCGGCTTTGCCTTTGAACAATTGAAGCCCGCGCACCTGCTCCGCATCCAGCGCAGCCTTGTCACCGCCAAGATACTGATCGAACGGAACATTCCTCGACACAATCGTCCGCTCAAACGCCGCGATCGCCTTGGCCATGTCCGTGAACATCACGTCGGTTCCAAACACCTTCCGAAAGGACCGCTTGTAATACGGAATCTGGCTGAGTTTCTCGACCAGATGACCCGGATTCTGGTTCATCTCGATCGGTGCCTGCACAGGCCCCACCGCCTGATCTTCCAGACTGTGCGAGCGACCGTCCCAGAAAAGATTGTTCGCGTAGGCAGCGTTAAAAACCGTCGGCACGCCCCGCCAATGCTTCGTTCCGGGATACGCGTCCGAAAGCTGCGCCGCGTTGGAAAACCCCTTGGCAGGATCGTGACACTTCGAGCAGCTGATGCTGCTGTCACCCGCCAGACGCGGATCGAAAAAGAGCATCTTGCCCAGCTCGATTTTCTCCGGCGTTGACGGATTGTCCCCCGGCGTCACCCTCTCGATCGGCGGCAACTGCGCCAACGGCCTCGGCTCGGCCGCAATGCTTGCCAGTGTTCCCACAAATCCAAACGCAATCAATCCCATCGCAATGCGAATCATGTCTCGCCCTTTCGTTGAAAAAACCGGATGCTCATCCGCCCCAATTATGATCGCACAAAGAACAGGTTCCTTCGCCGATCGTGTCCCACCAATTGCTCCAGTGCATTGTCACGACTCAATTGACGGGCTGGGTGCCTCACGGCTTTAGCCGTGGGGAGGTCGAATCCAAGGACCACTCTACTTCCCCACCTCTGAAGAGGTGGGGCACCCGTCCGTCATTTCAGGCTCAACAGAGCACTATTCACCAGACAAATCGATATCCAGCCGCGTGGTTTCGCCAGCCTCGACCGTAACCGTTTCCTCGCGCTGGCCGACGTGCTCCTGCCAGACAATAACTTTGTATTCACCCGGCGGAATCTCGTCGATCGTAAACGCCCCGTCCGTACCGGTCATGTCGTAATAAGGATGCCACAAAACGTAAGCGTAAGCCTGCATCCAATTGTGGACCGCGCACGTGATCGTCGCCAAACCAGGTCTCTTGATCTTGAATTCGTTGCGCATCCCCTGCTGCGGCTGCACGGGGTTAAAAAGCGTTACCATATTCTGCACGCACTGTGCGTTGTGCGCGACGGGGTCGTTGTTGACGATCACGAACGGCTGCCCCTTGGTCAGCACCTGCACATGCGGAACAAACGTGCAGTGCTTTTGCTCGATCACGTGCTTCTCCGCGACCTCGGGGATAGCCTTGCCCTCGCGAATGTCCGCCAGAAAAACGACCACGTCCGCCACAGGTCCGTCGCTCTTCGCGCGCACCTTGGCCCGCGTCTTTTCGCGGTGATCGCAAGTCTCGTGATCCTTGACCACCTGAATCGTCTCGGGTTTCGGCACTTCGCCCGTGAAACGCACAACACCGGTAATCGCCCCACCATTTTCGACTTTTACAACCTCATATTTCCCGCCCAATCGCCGAGGTCGCCGCCGTCGCCGAGGCCGAGCGGAATTCATCGCGATCACGATTCCACTGTCCGTAGTACCCAGCACAACAGGGTCGGTCGCCGGGTTGACCACATCCGCCGGCGGCCCATCAGCCGCAACCGTAATCGCAACCGACATCATCAGGACAATTAAGATTTCCATGCATACAACTCCCAATTTTGTTTCGCGGGAAACGACCTGCTGCGGTTTGTATCTCGCAGGCCGACAATTGGCAACGTCCCCGCGCGAGGCCCGCCGTCAGCCCGCAGAATCGCCCTCCGCATCACCCGTCAAGAACTGATTACGCGGCTGCTTGGTCTTGATGTAGTCCCGCCGCGCCTCGGCATATTCCTCACGTGTCATCTCACCCGCCGCGAACGAGCCGGGACTCTCCGCGATCTTGATCAGAAACGGAATGCACCACCCGCACCCCGTCCCCGCCCCGAGACATTGGGACATCTGGCTGGGGCGCCCGGGCTTCTCCCGCCGAGCGTAGTTCACCAGCTTGCGCAGGGAGACGTGATAGCAATAACAGATTTCGTCGTCGGGATTCATCCTTTGACGGGGATTCTATCCGCCCCATCCGCAAACGTCGCGTCCATCCAGGACTGTTCGCGAAAACACCCCACTCAGGGGCACATGAGCCTTGTGTGAGGCTGTCTCACCCCGCGTGTTCTTGGTCGTCCGACGGTGCAATTGGCTGAATGCCAACAGCACCGCGATCGACGCGGGCGATGGACGCCTGCCCCGCGGTCCGCACGGATTCGGTCGCGGAGCGGGCTTGGCGGACAAGATCGTTCGGGCGCAGGAACAGGCAGAACATCGCCAAGCTGCACACCGCGAGAACGAAACTCTGCGTCAAGCCGCCGGTGCGACTCTGTTCCGCCACCGGCTCGCGAACGTAGCAGGCGGAGGCGATTTTGAGGTAATAGGCCGCACCAATGGCGGAGTTCAACACGCCAATAACCGCAAGCACAATCAGCGAAGTCTCACCGGCTGCGAACGCTCCGCTGAACAGGTAAACCTTCCCGATGAAGCCCGCGGTGGGTGGAAAACCCATCAGGCTGAACGCGCAGACCGCCATCGCGAAAGCGGACAACGGTGCCCGACGCGACAGGCCGGCGAGATCGTCCAGCGTTTCAGCCGGTTCACCCTTGATGCTCAGGTTGGACAGCACGGCGAACGCGCCGAGATTCATCACGCCATAAACCACGATGTAAAACAAGACAGCCGCCACGCCGTCACGCATAGGCCCCGTGCCCCACATCGGTCCGACCAAGATGCCGACCAGCATGTACCCGCTGTGCGCGATGCTCGAGTAGGCCAGCATCCGTTTGACATTATGTTGCAGCAGCGCGAGCACGTTGCCGACCGTCATGGTCAAAGCAGCCACCACCCACAGCATCCACATCAAAGGGGCCGACACCCCGTCGGCAGCAGGCCAACCGCAGACAGCCATCAACTTGATAAGGGCGGTGAAACCAGCCAACTTGGGAATGAACCCCAGAAACGCGGTCAACGGTGAGGCTGCACCTTCATAAACATCGGCTGCGTAAGCGTGAAACGGGGCAGCCGCCACCTTGAACGCCAGCCCGGAAAAAGCGAGCACAAGCCCGATGAGCGCAAAAGGCCCCCAGGATGCGTCGCCCGCAAAATACTTGGCCAGCGACTGACCAGCCCCGCCTTCGAGCACCGTCGAACCTGACACGCCGTACAGAAAGCTGAAACCGTAGGCCATGATGGCCGCCGCCAGCGCACCGAGGAAGAAATACTTAACCGCCGATTCCGACGCCCGAACATGCGTGCGACTGAGCGCCACCATGACGTACGTCGGCACGCTGACCAATTCGAGCGCAAAGAACAGCACAATCAGATCGTTCGAGCAGGCAGTCAGCGAAACGCCCGCCATCGAACACAGCATCATGCCGAAGTATTCGCCCTGCTCCCGATCCGCCGGCACGCGCCAGTTGGCCAACAGCAGAAGCGCCCCCACGATCAGCGTAGCCCAACGCACGAATTCGGACAGTGAGGTCATGCGGATGCCCGGCATCACAGCGGCTGCCTCGGGCGACGGGCATCGCCAGGCGAGGAACATCGCCACCGCAACAACCGCCAGAGTCAGCCCAGCCATCGAAGCGCGAATGCCCGCACTGCGCGACACGCCGACGAGCCAGACCAGGCACGCGCCCGCCAACAGACAGCATTCGGGCGAAAGCAGCGACAGGTAGGTCGAAGTGTTCACGAAGAGCGCTCCCCGTCGTTGTCGTCAGCCGCTTCGATCGCATCGACGGCGAAAATCACCTCGGGGGCGACGGCGTCGGTTTCACCGGCGTATTGGAGATCTTGCTTGACCTGAAACACGTTCGCCATGATGGCCGGCTGAATCGTCTCGATGAGCGGCTTAGGCCAAACACCCAGCACGACGCACACGATGGCCAGCGGTGCAAGAATGAACCGCTCCCGGAGATTCAAATCCGGCGGCAACCCCTGAGACGCATCCGGCGTACCCGGCGGCTCGACCACAGGACCGAACAGAACGCGACGGCACATCAACAACATATAGACCGCGCCGAAAATGATCCCTAAAGCAGCCGCCGCAGCGTATCCAAAGCCAAGTCGTCCCGCTGACAGATTGTCCGAGACGGTCCCCGAGGCGGCTGTCCCCAAGAGCACCAGGAATTCTCCGATGAACCCGTTCAAACCGGGCAGGCCTATGCTGCTGAGCGTGAAGAAGACCAGGAAAAACGCCATCCACGGCATCGGCTTGGCCAATCCTCCGATGCGCGACATCTCGCGTGTGTGGTAGCGTTCATAAACCATGCCGATGACCAGGAACAACGCCCCGGTGGAAAGGCCGTGGTTGAGCATGTACAGCACGCTACCGGTCGCGCCGGCCATCTTCATACTGAACATGCCCAGCATGCAGAAACCAAGATGCGACACCGACGAGTAAGCCACCAGTTTCTTAACGTCCGTCTGCACCCAGGCACACAACGCACCGTAAATAATGCCGATCACCGCGAGGGTGGCCATCATGGGTGCGAAGCGAACCGAGGCGTCCGGCAGAATGGGCAGCGACAGACGAAGAAAACCATAAGTACCCAGTTTGAGCAGCACGCCCGCGAGAATCACACTGCCCGCCGTCGGCGCTTCGGTGTGCGCCAGCGGCAGCCAGGTATGCACGGGGAAGAACGGAACCTTGATCGCAAAGCCAGCCGCAAACGCGAGGAACAACCACCACTGCACGTTGTACGGGATCAGATATTGCTGGCCCATCGCGGTCAGCTTCAATATGTCGAGCGTGAACACACCGATACCGTTGGTCACATAGGCGTGATGGGCCAGGAAAAGAATAGCCGCAAACATCAGCACGCTGCCAGTCAGTGTGTAGATGAAAAACTTGTTGGCTGCCTTGCGACGCTGCGGGCCACCCCAGATGCCGATGATGAAATAAAGCGGGACCAGCGTGAACTCGAAGCACACGTAGAACAAAAACAGGTCGAGCGCGCAGAACACGCCCAGCATGCCCACTTCGAGCAGGAGCAGGAGAATGAAATACTCGCGAACACGCTCCCGGATCGAGCTGAAACTGCCCCACACCACGAGCGGCATGAGGAAGGCTGTCAGCAGAACCAGCGACAGACTGATGCCGTCAACCCCGACGCGGTAGGCGATGTCGACAACACCCCCCACGCTGTCGCCAAGCCAGGCCGTCGTGGATTTCAAATGAAACGCATCCCACCGATCAGCAGCATCAGCCGCACGGGAGAAATCAACGGCGGCTACGATGGCCAGCGCGAACGTCGCCAGCGAAGTCACCATCGCCATCAAACGCAGACGCTTGTGATCCCGCGCGTCGATGAGCATCAGGAAAAAGATGCCCAAAAGCGGCGAGAGCGTCATCAAAGTCAGAATGTTGGGGATCCAGTCAGCCACCGATGCACACCCTCGTTGACGAAGCCATCAGGAAATCACGCCCCACAAAACAAACGCCAGTAGAACCGCCAGCCCCACCATCATGGAGGCAGCGTATCCTTGCAGCGAACCTTGCTGAATCGAACGCAGCAGCATCCCGATCAACCTTGGAACAGCCGTCACCAGCCACACCAGCCCGTCGATCAGGTGCTCGTCGATGGCGGCACAGAATCGACCGAGCGAACGCAACGGACGCACGATGAACCGATCGTAGCCCTCGTCCACATGATACTTGTTAAGCAGAAGCTCGTGCGTCGCAGGGAAAACGCGCCGCATAATCATCGCAAGCATAGGGCTGTCCACGTAAAGCGTGTACGCGACCGCGATGCCGAAGACCGACAGGGCAGCCGACGCATACATCAACCCGAACTCCTGAAAATGCCCCAGCGTCGCGTGGGCTTCGTGCCCGCCGTGCGTGAACGGCGTCAGCACCGGTTCGAGAAAATGATGAAACGCACCATGCGGGCGGAACAGGCCCAGCATGCCGCCGTGGCCCACCTCAACGCCGACGAAACCGGCGAAGACCGCCCCAATGCTCAGCACAAAGAGCGGGACCAGCATCCACAGCCCCGACTCGTGCGCGTGGACGCCTTCCGGCACCCGCGTCGTTCCGAAGAACGCGCGGAAGAACATCCGAAACGTGTAAAACGCGGTCATCACAGCCGTCAGCAGCGCGAGGCCGCCGAGGAATTTGTCTTGTGTGAAGGCTGCGTGAATAATCTCGTCCTTGCTCCAGAACCCCGACAGCAGCGGGAAACCAGCCAGCGCGAGGCAGCCGAGGAACATCGTTCGATACGTCCACGGCAACACGCGACGCAGCCCGCCGAACTTGCGAATGTCGATGATCCCGCCCATCGCGTGCATCACGCTGCCAGCGGCTAGGAACAACAGCGCCTTGAAAAACGCATGCGTGTAAAGATGAAAAACCGCCGAACCGGCAGCCGACACACCCAATCCCAGAAACATGTACCCAAGCTGGCTGATGGTCGAGTAGGCCAGGATGCGCTTCATGTCGTATTGCACCAGCGCGATGCTGGCTGCAAACAGTGCAGTCAACCCGCCGATTAACGCCACGATCGTCATCGCCAAAGGCGAAGCCGCAAAGATCGAACCGCAACGAACGATCATGTAAACACCGGCCGTCACCATCGTGGCTGCGTGAATCAACGCGGATACCGGCGACGGGCCTTCCATCGCATCGGGCAGCCAGACGTGAAGCGGAAGCTGAGCACTCTTGCCCACAGCCCCGCAAAGCAGAAGCAACGCGATCGCGGTCACTCGGCCATAAGAAAGATCGCCGGAGACCGCCACGCCCCGCTCAGCCATGTCGAACACCGTGGCGAAGTCGAGCGAACCGAACGTGAGATAGATCAGCAGGATTCCCAGACCAAAGCCAAAGTCGCCGATGCGATTGACCAGAAACGCTTTCTTGGCAGCGGCAGCCGCAGCTGGCTTGTCGTAATAAAACCCGATGAGCAGAAAACTGCACAAACCGACCGCTTCCCAACCGAGATAAAGCAGAAGGAAATTACCGCCCAGAACCAACGCGACCATCGAAAAAACGAACAGCCCGAGGTAGGCGAAAAACCGCTCGTACCCCTTCACCGCCTGCCCGTCTTCACGCATGTAGTCGCGCGAGTAGATAATCACCAGCAGAGATACGCCGGTCACCACCAACAGCATGATCACGGTAAGCGGATCGACCAGCACTTCGACGTTGAACCACTTGCCCTCATAAGCGGCGAACCACTGATACAGCACAACCGTCACCGAGTGCGCCCCCTCGTGGGCACCATGACGAACCAGACCAAACAGCTTGAACGCGCCCAGGACAGCAGCCCCGACACCGAGAATCACAGGCCAGTGCGAGCGACCCTTCAACACACCCGGACCGAGTACACCGGCTGCGATGGCGCCCGCGAGCGGAGCCAGCAGAATCAACAATGCCCAGGTTTGGACGGCCGACGAATCCATGCGTCGTTATCCCCACATACTCGACCAGCGATCTGCGTCGAGCGTGCCTTTACGGCGAAACAGCAATACCACCAGTCCCAATGCCAAGCCCGCCTCAACGGCGGCTATGACAAAGAGAAAGAGTGCAAAAATCTGACCATTGAGCTGGCCGTGCAAACGTCCCATCGCCACCAGATTGACCACGACGCCCTGCAACATCAGTTCCGTCGACAGGAAAATCACGATCAGGTTGCGGCGCGACAGGAACCCGACCACGCCAATGGCAAAAAGCAATGCCCCGAGAATGATGTACGGTGCGATGTCGTTCATCTAAGACTCTATCCGAACCGTGACCGCGCCAACGGTCGAAACTAAAACGGCTGAACCTCACGCCCGATCTGCCCGGGCGGCTTGGCTGACGCGCGAACGACCTCCGTCGGAACACGCTTGCGGGACATCGCGATGGCACCCACCATCGCCACCAAAAGCAACACGCCCGCAATCTCGAACGCGACCAGATAGTCCGTCATCATCACCCCGCCGATCATAGCCGTGTTGCCCAACTCGGTCGCCCGCTCCGCCGATGCGGAGGCCAACGTTCCCTGAACAACATGCTCTTCCGGCAGCACCGTCATCTGCCCGGCGATCAACGCCATCGTGAAAAACCCGCCAAAAACAGCCACAAACGGCTGACGTGCGCGACGATCGTAAATCGAAGCGCCACCCTGCTGGGCAAGCATGATGACGAACACATAGGTCACCAGAATCGCGCCAGCATAGATAATTACCAGCGCGACAGCCAAAAATTCCGCATGCTGAATAATCAACAACGGAGCAATCGCCAAGACCGTCAGCACGAAGTACAAAGCGCTGTACACCGGCTTCTCATGTGTGATAACTTTGACCGCCGACGCGACCGCGACGACGGCTGACAGATAGAAAAATACGTTCCCGCCCTCGGTACCCAGAAACCGGCTCGCACAAAGAACCATCGCCGCCGCAAGGGCAGCCACCCCGAAAATCGCACCCGCCCCCCGCGTCGACCGGTCGGTACGCGGCATCAGAAAATAGATCGCCAACCCGCCCAGCGCGAACGTCACGTAAACCATCAAAGGCCAAGGGTTACTCAATGTCCCCCTCCCGACGGCGGCAGGGCAGGCCTATCGCCCGTTCCCGCATAACCCGTGATGCGCGGATTCTTCCGAGGCTTCTCTTCGCACGTGCGATCGAACACCTGAAGCAGCTTCTCCTTGTCGAAGATCATCTCTTCACGTGTCAAACCAACAAGATGATACTCCGGCGTCAGCTCGATCGCGTCCACCGGGCAAGCCTCCTCGCACATACCGCAGTAAATGCAGCGAAGTTCGTCGATATCAAACTGAATCGGATACTTTTCACGATCCTCCCACGGCGACTCCCCGCTCACGATGTGAATGCAGTGTGCTGGACAAGCGGTCTCGCACATAAAGCACGACACGCACGCGACGCGACCCTTTTCGTCGCGGTTCAACCGATGCACGCCGCGATAATTCTCAACACGCAGCGTTCGCTTCTGTTCCGGATATTGAACCGTAATCTTCTTCTTGAACATGTGACGAAACGTCGTACGCATGCCGCCCAAAATCTGCGGCAGGTACAAACGCTCCGCCGCCGAAAGGTCCGGCTCGTCCACAACGATGATGTCTTCGTCACGAATCATAACAACACCAGACGGAACCTTCGCCCGCCCGCCCATCTCATCACGCAGGCTGACGACCGCCGATCGCAGGCATATTCGCCTGCCGACCGCTCACCAAAGGCCTGTGCAAAACGTTGAACACCAGCACGCTGAGCACCAGAACAATGTTCCCGCCCAACGCCCAGTACACGTCACGATCCAAACCAACGTACACCAGATAAACCGCGTAGCCAGCCAGAATCATGCACATCGGCAGCAATCCCTTCCAGGAAAGCCGCATCAACTGATCAAATCGGAATCGAGGCAGCGTCCAGCGCACCCACATGAACAAAAACAGGAACGCGACGATCTTCAACCCCATCACGCCCATCTTCATGAACATAGCCCCGACAGACACGTCCTCCGGCTGAAGACCCGGCACCCACGGCAGATGCCAGCCACCCAGAAACAGCACCGTAATGAACGCGCTGCCCGTAATCATGTGCGCATACTCGCCCAGAAAAAACATGCCGAATTTCAACGCGCCGTATTCGGTATGGTAACCACCCACAAGCTCCTGCTCAGCCTCAGCCAAGTCGAACGGCGTGCGGTTGGTCTCCGCGAAAATCGTCACCAGCAGAATGAAAAACGCAACCGGGTGAAGCACGATATTCCAAACATGACCCTCGCCAACCTGCGAAAGCACAATGTCCTCAAGACGTAGCGAGCCGACGCAAACGACGACGATGAAAATGCACAACCCCATCGGAATCTCATAGCTGAGCATCTGAGCCGTCGAGCGCATAGCCGCAAACACGGCGTACTTGTTGTTGCTCGCCCATCCGCCCAGCACAACACCGTACACGCCCAGACTGCCCACACCGAGCAGGTAAAGCAACCCAATACCCGGGTCAGCCACCTGTGCGACCACATCCACAACACCGTCACCGTCCAGATCAACACTGCCGCCCCAAGGCAGCACGACGAACCCGATCATCCCCAGGATGAACGCGACAGTCGGCGCAATCAGAAAAAGAGGCTTGTCCACGTTGGCCGGAATACTGTCTTCTTTGAAAATAAACTTCGCACCATCCGCCAGCGGCTGCAACAACCCCAAAGGCCCAACACGATTCGGACCCACGCGATCCTGAATCCACGCGGAAATCTTCCGCTCAAAATAAATGCAGTAGGCCACCACCGTCATAATCACGCCGATGAGCGCAGCCGCCAATCCCGCACTAAACCAGAATTGATCTTTCAGGATATCCATCACACCCACGACATCGACCATCCGTTCAAGAACAGTAACTCGTCAATCTGTTTCTGCCTTCTGTCCCTTAACGACAAGCTTCTACACCGGCACCTGCGACTACGCTGGCACCCGCGACAGACGGCAGTCTTCGTCCCCCCTTGCAAAGGGGGGATACAGGGGGGTCCAGACCAGAGCAACGCCTCGCACCGCAAAAAGAACCTCCCCCAGCCCCTCCTTATCATGGAGGGGAGGAATATGGCAAGCATTACATCCGCGCCAAGAAACCCTGCCTCGGTATTGACTTCCGCCGTCCAGTGTTGCGCATGGCTGAAATTCTTCAAAAAACACACTGCGTCAGTCACGATTCAATGCTGATGCACCGGCACAGGCACCAACTCCGCAATCTCCGCGAACTGACTCAAATCCTCCGCCATCATCTCACGCACACGGTCGGCTGTGAACAAACCCGTGTAACCGGCCATCTCGAACAAATACTGCCCATCACGTCGGCCGCCCTCCTGCGGAACCACCGCCCGCTCGAAGGGCTGAATCACACCCGCGTGGTTCACAAAACATCCGTCACGCTCCACCCAGGCACAAGCCGGCAGAACAAGCTCCGCCTCAGCCGTCAGCGCATTCTCAAATATATCCTGCACCACCAGCAACTCAGCCTTGGCAGCCGCCGTCGCCAACGGTTTCGGAACCCACGGATTCGGATACCCACCGACGATCCACATCGCCGAAAAAGCTCCCTCACCCGCCTTCTTCACAAACGTATCAAAATCACAAATCTCACCGCCCGCCTGCCGCGAAATCATCTCCACACCCAGGCGGTTCGGGCATTTCTCTTTTCGAATCGTGAACTTAGCCTCGTCCGGCTTGCAACCGACCGGAAAACTCTGGTCGTCGCCCTCCACCGGCACGAACCCCGTCGCCACCGTCGATTCGGGCGCAATCTTCCGAATGAACTTCGCCAGCAGCCATGCTTCCTCGCACGACATCATCGGCGACAAGACCACACCAACAGACGCAGCCCCATGCTTGGCGACGTGCTGCTCGAAACGGTATTCAACAATATCGGACAACGCGTCCCACACGGGCGTTTCGTGTTCCTTCCCGCGACGCAGCATCGGTTTCACGATGCGTTTCTTGTCATGAACATACTTGAAGCCGAAGCGACCCTCGTCGCACATCCACCAGTCATTAACGCCGGGGTTGTAACGCGGCTTTAGACGGTGAACGACTTCCTCATTCTGGTCCACGCGAATCGCACAACCCGTGCTGCACCCAGCGCAGATCGAATCGGCACGCTTGAGAAACCACACCCGCTGCTTGAATAGAAAATCCTTGTCCAGCAGGCAGCCGACCGGGCAAATATCCACAACGTTGCCCTGCAGCGCGTTGTCCAGTGGTACACCGGGAAAAACATCGATTTCAGTACGAGACCCGCGATTGACCAGGCAAAGTTCGCCCGTCCCGCTGACCTCATCCGCGAAACGCACGCAACGCGAACACGTCACGCAACGGTCCTGATACAGCAGCGTCCGAGGACCTATATCTTTTTTTGGATTAACAATTTTCGACTCGACCATCCGCGACTCGGCGTGGCCGAACTTGTAGGAATAGTCCTGAAGGTGGCACTCGCCCGCCTGATCGCACACCGGGCAATCAAGCGGATGATCGATCAGGAAGTACTCCATGCAGCTCGCCTGATTGGCCTGAACCTTTTCCGAATCGAATCGAACGATCATGCCGTCCTTGACCGGCGTCTGGCAGGATGGGAACAGCTTCGGCGCCCAGCCCATCTCGCCCGTCTTGGGATGCGGCATCTGCATTTCCATCAGGCACAGGCGGCAGGAAGCCACAATGCTCAAACCCGGATGGTAGCAATAGTGCGGCACGTCCCAGCCCGCCTCAAGCGCTGCCTGAATCACGGGGATGCCGTCGCGGCATTCTATTTCTTTGTTGTCGACCGTGATTTTCGGCATCGTTTCAACTTCCGACGGTTCGAGAGATCGCCACTGACGTCGCCAATCGTCCCATTCCTAACGGCATACGAACATTTCCGCCACCCAACCCCGAAGGGTTGCCTCGCCCGCGATTGTAATCACGCCCCGCGCGTTGGAAAAGAATCACGCCCCGAAGAATATCGAATTCTCAGAACCGGTACACAAAGAAAGGGGTCGGGAGTCGTTTTTTTTGGCAACCCCTCAAAAACGCCCGCTGTTGGCCACTTGCATCCATTCTTCACCCTGACCGGTAGCCATCCAGTAGCCATACCGCTTGAGCGTCCGGCGAAGCCCATCTATCATCGCGAGCATGGTGAATGCCCCGCCCAATCCCGCTCGATACTCGTTCGCATACACCGTTGGCCTCTACGTCGTATCTGCCGTCGCCGCGATGACCATTGCCTCGCACCAGATGCTGATCGTGATGATGCAAGAGAGCGAAGCCGACAAAATCGTAATTTCCATACTCAGGTTCCTGCAAGCGGTCGAACTGATCATCTCTGCTTTCGCGATGGCCGTTGCGATTCTCAGAACAAGAAACGCCCAGTCGGCCCGCACCACAACAGCAGCCGTGAGTATTCTGCTCGCGTTTTGGCCGCCCTTCGGCACAGCGGTCTTCATTTGGTGGGTAGTCTGGATACGACCGCGGGAACGAACCAGGGACAACAGTGGAGGCCTCGCCTGAAACGCAAGCGAATCGCAAGATCCCCCAGGAGTGATCTGTAGAAAAACCAATCCCGTGCGCCGCACATTTGCGCCGCCACTGCGTGTTCACTTGGCGTCAAATCTAGGTTTCTCTCCAAAGCACTCCGGAAGTCGTCCACCGACCCACTCTGCGCCTCAAACGCGCCCCGAATCCATTTTTTGACCTGAACGTCACCACGGAGACAATAACCCTCATGACGTCGGACGAAGCGCCCGATCTCAGAATCGTCCCACCGGACGACAGCGCCGCAACTGCTACGCAGGACGGTCGCCTCATCAGAGGCCTCCTCCTCGGCGACGCGTCCGCGCTAACCGGAATCATCGACCGCTACGACAAACTGGTCCGCTACACCGTTTTCAACACCTGCCGAACCGAATGCCGCCGCGATCCCACCTTCCTCGACGCCCGCGCTTCCGATGTCTGGGCCGGTTTCGTCGATTCCATCCGCAAGCGAAACAAAGGCCCCGACGGCGCACTGCCCGCCTATCTCGTGCGCATCGCCCGAAACAAATGCACCGATTTCCTCCGCAAAGCCGATCGCAGCCCCACAGCCTCAACTCTGGGCGACGATATCCCCGCTGATTCCACGGAATCCGATCCGATCGACGCCCTGATCCGCTTCGAACAGGCAGAACACCTGCGAGCCTGCATCGCCAGTCTCGACCTAAATGACCGTAACCTATTGAAAGAAATAGAGTTAATAACACAGAAGCGATGGTCGGAAGCCGCCCAACGGCTCAATCTGGCTGAATCCACCCTCCGAAGCCGCTGGGCACGCATCCTCGATCGGCTCCGCGACCGACTCGAAAAAAACTAGCCGCGTCCCCGTCTCACCTCCGATTTTGCTCGACGAGACGACTGGTTTGACTTACGAATTTCGTGGATTAGACTTCTAAGCGAACGGTTATATTTTCGGTGATCCGCGCTAGCCGCCTGTCGAAAAACATGGTTCCCTACGTGCGGCACCGGATTTCAGGCGGTGAAAATGGACGGCAACCCCCGTCAAGGGGAGGCATCGCTAACGGGATAATCGGAAAGGTGCCGATGCCACACTTTTTCAACAGGCTGCTAGGTGTCTCAGGTGTCGATAACTTAAGGAGCGCATGATGAATGCAAGAAACTCAGTAGCTCGTTCCGGTTTTGCCCTCGCGACGGCGCTCGGATTTGCATGCGGTAGCTTGGGTTTCATCGCTGGGTGTCCGTCGGTGCCACCGACGACGGGGGGCGGCGAACCGACCGCGAGTAAGTTCGTCGGAGCGGATACTTGCATGCCTTGTCATTCCGGTATGCACACCGATTGGTTGGCGACAGGTCATGCCACCGCACTGGACACGCTCGAAGCGATCGGCCAAGGTGAGAACGCTGCGTGCCTTGGCTGCCATACGGTTGGGTTCAACGACGATGGGTTCATAAGTCGCGCCGAAACTCCAGCACTTGCCGGAGTTCAATGCGAAAATTGCCACGGCGCTTCGGCAGAGCACGCCACGAACCCCGGTGACTTGGCCCTCCGTCCATCCGTCGATATGTCCGCCACACTGTGCGGCTCATGCCACACCGACGCGCATCACCCCACGTTTGAAGAGTGGCAGCTCTCAAAGCATGCGATGGCTTTGGAAGGACTACGTTCCAACCCGTTCGCACAGGACACTTGCATGATGTGCCACTCACAAGACTATCGCCATGCCGTCGAAGACCAGGAGGTGGGTGAGGATGTGGAGGTTCCAACCCTCGCAACAGCCCAGCTTTCGATTGAGTGTGCAACGTGTCACGCGCCGCACGGCGGAGTTGCTCAAGACCATCAGCTGCGCCAGCCGATTGCCAACTTATGCGGCGAGTGTCACACGCAGGAAGAGGCGATGCTGGGTGATTCACCTCATCATCCGCAGATTGAAATGCTGACCGGAATTGGCGCATTCCAAGCTGATGGCAGTGGACTGGTGCAGACTCATGCTCACAGTGCGTTGGCGGCAGCTGGCGGCGAAGCTTGCGCGCAGTGTCACGTCGTCAGGCACGAAGTTGAAGACCCGAATGAAGGTAACCCCAACGTTACGGGACACACTTTCAACCCGTTCGATTCTGATATCACCACGATTTCCCCAGAGCACCAAACCGACCAATACACTGGGTGTCGGGACTGCCACACAGATTCCGTAGCGGACGCGCTGAGGAGCTCGTTGCAGGCGGACCTGTCCGCACGGCTGGATGCGTTGGCGCCCACTTTCGACGCGGAAAGCGCGACGTTTATCGATCCTGAAAGCTTGAGCACGGCGGACCAAGCGAGGCTCGCGACCGCGAAATTCAACTTCGAGTTCGTACGCGCGGACGGAAGCTTGGGAGTTCACAATCCGGCGCTTGCGCAAGGCGCGCTTGATGTGGCCGAGCAGATTATCAACGATCTTACAGGCCAATAGATGATGAACGGTTGTAAATGATGGTGGCACTTGCGCCCAGTCCAACCGTGGAAACCGAGTGAAATAGGGGACTGGTAACTCTTCAGCCATGTGCAATGCGAAGCCACGTTCTGCCCTCGCCTTGCGACAGAATACGATCTTTTCCCCCCTTGCAAAGGGGGGATACAGGGGGGTCTGGATCGGAGTGACGCTTCGGTTCGCAAGAAGAACCTGATTCTGGACGCTCCCGACTTGGTTGCGTCCAGC
>JAJDDQ010000027.1 GCA_029260215.1 Phycisphaerae bacterium
TCGACTCCATGAAGTTGGAATCGCTAGTAATCGCGTATCAGCCATGACGCGGTGAATGTGTTCCTGAGCCTTGTACACACCGCCCGTCAAGTCATGGAAGCTGGGAGCACCCGAAGTCCGATTAGCTAACCCGCAAGGGAAGCGTCGGCCGACGGTGAGCTTGGTGACTGGGACTAAGTCGTAACAAGGTAGCCGTAGGGGAACCTGCGGCTGGATCACCTCCTTTCTAGAGGATTATCTAGACCGACTTGCCTTTCGGGGTGAGTTGTGTAGAAGTCAGCGCATTTTCAGTCCGCTTCGGCGGATGGCTCGCGGGGAGACCCGCAACCCGACGACAACTTTGTACTTGATATATGGGATAAGCCCATTGGCCTCGCGCCGATGGGCTTTCCCTTTTTTACGCCTAACGGGGTTGACGAGGCGATTGGTGATCGCGAATATAGCCTGCGCAGGTCGTTTGGGCGGAGGATGGTTTCAATGGTCAAATGTCGGGCAAAACGTAATCCGGCGGACACACGCACGTGGGGTCCAGACGGATGGAGGACGACGCCTGTGGTCTGAACGATTGATCGATCGAACTGATTCACGAACCCCGGGCACCGTATGGTCCCTGGGGTTTTCTCATAGGCGTTTCCGGCAATGAACGACAATCTCCTCAAATCCGGCAGCCACCCCGATCGCGGGCGGGCTGAGTTTTGGACGATGCTACGCCTGTCCGTTCCGATGGTCGTCGCGACGTCCTGCCGGATGGTCATGGATGTCACCGACTTCATGATGATTGCGGAAACCGGAAACACCGACGCCCTCGCCGCCATTTTGCCCGCGCAGATCATCATGTTCACCTACATCGTGATCGGCATGGGCATCGGCACTTTGGTCAATACGCTCGCGTCGCAATGCCACGGTCGGGGCGACAACCGCAGCGCGAGCGCCTACGCGTGGCAGAGTCTCTACATGTCCGCCGGTTTCTGGATCGTCGGGGCCATGCTTTGGCCTGTGCTGCCGCATATTTTCGCGTTGGCTGGTCATGCGACCTCCATTCAGGAGCTGGAATGTCGCTACACAGCCATCGCAGTTTGGACCATAGGCCCGTCGATCGCAGCGAACGGGCTGAGTTGCTTCTTTACGGGGGTTCACCGGCCGAAAATTACGATGCTGGCTGCGCTTGAAGGCGTGGCTGTGAATGCTTCGGTCAGCTTCGTGCTCATTTTTGGCCATCTTGGCTTCCCCGCTATGGGTATCGAAGGTGCAGCCTGGGGCACGGTGGTCGGCACGAACTACCGCGCATTGCGTATGACGATCGCGTTTTGCGGTCGCTATTACGCGGAGCATTTCGCCTCGCGTGAAACTTGGGCGTTCGACTGGAAGAAAATGAAGACGCTCCTGCGCGTCGGTTGGCCCAGCGGGTTGCAATGGTGCAGCGACGTGACGGTCTGGGCGATCTTCACCGTTGTGCTGATTGGCGGGTACTTCGGCAAGACGCACCAGTTGGCCACGAATTCCGTGTGGCAGTACATGCGCATCACATTCCTGCCGTGTATGGGCTTGGGCACTGCGATATCGTCCATCGTCGGAAAGGCCATCGGCGTGCGCGATTATGCGTACGCACAGCGTACGGCCCGCTTGGGTGTGCTGATCATGATGGCGTACATGGGCACCATGTCGGCGATCTACCTTGTTTTCAGGCGTGAACTGATCGGCTATTTTTGCGACGACCCCGCCGTCGTGGATATTGGCGCTACGATCATGCTTTGCGCCGTCGCGTTTCAGTTGTTCGACGCGGTCGGCGCGACGTACAACTTCGCCCTGCGTGCCGCCGGGGATACTTTCGCGCCATCCGTCATGTTCGTTGTCGGCCACTGGGTCATCGTGGTGGCCGGCGGGTTTGCGATGGCAGAGTTCGCACCGCAGTTCGGCAGTCTGGGGCCGTGGTTGGCTGCGTCCTTGCTGATTATTGGCTCGGGAATCTGGTTATGGTGGCGATGGCAGGGCGGCAAGTGGATGCAGATCGATATCTTCAAGCATGAAAAAACCGATTCCGCTCAGGTTGTCGATGACGTGGAACACCCGGCAGAACCCGCAGCCGAACTGGTGTAGCGCGGTTTCGCGCCTCAGCGCGGGTGCGGGTGCCCCGCCTCTTCAGAGGTGGGGAAATCGAACTGTTTTTGGATTCGACTTCCCCACGGCTAAAGCCGAGGGGCACCCATCCCGTCAATTGAGTCGTGACAAAGTAGCAATGCGGTTATGCAAGTCAGCGCACGTACGGCAGATCGTGAATCTTCGTCCACACTTCCAGCGACGGCTTGGGGTTGTCTTCGTAGTCATACAGGCCCAGGAATTTGAATTCCGGCGTCTGGGAGAATGCGAAGTCGGGGTCGGCGTCGTACATACTCGCCCAGATCACAAGGCGCACTTGCGGCATCTCACCGATCAGGCGCATCATGCGCGCCAGATACTCCGCCTGCGACTGCGGCGTCTGGAATGAATCCGGGTTCCCAGGCCAACCCATTTCGGTGAACAGAATGTCGCGCGATGTGTGCGTTTCGATGCGTGCAAGATAATCATCGGGCATGACCACGGAGCGAATGAAGAATCCGAACGGAAGCGTCGAGAACGCCACCGCGTCGAGTTTCGGCTCGAACATGTCGATGATGAACCATTGCGGCGGATGATCGCTGAACTCGTCGAGGTCACCGAAGAAACCCTGCATCGCTTCGAGGTTGAATGCAGCGATGAACTGCACTTCCGGCGAGACGGCTTTGACGACGTCGTACGTTTTCTTGTGCAGGTCCACGTAGTTCAGGAAATCCTCGGGGTTGGCCTCGAAGTAGCCGTTCATCTCAACGCCGATGGACAGGTACGTCGGGCGGAGTTGGTCGGCGATGGTGACGGCCATCCGCGTGACCGGTTCGCGCACTCGTTCATCTGAAAAATCCAGGCCGATCAATTCGGGCGGAAGGATGCCGACGGTGCGCCGGTCGGCAATTGGGTCGATTTCGATCACAACGCAGGTGTTGCCGCTGTCGCGCGCCAGGCGAACAGCCGCGGTGAGGTCTTCGTTGAGCTTGCCCTCGCCGTTCTCGCCGAACTCCACCCAGTCCATGCGCGGTCGCGAAACAAAGCAGTCCGACACCGTCGCAGCCTCTGCAACACGCCGGCGGAATCGTTGCCCTTCGTCGAAGTTCGCCGACTTCAATGCCACCGGAACAATGCCGGTCAGGAAGCGGCGTTCCGTCAGATCGACAGACGTGTCGTACAAAACCTCTGACAGAGATCGGCTGGAGAACACGGGCAGATCGTCGTCAGCCGGCGGCGTGACAGCCGTACCACAACCAACGCTCAACATGAGCCACAACCCCAGGATGCAACGCGAGTTTTTTGTCGCCACTTTCACGAAGGTTTCCGGCTTTCTTCCCCCCTTACAAAGGGGGGATTGAGGGGGGTTTTTCGATCGCCTGGGAACCTGTCCCCCAGCCCATTCCAAACCCCGACACAGCATTATACGTTGCACCGCAACGCCGATCGAATCATACCGGCCCGCCCGATAAAACGCTTGTCGCCCCATTGATCGTGGCGGTTTCCGTACTTCGTCGCCGGGAAGCTGGTCCCCATACACCCTGTACCCCGTCACGGCTCGATTGATGAGTCGGGTGGCACGGTCTGGCGCCGCCAGGCCGTGGGAACAGATTGCAACCACGGCCTACCGGCTGTGCCGGCAGACCGTGCCACCCATCGGCTGACGAGTGTCAATTTTCAGGACGAAGCTACCGCCACATCGATCGCCAAACGGCGTAGGCCGGCCGAGGCGTTCCGTTTCCGTCGAGCAAGCCCATGCGCGAGAAGAACTCGCCGAAGGCTTCGTTGTCGTAGAGAAAAAAATGATTGACCAGAAGGAGGTCCAGTTTCGCGGTCATATTCTCGAAACGTCGAAGAAACTCCGCCTGAGACTCTGCCGATCCGCCGTGCGACGAAGCTGTCGTCCAGCCAATCTCGGTGAATACGATCGGCAGCTTGGTGTGTTTGCGGAGTTGGTCGTAGTAGTCCGGCGGGATGTCCGACGGTTTGCGGAATCCGCCGAGCTGCGGATAGCTCGATATGCCGACGGCGTCCTGCAAGGATTCAAACTTTTGAAGGAGCTCCCAGTGCGGTGCGTGTGGCTTGCCCGTCAGTGCTGCCGCTTTGCCCAGCAGTTGTTCGTATTGGAACGAGACGAAAACAATCGCATCAGGTCTGTCTTTCTTGATCGCGCGGCGCGCTTCCACGAAAAGTGCGACGAAGTTGTCGAAGTCGTCCGGCTGCTCCTCGTAATAGGCGTTGATTTCCATCGCCAGGCAGACGAAGCGCGCGTCGTACCACTGCACGCGGGCTAACGTCTCGGCGACGAAGGCTTCGCGCACCGCGGGGTTGGCGAAGGAGTTGGTGGAGAGTCGACTGGGGAGTTTCGGTTGGAGACGACCCTTGCGCGGCGGGGGGTAGGGGTCGAACTGCACGAACACCTTCAAGCTGTGCTCGCCAAGTACCGCCTTACGCCACGGCAGCGCTTTGAAAACGTCCGATTCCTGAAACGATTCGCTCGTGCCATGCCACCATTCGACCGGGTCTGGTAGGCACACCCAGTCGCCGACCTTGGCTGCGGTCTTGTACGCCCCGAGGACGTTCTGGCTTTCCCAGTTGATCGGTGTCGGCACCGTGCAGCGGAGGACTTTTTTTCGGGGGGCATCTTCGCCGCGCGCGGACGCGGCACCTATGAACAATCCGATCACGATACTCGGAAGGGCGCGGCGCATCACCCCTCGTTTGTGGTTGCGAGAAGCAGGAGGATGAAAAAATCGCGTGATGGTCAGGGGGCCTTCAATCAATATCGGTTGCGTCGCGTCAATCCGAGAAAAGCCGCGCCGAATCCGAGCAGCGCAATCGCAGACGGTTCCGGAACGACGAGGATGCCGATCTCGTTGATGCCGGCGATATCCGGAACGTCGCTGTAGATAACGGTGTCATTGGCGGTCACGGTCAATACCGAAGTCGCGCCATCGAGCGTGAGTTTGAATCCGACGACTGGTCCGATGTAGCCGTCGATCGACAACGGGGCCAGGTTCTCGTCGGTCGTAAAGATCGCCTCGCTCGTCAGGCCGACCGAAAACCAGTCTTCGCGATCTTCTGAATAGAGAACCAGAAAGATGAATTCGTCAGCCGCAAGATCTTCGGTGATCAGCGCCGCGACCGTCACATCGTCTTCCAGGCTCGCGCCCAATGACATTGTGTTGACGATGAGATCGCCCCCGTTCATCCCCAATTCTGATCCCGATTCGGGGCCTGGCGTGCCGGATGCGACGAACCATTCCGCCCCCAAAACGCCGTCGTCAAAGTGGTCGCCGGTTACGGGATCCCCATTGACATCGGCGTACACAAAGTCGATCAATGCCAACGATTCTGCTGAAACAATAGGCGCGATTACAAGTAAAGCGCAAAGCGCCGCCTGGACGTGTCTTCTCATCTCCCTCAATCTCCCTCTCAATGTACTGCCGGTCGCCTCGGCAGGCAGCGGAGTCTCCCAACACCACTGCCCCCTGCGTTGCCAACTCCCGAACCCTGCGACAAAAGCCCCACAAGCACGCGGACTCCCAATCCGTTGCCCGAAGCCAATCCGGTTCGATCAAAGCACTACGACGGCATGTTTACCATCTCCCTAGACAACCCAGTTTATCGGCCACAAGCGCGGAGTGTCAAGGATCAATACGGTTTGAACCGCTCATTTGAGCGGGATTCGGGCGGAGTTGCGTCATATTTCGCTGAAATCGCGCTTTCTTAAAGCGGGACTCGAAGCTCCGGCCGTACTGAAAAACCGATGGCCCCTTTTCCTTTGGTTTTCGACAGGAGGGAGTCATTGACAAGCGTCGATCTCTACATTGAACTGGGTCCGAAAATCGCATGGCTGTTGTAGTCGGAATCCGTTGGAAGATCGCGCGTGCCAGGACCAAGAGGCTCATAAATGAAGAAATACATTAGGTTTACGACGTTGGGCATGTTCGTGGTCGCGGGTGGATGCGTCCCTGACAACTTCGTTCCCAACCTTGTCGGAAGCACGATTTCCGAGGTGCTGAGCGTTGTGCTGAGCGATCTGCTGAATACGTTCTTACCGCCCATCTAGGCCTCCGCGTGGTCGGAATTCGGATCGTAAACATTTTTATCAAAAAGACTTACAGTTTATTGTGCGTATTCGCTGCGGTGTGGCTGTCCGTGGCTGGCTGCGCCTCGCCGCGAGGGGGTTCGCTTGAGGGGACGGCCTTCGACCCGCTGAAGCCGGCCAAGTACGTGCTCCAGCCGGGCGACGCGTTGCGGATTCTGTATCCGAGCGATTCCTCTCTCGAAGTCGAGACGACAATTCGAGCCGACGGGCGCATCGCGCTGCCGTACATCGGTGAAGTGGAGGCGGCTCGCTTGGCACCTTCAGAGCTGACCGCGGATTTGAACGCACGGTATGCGAGTATCCTGAAGCGCCCAGATGTAGTCGTTTTGGTCGAAAAGGAGACGGGCCGGCGGGTTTATCTCGGCGGCGAGTTGAAAAATCAGGGTTCGCTCGCGCTGTATCCCAACGAGACGTTGTTGCAGGCTGTTTTCGACGCGGGCGGTTTCACCCCCGAAGCCAAGCCGGGCGGTGTTCTGGTGATGCGGGCCGTGCCCGGCGAGGGCGTCCACATCCTTCGCGCGGACGTCAGCCGGATTTTGGCCGGCGTGGACCGCGATGTGATTTTGCACCCTATGGACATCGTTTACGTGCCACGATCGACGATTGCGAAGGTGGGTCAGTTCGTCGATCAATATGTCAACAACCTCATTCCGCGTCCGTTCCAGTTCCTGTTCACCTATGAGCTTCACGTTCAGCCGCTGCGGATCAGCGACAACCAGACCTCTTTCCCCGTGAATCTTTCACGGCGGCGGTGACGTTTTCAGGCGTTTCACGGGATACGTCGGGCGACGCCGGCGAATCGAGCAACCTGCGCTGAATTTCATCCAGCGGGAAATATCAAAGAAAAATCTTTTTTTCGCCTTGACCTTAGCGCTAGCTTTATGGTGTAGAATCATGATGAGGTGGAGTTCATGGTGATGTCAGAAAAACAATTGATGACGATCGGCAAGGTGGCTCGTGCGGCTGGTGTTTCAACGCACACGCTCCGCTACTACGAGCGGGAAGGGATCATGGGGCCTACGGTTCGGAATGGAGCGGGGTATCGCCTTTACGATGCCGATGCCCTTGAGCGTTTGCGGTTCATTCGGTCTGCTCAGGCCATCGGTTTCACGCTCGACGATATCCGCACGCTCGGCCGGCTTGACGAGGAAAGCGGCCAGTGTTGCCAGGCGGAGGTTCGGCGCTTGTTGGAACTGCGTCTTGCGGAGGTGGAGGAGAAGATGAAGGATTTGAAACGTGTTCAGGAGTCCCTGGGGCTGGCTTTGGACCGTTGCCGGCGCTCGAATGGCGAGTGCGAGGTTTTGAAGGAAATCGGCCCCGCGAAAAGTAAAAGGAGTTGATGATGGTGTCGAGACGATGGGCGTTTTCTGTTTTGGCGTTGGCGATGCTTGGTGTGGTCACGTTTGGAGCAGTGAAGTTGGCGACAGCCAACACGGGGCGGGCTGATTGCCCGGGCAAGATCGTGTGCCCGGAGACGGGTGAACTTATTTGCCGGGATCAGTGTTCGATGATTGACCAGAACCGCCCGGATTGTCCCGGGCAAATTGTGTGCCCGAAAACGGGGGAGCTTGTTTGCAAGGACCGGTGCCCGGTTGGCGACGCGGCTCTGATGAATGCTGATACGAAGGTCGAGCGGTCGTGTTGTCGAACAGGCAAGTGACGGCTGGTTTGCCGAAGGGCGATCCTGTTGCGGAAAGCGCGCCGCGACTGGGACGTCCAGCCTGGTTGCAGGCAGTCATCGCTGTTCCGGCGGCGGTGCTGCCGCTCCTGTCGAGCTTTTCATGTCCGGTCTGTGTCGCGGCCTATGCGGGGATTCTCTCGTCGCTTGGTTTGGGTTTTCTTGTTACCGACCGGACGCAACGTCCGTTGATTGTCGCATTTCTGCTCATCTCGATTACCAGCGTGGTTTGGGCGGCGAGACAACACAAAAGGGCGGGGCCGTGTACACTTGTTGTCGCAGGGTCTGCGGCGATCGTGACCGGCCGACTCATCTGGAGCGTTGCACCGGTGGTTTACGTGGGCGTAGTATGCCTGATAGTGGGCACCGTTTGGAATCTGATATTGAGGCGGTCGTGGCGGAATCGTGTTCCGTAGAGTGTTGAAGACAAGAGGAGTTCGAGTTCATGAAGACATGGCAATTGTCATTTGTGGCGGCTGTCGCGGCCGTTGGTATTTCGGCTGGTTGTTCAACAACGGGGAAGCCGTCACCCGCACCGCTTGTGTCGATGCAGGGCGATGCGGATGCTGTTGTTTACGTCAGCGGGTTGTCGTGTCCGTTCTGAGTGCATAATGTGCAGCGTTCGGTCGAGCGCGTTGATGGTGTGAAGAAGATAGAATTTGATCTGAACTCAGGTCGAGGTAGCGTAATATTCGATCGCGGTAAGACGGTGTCTCCCAACATCCTTTGGCGAGCCATCAAGGATAGTGGTTTTACGCCGGTCCGAGTTGAAACAGGAGATGCGGTTTATGAAGGGCCTGAGTAACAGCAGGGGTTTATTGAGGGGGTATGGCGTGGTGCTCTTGCGTTCGACAAAGTGGTTTCATGTGGCGGTGTCCGGATCGTTCTTGCTTGGGCTGGGCGGCTGCCTCGGACCAAACCCGGGGTTTTTCGTTAGTTCGTCGGTCGCGAATGCGACGATTTTTACTCTGGTAAATACCTTTGTTTCGGGCGTGCTCGGCTCGGGGGGTGGCTGACCCGTGGGCGAGAAATTTAGGAATCTCTCCTGGTACACGTCCTACGGGATTTTCTTCGCGATCGTCGGGTTTTCGCCCGTTGTAACATTGGCTGGGCCGATCAATACGGATGTGGCGCTGACACCGCCGAAGGGCGGCAGTATTTTTCGGTTGCAGTACGGTTATGGCGAGTCGGACGGCAGTGGTGATGTGCAGCATGTTAATACATCGATCGTGAGACGCACATACGTTTATGGTGTTACAGAGAAGTTCGCTCTGTTTCTGACGTCGCCGTTCGTTCACCGGGAGGTGGATATCGTCAGGCCTCAACTTGGCCGATTCGAGCAGCGCGACAGTGGTGTGGCGGACCTGACGTTTTTAGCCAAGTATCGCTTCTGGCAGGACGACCGTCGTCCGGGGGAGACGTTGCGATGGGCTGCGCTCGGTGGGCTGAACATTCGCAGCGGCGACTCGGATTTCACGAGCGACAGTTACGACCCGATCATTGGGACTGTCTTCACGTGGCAGTGAGACCGCGGCTGGCTCGATGCCGACCTCATATACCAGCTTAATACCGGGCGTGGGGAATTCCGCCACGATACGCTTCGTTACGACGTGGCCTATTCCTACAGACTCACGCCGGCACGGTTCGAGGTGGGCAACGCCTGGGAGCTGGATGCGGTGGCGGAGCTTAACGGTCGGTACGTGGCCGACGGATCGCATGAGGTCTTTCTTTCGCCCGGGCTTCAGTATATCACGAAGCGGTGGATTCTGGAGACGTCTTTTCAACTGCCGGACGTTCAGAATGTTGAAGAGCCGGAGACGGAGTACCGGTTTATTGTTGGCTTTCGGTTTCAGTGGTAACGATCGTGCAGCGCTCTCGTCCGGTGGTCGCTCCCGCGCACCCATTGCCGATCCGAGATGCGCTCTCGGTCACCCTCCCAGTGGCCTGTCCGAGTAACACTAGAACGGCTCACGGAATGGGGTTTTGACCCCTTCGCACCCCCAGTCCAGGGAGGTCAAGGTGCCAATCCGTGCAGGTCAAATTGAATACTCGGCAGGTTCCTAACGTAACAAAAGGGGATTCAGGCTGTCTGAGAACGCGGCAAGAAAGAACGTGGGCATTCTCCTTGACCCTGCACTATGGTTCAGGGTGTAGATTCAAGAAGGTTGGTCATCATGAAACTCAACAACGCGACGCAAATGACGATTGGACGGGTCGCCAAGACGCTCGATCTGCCGATTTCGACGCTGCGGTACTACGAACGAGAGGGGCTTCTTACTCCGCCCGATCGAAGCAGATCGGGATATCGGCTGTACGACGAGGCCGCCGTCGAGCGGCTGGCGTTTATCCGGTCGGCTCAGGCGGTGGGATTCACGCTGGAGGATATCCGTGAGTTGCTGCGACTCGACGAGAACTCCTCATGCAAGGATGTTCAGAAGCTGCTTAGTCGCCGCCTTGCCGAGGTGGAAACGAAACTGGCCGACCTCAATCGCGTTCGTAACGCCCTGTCCGGCGCACTTGAACAATGTCGCAAATCGCGCCGGGGATGCGGCGTTCTGATGGGCCTGAAACATCGCAAAGCAAGCAAGAACTCGAAATGAATACAACGACGACAACATCTGCACAACACAGCGATCAAACTCCTGCGAAGCTGGCGTGTCCCTCGTGCGGCGAGATGAGCCGGAAGGTCAAGCACGTGACCCTTGAGAGTCTGCTGCGCCCCGAACGGCGTAGCGACATCGGCGAGGATCAAAACTATGTCTGTGCGACGCCGCGCTGCGATATGGTGTATTTCAGCGCGAGCAACGGCCAGACATTTAGCAAGCTCGACTTGACTGTCCGCTTCGGCCTGAAAGAAACCGACGCCCCGCGCTCTGTGTGCTATTGCTTCGATCACACGGTCGAGGAGATTCAGGACGAGATTCAGCGCACCGGTGAGTCCACCGTCGTGGAGCGCATCAAGGTTGACATGAAAGGCCCCGGCTGTCGCTGCGAGTATACGAACCCGCTGGGCGGTTGTTGCCTGAAAACCGTTCAGGTCGCGGTCGCCGATGCCCTCCGCTCGCTCGGCAACGAGGAGCAGGCCATAGCGGCTGGTGCTGTCGATCACGGTGACTGCTGTGCGGTCAACGGTCACGCACACAGGGAAGAAGAAGTGACAGCGGACTGCTGCGCCACGCAATGCGATGCGTCGGGCGATGTCGGGGTCGGCTCCGGGCGTGATCGCGCCGGAACGCTGGCGGCTGGCGGCTCCGTCGTAGCGGCCATCCTTTCATCCGCGTGCTGCTGGCTTCCCTTGGTGTTGATTGCGTTCGGCGCATCAGCTGCTGGAGTGGCTGGCTTCTTCGAGGCGTATCGCTCGTACTTCATCGTCGGTGCGGTCGGGCTGCTGGGATTTGGGTTCTACATGGTCTACTTCCGCATGGAGCGGTGTGAGCCAGATTCCGCGTGTGCAACGCCGAACCGCAACCTCGTGAGATTCAACAAAGTGATCCTGTGGACTGCGACCGCTCTGGTCGGCGCGTTCGTAATGTTCCCCAATTATGTCGGGCTTGTGGTCGGGTCACCAAGTAACGCATCAGCCACTGTCGATGTCGCCAGCCTTGCTAGCGCAAAATACCGCATCGAGGGCATGACATGCGAGGGCTGTTCGGGAATCCTTCAACGTGCATTGACGGAGTTGCCCGAATTGAAAGCCGCCGAGGTTGACTTCGCCACGAAATCAGCGGTTGTCCACTACGAGCCGGGCAAGCCCGTGCCTCCAGATCGCGTGATCGAGGTAGTCAAAGCCGCCGGGTACAGCGCGACGCCTGCGGATGGAATGCCATAGGACTATAGAAGTGTGAGTCGGAGCGAAAGCGATGTGTACGAGGCAAGCGTTGAAGCTCTTGGCATTGACGGGCGTGGTGAGCTTCGTGCTTTACATGGCCGTACAGAACCGTTGTCTTTGTCCCGCATGTCACGACGGGGAGCGCGCGAGCGCCATACAAACTTGGCCCGTTGCGGGTGGCGCTTTAAGCACGACGAGTGCGATCGACGCCGGAGAGGGTTTTTCCGAGGCAGGATCGGGAGGCGCAGAATGAAAACATTGATCTGCCGCACATGTGGCTGTTCGTTGGTGAGGCTGGGTATCTGCAGCGCAGACGCACCCAGACGCCGTCACGATGGTGAAGAGCATTTCTTCTGCTGTCATGGCTGCGCTGACTTATTCGCCGATGACCCCGAAAGATATCTCGACGAAACGCGCGACCTGATCGTCTGCCCGACATGCTTGGCCGAGAAGCCTATGAAATGGACAGTGACACTGAAGATCGCAGGGCAGGACACGCACTTCTGCCGCTGTCCCTACTGTGCGGAAGTATTCAAGAAGAATCCAGTTTTCTATATCCAACGACTGGAAGGCACCATCCCCAACGAAGGCGTATTCAGTCACGAAGGATGTTGTGTACGACCGATGTAGCACAAGGACGTGAGTCGTGTGCCAAGTTGCGGAGCGAGGCGAGAGGCCGAAACGCGACAGTCGCATCGGGAACACGAAATGCACGTACACGAAACGAGGAGCGAGAAACGAATGATTCGTATTAACTCCAGCCTGCCGGCATTCGCCCTTGCGATGGTGCTGCTTTCCACGAGTACCTTGGGCGAGCCTCCTAGTGCAAACCCATCAGATGGGGTTCCATTGGTACAGAAGAAAATAGCTTTTCACGTAATGGGTTTGATGAAGACTCAGTCGGGCGCGACGTGACTGGGGTGACCGAACAAGGTCACGAAGTCCCTGGAAGGGACCAAGGCAACGAAGACGATCACCTGGGATTATGGAAAGGATCGCGTGACGATCGGATACGATCCGAAGCTGACGACGCCGGATAAGCTGGCCAAAGTCATAACCAGCCTTGGGTATAAGGTGGAAGAGGCTGAGACACCGAAGGCAGTGGTCAAGGCGGAGTTGGCGAAGCCCGTCAAGGCGCCGTTGCCGAAAGACGCGCCCAAGTTTTTGCGCGATGCCTTCGACAGAGCGCGTCGGGCGAATCAACCGATTGTTGTCGATTTCTGGGCGGATTGGTGTGTTCCGTGTCTGCGACTGAAGTCGGTTACGTTCCACGACGCGAAAGTGGTCAAGCTTCTCGAAGAAGTGGAATTGGTGTTTGTCGATCTTGACAAGTATCCGGCGTTGGGGACGTCATTTTGTGTGGAATCCGTGCCGGATGTGTTTCTGATTGATCGCGAGGGGATGGTTGTGGAACGGCTGCACAACTTTGAGCCGCCGGATAAGTTTCTTGTCCGGCTGAAGAAGCTGGTCGGTGAACGTGGGGGAGAGACGCGTTGAGTCGTCGAGGTCGTCGCGTGTGCTGAGTGCGTTGGCCTTGGTTGAGTGCCTCACCTCTTCAGGGGTGGAGAAGTAGAAGAGTCAATTGGATTCGACTTCCCCACGGCTAAAGCCGTGGGGCACCCAATCCTTCAATTGAGTCGTGGCGACACTCAGTTGTTGTGCGTGAAATTTGTCGTTCGGCTGGATGCCCGGCGTATTCCTGTGCTGCCATTGGCGCCGCTCGATGATGTATAGTATTCGGTCACGTCGCCGTTTCGCCTGACGGCGGAAACTCTTGTTTGCCCTGCGTTGTGTGTTCTCGTGATTTCCCAGGGGATCGTTGCGCCCGCGGGGCCGTCGCTTGTGTCGCTCTGCGGTCTTGAGTAGGCCAAGGGGCCTGTGGGCGGAAAGATGACCGCGCTTGATCGGGCTGGTGACGGTGCTGTGGCCAACCGATTCGCAGCCGATCTGCCCGTTGAGCAGGCGGAAATGGATGTCACTAAAAAGACGACTGCGGCGAGCATGGTTGGGTAACGATACCGAGGCATGGTGGCTCTCCTATTGGCTGCCGTTGCGTAAGAGGTTGAGCAGCCGATGAGTGTTATCGGCGAATTTTGAAACCTTCTTGAGCCGATAGCAGGATGGTGAAGGGCCGAGCGCCGTCGCCACACGTCAGCAGTGCAATCACACGGAATTGTCAGGCTTTTGGGCATGGTGATGTGTGCGGTTGGTGGAAGGTGCGGGTGAGGTTTCGCGTCGCTGGTGGTGGGGTGTTACAGGGTGGTTACCGTGGCGAGTTGACCGGTTTCAGGGCGTGGGATAGGCTTTTAGCACGATGGCTAAGGTTTTGACTGTACTTGTGATTGCGGGGTCGTTTCTTTCCGTTCCGGCGTTGTGCCTGGGCGGGATGATTACGCATGCTTGCTCCTGTGCAGAAGAGCCGTGTTGCGAATTTGAATGCGATTGCGACGATCATTCCGGCTGCGGGCATGAAAGCGAGTGCTCCGATGATCCATGCAGCGTTCAAGTCGTTCGGCCTGAGCGTCAATGCAACGACGCCGTCACCGTTTGTTCGCCCGTGGCTTCTGCGGCGATCGTTCGCATCTCCGTCACGCAATTTTCGGTGCAATCGGAATGTGCCTCTGCGCACGACCGGCTTGGTGGAGCGAATCTATCGTTGCCTTCGGGCGGCCTCCCTCTCCTGATCTGATTTCTCGTCTTTATTTCACTGTCTGATGCTGCGGGGCGTGTATGCGCGCTTGTTTCAGCATTCTCGGCCGGCGACGTTCGTTGTGATGCGTCAGGTTCGTCGAAACCGTATTGAAGGATCTTCTTCATGCTTGAGAAAACCGGAAAGTTCGCATGGTCGCTCGTGGCGATGGTGTTGGTTGGCGGCTGTGCGACGGTCAATCCGCAGCACGACTATGAACGGGTTGGGCAGCGCGTTGCCGAGGCTACGGGGCAGGAGCGCGTGTATCAGCCTGAAGACGACGGGCTTGTCGACGGGCTTGTTGCGGAGTTGATGCAGGACGGGATAAGCGCCGACGAAGCCGCTCAGATTTCATTGCTGAATAACCAGACGCTTCAAGCTGTATTTATGAATGTCGGCATGGCCCGTGCGGACGCCATTCAGGCTGGGTTGTATACCAATCCGTTCCTGGGTGTTTCAGCATTGCTTCCTGACGGCGGGGGTCTGCCGAACATTCAATCCACCGTCGCGCAGAACATTGCTGAGTTGTGGCAGATTCCCATCCGAAAGCGTGCGGCTGAACGGTCTCTTGATGCGGCGATTGTCGGGCTTGCCCGCACGGCGGCTGGTCTCGCTGCGGACGCGAAGACTGCGTACTACACGGCGGTCGGTGCGGATGAGCGTCTTCGGATCGCTCATGAGAATCTGGAGATTGCGAAGAGTCTTCTCGACATGGCGTTGGCGCGTCAGAAGGCGGGTGCCGGCAATGAGCTGAACGTGAATCTGTCGCGCAGTATTGCGCTGGATTCCGAGATCAGGGTCGAGCGGGTGCGACTGGCGGCTGCCGATTCCCGTCGAGACCTGGCTGCGATACTCGGGCTTGTGGTCGATGCGGATGCTTTGGTTTTGAATGATTCATTGCCGGGTGAATTCCCGGACGCGCCTGCGGCTGAAACGCTCGTGGAACTCGCCAAGCAGTGGCGTCTGGACATTCAGGCTGCCAAGCAATCCGTAGCTTCTGCCGAGGCGAATCTGGAATACCAGTACGCTCTTGTTTGGCCTGTGATACAAATCGGCCTTTCGCTGGAACGATCGGAGCGTGCCAGTCAGGGCGGGCGGGACATATTGGCTGACACCGCGCGGGCGTCGATTGCCAATGGCGCTTTGACCGCGCCCGGCATTCAACCACGTTCTGAGCGACGCAGCGCTGACGGTCAGGGTTTTATCATTGGCCCGAGCTTGGGTATTACGCTTCCCATTTTCGATCAGAACCAGGCCCAGATCGCCATAGCTGCGTACACGCTTCAGCAGACGAACAAGACGTTGGATGCACTGGATCGGGCTGTGACTCAGGAAGTGCGCAGCGTCGTCGATCGCGCAATGACAGCCTGGCGACTGATGCGCATCTACCGCGATCAGTCGATCCCGTTGGCCCAGGTGAATCTTGATCTTTCCCGCGAGGCTTATCGCGCGGGCAGGGCATCGTTCTTGTCTGTGCTGGAGACGCAGCGATTTTTCCTGGAAACGCGCCGGGGCTATGTGGGGGCGTTGCAGTCGTCGGCCACAATGATACCTGAGCTTGAGCGAACGATCGGGTTGCCGTTCGATCGGTTCCTGGCTGAAGTGAATAACGGTACGGAACGCAACGAGTCTGTTGGTGAGGAAAACGGATCATGAGTAGCAAGCGAGCGCGAAGCGGCCTTTTCGCCGTGTTTTTGGCGGTTATCAGCATGACCTTTGTTGGCGGTTGTACGCATGCCGACTCAGCGGTGCTGGAAATGTTTGTAGCTGACTTGCTACGCAATGTGGCCGCAGCGTTGCTCCTGTAACGATGTGTAGCCGACAACGAAGGATTCTCTTATGAACATGAAAACGATCGTGGCGACATCGATCGCATTTTTCGCCGTTCTTGGGATCGGAAACACCTGGTCGCGTTTCTCCCAGGTTGGGCATGTGCTTGCGCAACATAAAGACGATGACGACCACGGCGACCATGACGATCATGGGGATGGGCATGGCGACGACGATGACGAGCATGGCGGTCACGGGGGGCACGAAGGACACGAAGAAGGTGTCGTGCATCTGAACGCGGCGCAGCTTTCAGGGATGACGCTTTCGCATGTTGAAGTGAAACGCGGCTTGCTCGCAACGATGGTTGAGCTTCCCGGCGAAATAGCTTGGAACGCCGATCGCCTTGTGCATATTTCGCCGCGCGTCGGCGGAATCGTCTCGTCCGTCGAAAAGACGCTCGGCGACGCGGTCGAGGTGGGTGATATTCTTTGCGTTCTGGATTCGCGCGGGATGGGCGATGCCAAGATGGAATATCTGGCGGACCTAAGCCGGTTCGAGGTCGCGGACGCGGATTTTGAACGTGCCAAGATCGTCTACAAAAACACGAAAATACTTCTGAAGATTCTCGACCCGGAACCGGTTCCCGAGGCGGTTCTTGCCCAGGCACGTGATATTCCAGTGGGTGACAACAAGAACAAACTGCTGACGTCGTACACGAGAATGAAGGTGAATTTCCGCAATTACAAGCGGAATGAGGGACTGTTGGCCAGCAAGATTGCCAGCGAGGCGGAGTTTCTTGAGGCTCAGGGCGAGTATGAGGTTTCGCGGGCCAACTATTTGTCCACACGCGAGGAGATTTCGTTTGATCTGGAGCTTCGGTTCCTTCGTGCGGAGAAGGATTACAAGGTAGCCCAAACGGAAATGCGCAATGCGGAACGGGCGCTGCACATTCTCGGGCTTACGAACGAGCAGACAAAAGAGATTGCGGCGCATGGGGACGAGGTTGATGCGGACATCGCGCGGGCGACGTTGGCCAGTCCGATATCCGGCGTCATCGTTGATCGCCACCTGACACGCGGGGAGATGGTCAACACGGACACGCGCTTGTACACGATATCCGATCTGTCCAATGTCTGGGTGATGGGCCGGGCGTATGAGCGCGACATTCGCTTTCTCAAACCGGGGCAGGATACAACGGTTCGGCTCGACGCCTTTCCGGGCCAACTGTTCGACGGCAAGGTTGATTATGTCGCCAACCAGCTCGACCCGGACACGCGGACGGTCCAGGTCCGCGTCGTACTCCCGAATCCCGAAGAGCGACTTCGCGCCGGCATGTTTGGGACTGTCATCATTCACGTCGGCAACGGAACGGAGGCGGCGGCGGAGCGCGAGGGTACTCTCGTGCCGGTGGAGGCGTTGCAGCGTGTCAAGGGCGGCTTCGTTGTGTTTCGGGCTACAAAACCCGGCGAATACAAGGTCATCTCGGTTCAGGTTCTGAGAAAGTCTCGCGAGTTTGCCGAAGTGACCGGCGAGATTTCCGTCGGTGACAAGATCGCCGTTGGTGACACGTTCGTGCTCAAATCGGAAGCTGGTAAAGAGGAAATGGGCGGCGGACACTCGCACTGACGGAGCGACCATGTCAAAAATAATTGACTTCTCACTGAATAATCGTTTTTTGGTTCTCGTCCTCTGGCTGATGGTGGTGGCTCTTGGTCTGGATTCCCTGACCAAGCTTCCCATCGACGCCGTTCCGGACGTGACCAACGTTCAGGTGCAGATTCTTACGAACTCGCCGGGTCTTCCGCCGGAAGAGGTGGAGCGCTTCATCACGTTCCCCGTCGAAACGTCCATGAGCGGGCTGCCGGCGATCGAAGAGGTACGCTCCGTTTCGAAGTTCGGCCTGTCGGTTGTGACGGTCGTTTTCGAGGAAGGGACGGACATCTATTGGGCGCGCCAGCTTGTGGGTGAGCGACTCGTCGAGGCACGCGGGCAGATTCCCGAAGGCTACGGCGAGCCGGGAATGGGGCCGATCTCGACAGGCCTTGGGGAAATCTATCAATTCGAAGTGCGCGGCGATGATTACACGCCTATGGAACTCCGGACGATTCTTGACTGGTATGTCAACTATCAGCTCCGCAGTGTGCCCGGCGTTGTGGAGATCAACGCGTTCGGCGGTGAACTGAAGACCTATCAGGTCACGCTCGATCCGGACCGTTTGGCCGCATTGGATATTCCCCTTGGCGATGTTCTGTCTGCCTTGCGGAATAACAACCGGAACGTCGGCGGCGGATACATCGAGCACCACGGCGAGCAGTATCTCATTCGCGGGGAAGGTCTGGTTGAGACGCCGCACGATCTGGGCAACATCATCGTCAAGCACGATCCCGACGCGGGAACGCCCATTTTTGTGAAGGATATCGGGACCGTCGAGTTTGCACCGATGATTCGCCAGGGTGCGGTTACGCGCGACGGAAATCGTGAAGCGGTTGTCGGCATCGTCATGATGCTCATGGGTGAGAACTCGCGCGTTGTTTCGCGGGCGGTGGACGACAAAATCGAGGAGCTGAAGCAGTTCCTGCCCGAAGGCGTGACGATCGACACGTTCTACAACCGCACGGACCTCGTGGACCGCACCATTATGACGGTCGCCAAGAACCTCGCGGAGGGCGGCATACTGGTCATCATCGTGCTGCTCCTTCTGCTCGGTAATCTGCGCGGCGGCTTAATCGTCGCATCGTCCATCCCCCTGTCCATGATGGTCGCGTTCATCGCGATGCGGATCACCGGGCTTAGCGGTAATCTCATGAGCCTGGGGGCGATCGACTTCGGCATCATCGTCGATGGCTCCGTAGTCATGATTGAAAATGTCGTACGCACACTTCAGGATCGGCGGAAGGACACAAGCCCCTTTGTCGACAAGGTTCGTGATGCCTGTCGCGAAGTGGCTCGGCCGGTTGCGTTCGGTGTGATGACCATCACAATCGTCTACCTCCCGATCATGGCGCTGCGCGGGATCGAGGGCAAGATGTTCCGCCCGATGGCGCTGACGGTCGTTTTTGCGTTGGCCGGCTCGATGATCTGCGCATTGACGCTGATGCCGGTGTTGGCCTCAGTGTTCCTCAAAAACGTCAAAGAGACAGAGCCGATCCTGTACCGGTTGGCCAAGCGTTTTTATTACCCGCTTCTGGAAAAGGTCATGGGGCGGCGCGGGCGCGTTTTCGGAGGGGCGTTTGCGGTGTTTCTCGGCAGCTTGTGCTTTGTGCCGTTTCTCGGTGCGGAGTTCATGCCCCGTCTCGATGAGGGTGCGATTGCGCTGCAAATCTGGCGCCTGCCGAGCGTCTCGCTGGAGAAATCGAACGAGATCAGCCTTCACGCGGAACGCGTTATCAAGGATGAGTTTCCTGAGGTTGAAACAGTTGTCTCGCGCACGGGCCGGGCTGAGATCGCGACCGATCCGATGGGCGTGGAAATCAGCGACACGTACCTGATTCTCAAGCCCCGCCCAACCTGGCGATTCGATACCAAGGTGGCGTTGATAGAAGCTATCGATGAAGCGCTCAAAGCCAACGTGCCCGGGGCGATCTTCAGCTATTCTCAACCGATTGAGTTGCGTGTCTCGGAGCTTATTTCCGGTGTGCGCAGCGATATCGGCATCAAGATTTACGGTGACGATCTCGAACTCATGAAGCAGAAGGCGGACGAGGTCGTCCGGTTAATCAAGCGTGTGGACGGTGCAGCCGACGTCAAGGCGGAGCAGGTCATCGGTCTGCCGACGATGCGCGTGCGGATCAATCGTGATGCCATCGCGCGCTACGGAATCAACGCTGAGGATGTTCTGGAAGTTATCGAATCGATCGGCGGCAATCAGGTTGGGACTGTTCTTGAAGGTCAGAAACGGTTCGCCCTTCAGGTGCGCTTCGGCGACAGCGTCCGCGCCGATCTTGACCGAATTCGCGATCTCAAGATCGCCGGCCCGCCTCAAGGCGATGGGTCTCCACGATTGATCCCGCTTTCGCAACTCGCGTCTATCGAGATAGAGGAAGGCCCTGCGCAGATCAGTCGCGAGAACATCAGCCGGCGGATCACGGTCGAAGCCAATGTCCGTGGTCGAGACTTGGCATCGTTCGTTGCGGAAGCGCAGGAAGTGTTGCGTAACGAACTCGACCTGCCCTCGGGATGGTATATCGACTGGGGCGGGCAGTTTGAGAACCTGCAGGCAGCATCGCAGCGGCTGGCTGTCCTGGTTCCTATGGCTTTGCTTTTGATTTTCGTCCTCTTGTACACGACGTTCGGCACGACGAGACTCGCGTTGCTGATTTATCTCAACGTGCCCCTGGCTGTGACGGGCGGTATTATCGCGCTCGTGGTGCGTGGCTATCCGTTTTCCATATCGGCTGGTGTGGGGTTCATCGCCCTGAGTGGTATCGCGGTGTTGAACGGCGTCGTTCTGGTCTCCTACATTCAGGAGAAACGCAAAACTGGGTTGTCGCCGGAAGAGGCAGCCCGTCATAGTGCCCGCGTGCGTCTTCGCGCGGTGCTGATGACTGTCGTCACCGATGCGCTCGGTTTCCTGCCTATGGCGGTATCCACCAGTGCCGGTGCGGAAGTTCAACGCCCGCTCGCGACGGTGGTCATCGGCGGGTTGGTTACGTCGACGTTCCTGACGCTGTTTGTGTTGCCGTCCGTGTATGAGTGGTTTGATCCCGACCCGGCCGAAGCCACGGCATAGCGGGTTTCCTGATGGGCGCATTGTGGTCGGCGGTTGTCGCGCGTGGAAAGTTTGCGCGAAGTCGGCTAGTGCGTTGTCAACCCCGAAACGACGGATGGGTGCCCCATCTCTTCAGATGTGGGGGAGCCGAATAGCCCCTCGGATTCGACTTCCCCACGGCTAAAGCCGTGGGGCACCCAATCCGCCAATTGAGTCGTGACACTGCACGAGGCGAATTCAGATTTGATTCGTTCGTAGAAACCCCGCTTTCGGTGAAATCACCCCCTCTGGTGATAGCGTCAGGACCGTTTTTTCCGGTGATTTGGGGTTCTTACGAATGAATCAGATTTGATAACCCTGGTGCTGGTACTCGGCGATGCGGTAGTAGAGTTTCCGCAGGCTGATGCCAAGCTGGCGGGCGGCGGCGGATCTGTTGCCGTCGTTGAGGCGAAGCGCCTCCATGATTTTCGCCCGCTCGATGTCTGCGAGCGTGCCAGCCGGCTCGGCTTCGGGCGGTGTTTCCGCGACGCTGGTTTCCCGTTCCATGTTCGGAGGCAATTCCATCGTGCCCATGCGCCGCCTCCTCGCGCGATCCAGCGCAAACTCCAATTCCCCGAGCGAGGCTGGCTTGGTGAGGAAATCGACGACGTCGAGTCTGATGGCTTGCTTGGCGGCCTCCAAGCTTCCAAAGCCGGTCAGTATGATGAACTCCGTGCTCGGCCAGCTCTTTCGCGCAATCTCGAACAGCTCGATCCCGTCCATGTCCGGCAGGTTGAGATCGAGCACGACGATGTCCGGCGTGGCGATTTCAAAGACGCGCAATGCGTCGTCGCCGCGTGCCGATTCAGCGACGTCAAACCCCATGTCGGGAATCGCTCTGGTCAACACGTGGCGAAGTCGCGGTTCGTCTTCGACCACGAGCACGCGCATGCGCCTGTTCAAGCTCTCACGATCGTTTGAATCGGTACTCATCTTGGGCACGCCGGCAATCTAAGAACGAATCGGCTTCCCTTGCCCGGGCCGTCGCTTGCCGCCGAAATCGTCCCTCCGTGTGACTCCACGATGGCGTGCGTGATGGCAAGTCCCAAGCCGGTCCCGCTCTTGTGGTTGCGGCGTCGCGTTGTGAAGAACGGCTCAAATACCTGTTCGAGCGCGTCGGCTGCGATGCCCACTCCGTTGTCTGTTACCGACACTTCGACGCGGCCGTTGCGGTGAATGCCTTCGATGATTATTATTCCGTTTCCTTGTTCCACAGAATCCAGCGCGTTGATTGTCAGGTTCAAAATGACCTGCTTCAGTTCGGTTTCGTTGCCCATGACCTCGAGTTGCCGATTACCGTTGCAACGGACCGTGACCTTTCGGCCCCGGTATTGTTTGAGAGATTGTAGCATGGTTGCGATGTCCGCTGCCACATGCCCCAGAGAAACGCGCTCGCGCGGGCTCTCGCCGCTCGACGAAAGCGAGAGGAGCTTCTCCGTGATATCCTTGCACCTGAAGGACTCTTCGCAAATGATTCGGAGCCCGCTACCCACTTCATTCAGCGGCGGGCTGCCCTCGACCTTCCTTAGCTCTTTGAGGCTGAGTTCCGCGTATCCGGAGATAATGTTAAGCGGGTTATTGATCTCGTGTGCCACACCAGCCGCCAGGTATCCCACGCTGGCAAGGCGTTCCGAGCGAACAAGCTCCTTGCTTTTGATTCGTACTTTTTCCTCGAGGTCGCGATGCAGCGTACTGAGTTCACGTGCCATGCGGTTGAATTCATCCCCGACTTCGGCGAACTCGTCGTCGCCTTCAATCGCGAGATGTTCGTCGAGGTGACCTTCGCCGAAGCGACGCGCGCCGTCGCGGAGTCGGCGCAGCGGTCCGATGATGCTGCGGTACTGCCAGAGGCTCATAGCCACAGCAAGCATCGCGATTGAGACAGATGAGATTACGGCTGCGGCGATGGTGAAAGCCATCGTATCTGTAGCGGTGCGCTGCATCTGAACCATCGAGTGATCGATCATGTCGGACGTGTTCTTTAGGTGGGTGACCGCCAATTCCAATCGCGCAAATATCGTATCGTTCAAGGAGGAAGTGGTGTTCAAATCGGCTGATACGGAGCGCACCAGATCGAGGGCTGCCAGTGTGTTGTCGTGTTCTCTGGCTTCGTGGGCAGGCTCGACCAGGCGCTGGGCGTCCTGAAAACCCAGAAATTTTTGTAACAATCCAGCCGCGGAAGCCAGTTCCTCGGTGGTTGCGGCGATTTCGGCCTTGTCGGACTTGAGAACAATGTGGGCGTGGGCCACGCGGAACATCGCCCGCTCGACCAAACGCACCTCGCGGTATTCGTCGAAGGCAACGTTCACGTCACGGTGCAAAGTGCGCAAACCCCAAAGCAGCGCGCCAACAAGAATTGACAAGCCTGCTGTCATCAGGATGAAACGCAACTTGATACGACGACTGAGCGTCACAGGATGTGGCCTCCATATTCCGTTTCCACCTCAATCATTATACCGCGCAGTCCTGAGGGACGCCTACGTTCAGGTTTTGGGGCTGCAAATTTTGCACGCCGCCGCCGGAATCCACGATTGTGAAAACGACGCACGCTCGATTAGGAGGCTTCCAGCCCGTTGATTCGCGTTGGCAAGCGTTTTCGATCGACTCGCCCGCGTGAAAGTTTCTGATTTGTTTCGATGCAATCTTTGCACTCTCCTGCCGCCGGCAATGCACCCGATATACAATCGGGAGATGGTGACCCGCTGTCATCGACGCGGGGTTTCGGTGGTTTGGCAAAAAGGAAACTGAGGCATGCATATTCTCCACACATCCATTCCCGTTCGTGATCCGAAACGCGTGGCGATCGCGCTCGCCGAACTCGTCGACGGTGCAACGTTCGATTTTCTCCACCCGGGTTGCTACTTCGTGATGCTCGGTCAGCCCGGCGCGTTGATCGAGCTTTACCGCAAGGATATCGAACTCCGCCCAGGCAGCGAGGGAGAGCCGTGCGAACTGCTGGACGTGGATTCTCCGCCGAAATACACCGGGTCGCACACGGCGATTCGCGTATCCGCCAGCGTCGAGCGGGTGCTGGAGATCGCCGGCTCCTACGGTTGGCGTGCTGAGGTTCATCGTCGGCGCGTCTTTTGCGTGATCGAGTTCTGGATTGAAAACGAGTACATGCTGGAGATTTTTCCGCCGGAGTTCGCGGCTGGGTACCTGGCAGCATGCGAACTGGCCACGTCCTCGGCGAAGCGTGTGGAAACGGTTTAGGGATTGGAAGACGATCATGATGAGACAAGCAATCGAAATTGAATTCCGTTCGTCGCGTGCCGGTGGCTTCCTGTTCGTGCTCGCGACGATCACCCTCGCGATAACGACTGGGAGTTGCGCCGGCCCGCAGCCGCTGCGCGTTGCGATCAACTCTCAACATGAATCTGCATACCTCAGTTTTGTCAACGAAGCCAACCTCGACGGAAGAGCGGCGTTTGCGGAATGGATGGCACAGGAGCGGGGCGTTTCCACCGAAGAGGTTCTTCGCCTTGATAAACAGATCAGCAGCACGCGGAATCCGTTCGACGCATACAAAGACAGTCGAGTGGTCAGCCGCGGCGCTGTGATTTACACGGTCCATTGTCTCGGGTGTCACGGCGCGGACGCACGCGGGCGTGGACCGGCTACGCTGGACGGATACCCTGCGAACGATTTCAAAACCTTTGGAAGCCGATTCGCGGCCACGCTCCATCGGGGTGCGCCACGCAAGTGGTTTCGTGTGATTCGCGACGGGGCTGGTGATACCGTTGAGTATCCTAACGCGACGACCTCCGCGATGCCGCCGTTCAGCGGGAAACTTGCGAACGAGCAGATTTGGCAGGTTATCACCTATCTGCAAACTCTCGATATCCACCCCTTAACACAAATGACGGAACGAGGCTGATCATGCATCGCGTGTACAAAGACATTGATCTCCCAATGCTGCCGGCGGTTGGTGGCCATTCGGCGGTGGCGTCCGGTGTTGTCGAATCCGTGGTTGCCAGCGCGCCGATGGACGGGCTGCGCAGCCTGCTTGGGCGTTTGGGTTTGCGGATTGAATCGAAGCCGATCGTGTGCAAAGACCTGAGCGATTCTTTGGTGCGTCTGATGTTTCCGGTGTCCGGCGGACCCGTTGTGGATGGCGCGGTGGTGGCGATTGTTTGTCTTTTCGATCGCCAAAATGGTCGAACGCTGTACGCCCATCCGATGCACGCCGGCCCGGGCGTCAACCCGCTGGTGCGTCATCCTGATGGACCGATGGCCGGCCCGAAATCGCAGGCGGGTGCCGACGGTGTGCGCGCCAGCCGGCGTATCATCGAGCACAAGCAGGCCCTTTGGGATCGCTTCGTACGCGAGGAAGCTACACTGGGAGAGGTGGAGGCTGGTCGGCGATGGCGCGAGGGGTACTACTGGTCTTTGAATCGCCTGTACTTCTGTGCGGGGTGTACTGAGTGCAAGTGGGGCAGCCCCTTTTTCGACGGCCCTGACTCGTCATTACCACGCAGAGCGAGCGGTGCAGCCCCCACGATTACGTCGTCGCGGTTGAATGATGCGCACACCGCCATTGTCGGCGACATCCTGTCCAGCGAGGCGTGGCGCGTCGAGTCGGGCTACGTGCAACGCGGCGGGTTCACTCTGATCGAAACGCCAGGTCTGCTCAAAGAAATTGATGATGAGTATGTTCAGGTCGTTTTCCCCACTGATGCATTGTTGCTGCAAGCAGGCTCGATCGTCGCGGTCGCGTTCACATACCATGCTCCGTCGCGGAGCGTTTCATTGTCGCACTGTCTTTGTGCGGGGTCCGAGGTAGAGATTCAGTTTCTAAAGGGCGACATTGCTTTCGGTCTGCCGCAGCCGCAGTCCGGTCAGGCCGGCGAAGACGCGATTGTGGCTTATCGATCATGGCGGCGCGGGGCGTGGTCGCGGTTCTGGCTGAACGAATTGGACAACGGCCTGGCCGTCGCGAGCGACCGGTGGCTGGGGGATTTCTGGGGCGCGTTGGAGACATTTTTCGGCGGCAACGACATTGCATATGGCCAAGAGATAGTCTCGTCATTGCGCCGTCGTGATTCGTCGAACAAGCGTGCCGCCGCTCGCGGGTCTATCAAACTTCCGTCTCAGGCGCTTGAGAATATCGGTGGGCGATGTTTCGCCGGGCACGCAACGAATCGCAAGCCTACAGAATTGCGCGCGCTAGGTCTGTCAACGCTGATGGTGAATCTCGGGCATCGTTGCAATCTGGCTTGCAGCCATTGTCACGTTGAAGCTGGCCCCGATAGAACGGAAGAAATGTCGCGCGAGACGGTCGATCTCGTGCTTCGTGCCTGCCGCGACGCTGAAATTGAGACGCTTGACATTACAGGTGGCGCTCCGGAGATGAACCCTCATTTTCGATATCTGGCGCGCGAGGCATCCCGGTTGGGCTGCCGCGTGATCGATCGGTGCAATCTAACGATCATCTTCGAGCCGGGCCATGAAGACCTCCCCGAATTTCTGGCTGAAAACGCTATTCAGATTACAGCCTCACTGCCGTCGGAGCACGCTGACGTGGCCGATCGGCAAAGGGGGATGGGCACGTTCGCCAAGAGCATCGCCGCTTTGCGGAAGTTTAATCAGTTGGGATACGGTCAACCGGGCAAGGGGTTGACATTGAACCTGGTCGTCAATCCTTCAGAAACTGAACTCGGCCCTCCGCAGGACGAACTGGAAAGGCAATTCAAACGCGAATTGCGCGATGTCCACGGGATCGTGTTCGACCGACTTCTCGTCATGAACAACATGCCGATCAATCGCTTTGAGCATTATCTGAAACGCGAAGGGCGTTGGTCGGAGTATATGAACCGCCTGGTGGGCGTGTTCAATGCTGACACTACCGATGGCCTGATGTGCCGGCGTACGCTGTCGGTGGGATACGACGGTCGTTTGTACGACTGTGATTTCAATCAAATGATGGACATCCCCCTCAGTCATGGATTGCCCGCACACATTCGCGATCTGGATGCTTCCCTGCTGCGCTTTCGCATAATTCACACGGCTGGTCACTGCTTCGGGTGTTCGGCTGGGGCAGGCTCGTCATGCAACGGTGCCATTGCGACATCCTCTTGTCATAAGCCGGTGAACAGAAACGAAAGCGGGCACTTGGAATTTGTACAACTGCACGAGGTAAAACGATGACTGACGGTCGTGTCGAAGTGCTTCTGACGGGTGCGAGCGGGTTTCTGGGGCATTACCTTCTTGCAGAATTGCTGGCGTACCCCAATGTGCGTTGCCATGTATTGCTGCGGTCGCCGATGTCCGCGAGTGCGGTGCGTCTCGATGGATTGCTTGCGGACATTGGTTTGAACCTCTCAGCTTTGATCGCCGAGAAACGAATCGTACCCGTGGAAGGGGGGCTGCCGGATTCGCTGAGCGGTGTGGATTTCAGCGGCATTGACGTGGTGCTGCACGCGGCTGGCAATACGACGTTTCACGCCAACGGATCAGGCGAGCCAATGAAGACGAACGTCGACGGCACACGGGCCATGCTGACGCTTGCTGCCGACGCGGGGGTTGACCGATTCGTCTATGTCAGCACAGCCTACGTATGCGGTGAGCAGGTCGGCCATCTGCCGGAAGCGTTCTACCCAACCCTGCCGCCAGTGCGTAATGACTACGAACACTCCAAGTGGGAGGCAGAACGCCTTGTTTGGGAATGGGGGGGGCAGCAGGGCGTCGCGACGATCTGCCGGCCTTCGATCCTGTTTGGTGACAGCCGGACCGGGCGAGCCAGTGCCATGAAGGGACTGTACTTGGTGGCCAAGGCGACGGAAATTCTCGCGCGTGCGATGGACAGCGGTCGCGAAACCGACCGCCACCAAATTCCATTGCGAATACTCGGCCGCAGCGATGCGACGTGCAACGTCGTGCCCATCGATTGGGCCGCTCGTCAGATCGCGGGCATTGCTATGAAGCCCGCCATTGAATCGTCGGTGTACCACGTCACCAACCCCGATCCGCCGACGCATGACGAGATCAAATGCTGGCTGGAGGAGTACTTCGACATCGCCGGTGGACGGTTCAGCGGTGCGAAGTGGCCGCTTCAAGACGCCAACCACTACGAAGATTTGTTTTATTCTCTGGGCAATATTTGCCTCGAATATTTTCGTCACGGCTTGACGCATGAGTCGCGGTGTGCAGCTAGCGTGCTAGGGGGACATCGATTGCTCGATCGCGAAGCGTTTTTCCGATGCATGAAATACGCCCAGGCAACAAACTGGTGTCGGAGTCGGAGTGAAGCTGAAGTTTTTCCCGCGCCAATCCGCAACGTCGATTCGAAATGGTATTTCGAGAGTTTCCTGCCGGAATCTGTGCCGCTGTCCGTTGTTGCGAAAGTCAATGAACTGACGGCGATCGTGCGGTATACGATAACCGGCTCAGACGGCGGAAGCTGGGTCAGTCGCTTTGATCGCGGCCGATTGGTTGAAACCCAGTCCACGCCCGCCACCCTGGAACCGGAGTTCGAGTACCGGTTGTCCTGCGAGGATTTGGCGGACGTCGTGACGTGTCACAGGCCGTTGCAGGATGTCTTTTTCCACGGCAGCGCCGAGATGTTCGGCGATGTCGAGCGGGCATTGAAAATGGTCCCGATTATTGGTGAATTCATCAAGGAATTCCCAGTGGTCGATAGGGAATGCCCGGTGCCGGTATGCTGATCGAAACAGCCATCACTGAAGAGAATGTTCGCATTCAGGGGCAGGATCGAATGTTGGAAGGAATCCTGTCCTACCCCAACGATGGGGCTTGCAGCAGCGCGCTGATCGCGGGGCCGCATCCGTTTCTTGGTGGCGACATGCGCAACAATGTCGTGAGTGCATTGTTGAAGGCCTTGGTGCCTCAGGGGGTCGTGTCGCTGGCATTCAATTACGGCGGTGTCGGGGGGAGTGAAGGCGGACCGACGGATTGGCCGGCAGTGATGTCGAATTTCTGGAAGGATGGAACATTCGCCGAGGAGAGCGATTGGATTGAGGACACGAGGTCAGCGGTGGCGGCGTTGCGACAATGGTGTGATTTGCCGCCATTGCTCATCGGGTACAGCTTTGGTTGTTGGGCGATTGTCAGTAATCTGCAGGAGTTACGTGCGTCGGCCATCGTTTTGATTTCTCCCAACTTCAAACAGCATGCTTTCGACCAGCTCTCCGAGTGCTCGGCACCGCTTCTACTGATTCACAGCGACAGCGATTTCACTTGCAGCTTGTCTGAGGTCGTTGCATGGGCTGATTCAATCCGTGAACCCCGGAAGCGTGTCCAATTGGCTGCCGGCGAACATTTTTTTCGCGGGCATGAGGCGAAGGTTTCGGGCACTGTTTTGGATTTCCTGAAGGGTCACAATATTCTTTGGACGGATTAGCGTGAAGAAAGTGGTGGACAACATTGGTGTTGAGGCGCGGCTGCGCAAGGTATTCGCAGCCCACTTCCATCCTGAGCGAGGCTCTCGATACTGGCTGGATCGCGCCGGGAATCTCGGATTCGATCCCTGTACCGATATCCGGAGTGTCGCCGATTTGCATCGGTTTGGAATGACGGATCCGAAGGAACTTGCAAAGTATCGAGTTGAGGACTTTCTTCCTCGGTCGTTACTTGGTCGAAAGTCGGAGTTGACGATCGCTCAGACCGGAGGCACGCTGGGTCAGCCCGCGTGGACTGCTTACCAGGAGCACGAATTCCGCGAAGCTTTCGTTGATCCTTTCGTGGCGGCAGCCAATTATTTGAATTTCCCCTCCAGTGGAAACTGGTTGTACGTTGGGCCGTCCGGGCCGCACATTATCGGTCGAGCCGCGGACGCCATCGCGCGTGCGACCGGGGCGATGATGCCGTTCAGTGTGGACTTTGATCCTCGCTGGGCAAGAAAACTCGCCTCCGGCAGTTTCGCTTCCGAACGGCATATGCAGCATATTGTTGACCAATCTCTCGCAGTTTTGGAGACAGAGGCGATCACCGTGCTTTTCTCAACGCCGGTGGTTGTTCGTGCGCTCGCCGATCGCATGACTAAAGAGCAGCGAAAGAGGGTTCGCGGTGTTCACTACGGGGGGATGGCCATCGAGACGAGCGAGCTGGCGGACCTTCAAGAACAGGTGTTTCCGGACGCTGTTCATCTCTCCGGGTATGGCAACACGCTTTTCGGCTGTTGTCTGGAAATTAATGTGGCCGTCGATCGTGAACTGATCTATTACCCATATGGCGACCGGATTCTGTTCGGTGTTCTCGATCAAGAGGGCGATCGAACTGATTGCGTAGTCTATGGCGAGGCTGGAGCGGAAGGCTCGCTGGTTTTTTCGAGGTTGGATGAAACGGTTCTTCTGATTAATGTGGCTGAGCGGGATTGGGTTCGACTTCGCGAGCCGCCGGCGAACGCTCCCGAGGGGTTTGGATTGATGGGTGTCGCATCTCCGACACCAGGAATCGAGCAGCGGAATGTGTGTTCGGTTTCACTTTACTAAAGACGAGGAATGACTCATGACACTACCGACTTGCAAAAGGGCGATCCGCGTGGCATCACCCGGATGCCTGATTGGCCTGTTATTGATGGGCGGATGTGCTCCGTCGAGATTCGACAATGCGATCGTGTATTATGCGGAGCGAGCGTCGGTATCCGACGCAGCTGCGCGTCACACGACTGCGTCTCCCTACTACAGATTCAATACCGCCTTGCTCAGCGATATGGACGAAGCCCTTGAGCAAACCGATGACCGCGGCCAGCGCGCGTTGGCTACCGCCGTGTTGCGTGACGCGAATGCGTTGAGTTTGGAGTCAAGTGCGAATGAGATCGAGCGCATGCCCGCAGAGACGCGCGAGTCGCTGGCGAAGCTGGCAGGAACAGAAGCCACGCCGGCCGACCTTCAGCGTCATCTCGCCGACCTTGCGGACGCAGCGCTGGAACAGGATATTGAGGAAGTGGAGCAGCTTCCGGTCGAGGATTTGCGGCGGAAGTTGCGAACGATTCGCGAGGGCGTTGAGGATCTCCCGGATGACAAGGGGAGATCGCAGCGTCAGGCCTTTTTCGCGTGGGCGGCGTTCCTGACCAATGACGGCATTGCCCGGGAAGAATCCAAGCTCCCGGAAAAGTGTATCGCCAAGGCAGAGAAAAGGTTTAATCGTGTTGCGATTTGGCGACCCGCTGAATATGCGATGGACACGCTTCTTCAGAGGTATGCCCCTGTCATTGGCGTGGAGTGGCCTGATCGGCGTCAATATGACGATACCGATGACAGGATCGGAGCGGTCAGGTTGTCGAACGGTCGAAAGGGTGTTGAGGTATACATCGACCCGGCAGATCCGACTATTTATTCATACACCAGCGTCGCCAAAATCCACGGGCAGCGGTTGCAGCAGCTTAACTATGTCTGGTGGTTTCCCGAGCGTCCCGAGATGGCAAAGGGCGATCCGGTGGCAGGCCCCATTGACGGCGCAGTGCTCCGCATCACGCTCGACTCCGACAATGAACCGAGTTTCATTGAGACGTCTTTGAATTGCGGCTGTGCTCATGGCGTCTTTGTTTCGGAAAAGGTGGAGGCTGCGGCGCGCAAGGTCTTCGGCGGCCCACTTCCCGACAAGCGGTTTGCGGTCGAGAGGGACGTTCCGGGGAAGTACGACGTGGTCGTGATCGACACATTTGAAACAGGGCCTGCTCCGGGGCGTCCGCTGGTCCTTTCGTATGCGGGTTACCACGAAATTTGCCAGATCAAGTTTCTTGCTCCGGAGTCGTTCGAAATTGTGGAGGATGCGTCATACCGGATCGAGGGCTACGATTCGCTCGACCGTTTGCCGCTTGGGAACGGTATCGCGAGCATGTTCGGTTCTGACGGTCTGGTTCATTTCGCAGGTCGTCGCGAGGGTTTTCTTCTCGCTCCTTCGGGTATTCTGAGTGCCGGGCAGCCTCGGAAGCGCGGCACGCAGCGAATCCGCTGGGACGATTATCTGCACGACGATCCGCGATTGTTGGAAAAAACGCTCCGAATTCCCACACTCGATTGAGCGGGCTGCATGTCTACAGCGACGGTAATACTCCTCGCCGGGTGGGGCGCTATTTGCAGCGTGTGGTTCGGGTTGATTGTGGCTCAGGGGCGGGCGCGTCGGGACGGGTTGTTTCTTGAGTTGGCTTCTGGGACTTCCGTAGATGCGGCGGCAGGCGAAAGCTCGCCGAGTGTCTGCGTTGTCATCGCTGCCAGAAATGAATCCGCAGATTTAGCCGCATGCCTGCGCAATGTTTTGGCGCAGGACTACCAGAATTTGTCAGTCTTGGTAATCGACGACCGTAGCGAAGACGACACGCGAGCGATCGCGCAGGAGCTTGCGCAATCGGATTCTCGCGTTCGGGTGGAGTGTGTTGACGAGCTGCCGCCGGGGTGGATGGGCAAGTCGCACGCATTGTGGCAGGGCACGCGCAGTGTCCGCGCTGACTGGTTGCTTTTTATGGACGTGGACTGCACGCTCACACCCGGAGCAGTCAGCCGGGCGGTCCGGGAAGCTCGCGAGCGCGGGGTGCAACTCCTGACACTTTGGCCGAAGCAGGAAGCGGGCGGGTTCTGGGAGCACACGATTATCCCGCTGTGCGGCGGCATCATCGCTCTTTGGTTCGGCTCCCGGCGGGTCAACGAGCCGGGCAGTTCGCTCGCGTTTGCCAATGGACAGTTCATGTTATTCGAGCGCGATGCGTACGAGCGCATTCACGGGCACGAAGCCGTGCGTTCCGCCATTATCGAAGACATCCCGTTGGCTGAGCATGCCAAGAGATCGGGATTGGCATGCTGGGTCGCTTCAGGCCGAGCGCTTGTTTCGGTGCGCATGTACGACAACTACAATGCGATCCTGAACGGGTGGGCGAGAATATATGTCGGCGTACTTCGCAGCGGCGCGAAGATAGGACTCAGTATTATCTGGTTGGTTTTCGGCTCACTGCTTCCGTACATCGCTGCGCTTGGTTTGGCCACTTCGTTTTGTTCTACGTGGAGGTCGGGCGCGAAGATCAGCCCTGAACTCGTCTGCTTCGCGGCAGTTTGTGTCAATCACCTGGTTCTGCTGATGATCGCCAGTTACCGATTCTGGGGTATGGGCGGATGTCGGCGAATCGACTTGATCTGGTATCCGTTGTCGGTGGTCCTGGTGATACGCATCCTGGCGCGTTCGTGGTGGTGGCTGATCGTGAAGCGCCGGATTCCCTGGAGAAACACCGTCTATCGAATCGGCCGGGAGGGCGTGATTTCTGGTTAGGCGCTGTTGAATTCCTCTTGATCGTCATTTCTCGGTACTTCTGTGGCCGCCTCTATTCTGCATCGCGCGGTCGCCGATGACGCTTATCGAGCGTCTGTTGGCTGTGCGCTGTCCGCGTTGACCGGTGCGGATTTCAAAACGATAATACATCCTGGGCTTGCCACGATCGTACCAGCGGTGGGGCCGTTGGCTGAGTGCATTCATGATGACGTTGAAATCAAGGTTGGGACAGGGCGGTTTGGGCCGATGGCTGAGTTTGGTCGCGGTTGTGCTGCTGCTTTGCGGTTGCAAGGATGGCGCGGTCGACTGGTCGTTTTTGTTTCCGGACAAGGCTGAGGATATCGTTGACAAGACGGTTCCGCGCGACGCGATTCAGGATTCTCCCGCGTATCGCGACACGATCGCTGAGTGGGCTTACCTGGACGGGATGCGCCGGCTTCGCGTTCGGGGCTGGGGCATCGTTGTGGGGCTTGGGCGAAACGGGTCACGGCGTTGCCCGTCGAGCGTGCGCAGCCAGATGATTCAGGAGATGTACAAGACTCGGGATTTCCCGAGGACGGGTGGTGCCATCACAACGCCCGAGCAGTTGATCGACGATATCGATACAGCCGTGGTTGCGGTGGAGGGCGAAATTCCAGCCGCCGCGACGGAAGATTCAACATTTGACATTATTGTTCGCGCGATTCCGGGCACGGAGACGACTTCGCTGGCTGGGGGGTGGTTGTTTCCGTGCGACTTGTCCATCTTTGTGTCGAAGGGTGGGACGAGTTGGATTCCGGGGCGCACGGTTGCGAGGGCTTCGGGACCGGTGTTTCTGAATCCGTACGGATTGAGTGAAGGCAGTGCGACGCGCACGAACGCGCGCGAAGGTGTGATTATCGGGGGTGCAACGCTCGACGAAGATCGGCGGATCAGGCTGATGCTCACGACGCCGTCTTATCCGCGTGCGGAGGCGATCGCCGACCGGGTCAACGAGCGTTTTGGCCGTGCGACGAGCCTGGTGGCTGATGCTGTGTCGCCGGGGGAGGTCAAGCTCCGCGTGCCGCCGAGTTACGCGGACGATGCCCGTCATTATCTTTCGGTTGTGCAGCATCTTTACATACCGTCCGCTCGTCCGGGTTTCATGTCGCTTCGTTTGCGCGAGTTGTCGCGAGCGTTCGCGACGTCGCAAGCTGCTCATGTCGAGATTGCGCTGTCGTGGGAAGGTGTGGGGCGGACGGCGTTGCCGGAAGTTAAGAAGTTCTACGATCACGCGAATCCGTCGATCAGTTTTCATTCCGCGATGGCTGGCGTGAGGCTTGGTGATCCCGCCGCGATTGATGTGTTGGAGCGTCACCTTTTTGATGCCGAGGGCGATTTCCGTCGTCAGGCCATCGAGGTTTTGGGAGGGGCGCGGCAGTCGCACCTGGCTGCTCGACCGTTGCGGCGGGCGATGAGTGACAGCGATCCGCGCATTCGCATTGCTGCGTACGAGGCGTTGGTGAAGCGCGGCGACCCGACGCTTGATGGTGTTCTGATTGGTGACGGCAAGTTCGTGATGGACCTCGTGCCGGGCGACGGGAAAAAGCTGATCTATGTAAAACGTACGAAGGATCGGCGCATCGCGTTGTTCGGCGGTTCGATTCGTGCGCGGCCGCCGATGTTCTTTGCCTTGGCGGACAATTCGTTGTTCATCGATGCTGATTCGGGCGCGACATCGATGACTGTTGTGCGTAAAGCGCCTGTTGGCGGTGGGGTTTCGCCGCCGATTGACTGCGGCTTGAGCGCAAAGGAACTGATTTCGTTATTGGGGGGCGAACCTCCGCAAGGCACGGCGGAAACCGTACGGGGTCTTGGTGTGGACTACACATCGGTGGTATTGGTGCTTGCAAAATTGTGCGAGTCGGGGGCGCTTGATGCGGAGTTTTTGCTTGAATCCCCGACTTGGGACAGGATGGCGATGCGTCGCGATCAGGCGGGCCGACCTGAGGCTGAGACCGACCTTGGCCGGTCCAGCGACGACGATGAAGGAAACGATGAAACGATTTTGGAGAACAAGAACGGATGAATGCGACGGTGATTAGCTCCATGTTTACGAGAAAAGTTCTGATGTGTTTCGTTTTGATGGCGGTAGCCGCTGTCCCCGGTGTTGTGATGGCGCAGGAATCCGAAGCGCCAGCCAAGGCGGAAGAATCCCGTGATCCGGTATGGAGTGAGATTCGCGACAACGACAGGCCTGTCAGCGATGCGTGGAAGACGTTTTCGGACCTGCCTTTGTGGGAGGACGGTTTGAGCGAGATGTCGTACTACGATGCGAAGTGTGTCATTTACGACAAGGAACGAACGTATACGCGCGTTCACTTAATGAACCGTCAGTTCATGAACACGGTTCATTACATCAAAGCCGCCAAGGATTTTCCCAATCCGACGCCCGCGTTCAAGTTTGTGATCGCGGAGGAGGTGCCCACCGAGAACTACAACTATCGATTCCTGCTTACGTCGTTCTTTGAGCGGCCGTCATTGAGGCCTATCAAGGTGTCGGCTTCGAGTCAGGAATGGTGCGGGCACGTTTTCAAGCAGTTGATGTGGGAGCGTCGCCCGGAGGTCGCGGATGCTGAGTGGTCGCTGGATGTGACGTGCTATTCGTACCATGACACGGAGGGCGATCGGTGGTTTCCGTTTCCGAAGCAGGCCCACATCGAGGCGCACGAGGGATTGTTTCTACAGTCGCGCGCAGTGGTGGCGGCTGGGGGCGAGCCTCGGGCGATGTTGATGTTGAAGACGATGCGATCGAATCATCATCCCGATCCGACTCCTTTGGAGGCGATTCTTCAACCAGCGGGCAAGACCCGCAAGATCAAGGTTCCCCTCGGGGAATTCGAAGCTCAGCGTGTGGAGTTGAAGTGGGATGGTGCGGAGACCTGGTTTGATATCGAAACGTCCGCACCGTGGCGACTGCTGGCGTTCAAGGCTGACGATGTTGAAGGAGAGCTTCGGTTGGTGGAACGCCGCGCCTATTGGGATCGCAGTAAGAAGAGTAAGTTCTACAAGCAGGGCGAGGCGCCGTAGAGCGCTGTCGATCGCATCGGTCGGAAAGCAGTGCCCAATCTCGCAACTAGTGCTCTGTCAGCGGTCGAGTAACGGGTTGAGTGCCCCACCTCTTCAGAAGTGGAGAAGTAAGAAAAGTTTCTTGGATTCGACTTCCCCACGGCTAAAGCCGTGGGGCACCCAACCCATCAATTGAGTCGTGGCAATGCACTAGTTGGATTTTGTCCGGAGGATGAGCACCTATGTCGCAGGCGGTCCTGTGTCGAGATTTACGCAAGCGTTACGAATCCAAAGCCGGCGCGGTTGATGCTGTGAACGGGCTGAACTTGGAGATCGAAACCGGCGAGTGTTTCGGTTTGCTGGGGCCTAACGGCGCGGGCAAGACGACGACGGTTGAGATTCTCGAAGGCCTGCTCACGGCGACTTCGGGCCGGGTCGAGGTGCTTGGCTTGCAGTGGAACGGCCGCGATGACGACGAGATTCGCCAGCGTATCGGCATCAGTCTTCAGGAAACGCGCTTCAACGAAAAGCTGTCCGTGCGCGAGACGGTGAAGATGTTTCGCAGCTTCTACCGGCAAGGACGCGAACCGCGCGACGTGATCGGCATGGTGAATCTTGAAGAGAAGGAGAAGGCCTGGGTCGGTAAGCTCTCCGGCGGTCAGGCGCAGCGGCTGGCTGTCGCGTGCGCGTTGGTGGGCGATCCGGAGTTGCTGTTTCTGGACGAGCCGACGACAGGTCTGGACCCACAGTCGCGGCGCGAGGTTTGGGACATCATTCGCGAGCAGCGTACGCGATCGCGCACGACACTGATTACCACGCACTACATGGACGAGGCTCAGCGGTTGTGCGATCGGGTGGCGGTCATCGATCACGGAAAGGTGATCGCGCTAGGCTCGCCGGACGAGTTGATACAGCAAATCGGCGGGGAGCACATCGTTGAGTTTGACCTCGTGCATCGCAACGGGGAGTCTGCCGATCTGCCAGCCGAGTCTTTTGGTGGGTTGGCTGAGGTCAGTTCGACGCGTCGGGAGGGCGACGGGTATTCTTTGACGGTCAACAAGCCGCACGTCGCGTTGCCCGCGCTGATTAACATGATTCAGGGTGAGCAGTTGGAGTTGGCCCGCCTGATGACTCGGCACGTGAGTTTGGAGGATGTGTTCGTCACGTTGACGGGCCGACGGTTGGCGGATGAGGAAACAGCCGATGTCGCACGCGCTTAATCAACTCTGGCTGGTCCGCATGCGGACGTTCATTCGCGAGCCGGACGCGATTTTCTGGACGTTTATATTCCCGATTCTCCTGACCATTGGCCTGGGGATCGCGTTTCGCAACAAGTCTGCGGAAATAATCCATGTTGATGTGGCTGACGGCGCGGAGGCGGAATTGTTGGCGTCCTATCTGGACGATGACGATGTTTTCGCCGTCGAAATTGTCGCCCCGGAAGAGGCCTACGAACGCTTGCGACTGGGCAAGACGTCGATCATTGTTAAGCAGGGCGATGAACTTGAGTATGTCTATGATCCGACGCGTCCGGAGAGTCGCCTGGCGCGTGTCACACTGGACGACGCGCTTCAACGGGCGATGGGCAGAGCGGATGTTGCCGAGACAAGCGATACGGAGGTGACGGAGCCCGGGGCGCGGTATATCGATTTTCTGATACCGGGCTTGTTGGGGATGAACCTAATGGGCGGCGGGTTGTGGGGCGTTGGGTTTACGATCACCGATATGCGCGTGAAGAAGCTGCTCAAGCGTCTGGTGGCGACGCCGATGAAGCGTTCGCACTTCATGTTCGCGCTGATCGGCGGGCGGATGGCTTTTTTGATTCCGGAGTTGGCCATGCTCCTGGGGGCTGGTTGGCTGTTGTTCGATCTGCGTATTTCGGGCGGACTGCTGAGCATTCTGGTGATTTCTGCGGTTGGTGCGCTGACGTTTTCCGGCTTGGGTTTGCTGGTGGCGTGCCGGGCGCGGCGGATCGAAACGATCGTCGGGTTGACCAACGCGGTAACGCTTCCGATGTGGCTTTTCTCGGGCGTGTTCTTTTCGTACGAAAAGTTTCCCGAGGTTTTTCTGCCGTTTATCAAGCTTCTGCCGCTGACCCGATTGAACGACGCGTTGCGCGCCGTCGTGCTGGAAGGTGCGGGCCTGACGGATCAGGTTGTTCCCCTCCTGATTTTGGCTGCGTGGGGCGGTGCGTCTTTTCTGCTGGCGATGAAATGGTTCCGGTGGACGTAGGTTTGAATCGCCGATCCAATGTAGTTGGAAAATTGCGACAATTCCATACACGAAGTGTGCTTGCCTGTTGTCGGGTTTTGCTTTTCGACTTTCTTCGTGAATCGTGATTGGCTATCATCGTCGTCAATGGTCGATCACGACACACTGCTCAGCGACGCCATCACGCAGGATCTCTTCGGGTCGGGGTCGCTCACCGAGGTTGCGGAGCTTGAGGTTCCGGACAAGTACGAGCTGCTCGAATGTCTGGGCCGGGGCGGTTTCGGCGTGGTTCACAAAGCGCGCGACCGGTCGCTGGATCGAATCGTCGCGCTGAAGTTTCTCTCCGATGCGCGGCCAGCCGATCTTGAGCGTTTCCGGCGTGAGGCCCGCTTTACGGCGCGTTTGACCGACCCTGCCATCGTGCAGATTTTCGAGTTCGTCGGGCACGGCTCCCACCCCTACATCGCGATGCAGTTTATCGACGGTCCGAATCTCGCGCAGGCCGGGTTGGGTGTGGAGGAAATCGTTCGTGCGATTCGCGTGATCGTTCCGGCGCTTGGTTTCGCACACGATGCCGGCATCGTTCATCGGGACGTCAAGCCAGCCAACATCCTGATCGGCGCGAACGGTCAGGCTTATTTGACGGACTTCGGCATCGCTCGGGACACGATGGGCCGGGGGGGTGCGACGATCAGTCTCGACGGCGTTGTGATGGGCACGCCTGCACTCATGCCGCCCGAGCAGGTCCGCGGCGCGTTGCAGGCTATCGACGCTCGTTCCGACATTTACTCGATCGGTGCGACACTTTTTCAGTTGCTGACGGGGCGTTATCCGTTCGAGCGAGACAATCTCATCGACGTTCTGCATGCGGTTTTGCACGATCCGCCTCCCCTGCCGCGTTCGATCAATCCCGAGATTCCGCGTGCGCTCGAATCCATCATGGTAAAGTGTATGCAGAAGACGCGCGCGGATCGATATCAGTCAGCCTCGGAATTGGGCGTCGATCTTGATGCGTTCTTGGCTGGCGGAACGGTCGAGCGCGAGTCGACGGAGTGGTTCCGCAAGATGATCGGTGCAGGCCCCAGGGAGCCGGCATCCGACTCGGATTTGTACGAGACGGTTGGCATGGATATTTCCCGAGAGATTGCGGCTTGGGACGCGGACCTTTATCGCGTGTCGGGTGATCTGACTCGTCATTTTGCGCGCCTCGATTCCATTGTTGAACGGCTGGATTCAATTATTGCGGACAGCCCGCATTTCGCCTGGGCCAGGTTTTTTCGCGGCGTGGCTTTGTTCCGCCGCGGCAAGCTCGACGGTGCTTTGGATGAAATGGAATGTTCGATTGATCGGCTGGCTGACCATGCGTGCGCGCAGTTTGAGATGGGCCGACTCTATCTGGCGGTATTTCTGCGTGCTCAGACACAAGCCCGGAAACACATGAGCCAAGCCGGCATGCGGCAAGATGTCGCCGACGTGCGCGGAAGATTGCGGCAGGCTGTCGTTGCATTTCGGGAGGCGGAGTGTCTCAGGACGGAGTTGTTGCAATGGCAGCCGGCCTACGCACGGGCGGTGACGTTGTTGGCGGACGAGGACTACGACGGATGCGTTGCTGCTTGCGACGGGATATTAGCTGACGATCCCGACATTGAAGACGTGTGGAAGCTTCGCGGGGACGCGGTGCGCTTCGGCGGCGGTGATCCGTTCGAGAGTTATGAGCGCGCGACCACCATCCGCCGCAGTTATGTGGAGGCTTACATCGCTCAGGCGGAAGCGTGTCTCGAACGGCATCGACCTGCGGACGCGCGCAAGAGTTTGGAGCGAGTGCTCACGGTCGTACCGGAGCATTCGGATGCGTTGGCGTTGCTGGGACAGTGTCGCCTGAACGAGGCGAGCGAACTGGTAAGCGCAGGCAGGGACGATGAGGCACGCGCGTCTATTGCGGAGGCCTTGGAGCGAATGGACCGTGTGGTGGAGCTTCATCCCCAATCGTACGAAGCCCACCTGGCGCGTGTGCAGTTGTTGCATATGCAGTCGAGTGTCAGTGGAGATGTGGCTCCGTTGAACGAAGCCTTGACCGTCTTGCGGCGTGCCGAGAGTCTGAACGGCTGCCAGAATCGAGTTTCGTGTCTCTGTGCAGCCACGCATCTGGACCGGGCGCGTTTGAGCGTACGTTACGGCTTGGATCCGACGGACGATTTGCGTCTGGTCCTGACGGATGAAAATCAAAAGGCGGCGGAGATGTCCGGGCCTGGACCTTGGCAGGAGGTTCTGGCCGCCGCACGCGATCTGATGGACAAATGGTCGGCGGGTCAATAGGTTGACGGTCGGCGGCTGAGGCGGGAGGCCGCGTTTTTGCGAAGCAGACTTGTTGTCAAAGGATACTTCATGTCCGTGCGACCGACTTTGCTGGGGGCTGCCGTTGGGGTGATTGTCATGGCTTCCGCGTTTGAATCATTGGGCGGGGATCGCATCACCGGCAGATCATTCCTGAGTCGTTCGGAAGTGCTGGCCCGACATGGCATGGCTGCCACGAGTCAGCCGCTGGCGACGCAGATCGCGCTGGACATCCTCAAACAGGGCGGTAGCGCGGTCGATGCAGCCATCGCAGCCAACGCGGCGCTCGGTCTGATGGAACCGACCGGCAGCGGGATCGGCGGCGATCTGTTTGCAATCGTTTGGGACAACAAATCGGGAAAGCTGCACGGCTTGAACGCCAGCGGTCGCTCGCCGGGTGCGCTGACGCTTACGCATTTCGCCGAGATGGGCATGAACAAAGTGCCGAACTACGGGCCGCTGCCGATCACGGTTCCCGGTTGCGTTGACGGCTGGTTCGCGTTGCATGGGCGATTCGGAAAGCTGCCCATGAAAACCGTGCTCGCACCGGCGATTCGTTACGCGCGCGAGGGATTCCCCGTGAGCGAGTTGATCGCCCACTACTGGCAACTCAGCGGCAGGAAGCTGCGCGACTATCCTGGTTTCACCGAGACGTTTCTTCCCGGCGGTCGGGCACCGAAAAAGGGAGATGTCTTCCGAAATGTTGCGCTGGCTGACACGCTTCAAGAAATCGCCGACGGCGGGCGTGACGCGTTCTACAAAGGCGAGATCGCCGAGCGCATGGACGTCTTCAGCCGCCGCGTGGGTTGCTTCCTTCGCAAGAGCGACTTGGCTGCTCATACGTCGACTTGGGTGGAAGCCGTCTCGACGACCTATCGTGGCTACGAAGTGTGGGAGCTTCCACCGAACGGGCAGGGCATCGCTGCGTTGCAGATGCTGAACATCCTGGAACCGTTTGACTTAGCTTCGATGGGCCACAATTCCGCGCGGTACCTGCATCACCTGATCGAAGCCAAGAAGCTCGCCTACGAAGATCGCGCACGGTTCTACGCCGATCCCGCGTTTTCCGACATTCCGGTCAGGCGATTGATTTCCAAGGAATACGCCGCCGAGCGTCGGCGGTTGATGAGTCCCGACAAAGCCGCCAAGCATTTTCCACCCGGCAGGATTGAGTTGGCACGCGCGGACGGAGCGTTGCGTGAGGGCGATACGATTTATCTCACGGTAGCCGACGCGGATCACAACATGGTCTCGCTGATTCAAAGCAATTATCGAGGCTTCGGGTCCGGATTGTGCCCGGACGGTTTGGGTTTTTGCTTGCAGGATCGTGGGGCATTGTTCACGTTGCAGGAAGGGCATCCGAACGTCTTCGCGCCCGGCAAGCGACCGTTTCATACGATCATCCCTGCGCTCGTCACCAAAAACGGAAAACCCTGGTTGAGCTTCGGCGTGATGGGCGGAGACATGCAGCCGCAGGGGCACGTTCAGATTTTGTGCAATGTGATCGACTTCGGCATGAATCTTCAGGAGGCAGGCGACGCAGCCCGCTTCCATCACACAGGCTCCAGCGAACCAACCGGCGAGATCATGGACGACGGTGGGCGTGTCGCGCTCGAATCGGGCGTGGGCATGGAGACGGCCCGCGGGCTTATTGAAATGGGCCACAATGTTCATGGCGACCGTGGGGGTTACGGCGGATATCAAGCCATCGGATATGACGCGTTGCGCGGTATCTACATCGGCGCGTCCGAATCCCGCAAGGATGGGCAGGCAGCCGGTTACTGATCGCCCCATCCGGTAACGAGGTTCAATTCCGCCGTTTGAGTGCAAATCGCTGGGGTGCCACGCATTCTGGGTGGCATCTATGAGCGAGTCTCCGTCAAGAGGGTTGCGGGAAGAATTCGGGATCTTTCCAAGCATCTATTCGGCATCGCCACCAGGGTGTGCCATTTAACGATTTCGAGCCAGCCCCATTCACGGTCGCGGCG
>JAJDDQ010000028.1 GCA_029260215.1 Phycisphaerae bacterium
GTACGGGCATGAAGTGGGATCACGCCAACGCCGCCGGCATGATGAACCTCGTCGCCCTCCAGGAAAGCGGCCAATGGGATCAGTATTGGACCACCCGGAAACGACAAGCGGCGTAGTGCCAAAAAAACTAGCCAGACCCATTCGCGTGAGAATCGTGATTTAATGCTTGCACTTTATCGGTCGTAAGGGTTAGGATGCGTTTTTGGTCAGGGGAGTCAGCGAAATGGGAAGAGCGTATCACCTCGTTGCGGCGTGGATTGTCTGTGTCTGTGTCTGCTGTCCTGTTTTGACGGCCCAGACGCAAATCAGCAGCGAACGGTTCAGTCAAAATGAGATAGTCGACGTTGGCGCGGGCGTTTGCTGCATTGATGACGCATGCCGGGACGATCTGTCTCAAGGCCGGTGCGAGAACCAGTTTTGCGGGCAGTGGTTTGCGGGGGCATCCAGTTGTCTGATAGCGCCCGTCGCATGCTTGGCGAACACGGACGGTCTGTGCTGCGTCGATGGTACGTGCATGACCGGATTCGCGCAGGATGCTTGCGAGTGTGAAATCGGCGGGACGTGGATGGACGGGGCGACCTCTTGTGCCGCCTTGCTTTGTCCGACGCCGCCTGTCGGCTCGTGTTGCATTGACGGGTCTTGCATACCCGGTCTGTCCGAGCGCGATTGCGTTGTGGACCGCTGTGGTTCGTGGAATGGCGCGGACAGCGACTGCCAGGGGGCGTTGTTTTGCGCGACTATTTTCGGCGGAGTCTGTTGTCTCAACGGGACATGCGACGGACAGATCGGCAGAGATGCTTGTGAGTGTTCGGGCGGCACGTGGAACACAACGGCCAACTCTTGCGCGGGCGTGACTTGTCCCGACGGGCCGACCGGCAAGTGCTGTGTAGACGGCGGGTGCTCGGTGGCTTCCGAGTTTGATTGCGTTATCAACCAGTGCGGAACGTGGTCGGGTGCGGGCACTGATTGCAGCAGCCCGTTGTGCGTGGTGCCTGCGCAGGGCGTTTGCTGTCTCGGTACGACCTGCGACGAGAGCATCGGCTTTGATTCGTGCGCGTGTGCTGCGGGTACGTGGATCACGGGGCAGGCGGATTGTGCCGGTGTCGTTTGTGAGCCGCCGCTGGGGCGATGCTGTTACGGCGTGACGTGCAGTGTGGCAACGGAGGCTGATTGTTTGACGCAGTGCGGCGTGTGGGACGGGGCGCAGACTGATTGTGTTTCTTCACCGTTCAACGCGTGTCCGATTCCGGTTGGTGCGTGCTGCGTAGGAGTGGATTGCATCGGGGCGATTGGGGCTGCATCCTGCGCATGTGAAGGCGGCACGTGGAACACAGCTGAAACATGCTTATTGTCCAGTCAAACCGACTGCGACGCCAACGGATTCATCGATATTTGCGAAGGGTTCACCGACTGCAACAACAACAGTCAGCCCGACGATTGCGAACTTGATTGCAACGCCAGCGGCCTGCCGGATGATTGCGATATCAGTATGGGTACGTCGCTGGACTGCAACGGGAACGGCGTACCCGACGAGTGCGACATTTCCAGCGGGTTCAGCCAGGATTGCAATACGAACAACGTTCCGGATGAGTGCGATATCGCGGACATGACGAGTCCGGATTGCAACGGCGACGGTGTGCCCGACGAGTGCGACGGCAACGATTGCAACGGCAACGGCATACCGGATGACTGTGAGCTTGATCCGGATTGCACGCAGAATTTTCTGCTGGATTGCAATTTTGACGGTGGGCCTAATGAATGCGATGCGGATTGTCAGGTTGACGGCGACTCCGACATCTGCCAGTTGATCGGTGAGTTTCCGTTTGGGCCAGCTCTCGTCGATTGTGCGGGCGGCGGTCCGGACGTGGGCAGCGCATTCTTTGGGCAGCTTTTGCACAATGCGAATTGCGCGCAGTGTCATGGTTTTGGCGGTGTGGGCGGAATCGGTCCCAATCATCGTGGGCTTAGCCGGTACAAGTATCAGTGGAAGACCAGCGGTTGCGTGTTCCACAATGGCGGTACGTTCAGCTTTACGGACGAGGAGTACGCGAATTTGCAGGCTTGGCTTTCGGACTTGGGCGGTGGCGGAAACGGCGTCCCTGACGGGTGCGAGGGTTTGGCGGATTGCGACTCGGACGGGATCGCGGACGAATGCGAAATTGCTGCGGCTGAAGATCAGGGCACGAGCGTCGATTGCAACGGCAACGGCATACCGGATAACTGCGACATCGCCGACATGACGAGTCCGGATTGCAACGGCAACGGCGTGCCCGATGAGTGCGATATTGACGGTGCGGATCCGGACAGAAATGGCGCGGTCAGCGGTGACTGCAATGGAAACGGTATTCCGGACGAGTGCGACATTGCGGACATGACCAGCGAGGATTGCAACAAGGACGGCGTTCCGAACGAGTGTGATCTGGATTGCAACACGAATGGCGAATCAGACTTGTGCGACATTATCAACGGAGCGGTGGATTGCGACGGGAACGACGTGCCTGACGAGTGTGAGCCGGATTGTAACATGAACGGCACGGTGGATGCCTGCGATATTCTCGCGGGCAGTTCCGATTTGAACGGCAACGGTATACCGGATGAATGCGAGGTGGATTGCAACGGCAACATGATACCCGACGACTTGGATCTGATTCCGGGCGACGTTGGGCAGAACGCCGGTGTGGATTACGGGAGCATGGGCCTTGCGATTTCGGATTGTGACGGACTTGTGGACGAGATTTTGTCCGACGCCATCGTTGTGGATTTCGGTGCCTCTTGCGGCAACGTTGAGCATCTGGTTGTGTCGCTGCGGATCGCGCATCCGTGGGTTGGCGATCTGGTTGTCGATCTTCAAAGCCCCGGCGGCAGCACGGTGACGTTGTTGAGTAGAATCGGACTGGCAGAGACCAATGCTTATTGTACCGGCGGGGAGTGCTGCGGCGACGGATCGATGGACATCGACATTGTTCTTGACGACTCCGCCTCTGCGAGTGTTGAGTCGGCCACCGATCTGACTGGATCGTACCAGCCTGATGCCGGTGCAACGGGCAATCCGGGGGTGCTCTCCGCTTTTGCCGGGCAGTCTGAGTGCGGGACGTGGACGTTGCGCGTGCATGATGCGTCAGAGTTTGATGCGGGAACGCTTGAAGCGTGGGCGCTTGATTTCCGTGACTTTGCCATCAGTACCGACTGCAATGCGAACGACATTCCGGACGAATGCGATATCGTCAACGGTGCGAGCGATTGCAACGCCAACGGCCTGCCGGATGAGTGCGAAGATTGCAACGGAAACGGTTTGGCCGACGAATGCGACATCGGCTCCGGTAGCAGTGACGACTGCAACGGCAACGATGTCCCCGACGAATGTGAAGGTTTTCGTGACTGCAACGGCAACGGCGTGCTGGACTCCTGCGACATTGATTCTCAGTTCAGCCCGGACTGCAACGGGAACCTCGTGCCGGATGAGTGCGATCTTTCCGGGTTCGGTGGATTGTTCGTTTCCTCTCTGAGCAGTACCAATGTTGTGCAATTCGACTCCGCCACCGGCAATCAATTGGGCGAGTTCGTCATATCCGGGAGTGGTGGATTGAGTAATCCCGGCGGGCTTGTCTTTCATCGATCCGGTGACCTTCTTGTGGCCGACTTCGTTGCGGACACCATTGGACGATACGACGGTGCTGATGGTTCGTTCTCAGGTGCATTCGTTGACGTTGTCGTGGCCGGTGCCTCCGACATGACGATCGGGCCTAACGGCAACCTCTTCGCGCTGAATTTTCAGGGTGGGGTGGTTCAAGAGTTTGACGGAGAGACCGGCGAATCCATCGGGGTGTTCGCGCAATTGCCGGTCGCCCCTTCGCCCGAGTTGGCAGTCTACATGGTCTTTGATCCGTCAGGCGATTTGTATTTGTCCAATTTCACAAGCGGCGAGATTCTTCGGTTCGACGGTGTTTCCGGTACGCTGATCGGACCGCTTACGACAGGTGGAACGCTTTCGTCGCCTGTGGGTATGGCGTTCGGTGCTGACGGCCATCTGTATGTGGCTGACTCGGCGGAGAACAATATACAGCGTTATGACGGTACGACTGGTGTGTTCATTGACGTCTTTGTGGACGATTTGTTGACGGGCGGGCAGACCGTTTTCGCCGACATGGAATTCGGTCCGGATGGCAACCTCTATGTTACGCACTCGAGTGGTAATGCTGTTGTTGTGTTCGACGGGCAGGACGGAACGCTCATCGGACCGTTGCCGCCCGGTGATGCACCGCTCTCGTTCCCGTTCGCCATGGCGTTTCGGCCTGCGTCCTCGGACTGTAATGGCAATGGTATTCCTGATGAGTGTGAAGATTGCAACGGAAACGGTTTGGCCGATGTGTGCGACATCATGTCCGGTGACAGTCTCGATGTGAACGGCAACGGTATTCCGGATGAATGCGAAGGGCCTGACGTTGTTGTGGAATTGGTTACGCGGAAACTGCAGAGTGGAATCGACTCAGCCTCAACGCTGCCTGCGTCCGACGCATCCTTCATGTTGGATGATTCGTTCGTCGTGGAGTTGTGGGCGACGGATCGCGGCGCGGTCAACACCGGGCTGGAGCAGGTCTACGTGGATTTGAGTTTCGACGCTGCCCACGTGCAGGCGGCTGGTATCGTTCACCGTCCACCGTTCACAGATTCGGTGAGTGGGACGATAGACAACGTCAATGGCAGCATCGCGGACTTGGGCGGAACGGACGTGGGTGCGAGCGGTGCTGGGATCGAGCCGGAGTGGCGGCGCGTTGCGTACGTACAGTATGACGTGGATGCTTGTCCTGCGGATGCGGATTTCGTTTCGTCGGCAAGCGTGTCGGACGTGGTGGCCGTCGGTCGCGGCGTGATTGACCCTGCCGAGATTGCGTTCGGAACCGCGTCGGTCTCGGTCAGTGCGGTTTGCGCATACGATCTGGATGGCAGTGGCTTTGTCAATGCAGGGGACTCGGGTTTGTTCGCGGGTTGCTGGTTGACCGGGCAGGGTGACGCCGGCTACGACCCTGTGTGTGATTTTGATTGCAGTGGTTTCGTCGACGCCGGCGATCTCGGTTGGTTCGCAGTGGCTTGGTTGCGCGATTGTTCGGAACTGACCGACGCCGATCTGCCGCCGTGTCGTCGATGTGTGGGTCCGTGATGGTGTTGGTGGGTATTTGATCTCGAAACGCACCGGGGCGTGCGTGCATTCGGAGAGAAACGTGATGAAGACGGTCAAAGTCAGCGGGAGACGGGCAAAACGGCGAGCTGGTGGCGGTGCGTCGCTGAATCGTCGTGAGTTCATCGGCGGCTCGACGGTTGCAACAGCCGCCGCGTCGGCACTTTGGCCTAAGCTTGCCCGGGAGGTGTTGGCCGGCGGACCGGCGGAGGGCGGCGGGTTCGACCAGGACATTGTTCTGCTCGTGCAGCGCATTACCGGCGGGTTCAGTGTACCGGAGTACGACTACGCAGCCTCTCTGGGTTACGAGGGCTACCTCGCGGAGCAGTTGGACTATCTCAGTCTGATCGATGCGAATGACCCTGATTTGCAGATGCGTCTCACACCTCCTACCGGTGCATACGACATTCTGGACATGAGCGCGCTCGAGATTCGCACAGCCTATCAGCCGATGAACATGTCGAATATAGCGTTGCGGCAGACCACCACTGTGCAGCTTATGCAGGCGGTGTACGGGCGGGCTCAGCTGTACTTCCGGATGTTCCAGTTCTGGAATCACCACTTGAACATCGACATCAACAGCACCGGCACGCAGAGGTTCATTCTTTGGCCTTTCCTGCGTGATGTGGTGCTTGCGAACTGTATGGAGAACGCTCCTGACCTGATTCGCGCATCGGCGCATGGGTCGGCGATGCTCTACTACCTGAACAACAACATCAATACCGCATCCGCTCCGAATGAAAACTACGCACGTGAACTGATGGAGTTGCACACGCTCGGTGTGGACAATGGCTACGATCAGGGGACGATCGAGGAGGTGGCCCGCATCCTGACGGGCTGGTCGGTGTGTCTGAACGCCGGCGGCTGTTCGAGCGGCATGTTTGAATACGGCGATTTTCGATTTGTTTCCGGCAGTCATGATGAAGATGATAAGATTCTGACGATCGACGGCATTGATTATCCTATTATGGGTCAGAGCGGGACGGCTGGCATTGACGAGGGTGAACAAGCGCTCACCATTCTGACCGAGCACCCGAATGCGGCGGAGTTTATCGCGACGAAGCTCTGCCGGTTCTTCCTCGGCGGGTTGAATTACGGCTACGACCCACCCTCGGATGTCGTACAAATGGTGACGTCGACGTACCTGAACAGTACGCCGATTGGTGATATGCGCAGCATGCTGGAGATCATTCTGCATCGTGACGTGCTGACGCAACTGTCGTCGCCGAAGTTCAGGCGTCCTTACGATCTTACGACGGCAGGCCTGCGTGCGGTCGGGGCGGAAATGGCACCGACCAGTCCGGGTTTTTTGCCGGTCATGCGCTTCCAGATGTCGAGTATGGGCATGCATCCGAATTTCTGGGGGCCACCCAATGGTCCGCTGGACACGAAATCGTGGTCCGAAGGGAACATGGTCCCGCGCTGGGCGTTTGTGGATGCGCTTGCCAACAATGAGATTGTCGATGTGGCTAACTTTGCCGCGCTCGATTTGCTCGATTCTGTCAATGCGACCGGTGCGGGAACACAGGCTGAGGGGTTAAACGCGCTGCTGACCGGCGGTCGGATGGCGCAAAAGGAAGTGGAAGCTATTCAGGACTTCATCGGGTTCGGTGGGGTTTCGGAATCGAAACTGAAAGAGGCGCTCGCGCTGGCGATGAGCCTGCCGACTTTCCAGATGATTTAGTTCGCGTCGTAGGGGTCCGCTCGGCATTTTTCGCAGTGCCGGGCGTTGGTTGAATGGCGACGGAACAGGGAGTTAGTGAAAATGGACGAACATCAGACACCTACTCGACTGATCGAATCGACGGATCATTTCGACGACGATCGCAACGCCTGTCGCGAATATCGCGAATTGTCGCGGCGTGCGTTCATGAATCGTGCGAGCGCCGTCGCTGCCGGAATGTTGGCACCCGCCTGGTTGCCGGGCATTGCGCTGGGTAACGGGAACAAACGCGGTGGCGCGATGCCGGATGTCCTCGTAAGCTGTTTTTGGCGCGGCGGTCCGGACATGCTCTCGCAAATCGTGCCGTACAGCGACTCGTTTTTATACTCCGCGCCGTATGTGACGGGGCGCGGGGAGACCTATGCCAACGGCTTGCGACCGACGATCGGATTGGATGTGCCCGATCCGAAAGATCCCGATCCCGGCGCGTTGCGTTGTCTGGAACTCGGCTCGCTCAATGGCGATGACTTCGGTATCAACAAGGCCTACCACGATCGCGAATATCAGGGTGCGTCGGATCGCAATACGTTGTACGAGTTGTTTCTGGCGAATGAGGTCGCGTTCATACCAGCCGCGGGTTCACCCGATACCAACCGCTCGCATTTTTCGGCGGAAGCATACATCGAATATGGAACGCCCAATCAGGTTCACGACGAGGTGAGTGGTTGGCTTGGGCGTTACATGGCGACGGCTCCATCGTTGGGAAGTCCGTTACGTGCGGCGGCTTTTTCGTCGAATCGATTGGTGCCCAAGATGCTTGCCTTCGCTGAAAAGACGATGGCGTTTCAAGCGCTTAGTGAAGTCGTCTTGCCGGGGGACTCTGCCACGGCGGCGGAGCGCTCGAAGATACTGTCGTCGCGATACAATGCTCAAACGGAAGATCCACTCAAAAGCTCAGTGCTTAATGTGTTTGAAATCATTGATCTGCTTGGGCAGGTGAAAGTTTCGCCTCATCCGGACGCGCGCTATACGAATTCGTCATTCGGGCAGCGACTCATGAATGCGGCGGCGCTCATTCAAGGTGGCGTGCCTGTTGAGGTTGTTTATTGCGATCGAACCGGCTGGGACAACCATTCGGGCATCGGAACGCAGTTGGGCGGCGGCATGTATAACCGCCTGAAGGACATCAGCCAGAATTTGGCCGCCTTCCGCATTGACCTGCAGGACCATTGGCATCGCGTGACGCTGGTGACGCAGGGTGAGTTTGGCCGGCAGATCAATGAGAATGCCAACGCGGGCACGGATCACGGCAATGGCGGCGTGATGATGGTCATGGGCGGAAACGTCAATGGCGGCGTCTATTGCAAGCGGACGCTTGGCGGGGTGGATGGTTGGCCTGGTCTGGACCCTGCGTTGACCATCGATCACGACGCAGTGCGTACAACGATCGATTACCGCGCGATTTACAGCGAGATATTGCGCAAGCGTATGGGGGTCGATCAATCGGTGATCGATGCATCCATCTTTCCGATGGATGGCGAGCAGCCCCCGCCGGTGCTCGACGAGCTTGGCATTGTAAACGTATCATGATTTAGTGCAGCCGGTGGCAATCGGCGCTGCGACGAGGGGAAAATCGAGATGTTCGTGCAATCACGAATCGGTACGGGAAGGCTGTGGCTGGGGGTGGCGCTGTTGTGCGCTGCGACGGCTGTTGCGGAGGATAATCGGGCGGAAATTCTGGCGCGTCGCGGGTTGGACGGCGTGCTCTTTGCGCCCGCCGCGACGCAGCGGTCTCGCGTACTGTCTCCGGTCTCAGCCCTCGGTCTTGGCGGATCGCCTTCGGTGGCGATTGTTGCTTCCGCCGCCGCGGACGTGTCTGCGGGGCAGTTTACCGATCCGCGGGACAAGTTGCAGGCCACCGGTCAATTCTCCGCAGTTGATATTTTCCACGCTGGTTTGGAGACACCGTCTCTGCTTGATCTGCTTGCGTACGATTCCGTTTTGGTCTGGAGTAACCTCGATTTCGAGGACGCGACGTCGTTGGGAGATGTGCTGGCTGACTATGTTGACGCGGGGCGGGGGGTTGCGTTGTCGACCTATGCGACTACGAGCGTCGTGCCTGACCGTTCGCTCGGTGGGCGATGGGCGACGGACGGATACGGCGTCATTACACCAAATCAGGGTGAAGTCACCGGCCAGTCGCTTTTGGGCGTTGTCAGCGATCCGCTGCACACGGTAATGAGCGGTGTGGTTGCGCTGGACGGCGGCTTGCTCAGTGCGAGGCCTGCGTCGATATCGTTGGAGAGCGGCGCGACGCTGTTGGCCGACTGGGACGACGGGATGCCGTTGGCGGCTGTGCGAGACGATCTCGCGGGCGGGCGCGTTGACCTTGGGCTTTATCCGCCGTCGGACGATGTTGTTTTTTTCTACTGGGATGCGAGCACGGACGGTGCTCGGCTGCTCGCCAACGCGTTGATCTACACTTCGGGGTTGATGCCGATTGACGTGGCAGTTCAGGTTGTGGTTCTGAGCGCACCCAGTGCGACGGAAACCACGGACGATCCGTCCGTGTTGCCGGGGCAAATCAGTTCGTGTACGTCTGCTTTCGTTATTGAGCTGTGGGTTTCCGATCTTGGCGCGGTGAACACAGGCATCACGGGCTTGTATGTTGACGTGCTTTACGATCAGGCTGTTCTGCAAGTGGACAATCTCGTCAACGGCTCGCTGTTTCCCAGCTTTACCGAAGGGACGATCGACAATGCACAGGGCCAGGTGACCAACTTTGGCGGCAGTAATTTTCAAACGCCTCAGGGGATTTCACCGACTTGGGCTAAGCTGGGACACTTGGAGGTCAGCCAAGTCGCGGATGGGCAGTCACGCATCGGCACCCTGCTGGGTGTGGGTGGGTTGGGCGTGTTTGGCCGAGTTCCGCCTCCGCTTTCCGAGATTGACTTTGGCATATCTCAGGTTACGTGCGATTCGTCGTGCGTGGATGTTGTCGACTGCTGCGACGGCGATTCCAACGGCGTCATTGACAGCAGCTGTCTTTGGTGCGCGTGCGACGATGCGGGAGCTTGCGACATACGCGACACGCCGTTTGCGGATATGGGTGGGCCTTTCGGTGAGTGTGATCCGGACGGATTCTGCAACACCTTCGACGCGAATCTTGCGCTTTCCTGTTTCGCGGAACTGACGACCTGTGACAAATTTAACATCGACACCGGTGGGCCTTTCGGTTCGTGTGCTCCGGATGGATTCTGCAATCTCTTCGATGCCAATCATGCGTTGGCCTGTTTCGCGAAGGCTTCGTCGTGTACGTGTTCGCCCTCGCCGGAATTCGGTGTGCCGCCGGTTGTGGTGGGTAAGTCCGGCATCTCAACCGAGGCCAGTCGATCCGGTATCGCTGCCGGTGAAGAGGTTCGCGTTCTATTTTTCGTTGATGACCCCGCCGGTCTGCAAAGCTATGAGCTTCACGTTGAGGTGAGCGGTGGTCGATCGGGCCGGTTGGAATTCACGGACGTCACGATCGAGTCGCGTAGGGATTTCGTGTTTGCTGACCAGGACGATCGATTCGACGCGTTCAATCTTGCGGAGGGCAAAATGCTCGCGGGGTTGTACACCGGGTCGGTTCAGGCACAGGCGAAGTCCTATCTGGCGACATTTGCGTTCCGGGCGTCTGATGACGCACTTGGCGCATTCGTGGTCTCTTTGCGGCACGGTGACGAACCGGGTACCTCGGTGCTTGTCTCCGATTTGACGAAGAAAATTGAAATTTCCCGCGTATCGTCGGCTGTCGTCGAGGTTCGTTGAACGCGTACCGGGGATTCGCATCTTTTTCCACTGGGGGAGGCCTGCCCTACGCTTGACATTCGTTCGCGGTCGTACAGAATCGCGCGCTCGTGTCTTGATGTTCGCGAACAACCCCGAATGGAGATTGGGTTATGACAAGTAAGAGTTGGGTCCGGTTTTCGCTTGTAGCGTTGACCGCTTTGGCGACAGTTTTCCTGGTGTCGGTTTCGCCGAGTCAATCCGCAGCGCATTGCCAAGTGCCGTGTGGGATTTATGACGATGCTGCGCGCATCAAGAATCTGCGCGAGGACGCGACGACGATCGCAAAGGCGATTCACAGCGTCAACGAGCTGACGAGCAAGCATGATGCCAACGCAATCAATCAGGCTGTACGCTGGGTGACGACGAAAGAGGACCATGCTTCCCACGTCATCAAGGTTGTGTCCGAATACTTCCTGACGCAAAAAGTCAAACCCGTCGCGTCGGGCAAAGAGGGCTATGATGCCTATCTGGCCAAGCTGGCCGACCATCATGCCGTCATGGTCGCCGCCATGAAGACGAAGCAATCCGCGGACCCTGCGACGGTGTCGGCGCTTGAGAAGGCGATCGATAAGCTGGCAACGCACTACTAAGCTGCGACTGCATACCTCGCGCGACAGCGTTTTGCCGGGAGTTTGGCACCGATAATTCAAACCAGCCCACGATTTTCGGTCGTGGGTTTTTCAATGCGCGGACCGGGGCGATTGGCCGTCGATTGAGCGGGCGGGGTGGCGGGAGCGTGCGATATCGGCCGCTGGCGCGTGGCGATGATCGGCCCTTTCGCTCAATCCTGTCGCAATGGCTTCAAACCCTTTGCCTGTGCCCGTTTCGTTTCGTAGGTTCATGTTTGAATACGACTTGCAGCACGACAGGTGTCGGGGGGCGGCCGGTTTGCCAAGCCTGAGTGAGGTTGGAAGCACCATGATTGATCCGCAGAAGCGACATTCGCGAGAGCGCTACTCCCGTCGGGACGATCGTGTGTAGCTTTACGGGCGTCACAGATCATCCGGTGCGAGGTTCCCCGCAGCCGGATCGCCGCCTTGATTGGAACGCATCATGCCCGTCGCGTGAGATGTGGAAGACGGATCGAGGAAGGAGACTGAGAGAATGGCTCGCAGGAAATCGAAGCAAAACACGAAACGTCGAACAAAGCGCGGTGCGAAAGAAAACACTGATGCGCATCGTTCTCCCTTGGCGCCTTCCTCGTCGATGTTGAATGTCGAGACGCTCGAGCCGCGTATCCTGCTTTCCGCGACGTGGGTTGAGACCGATACGGGCGATGCGTTGGCCGGTGCTACGGCTGGCGACGACACGTTCACGGGGGATGCGCTTGACGACTTGGCTGACGGTTTGGACGGGAATGATACGCTGTTCGGCGGCGATGGCAACGATACCCTCTTCGGAGGTGCGGGTAACGACGTTCTCGACGGAGGGACCGGGGCTGACACGCTCGATGGCGGTGTTGGTGACGACCAACTCACCGGCGGTACGGGTGACGATATTCTGATCAGTGGCGGTGGCAATGATATACTTAGCGGTGGCGCCGGTGCCGACACGATTCGATTTACCAACGCGCAAAATGGCGATGTTATCACGGTCGATGGCGGAAACGGCGTTGGTTCGGGCGGTGGCACTGGCACCGATGTGATCGACCTGTCCAGCTACAGCAACAGCCAAATCAGTGACAACGGTTCTGCCATCACCGTCGATATGGGCGGCGGGCAGTCATTCACCGTTAGTTACAGTAACATTGAAAACATTACGACTTCCGAGGGAACGTACACGCCAGGCAATGTTCCCGTGGCCAACAGTGTCCCCGACGCCGTCGATGACTCGGCGAGCACTGCGGTCGATACCGCCGTCACAACGGCCAACGTACTCACGAACGACACGGATGCCAACGGCGATACGTTGAGCATCACCGGATTCACCCAAGCTTCCAACGGCACGGTCGTTGACAACAGTGATGGCACGTTCACTTATACTCCCAACGCAAGTTTCAACGGCAATGATTCATTCACGTACACGGTGAGCGACGGCAACGGCGGTACAGACACGGCTACGGTCAACGTGACGGTTGGTGCGGTGAATACCGGCCCCGCTGCAACTGATGACACTGTGGCTACACCCGTGGACAACGCTGTTACGACAGGCAACGTTCTTTCCAACGACAGCGACGCCGACGGCGATACGTTGAGCATCACGGGGTTTACCCAGGCTTCCAACGGTACGGTCGTGGATAACAGCGACGGTACGTTTACTTATACTCCCAATGCCAGTTTCAGCGGGAGCGATTCGTTTACGTACACGGTGAGCGACGGCAACGGCGGTACGGATACGGCTACCGTGAACGTCTCGGTCGGTGCGTCGAACACCGGTCCCACTGCCGTCGATGATACTGTGGCTACGGCGGAAGACAACGCTGTCACGACCGGCAACGTCCTGACGAATGACAGTGATCCCGACGGTGATACGCTGTCCGTCAGCGGATTCACCCAAGGCTCCAATGGCGCGGTGGTGGACAACGGCGACGGTACGTTTACGTATACTCCGAACGCGAATTTCAACGGTAGCGACTCATTCACGTACACGGTGAGCGACGGAAATGGCGGTACCGCTACGGCGACGGTGAACGTCTCGGTCAGCGCCGTCAATGACGGCCCGAGTGCGGTGGACGATGCTGTTACAACGTCGGAAGACAATGCTGTGACGACCGGCAATGTCCTGGTCAACGACAGCGACCCGGAGGGCGACACGTTCTCCATCACGGGATTCACCCAAGCGTCCAACGGCACGGTGGTCGACAACGGTGACGGCACGTTCACCTATTCCCCGAACGCGAATTTCAGCGGCAACGATTCGTTCACGTATACGGTGGCAGACAGTAACGGTGGCACGGGAACCGCGACCGTGAATGTTACGGTGGATGCCGTTAATGACGGCCCCAGCGCGGTGGGCGATGCTGTCACAACATCGGAAGACAACGCTGTGACGACCGGCAATGTCTTGGCCAACGACAGCGATCCGGAGGGTGATACGCTCACCGTCACCGGATTCACACAGGGGTCGAATGGGACGGTCGTGAACAACGGTGACGGCACGTTTACTTATACCCCGAACGCGAACTTCAACGGTAGTGATTCGTTTACGTATACAATTGATGATGGCAACGGCGGCACGAGCAATGCCACGGTCGATGTGACCGTGAGCGCAGTCAATGACGGTCCTGTGGCCGTCGGCGACTCGGTGTCTACGGCTGAGGACAATGCGGTTACCACCGGGAATGTTCTGGCCAACGATACTGATGTGGAGGGTGACACGCTTACCGTGTCCGGATTCACACAAGGGTCGAATGGAACGGTGGTGAACAACGGCGACGGCACGTTTACTTATACCCCGAACGCGAACTACAACGGCAGTGATTCGTTTACGTATACCATTGATGACGGCAACGGCGGAACGAGCACTGCCACGATCGATGTAACGGTGTCGGCGGTACAGGACGCGCCGGATGTTGCGGACGACAGTGTTGCGACCAATGAAGACACATCGGTTACGACGGGCAATGTTCTGGCCAATGACACCGAGTACGACGGCGACACGATGTCGGTCTACAGCTTCAACCAGCCGTCGAACGGTACGGTGGTGTCCAACGGTGATGGCACATTCACGTATACGCCGAACGCGAATTTCAACGGGACGGACTCGTTTACATATACGGTTGGTGATGGCAAGGGAAATACCGGTACGGGCACGATTAATGTGACGGTCAACGCGGTCAATGACGGGCCGGTAGCGGTTCTGGACAAAGTCGCGACCAACGAGGACACGCCGCTGACGACAGGCAATCTCTTGGCCAATGACACCGATATCGATGCAGATACGTTGACGGTTGACAGTTTCACGCAAGCGTCGAACGGTACGGTCGTGTCCAACGGCGACGGCACGTTCACTTACACCGCCAACGCCAACTTCAACGGCAACGACTCGTTTACCTATACCGTGAGCGACGGGAACGGCGGGACCAGCACAGCCACTGTGAATGTCTCGGTTTATGCGGTCAATGACAATCCGACAATAGTCGCCGACACGTTCACAACGAATGAAGATACGCCCATCACTACGGGGAACATCCTGACCAACGATACTGACATCGATGGCGATACGGTTGTTCTATACAGTTTCACGCAACCGTCGAACGGATCGATCGCGTACAATGGCGACGGCACGTTTACATACACGCCTGATGCTAACTACAACGGTACGGATTCATTCACTTACACGGTCAGGGACGGCTACGGCGGATCGGATACGGGAACGGTGACGCTCAACGTCACGCCCGTCAACGACGGCCCGGTTGCCTCGGGGGATTCCGTCAGTACGATCGAAGACTCCGCGGTTACCACGGGGAACGTTCTGGCGAACGATTCCGACATTGACGGCGACAGTGTCAGTATCGATTCGTTCACGCAGGCAGCCAACGGAACTGTGGTCTACAACAACGACGGCACATTCACCTACACGCCCAACGCGAACTTCAACGGGTCCGACAGTTTCACCTACACCATCTCTGATGGCAACGGTGGGACGGCCACTGCGACGGTTTCCGTCAATGTGACAGGCGTGAATGACAACCCGACGGCCAATAATGATTCTCTCACCGTGGCTGAGGATGCTACGGGGACGATCAACGTGTTGGCCAACGACACGGATATCGATGGAGATACGCTGGCTGTCTACGATATTACGCAGCCGTCGAACGGGTCGGTAATACTCAACGCCAACGGCACGTTCAGTTACACACCCAATGCGAACTACAACGGTACGGACTCCTTCACCTATACGCTGACTGATGGCCGGGGTCTGACGCAGACGGCAACCGTCAATATCACCGTCACGGCCGTCAATGACGCGCCCACGGCGGCGGGCGATACTTTCACGACGGCAGCAGACACGCCGGTTACGACCAGCAGTGTGTTGGGCAATGACAGTGACGTTGACGGCGACACCATCTCGATCGATTCCTACACGCAGCCTGGTAATGGCGCGATCGTTTACAACAACGACGGGACATTTACGTACACGCCCAGCAATGGCTATACCGGTACCGACACGTTTACTTACACGATCACGGACGGCAACGGTCAAACCAGTACCGCGACCGTTTCGGTTACGGTTGGCGGTGGCGGAGGCGGTGGTGGGGGTGCAGCGAACACCGATGCGGTCGACGATACGTTTTCGACGAACGAAGACACGGCCATCACCACTGGCAATGTCCTGGCCAACGATACTGACCCGGAGTCCGACACACTGACCGTTGAGTCGTTCACACAGGCGAGCAATGGTACGGTGACCTACAACAACGACGGGACGTTTACCTATACACCCAATGCCAACTACAATGGCACGGATACTTTTACGTACACCATCAACGATGGAAACGGCAATACGGATACCGCGACCGTGACGATCAACGTTTCGGCGGTCGAGGATGCGCCAACCGTTGTCGGTGAATCGTACTCGGTGGACGAGGACAATAGTCTGACGACTGCGAATGTGCTGGCCAACGATTCCGATCCGGAAGGCAACTCGGTGGCCATCCACAATTTTTCGCAGCCGTCCAACGGCACGGTCACGTACAACAATGACGGGACGTTTACCTACGTCCCCAATGCCAACTACAACGGTAGCGATTCGTTCACGTACACTGTCACGGACGGGCTGGGAAACACGACCACCGGGACGGTCAACATCACGGTGAACGCAGTCAACGACGCTCCGGACGCCGGAAACGATACTTACTCCACGATCGAAGACAACACAGTCACGACCGGGAATGTGCTGGCCAACGACTCGGATGTTGATGGCGATACGGTTACGCTGGCTTCATTTACGCAGCCGACGAACGGATCGGTCGTGTACAACAACGACGGTACGTTTACGTACACGCCCAATGCGAACTACAACGGGACCGACACATTTACGTACACGGTTTCGGACGGAAACGGTGGAACTGACACCGCTACGGTGACCATCAACGTTTCGAGCGTGAACGACGCTCCGACGGCTGTTGGTGATTCAGTTACGACCGCGGAAGACACGGCAGTCGTTACGCAAAACGTCTTGAGCAATGATTCCGATGTCGACGGAGACAATTTCGCCGTTCTCAACTTCGCCCAGCCCTCAAATGGATACGTGCAATACAACGGCGACGGGACGTTTACTTATACTCCAGACAAAGACTACAATGGTACGGACACGTTCACCTACACGATCGGTGACGGCCAGGGAACCGAAGTGACGGCCACCATTACCGTCAACGTTACAGCCGTGAACGATGCTCCCGTGGTCTTGGCCGACCAGATTACGACCAATGAAGATACGGCTGTTACCAGCCCTATTGTTCTCGCCAATGATACGGATGTCGATAACGACACGCTGACGGTTGATTCCTTCGCTCAGGGCAGCAACGGTACGGTTGTGTACAACGGTGACGGCACGTTCACCTACACGCCGAATGCGAACTTCAACGGAACGGATTCTTACACGTATACCGTTAGCGACGGGAACGGGGCGACTGTTACTGCCACGGTCAACGTCGTGATTACCTCGGTCAATGACGCGCCGACGGTCGTGACCGACAGCATCACAATGAATGAAGATGCGGTGGTCACGACCCCCAATGTGCTGCTGAACGATCTCGACGTGGACGGCGACACGCTGGTCATCACGGGGTTCACGCAGCCGGCCAACGGTACGATTACGTACAACAATGACGGCACGTTCTCGTATACACCAAACGCGAACTATAATGGTAGCGATTCGTTCACTTACAGTGTGATCGACGGCAATGGCGGGACGGCAACCGGCACCGTGGAATTCAATATTACTGCGGTCAATGACGGCCCCGTGGCAGCCAGCAATTCCTATTCGACGACGGAAGATAACAGTGTCACGACCGGAAACGTCCTGGCGAACGATACCGATGTCGAAAATGACACGCTCACGGTGGACTCCTTCACTCAGCCGTCCAACGGAACAGTCACTTACAACAACGACGGCACGTTCACCTATACGCCCAATGCCAACTTCAACGGGTCGGAGTCCTTCACGTACACGATCTCCGACGGTAACGGCGGAACCAGTACGGCTACGGTCTCGATCAGTGTCGGCTCTGTGAATGACGGCCCTGTCGGAGCCGGTGAGTCGGCGACCACCAACGAAGACACAGCCGTGACTACCGGCAACGTGCTGGCCAACGAGTCCGACGCGGACAATGACACGCTTACGATTGATTCTTTCACGCAGGCGGCCAATGGCACGGTTACGTACAACAACGACGGGACGTTTACGTACGTTCCCAACGCGAATTATAACGGCAGTGATTCGTTTACGTACACCGTGACCGACGGCAACGGCGGAACGACTACGCAAACAGTTAGCGTTACCGTCAATGCCGTCAACGACGGCCCCGTCGGAACCGGAGAGAGTGTCAGTACAAACGAAGACACTGCGGTCACCACGAATGTTCTGGCCAACGAATCCGACGTTGACAATGACACGCTCACCATCAATTCGTTCACGCAGCCGGCGAATGGGGCGATCGTTTACAACAACGACGGGACGTTCACGTACACGCCGAATGCGAATTTCAATGGGACAGATTCTTACACTTACACGGTATCCGACGGAAATGGCGGGACGACCACGCAAACCGTCAACGTCACCATCGCGGCAGTGAATGATGCCCCCGACTTGGGTGCGGATTCCGTCTCCACTGCGGAGGACAATGCGGTCACGACAACGAATGTTTTAGCCAACGATTCCGACGTTGAGAACGACACCCTCACAGTCTCTTCGTTCACTCAGGCTGCGAACGGCACGGTCACGTACAATAACGACGGAACTTTCTCTTACACGCCGAACGCGAATTTCAACGGTAGCGACTCTTTCACCTATACGGTGAGCGACGGCAACGGCGGAACAACTACGCAAACAGTTAGCGTGACGGTGAGCGCGGTCAATGACGGGCCTGTGGCCGCCGGTGAAACGTTCACGACGAACGAAGACACGCCGATTGTCACGAGCAACGTTTTTGCCAACGACACCGATGTTGACAATGATGTGCTGGCAGTTGACTCTTTCTCTCAGCCTGCCAATGGTACCGTTGTATACAACAATGACGGCACGTTCACCTATACGCCTAACGCGAACTTCAACGGAGCGGATTCTTTCACTTACACTGTAACCGACAGCAACGGCGGCACCAGTACGGCGACCATTGCGGTGAATGTGAATGCCGTCAACGACGCTCCGGCCGTTCAGGCTTTCGAGTTGACCACATCGGAAGAGGTTTCCACAACCACGGCGAACGTGCTGGCTGCTGCAAGCGATGTCGAAGGCGACGCGATGACCGTCGACAGCTTCACGCAGGCGGGTAACGGATCGGTTACCTACAACGACGATGGAACGTTTACCTACTCGCCCAACGCGAATTATTTCGGAACTGATTCGTTCACTTACACTGTGACCGATGGTCAGGGCGGAACCTCGACCGAGACGGTGACGATCCTGGTGAGGCCCGTCAACGACGCGCCGACCGGATACGCCGGGCTTGATCAAACGGTCAACGAAGGCGACCAAACGACTCTGGAGGGTTTCGGTCAGGACCTCGATGGCGACGCTATTCGTTACACGTGGGAACAGGTGGGCGGGCCGACGGTGGAGTTGTCGGACGCGGGAGCTGCTCAACCGACTTTTGATGCACCCTTTGTGGACGGGCCGACGGAGCTTACCTTCCGCCTGACGGTCAGCGACGGGCAAACGACGACGACGGACGAGGTGACGGTTACCGTGTTGTCCGTGGGGGAGGAAACGGACGAAGCAGACGAAGTGGACGAGGTGGTCGTCGATGAAGTCCCCGCTCCCGTTGAATCCGCTCCAACGCCCGCGCCAGCCGAACCGCCGGTGACGGTTGACGTTACGCCGGACGTGCCGCCCGTGACGGTCGATGTGCCTCTGAACGAACCGCCCGTCCCGGTCGATCAGGTGGACGAAGCGATTGATACGCCGCCGCCAGTTGCGGAAAACCCGCCCGCGCCGCCGATCCCAAATGACAGTGCGGACCAGAATGAAATACCTGATGACTTCAACCCGGACGACCTCCGGATTCTCGATCCGCTGGATGGCGTTTCCGACTCCGTGTCGCTTTCCGACGAAACGCTGGATGACGTTGCGGCTGAGGCAGCCGCCGATTTCGATCAGTTGTTCAACCCCGACGATTTCGAGGCCGCTTTCGAAGTTGAGGACGAATTGGAATTCACCGGGTCGGCGTTTGAATATCAGCCGACGAGCGATGATACGGAAGCGAGTGTCGGGCGACTGGGTGTCCGTGTGAACGGGCCGGACACGAACGGGGCAACCGAGTCGGATGTCCCGGAAGAAGTTGCGGCTGCGGCGCGCAGACGGGCCGCCCCGCGGACGATCGAAGACGATGTGCATCGCCGCGTTCCGGTCGAGGAATTGGCCGACCGACAGAGTCCTCAAGCCGACACCCTTCCGGGGCTTGACGGCGTGCAGGTTGACGAGGCGGACGCGGTCGCCCGCGCTGCGGACGTTGATGCGGGTTTCCTGGCTCGCTTCTGGGGTTTGATTCGCAGTTCGGTCGGTACGTCCTCAAAGGCCGATAAAGATGGCCTGTCCACCACCGCTGGAGCACGAGGCGGCGGCCGAAGGTAACACGCTTCGGTTCGTGGGGTGTTCAACCGATATCACTCTAACTAGTTTTGGTGAGTGGCGCGCGCGTCGCGATCGCTCTCGCTAGTCGGAGTTATGGGACTGACTTCAACGCATTCCATGCCTGCCGTAACACGCCTTTGCGCGCATACAGCCATTGTCTGCGCGATGTGCTTCGGGCCGGTACATGCTCTCGACGACGGAACAGTTGAGCCGAGGGCGCAGCGCGTCGCGAACGTCATGTCGCCTATCGAAGGCCCTCACGTTGTAACGGGAATTACCGCGCCGTTTCAGGCTGTTACGCTCGGTGCTGTCGTACCGGGGCGGATCATGCGCGTGCTGGTCGAGGAAGGTCAGGCTGTGGGCCAGGGTGATCTGCTCGTCGTGCTCGACGATCGCGGGCAGCGTGTGCGAACCGAGTTGGCCAAAGCTGAAGCCGATTCTGATCTTAGAGTACGGCAGGCACGTTTGGTTATGGATTTTGCAGATCGTGAGTTGAAGCGTCTGAGTGACCTGTTCGGCGATGACTTTGCAGCCGCCAAGGAGACACGCGACGCGCGGCTTCTGGCTGAAGAACGTCGCCTCGAATTCGCCATTGCGGAATTCGATCTCGCACAGGCCAAGAGACTTTATGAGCGCGAGCGTGTTCTTCTGGAGCAGCTTTCCATCCGTTCGCCCTTCGACGGTTTTGTTCGCGAGTTGCTGTTGCATGAGGGCGAGACGGTGAACGAGCGTGAAGGCGTGATCAAGGTCGTTCAGGTTGATCCGCTGGAAATCGTTCTAGATTGCCCGCTGTCGTCGGCGGAGTTTGCCACGGTGGGGCGTCGCCTGACGATTCATGCCTCCGATGCACGCTGGGGGCGTCGCGTAGCCACGTTGACCTACGCTGCCAAGACAGCCGACGCCGCGAGTCAGACACTTCGCGTCAAAATGCGCCTGCCCAATCCGGAGGGTCGATGGATCGCGGGGTTGAAGGTCTACGTTGATCTCGCCGAGCAAGTCGAGCCTGACAAAACTGCGGGCGGTTCGACTCAGGGCGAACAGGCGTCGAGGGGATCGGAACAAAACGAAATGGGTTCACCACAGTGAGGCACGGCTATGTTTGACGATTTTGAGGGCAAAGTGACCGGAGCGGTGGCCCCCGACGAAGCCTTTCAGCTCCTTCAGGAACTGGAGAACAGTCAGTCCGAGGAAATCCGCCGGCAACGCGCCCACTTTCGCATCACCGCCAAGATCACGCTGGTCGCTCAGCCCGGTAACAGCAGTGACAAACTGAAGTTCAAGGTTCAGGGCGTGACCGGCGACCTGTCGGAGTCCGGGCTTGGTGCCATGTTTCCCGTGCCGCTTGGAGTGGGTGATATTTACCGCCTCGTGTTCGATACTAAGAAATTTGCTTTGCCGATGACTTTCGCCCGTTGCGTGCGTTGCCACATGGTTCGGGAAGACGCATTCGAGGTCGGCATGTCCTTTTTCGCGCCGATCGCGCTGCCAGCCGGGCTGGAAAGTGTTTCGGTGCGCAGTTGATCTAAACGAATCGCAACCACAAGAGCATGAGCGACAACCCCAACAGTGCAACGATTCAGGTCGATTCAACCGGCACCGGCCAACGGTTGGACGCGTTTGCGCGCATCGCCGCTGCCGCCGCACGAGTCGGCTCGTACAGCGAGTTGATAGAGGCTGCACTCGTCGAGATTGTGGACGTTTTTTCCAGTCCATTCGGGATGATCTGGGCACGCGACGGGGCACGCGTGATCGAGAAGACACACGCCGCTCAAACAGCCGACGCGGTGTTTTGGCGAAAAGGACTCGAGCCTTTCCTGATCGAATGCCTCCGTGAACCGAAGCCGCGCGCCCGCATTCTCGCACCGAAACAGGGAACGGATCGCTGTGCGCTGTTGGCAGTGCCGCTTTTCGATCGCGGAGGCAGTACGATCGGTGTCCTGTCGCTGGTCGCCGACCGCGCGGGTGACATAGACGTGGCACGAAAGCTCGCCTCACTGGAGGCGTTGACGCGATTTCTTCCCCACGCACGTGCATCCGAGCCGGCAGGGTTTTCGAAATCATCGGCAGCGCCGGCCCCCAACAAAGCCTGGGCACACGCGGGCCAATACACCACGCCGGAGGAATTGGCTTTTGCGATCACCAACAACCTGCGCAACAAGCTGGGTTGCGAACAGGTTTCGCTTGGCGTTGTGCATCGGCGCTGTGTACGCATTCTGTCTATCTCCGGATTGGACGGCGTGGTCGTGCAGAGCGAAGGCGTGCGGTGTCTGAAGGCTGCGCTGGAGGAATGCCTCGACGCGGGCCAGCCGATCTGTGTGCAGGGGGCCAAGTCCGCTTTCTCACCGGGTGACGGTCACGACGGATTTCGTATTCACGCACAATGGCGCGCGGCCTCCAAAGGGGACGCAGTGGCGTCGATACCACTGTGCATTCAAGACCGAACCGTGGCAGTCCTCGGCATCCGGCAGCGTGCTTCCGAGTCTTTGACTCCCGAGCGTCTGGAAGAAATCCGGGGCATGGTCGAACCGTTTGCCCCGGCGCTGTTGCTGACGCAGCGGGCCTCCCGGACGCTGACCACGCACACGGTGGACACCGCCGGTGACGCGATGCGCGTATTGACGCAACCTGGGCGGGGCGTCGTGAAGGCTGCTGTGGCGATCGGTGTTGTATTCCTGCTCTGGCTTGTTTTCGGCACCATGAATTATTCCGTCAACGTGACATGCAAGTTGGTGGCGGCTGAAAGTCGGCACGTCTCCGCACCTTTCGACGGCGTGCTCACAGAAGTTGTCGCGATCGAAGGCGATCGTGTGCGAAAGGGCGACTTGCTCTGCCGGTTCGAATACCGCGAACTCGAACAGCAACGGGCTGAGCTGCTTGCGGAAATCGCCATGCTCGAGCGTCAAAAGGACAAAGCTATGGGCGAAGATTCGCCCGTCGAGTTCCAGCTTTCGCTCGCCAACCAGCGTCTCGCCCGAGCCAGGCTGACTTCGCTGGAATCGCGCATTACGCGTGCGAGCGTGGTGGCCCCGATCGATGGCGTGGTGATTGCCGGGGATCTCCGGCAGCGTGTCGATGCACTGTTTTCCAAGGGCGAGCCGTTGTACGAAGTCGCACCGCAAAGCGGCAGGACGCTCGAACTTTACGTTCCCGAGCGCGAGGTGGACGACGTGCGTGCGGGCATGGGCGGAGAATTCGCCGCCGCCGCCCGCCCCGAGCAGGTGCAGGCATTTCGCATTGTGCGCGTCAGGCCTCACGCCACAGTCAAGAGTGAACGAAATGTCTACATAGCGGAAGCGCACGCCGACGCATCGCTTGACTGGATGATGCCCGGCATGGAGGGAATCGCCAGAATCGAATCGGATGCGAAACCGGCTTGGCGGGTGCTATTCCACCGTGTCATCGATTACGTGAGGATGTCGCTGTGGCTGTGACCGGTGCGGATGCGAGTCCCTCGATCGCCGAGCGTTTGCACAACGTGCGCGTCGGCACGCGCCAGGACCTTACCGTGACGCGGCATCTCTTTCGCGACGTCCCCGTCTACGTTGTTTGCGATCCACTGACCTTCGCGAGCCATCGGCTTGAAACGCGCGAGTACACCGTATTCACCGCCATAAGCCCTGAGCGGACACTGAGCGAAATCCACGCGGAGCTGGCTGAACGCGGGTTGGTCGACGCTGACGATCCCGAAACGTTTTATCAGTTTGTGATGACCCTGCACCGGTTCAATTTCCTGAACCTGCCGATTTCCAGCGAAAAAATCCTGTACGAACGGTACGCCGCCCGAAAGCAATCCGAGCGACGGCGCAGGTGGACATCCTTGCTCTCTCTGAAAATCCCCCTGATCAACCCCGACGAGTTTTTGAACCGGACCATGCGTTACGCGCAGTTTCTGTTCAAAGGGTGGTTCTTTACGTTCTGGCTGATTCTCGTCGCCGCCAGTCTGTATATAGCAGCCGTGCGTTCCGATGAATTGTTTCAGCCGCTCGAAGGCGTGTTGCTGGCACGCAACCTGCCTTTGTTGTGGTTCGTGCTGATCGTGCTGAAAATTATCCACGAATTCGGGCATGCCTACGCGTGCAAGCATTACGGTGGATACGTGCCCGAAATGGGTGCATTGCTGATCGTCATGACACCGGTGGCGTACGTGGACGCGTCTTCGTCGTGGTCATTCACATCGAAGCGTCAACGAATCGTCGTCGCATTGGCTGGTATGTACGTCGAAGGCACGTTGGCTGCAATCGCTATTCTCGTGTGGGCGTCGTCGCCGCCGGGCGTTGTGCGCGATCTCGCCTACAATGTCGTATTCCTCGCGGGCGTAATCACGATCGGTTTCAACATCAATCCACTCATGCGCTACGACGGATACCACATTTTCAGCGACCTGGTCGGGATACCCAACCTGCGTACGCACGCTGTGCGCCGTGTTTCGATGGCGATGAAGCGCATATTTCTCGGCATTCGCGTTGAAGCGAAACCAATCAGCCGGCGAATGTGGGCATTCTTCATGAGTTTCGGTTTGGCTGCGAGTGTCTACCGCGTACTGATTCTCGTGGGAATCGCGATGCTGTTGGCCTCACGTTTTCACACCGCCGGATTGATCGTGGGCGTTGCAATTCTCGGAAAATTCGCGATCACCGCCGTCGTGGGTCTTGGAAAATACCTCTGGATGAGCAATGAAACCGAGCTGGTTCGAGGACGTTGCGCAGCCGTCGCCGTGGCAGCGATAGTCGTGGCCCCGGGACTGATCCTGCTCGCACCGATCCGACCGAGCGTTGTCGCGGCGGGCGTCGTAAGTCGCGAAGTCGAAGCCACTGTTCGCGCCGGCGACGCGGGGGGATTTGTCACGCAGATTCTGTTTCGTCCGGGCGATCGCGTCGACGTTGGCAAACTGCTCGTGAAATTGACCGATGATGACGCCGCCGATGCTCTGCGCGAGGCTCAAACATACGTCGAAGCTTCCGACATTCGCCACAACGCTTACCAGGTTGAAGACCCCGCAGAAGCCGCTCAGGAGCTGGAGCGCGGACGCGTGCGAAAACTGTATTGGCAGCAGCGCCGCAGCGAAATGGATCGCTTGGCTGTACGCTCGCCGATCGCTGGAATGATTCTCGAAGGTCTGCAACCTCGCGATCGTGGCCGATTCGTGGCCCCCGGAGAGATGTTGGCCCGCGTTGGCGACGGGCGATGGAGGGTTCGGGCGGTCGTGACGGAGGAGCAACTTGTCGATGCGTCGCTCGATGTCGGTGCGCGTGTGCGTGTTCGGGTGGCTTCGGATTCCGCCGCCGACATTGAAGGCACCGTGTTCTCTATTTCCGAGCAGGGTTCAAGACTGATGGAACTCGACGCCCTCACCGCCGACGGCGGCGGCGAAATCCCCGTGGACCGCATGTCGCGGCAGGCGCAGCGGGCCTATGTGGAGGTCGTGATCGATCTCGATTCGGAGCACACGGATCACCTGCGCAGCGGCATGACCTGCCGCGTACGTTTCACGGGCCCAGCCGCAACGTTAGGCCAATCGCTTTGGCGAAGATTGCTTCGCTTCACCGACAGTGTCACGCAGAGCTGATCGCTCCCCAAATCCATCGAATAATTCGCCTGCGTTATGTCCGCCATGCCGGAGATTCACGCCTATTCGTGTTGTTTTCCCGTTTCCTGGAAAGCGGGAAACGGTGTGCCTTTGCTGTCGCGAGTGCATGCTTTCCAAAACCTCCGCGTCCTGCTAGAAATAACAGTGGGTGCCAAGTCTCGAATTGCGGGAAAAATGTGTCGCGGTGTGTTGGACGTCACGGATGTCGATCGAACCTACTGTATTTGTCGTCGAAGACAACCCGAGTGTGCGGGAGTACATTCGGAGTCTGGTCGAGCGAGAGGGCTTTGCAGCCGAGACCTTCGCCACGGCGGAGGACTTTTTGAAAGCCTGCGATCCGTGCAGACCGGGCTGCATCGTTCTCGATCTGCGGATGCCGGGTATCAGCGGCGAAGAGTTGCAGCTACTGCTCAAGCAACGCGGTTGCACGATTCCCGTCATCATTGTCACAGGCCACGCCGATGTATCCTCGGCTGTGCGTACCTTTCGAGCGGGCGCGCTGGACCTTCTCGAAAAACCGTTTCGCGGGCAGACCTTGCTTGCGAGCGTTCGCAAAGCCATCGAACTCGATTCGAAATATCGACAGTTTCAGGAAGATCGGGAGGCGTTTGCATTCAGAGCCGAAACGCTGACCCCGCGCGAGACGGAAGTTCTCGAGCGAATCGTGACGGGCATGCCCAACAGGGAAATCGCCCACCAATTCAATATCAGCGTGAAAACCGTCGAAATACACCGCTCGCGCGTGATGAAAAAGATGGGCACGAGATCAGCCGTCGATCTGACACGCCTTTATTACACTACCAGGAGTCCGCTCGGCTTGCCGAATTCGGGCGATATTGAAGAACCATTGCACGGACGCTCCAGTCTCGACGACGAATCGCTCGCTTGAAACAGCCCGGCGCGCGAGCAGCCTACGGAGCGCCGGCAACCCATTTCAGCAGGTTCATGCACACCAGACCCGCATAGGTTCCAAGCACATAACCCGCCACGGCGAGCAACGCGCCCACCGGGGCGAGCGACGGATGAAACGCCGAGGCGACGACCGGTGCGCTGGCTGCTCCGCCGATGTTGGCTTGCGAACCGACTGCGACAAAGAAAATCGGTGCTTTGATTATCCAGGCGACGACGAGAAGTGTCGTGATGTGGCACGCCATCCAGATGAACCCCGTCACGATCAACCAAGGCGCTTCCGTAATCGTCCGAAAGTTCGCCCCGGCTCCGATGCAGGCCACCAAAAGGTAGATCATCACCGAACCGATTTTCGACGCACCCGCCCCTTCGAGATTTCGGGCACGTGTGAAGGACAGCAGGACGCCAACACCGGAGACCAGGACGTACTTCCATGTCGTACCCGTGATCGATGATCCGATCTCCGGCAACATGTTGCCGACTTCGTGGCAGGCCCATCCGCCGAGAAACCCCAAAGCAAGGATCATCATGATGTCGGCCATCGTCGGAACGCGCGTGACCTTCTCCTGGAACGCCGTCATGCGCTCCTCAAGGTCGCGAATCGCGCTCGCGTCCGCCCCCGTCCAGCGGTCGATGCGGTTCTGAAATGCCGCCATATACAGCAGAGCGCCCATCCATAGATTTCCGACCATCACATCCGGAATGACCATCTGCGCTATCATTTCCTCGGACGCACCCGCGATGTCGCCCATCGCCTGGAAATTGGCACCGCCGCCAATCCAACTGCCGCACAGGGCTGCCATCCCTTTCCACGTGTCCTCGGGGAGATACGAACCCATGATCGCGAGCGCGAGCGGCCCGCCGATCACCACACCCGTCGTACCCGCAAGCAGCATGATGATGGCCTTCGAGCCTAAACGGGCGATTCCGGGTAAATCGAGCGAGAGAATCAACAGCAGGAGTGACGCCGGAAGTACGTATTGGCGCACGAACGTGTACAGCACGGACTTGTCCGGAATAATCTCCAGCGTCGTCAGCGTTGTTGGAATGAAATAACAAAACACCAGCGCCGGCACGACTTTGAACAACCGTCCGAACACCGGGTGACCAGCTGTCCAGAAAATCGCAGCCAACACCGACAATAGAATCGCGAGCAGACCGGCGGGGTCCGTAATGATCGCAGCCGCTTCTTGTGCAACACCCTCATGCATTCCCGCGTCTTAAGGGAATGGGCTGAATTCGTCCAGCATGCGAACGGAGCGGACGGCGTCCGAAGTCATTACAAGACAGGCAGGCAAGTCTGTCAGCGGGGGCATGACACTTTTGGCGGGGCGATCGCAGCCTATCAGAATCGCGACAGTAATGGAGCGGCCAAGCTGCGAATATGTTACAGGCTTCTTCGCCCCCACCAGCTGATCCGATACGAGATTTCTGGTTCCGTCAATACCGTCACGCACCCGGTGCTCGGCTCGCTACAAGCCGGTATTGAAATTGAACAGGATGAATAACCAGAACAGTATGCCGACCAGAATACGTGTCATTAGGAAGCTCCGTGAAACAGACATCTAATCGCGTAGCGCCGCGACGGCGGCGGTTTCGTCTTCGTAAATCTCCAACCACGTATCGAGCCGTGTCACATTGAACACCTGCCGAACGAAAGGCGACGGATTGACGATGACCACGTGCGAGCCGCTCAGCCGGGATCGCGTAATCAGCGCGATCAACTCGCCCAGTCCGGCGGAGTTGATTTGCTTCAAACCGGACAAATCGACGATTAGCCCGGCGTTGGCTTGATCGACGATCGGCTGAAGCATCTCGGCAATCTGGGCGGCATCGTCAATCTCAAACTCGCCGGACAGTTTGGCCAACGTGTGCGACGGAGTTTCTTCGAGGTGAATATTCATTTTCGCAGGTTTTCCGTGGCGCGTTTACGCAGAGATTTTCGGACCAGTATGTAGTTTTGAGATTCGAAAAGCGTGACCTCGCCGGAAACCACGTAGATCGGGCGCGAATTCGACGCTTTGGTCTCCATGACCATCCGCTCAAGCTGTTGGTTGGGCAGGATGCGCATGGGTTTCGGCATGGTGTCCGCATCGGGATGCTCCGGGCGAAAAATCCACCACGGGCCGTCACGCTCGATGCGGCCTTCCCGGTTAATCAGGTATTCCCCTTCACGCAGCACGAGGGATTTGGAGTCACCGCGACGGCTGGATGAATCGTTCTCCTTGCCGAAGTCGCGCGGTCCCACCGGCACACTCGGCGGTCGTTGGCCCTCGAACGCCCCCATGAGGTCTTCGGCGCTCGATGGGGGGACGACTCGGCCATCGCCGCCCAGCGCTGGAGCGGGCTTCGCATCGGTCTTTTTCGCGGACTGATCGGGCGAAACGGCAGGCGGCGGATCGGCCTGTCCCGATGTTTGTTGCGCCTGGATTGTGCGAATCGCCGGCCAAACAAGGCAGGCGGTCGCCGTGATGATGACAGCGGTGCGATTCATGGTCGTCCTCCCTGTCGACCGGGTACGCAATCGACCCGGTCAGCCTGAACCCTTCGATACTGGTTCATCGGCCGGGAGGATAGCCGTTATTGAGCATTCCGTCACGAGCGGGGTTTCCGCCCACGCTACTTGATGTCGTCTCCACGCAGCAGGCTCAGGAATTCGTTGTCCGTCGAGAGTATCAGCCTCGTGCCGGAATTGAACGTCTGTTTGTAAGCTTCGAGTTGTCGCAGGAACTCGTAGAACTCCAGATCGCGGCCAATCGCTTCGGCGTAGATGGTGATGACTTCCGCGTCGGCATGCCCCCGGATTTCGGCTGACTTCTGCTGCATTTCGCCTTCGATTTCGTCGAGTTTCTTGCGCATCGTGCCGAGAATGCGGTTGCGTTCCTCCTTCGCTTCCGACTCGAAAAGCTGGGCGATTCGCGTGCGTTCGGATGTCATCCGCTTGTAGACCTGTTGGCGGACTGTTTCGACGTAGTTGACGCGCTTGATGTGGATGTCGGTAACGTCCAGGCCGTACGTCTTCGCGAGGTTGTTGGCATTGACGGCCGCGAGCATTTCGGCCTCCATCTTCTGCCTCCCCGCGGTGACCTGATCCTGTCTTCGTTCCCCAACATCCCCTTCATAGGCATTGAGGGCGTAGTAAAGCTCGTCGTTTGTGCTGCGAACCGCTTCGATGAGGTTGTAGCGGGCGACCACATCGCGTGAAGCTGAATCGATGAGGTCGTCCAGAATCTTGTGCCCGTCCCGCGTGGTGCGCAGCGCCTTGAAATACTGCATGGGGTCAACAATGTGCCACCGCGCCCAGACATCGATAAAGATGCGTTTCTTGTCCTTTGTGGGCATGTTTTCCGCCGCACCGTCCCACGGGAGCAGACGTTTTTCCAGCGAATTTACTTTCTGAATGAACGGGATGCGGAAGTGCAGTCCCGGGTCGCGCACAGCCGCGACGGGGTCGCCGAACTGCGTGATGATGACCTGCTCGCTCTCGTTGACCGTGTAGGCCGACGCGCTGATCAGGATGAACAGGCCGAACGCGGCGAAAAGGATGATGCCGATGCGATTCATCGTTGCCCTCCATTGGTCAGAGTGCTCGCACTCCTGCCGTTAAGATCGAGGAGCGGCAACACGCCGCCGACGGATTGGTCGATGATGGTGAGGTCGCCGACCTCAGACAACACCTGTTCGATCGTTTCGAGATAAAGACGGCGACGCGTTACTTCGGGGGCTTTGCGGTATTCCGCCAGTTGCGTCAGAAACGCATTGGCCTTTCCGGTCGCCTCGCGGACGACGCGCTCCCGGTAGCCCTCTGCTTCGGAGATTTTTTGATCGCGCGTTCCACGTGCCTCGGGGAGTTTGCTGTTGCTTTCGCCGCGTGCATCGTTGAGGACGCGGTCCTTGGCTTGTTTCGCGCGGTTCACTGCGTCGAAGGAGTCCTTCACCGGGTCCGGCGGGGACACGGTTTGGAGACGCACGGTGACGATGGTAATGCCGCAGTCAATCGTGTCGAGATAGCCTTGAATTTCGTGTTCGGCGTCGTTGGCGATGCGGTCTCGTCCGGTGGTCAGCACTTCGTCCACGCTGACATCACCAACCAGCCGCCGCATGACGGCCTCGGATACATCGATAATCGTGTCTTCAACCGCGACGCGCTGGTTGCGGTGGCCCCCCAGCGTAAACAAATACTTGCCCGCGTCCGAAATCTTGTATTGAACAATCCACTCGACATGGGCCAGGTTGAGATCGCCCGTGAGCATGCGGGCGACATCGTCAGCCGATTCGCCACGCGGCATATAGCGCGTATCCCGACCCGCTTCGAGCGTCTTGAACCCGAATTCCAGCGATTGAACCCGCGTAACAGGCACCTGCAAGACGGTTTCAATAGGCCAGGGAAGCTTGAAATGCAGGCCCGAATCGGTGAGGCCCACCCGCTTGCCGAAACGCAGAACCACACCCTGCTCGTCCGCCTCGACCTTGTAAAACATCGTTTCCAGGGCGTACAGCCCGAAAGCGACGCCCGCGACCAGTGTAATAACCCGCCGGTATCGGCGCAGATTGTACTTCAACTCGTTGATGGCCTGTCCCAGATCCTGTTGCGTCATGCTCTTCTCCTGTCGGTATCGTGCGAGAGTTGCGACACGGTTGCTTCACGGGACGGTAACAAGTCGGCGCGGGTTGGCAAGCATTGCACCGTAGTATCGCACGCTTCGGCTGTCGAACGCATTCGGAAGCGTCCCCGTAACGTCAATCTACTTCACCGATCCCATTCAGGCCGTTATAAACGCCCGCGTGCTTTCGAATCACGTTTCACAGCCATCGGCTGCAAGTGAGTCGCGGGCGATGTGCTGTGATGGATTGGGATGTCCAATGGAACCGCTCGCGATTCAACGTATGGTATTGCCCGATCTGAACGTCATGCGCTTCGAGTCAAAGCGGATTCTCAACCCCGGCAAGCCAAAAGCGTTTTACACCGCCGAGGACGCGTACGGGGATCCGTGGGGGGAGAAGTTCTTCGATATCGAGGGCGTGAGCGGCCTGATCGTGGTCAACACTTTCTGCGACGTTCAAAAAGCGGATTCGATCTCGTGGGAGAAGCTGTCGCCTGATGTGGAATCAGCCATGCGTGAACTCTGGGGGTAGTCGGCGAGTGTTCGGACCGCCGAATAGACATGCGTCCCGCCGTTGCAGTGGAAGACGCCTGCGGATGGCCTCATACTCTCTCGCCGTTGTAACGCTCGCAGCCGCCACGGGTTGCACGTTCGTCCCCGACCTTCCGATACCCAGCAACTGCGACGCCCCCACAAGGCTGTTCGTCGCAGCCGATATCCTGGCTGACGTCGAGCATCCCTGTTTTGAATGGCTGGATACGACGCATGGTCGGTTGGCCGACGCTCCCAACGGCAGCGCCGTTGTTTGGACCGTCCGCACATCGTCCCGCGCTGCCCTCGTCGTCTCCGCATTGCATACCGTTCGGCAGGGGCTTCTCGCCCCGGCGGATTCGGAAGTCGAAGAACGCTTGGTTGATCCGTCGGTCGAAATCGCGTTTGGGACGATTCAGGTATTCGATCCGGGCGGTGTCGAGCTGGCTGAAACACATTCGCCGACATTTCTGCTCTATCACCCTGCGGCGTCCGGACAGGATCACGCGGAAGCGTTTCAGAATCTCAGGCCGCGAAACGATTTCTTCCTGACCGTGGCCGACGATCAAATGCTGGACCGGGCGTCGCCGGAGTCAGCTGGCGCGCTGCGGGCCGCGTCGCCCGGTCTGTATGATCCGCGAATGATCGCCGATTCTCCTATGCCGATCGCGAGCGTCGTGCCGGGAGAACTGGTGTTGTTAGAGGGCTTTCCTTCATCACTTGCCGTCGGGCTGACGCGCACGCCGAGATTGGGCGCAAGTGTAGGCCGAGCCTTGTCGGATGCCGAAGCCGAAGAAATCGTGAGTATGTTACGCGAAGCCGGCGACGAGGAAGGCGAAATCGCCTACGACGCCGACGCCGAAATGATCATAGAGGGAGAGGCCTCACCGGGCATGAGCGGCGGCGGGGTGTTCAATCGCGACGGCAGGCTCGTGGGCATTATTGTGCGTGTCACTGAGGCACACAGCTTGCCGATCCACACACGGGCCGTCCGCCTGACCTACATCAAACGGCGAATCGAGGACGCATTGGATGCGTTGCCGGACCGCGAACAAGCGGCGGTATCCGCATTCCTCGCGGGAATGTAGCACTTCGGTCTTGTGTAGTGCGTGGCTTTTTTCTGCTTCCGGCTTGTGCAAATGGCCTCACCCGCACTGTTTACCCCGTTTGCCTATTGCCCGCATTTTCCGCAATGCACTTTCCGTGCCGGACAGTCTGAATGACGCATTGAAAAACAATGGTGTCAGAATCTGTCACCCCTCTCACGGCATTTAACGATTTTATTCTTGGCGCTTCTGACGCGATTGTGGTAGGGAATGTGCCCTGTCGGACATAGAAAGTCCGCAGTCAGCCGGGGAATGCGTCATGGACGATTGTGTCGGAACCAGAATTGGGAATTTGCGGTGCGGACGGTGTCGGCTGATCGAGCTACGCGCCGCTGTTGTTGCCCGTTTCAGACTCGTTGGTGGAGTCGGTGAAGGCGCGTTGGAACGCTCCGAAGTCGGCGAAGTCCACGTCGCCGTCGGCGTCCATGTCTGCCCAAGGGCAGCCGGGGTCGGTGGTGATACCGGGGCCGTTGCCGCGCTCGGCCACACACTCGGCGAAGTAGAAAGCGTCGCGCTCGTCGCGATCGCCGTCGGAATCGAAGTCGCCG
>JAJDDQ010000029.1 GCA_029260215.1 Phycisphaerae bacterium
CCGGCGACTGACGAAGCGTCTGCGCCGCTATGGCGAATACATCTTCACGTTTTTGGATTATTCCTTCGTGACGGCGGACAATAACTTCGGCGAACGACAGATTCGCCCGGCGGTTATTCTGCGGAAAAACAGCCAGTCCAACCGTAGCGACCGGGGCGCCGCCACGCAGGCCGTCCTCATGAGCGTGTACCGCACCCTACGCCTTCGAGGCCTGAATCCCACACGAACCATCGTCCACGCCATGAAAAACTACCTCACCACCGGCCAACTCCCCCGATTACCCCGACGCGACATTGCAGACGGCTGATCTCTTACTTCGCTACTAATTGGCTTTTCTTTCGACACTTAAGCCGCATTCAGGGCATACGGACTTTGATGCGCGAAGATCATAGCCGCAATTGGAACAATAATGTCCACCGGACTCCGTATCTTCTCTGAGAAGTCGCCGCACTCGATGCCCAATAACGGCGAGACATGTGATTCCCGGTACCCAAAGTGGCAATTGAAATGCCCAGCCACCGGCGGTTACATAGACAAGCCCGAGTCTAGTACCCGAGTACGGCCCAGTGTACCAGAATGGCAACCAATATGTTCCTAGGCCAGCGTATCCAAATTCGAACTCTGGTGAGCCATTTGGAACGGGGTGGAAATCGTGGCAGAACCATAGCAGCCCACCGTGGACACCACCACGATTTGCCGCAATACGAAAAGTTGGATTTATGTAGCTAAGTCCCCAAAGAAAGAGCGTCGCAGTTAATGCAATCGCTGCACCAGTCGGCACGCGTCGGGCAAGTCGCCTAATTGCTACAGGCATTTACTTCTTCCGTTTCGCACACAAGGGAATCACATAGCTTCGCACGACTCGTCATCTCCAATGCGTTTTGACTCGCATGCATCATTGATGTTTACAATAGAGTCTAGTCGGGCTCTCCATAGACACTTCTAAAGCTATTGCCGGGCCCTAGGGTGTCGATTGTTGGCTTCTTTTTGTATAGATCGTCAGGCTTGGTCCACCTTGGGTCGGGAGTCGCAGTAACGCAACAAGCGTCATTCAATCGTATGTATAAGATCTTGGGGCCTATGTTGACAAGCATGTTAAACAACCCCTCGCCCTCACCAGACGCCTTTTTACCAAAATTGTTGAAAAACCAAATCACGAAATCTTTAGGGGCCGCACCACCAGGAAGACGATCAAGTTGGGTACTCATTAATTTGATTTTCGGAGCGTGTTTCAAGTTGAATGTAACTTGTCGCGCTGCTTTGCAGTCACATCCTTCATTGACCATGAAGTTAGCCAATTTGGCTCCGTCAAAATTACGGTGTAACCAAGAACTGAGAACGCGATCTCTTTCGCGTTCCGGCCGTAGATCCTTGACGACTTGGATGATTTGCTTTCCAAACTGCTGGTGCGACAATTGTCCGCGTTGGAGTTGGTCCTGCGCTGCTTTTCTCCGATCAACAAGGTTTGTAATGGACGTCCGCACGTGGACTCTTGCCTTCCTTGCGGAAAGGAAGATCGCAAGAACCTTGTTCCAGTGCTTCCGGCAACTCTTCACAGACATCAATCCGAGAGGATCAAGAAAGCCAGCCGGGTTAGTCCGTACATATTCGTACAAATTCAACCCGTCGACGTACCCGAGCGGATCGCGTTGCAAAAACCTCCCATGCACCGGATTGTAGGCCCTGGCCCGGTAGTGGTACAGGTCGAACGCCGGCTCGGTGATGTCCTTGACGTAGCGGTCCAGGCGGCGGCCGGTGAAGTAGTAGGGATTGCCGTACAGCGATTCGGTACGCAGAACGCCCTTGGCACTGAACACGCTCACATCACCGAAGGCGTCGTACTTGTACGTCTCGACGTCCTTGCTGCCGTCGAGCAGCAGCGTCGGCGTGTGCAGGGATTCGTGAACGTAGGTGTAGGTCTTTTCGGTAGTCACGTCGGTGAAAGCCAGGTGCTCGTCAATGTACGTTGGCCCGTCGATGAAAACACGGACCGGCGTGCCCTGACCGGTTCCCGGCACGGGCGAATCGTGCTCAGCCAGCACGCGCTGGCCGTCGTAGTAGTAGAGCGTCGCTTCGGTCGATTGACCGTCGCGGACCGTGGTCTGAATGCGCCGCCCCAGCGAGTCGTAGTCGGTGGTGGCCAATTCCGACCACGTCGGCGGATCCGGTTCGAAGCGTTCGATACGCCGCAGGCGATTCTCGAAGTCGTAGGAGTAGCGGTCAAGATTCTCATCGACGTAAACGTTGCCGGCATTGTCGTACTGAATCTCGGAACCGTCGATTGAGGCGTACTCGTTGGCCGGGTTGTTGGAGCCGTAGTTGATGATCGATCCCGCGCGGGAGTCCGAGTACTTATCTCGATTGCCGAGCGAATCGAGATTCCATTCTTCCTTGCCTCCGCCGTTGACCCAATAATTCGCTTCGGCCAGGCGGTGGAGTTTGTCGTACTTGTAGGTGATCGTGTCGTTGGCCACCGCGTGTTTGGTGATGGTGGCGGTGAGGCGGTTGCCGACGCTGTCGTACGTGTAGTCGAAGCGTGGTTTCTGGAAAGTTCTGCCGCCAGACAGCACCTCGTTGTCGATGACCAGGATGCGCCGATGATCATCGTAATCGAGGCTGTGGAGCACGACGGCGTCCGGCTGGTATATCTGCCGCGAGTCGAGGTAAAGCCCCTGGTAGTTGTAGTTCGCAAGCTCCTCGCCGTCACGAACGATGCCTGTCACGCGATTCAAGCCGTCGTAGCCGTAGGTCAGGCACGTGTAGACCGGGCTGGAACAATCCATGCTGATGCGGTTGCCGGCCTGATCGTAGTCGTACTGGATCGTGACGGTATCGCCGCCGGTTCCGAAGTGGCGTTGCGTTTCGGACGTCATCTGCGACAGGTCATTGTACGTAAACGTCGATCGACTGAATTCAGGCGTAAGCAGCCTAGCAACGCGCTTCGTAAAGTACATGCGGCCAAGGGCGTCGAACAGGTAGGAATCAAAGAAGTCGTCCTGCGATTCCATCCTTGTTATCACCATGCCCCGCGGGTCGTAAGTGTAGTCGGTAACAATGCCGCGCTGATCCGTCCGCTGGGTACGCCGTCCGAGCCCGTCGTATACCTCCGTGACGGTGTTGTTGCCGGAGGTGTCCGGCAGCGTCGTCTTCGTGCGCCGTCCGAACAGGTCGTACTCGTATTCCGTACGCTGATCCTGAGGACCATCGTGGGCCTCCACGTATGCGAGACGATCCAGGCGATCGTAATCCATATCCGTCGCGCGGGCCAACTGGTCGCCGAATGCTTCCGTGGTGCGGATCAATCGGCCAAGAAGGTCATATTCTGTCTTGGTCTGCGCGCCGTTGGCGTCCGTCACAAGCGTCGCTCGGCCCGCATCGTCGTACCCGTAGCTCGTTACCAACGTGGCCGTCCCTTGTGCGGTTTCGCTGGCCAAGCGGGCCAGCCCATCGTAATCAAACGAAAAACACCGAAGCCCAAGCGTTCCGCAGGCGTTCGGATCGGGGCACGCGCCGAGGTCGCAGACCCTGCGCTCCACAAGCAGGCCGCTGGTAATGTCGTAGACTTGAAGCGTCCAGTTGCCCCCCGCGTCGGTCATCTTGCCCGCTCGACCGATGCCGTCGAACTCGTGCGTGTTCGTGCGTGCGACCGCACTGTTCATGTTGTAGCTTTTTTCGGTGGTTTGGCGATCGTCATCGTCGTATTCGTAGTCCGTGACCTGATCGGTCGTAACCGAGGGTGTGGCCACGCCGGACGCGGCGTTGGCCATGCGCGCGTGCTGCGTCAGCCGGTTGGCTTCGTCGTAGTACCAGCGTTCCTGCGCCACCGGTGTCATGAGGCTGCCGTCGTCATTCGTTCGTCGCACCAGATTCCCCCGGGCGTCGTAGGTCTGAACGGCGTAATGGTTGGCCGGGTCGGTGACGACGACGGCTCGACCCATCGCGTCGTACTGGTAGCCGGTTGTGATGGCGGCACCGGTCGGGTCCTGAATCTCGGCGATCTGCCGCCCGGCGGCGTCGTACTGGTAATCCGTACTCTCTTCGACGACCCCGTTTACATCGGCGTTCACACGCGTGAGCGATGTTGTTTCGCCGAGCGCGTTGTAAGCAAAGCGCGAAACCTGATCCACCCCCTCGACAATCGTCGGGCTAAGACCATCGAATGAGTCATTGTTCACCCGCGCAGACCTGTAAACCAGACCGGCATCGTTGAACTCCGTCAGGGAGATGCTGTCCTCGGTATCTGAATCGGCATCTTGCAGCACGCGGCGTCGCTCCATGAACACGCGACCGTATGCATCAAAAGATGTCACCGTATCTTGAATTCCATCGACAAACGACCGCGTCACGTTTCCCGCATCGTCGTACTCGAACTGCGTCGTGATTTGGGCATCCGGGTTGGCGCAAGTGGCCGAATCGCACGTGCTCTGGTTCGTCAATCGACCGAATTCGTCGTAATCGTTCACCGTGAACGTCCCGTTCGGGTGAGACGAACTCGCAATGTCGCCATCCGGCGTGTATGTGTTCGTCGTGGCCAGCGGCGCAACGCCCGGCCCTTCAACGGTCTCAGTCTCGACCAGGCCGTGACCGTTGTTGATCGTCGTGCTGACCACGCCTGTCGGCGATGTTGTCGTTTCGACCCGCCCCTGATCGTTGTACGTGTAACTCGTCTCACTTATGTGGCCCGCATCCAGCGTCGACAGGAGCCACGTGCCCGTTGTTGTGTCGTAGCTCCACGAGGAAACGGCGTAACCGTCCGAAGGAGCGCTTGGCGCGAATGGAACGTCGCCCATCGCCACACTCTCGGTCTCGATCCGTCCGGAAACGGCGTGGTAGGTGGTTTTCGACTCTTCAAGCAGATCGAGTGTGCCGGGCGGTTGCGCCGGATCGAACGTGAGATCGATCAAATCCCCCTCAAACGCGAGCGTGCTTATTGAACGCCCATGCTCATCGTATCCCGTTGCACGGACGAGTCCTGCGGGGTTTCGAGTGAAAATCACCTCATCGTAGCCGTTGTAGACGTAGTCGGTCGTTCGTAGCAACCCACCGCCATGCTCGACATTCTTGATAAGACGACCGAAGTCATCGAATACATAGTCAGTTGTGACCGTGCCGCCGGACGGACTGGGTCGCGTTTCCGAAATGACGCGGCCTGCATTGTCGTACACAAACGAGGTGACGATGGCATTCGTTTGTCCGATGCCCCCGGCGGGCGAGCGCGTCGCCGTCAGAACACGAGCGGGCTGAGCAGGGTCATCGTACCCGTAATTCACAACCATCCCCGACGGATCGACGGATTGAGACAGGCGATAGTCACCAAGGCCCGTACTGTACGCGTACGTCTCGATCCTGTGATCGAGGCGTGCAGCCAGCGTCGATACGGAGCGCCTGAAGGATTCCACGACGCGTGTACTGCCCGCAGTATTCGGCGTACCCGTGGTCTGCAATATCGTCACATCCTCTGCACCGGAGGGACGGATAATCGATCGCGTCTCCGTTTGACCGTTCTCGACGGTCGAATAGGTTGTCACGATCGGAGTTTCAGTTGGCGTGGCCATCGCCTGCACGAGGTCGGGGGATTCTCGCATTTCCGTCAGGCGTCCTACGGCGTCATAGGACTCTTCGCGTACCGCCTCCCACACGACCTGCTGGCTGTCCGTCCTTTCGCGAGATCGAATCGTAGCCGTATACGATCCATCGGGTTGATAGGTGTACGCGCGCGTTTCCACCGTCACCAAGATACCGGCAGCGTCCAATTCGCGATGAGCGAGAAGGCGATTCGATGTGTCGTAATCGAATTCCTCAAGAGTCGTGCGCGAACCGGGGTCCGCCGCGGAAGTCGTGATGACCAGCGGCAAGCCGTCGTCATTGGTGTACACGAATCGATCCGTTCCGCAGCCGCATCCTCCACCCGAGGTGACGCCGATGGTCTTTGAAGGATCATTCTCGTCGTAATAGACGGCAGGATGAGCACCGGGTCCGGTGGCTGCATGCCACACGCTGGCATCATGGAAACCACACCCGCAAGCACTACACTAACCGGCCACTGGGCCGATCCTATTCTTCTGGGACTGAAACGGGGACGCAGCTAGTTTTATGAGTCTGAAGCCGCGACCCTTTCCTTGCGGAAGCAGCCACACTCGTCTCTTCCCTGCCTACTCGTCGCGCCAGCGGGCGGCTTCGTTGGGGCGGTTGTTGGATTCGTAAAGACTGGCAAACCCAGGACTGCCACCTAGCTATTGACGCAAAGCAGCCAATCGGGTGGCGTTTCGGTATGCCTCGTGATGCTCGAATCGATACTGTGGGTGTGGTCGTTTCTTGTGGCGTGGCCTGGTCAGCCCCAAAAGGGCCAGTGAGCGGGTCCGTGGCTTGCCGTTTGGCGGACGCCGCGATGTCAGAAGGTGTTCCCCGTGAAAGCAGCGCCCGCCCAATGTCGGCTGTCGGTTTTCTGCTTTCGACTTTCTTCGAGTGCTGTCGAGCGTTACGGTCCCGGCATAATGCGTCAAGTTCCACCGCCCGGACCACCGATAGTAACACCATTCCATGTTCACCACCGGTGTCATCCTGGCCCGCGCCGGCAGCAAAGGCCTGCCGGACAAGTGCGTCAAGCTTCTGCTCGGGCGGCCAATGATCGAATACACATTCGAGCACGCACGGCAGAGTCGCCTGCTGAACCAGATCGTGCTGACCACGGATTCAGCCGCAGCGACGGAACTGGCAGCCAAGCGCGACATACGCGTGGTCAGCCGTCCGCCCGAATTGGCCAACGACACCGCAACGGTCGATGCAGCCGCCCGACACGCCCTGGCGACCCTCGAAGCCGACGGCGCCCCAAAATCGGATGCGGTCGTGTTTCTCTACGGCAACATTCCCGTACGAGCCCCCGGAATCATCGATCGCGTGATCCGTCATTTGGCGGACACCGGTGCGGACTCGGTGCGGACCGTCGCACCCGTCGGCAAGCAACACCCCGATTGGATTCACCGGCTCGACGACGATCGCATGATTCAGTTTCGCGAGAACAGCATCCACCGCCGACAAGACCTTTCGCCTCTGTACTACCACGATGGCGCGGTGGTGGCTGTCACACGAAACGCCCTCGACGCTGGCGGCGCAAAGGAGGCTGACGCCCACGCATTTTTCGGAACAGATCGGCGAGCCGTCGTGCAGGAACCCGAAGACGCGGTCGATGTCGATACCATCATGGACCTGTACGTGGCTGAGGCTGTGATGAAAGCGCAGCGTCAGAACATGCGCATGTGGACACCGCCATGAACGAGCACATCCAGCCCAACATCGCACCCGTGCAAATAGGCCGACACAATGTCGGCACGGGCGAGTCGGTGTACATCGTGGCTGAGGCGGGCGTCAACCACGACGGGGATTTCAACAAAGCCGTTGCATTGATCGACGCAGCCGCTCAAGCAGGCGCGGACGCGGTGAAATTCCAGGTATTCACCGCTTCAACGCTCGTAACCGCGACGGCACCGACCGCAGCCTACCAGTGCGATCGCACCGCCGAGCAGGTCCAACGCGATATGCTCGAAAGGCTGCAATTATCGGACGATGCATTCCGGCAACTGGCTGACCGCTGCGCCCAACGATCCATAGCATTCCTGGCCACCCCCTTTACCCCGCCGGACGTGCGGAAAATTGTGGGTTTCGGCGCACCCGCCATCAAGATCGCCTCGACCGACATCGTTGACGTGGAACTGCTTGCGACAGCCTGCGAAACCGGGCTGCCGCTGATCCTGTCCACAGGCGCCGCCGACGAATCGGAAATCGCCGCAGCCGTCGCGCTGATCGAATCATGGGATGCGTCGGACCGTCTGATCCTGCTGCATTGCGTCAGCGCCTACCCCACGCCGCTGGCCGAGGCGAATCTTGGCGCGATCGGGAAACTTGGGCGGCGATTTGGGGTTTCGGTGGGATACAGCGATCACACGATATCCGAACGGACCGGTGCTCTGGCCGTCGCCGCCGGAGCAGCCGTTCTCGAAAAACACATGACGCTGGACCGCGATCTTCCCGGTCCCGATCACGCGATGTCCCTCGAACCGGTCGCCTTGGCCAATTACGTGAAACACGCCCGCGAAGCCTGCGCGGCGATGGGCACGGGTGAGATCGGTGTGCTGCCGATCGAGCGGGAGGTGCGCAACGTCGCAAGGAAGACGATTGTGGCTGCCCGGGATATCGCTACGGGCGAGTTGATCGCCCGCGATATGCTGGTTTGCAAGCGGTCCGGTTCGGGGTTGGCGCCCAAAGAAATCGGTCGGTTGGTCGGTAAGCGTATGCACGATGCCGTGTCAGCCGACATGCCGGTCACGATGGACATGGTCGGATGAGTCGCGCAAAACGCAAAATCGCCGTCGTCACCGGTACGCGTGCGGAGTATGGGTTGCTCCGCAGCACGATCGAAGCGGTGGCCGACCACCCGCGACTGTCTTTGAGCATCGTGGCGACGGGCATGCACTTGCTGCGGAAGTTCGGTTCCACGGTGCGCGAGATCGAACGCGACGGTTGGCCTATCGCGGCGCGCGTGCCGATGCAGCGCGGGCACGATTCCACCTTGGACCAGGCCGAGGGTCTCGGACGGGGGATTGCCGGCATCGCTCGATTCCTGGAGGCGGACAGGTCCGATATTATCGTCGTACTCGGCGACCGCATCGAGGCGATGGCCGGTGCGCTGGCGGCGGTCACCACCGGACGATTCGTGGCCCACATTCACGGCGGCGACCTTGCGCCGGGTGACATTGACAACTGCCTGCGCGACAGCGTGACCAAGCTGGCCCATATTCATCTGGCTGCCACACGCGACGCTGCCGAGCGTATTATCGGAATGGGTGAATCACCCCAAAGCGTTCACATCGTCGGAGCGCCCGGGCTGGACGACCTCATGCGTATCAAGAATGAGGCGAAACACCCAAAAACCGGGCAATCGCGCAAGGCGATCGTGATTCAGCACCCCGTAGGCCGAAGCACCGCGGTGGAAGAGCGGGCGATGAACAACATCCTTCGGGCTGTGCGTTCGCACGGGCTTGACGCCGACGTGGTGTATCCCAATTCGGACCGTGGACATTCCGGCGTGTGTCGCGCGATCGACCGTCACGCGTCGCAGCCCGACGGCGGACAAACCATTCGAGCGGTTCGTTCTCTGGATCGGGAGCGATTCCTCGACGCGTTGCTGGTGGCGGATGTGGTGGTCGGCAACTCATCGTGCGGCATTATCGAGGCACCGGTTGCGGGCACGCCGTCGATCAACGTCGGGGATCGGCAATCGGGACGGCTCCGCGGCGGTTCGACGGTCATTGATTCAGGAGAAACTTTTGCGGAAGTGTCTCAGGCGATTGAAGCGGCTTTGAATCGCCAACGTCCGAATAAGCTGCGTTCACCGTACGGTTCCGGCGGGGCGGGCGAACGAATCGCGGAAATCCTCGGTCAAATCCGGTTGAATGACGCGCTGCGGCAGAAGTGTTGAGGATCGATCGAAACGCTGATTCGTCCTAATTTTGTCGGCCCCTATCGTCGATAACTAGCGTGGCATTCGCTAGAGAGACGGATCCAGGGGAATTTCACAGTTTTTCGAGGTCACCATGACGGCCAATTTAACCGCGCCCGCCAATCCAATTGTCACCGACGCCCTCAACAAATGCGGCGATATTTCGACGTTGCCGGAAGTGACATCGAAGATTATCGAACTGGTGGACGATCCTCAGAGCACCGCCCGGGACATGCATGAGATCATCAAGACTGATCCGGCGTTGTCGGCGCGCATCCTGAAGGTGGTCAATTCCGCCTTTTACGGTTTGCCGGGGCAGATCGCCAGCGTCGATCGTGCGATTGTGCTGCTGGGGCTGTCCGCCGTGAAGAATGTCGCCATCGCCGCCTCCATCTCGCGCATGTTCAAGAGCCAGGACGTCGGTGGTGGTTTTACGGCTAAGGACATTTGGCGTCACAGCGTGGGTGTCGGCGTGGCGGGTCGGTCGCTGGCCCGTGCGGTCGGGTTTGTCGGAGCGACGGACGAAGTGTTCCTGGCCGGTCTCATCCACGACCTTGGCATCATGATCGAGCGTCAGGCTATGCCCGAGAAGCTGACCGAAGTCGTCGAGCGCTGCATTTCCGCCGGCGGAAGCTTTCTGGATCTTGAAAACGAAATCATCGGCGCGGATCACCAAGCCTTTGGCGACGGATTGGCGACCAAGTGGAAATTCCCGCGCGCGTTGCGCGCCGTGGTCGGGCTGCATCACGATCCGGAGCGCTTGGCCCCCGAGCTGCGTGCGTTCGGTCGGATCATCCAGTTTGCGGATATCTGGTGCTGCCAGGAGCGGGTCGGATTCCACCTGACCGCCGGTCACGAAAGCCTGACCGACGAGCATTTCGAGGGGATCGGGCTGGACCCGGAAGCATTGGCTGAAATGACCGAAGACCTCCACGAGCAGATCGTCAACGCGGAATCCACGCTCAGCCCCGCAGGATGACGCGCTGGGCAGGCCCAACCCCGGCCTGCTGCAAGCCTTGGCCCGACAAAGATTTACACAAATCAGCCCGATCGCGCACAAGCTTGACGGTGTGTGTTGCGTTAAACTGTTTGGATCGTGGTCCAAACAGGTGAGGCGGGCATATGGGTCGCAAACGCGCTTTTACGTTGATCGAGTTGCTGGTGGTCATTGCCATCATCGGGGTGCTGACGGCTATTCTCATGCCCAGCCTGCGCAAGGTGAAGGTTCAGGCGCGGCGGACGAAATGCGTCACGAACCTCCACCAAATCGGCTTGGGTATGCAGAGCCTATTGAATGACAACAACGATCGTTATCCGCGGGTCTCGTGGGTGCCGTCGCGCGGCCCGTTCCCGCTGCCGTCCAACGGCGATCCCGTCTACCTCGCCGACGTGCTGACGCCCTACGTGAACAGCAGCGAAGCTATCTTTCACTGTCCCGACGACCAGCCCGGTCGCGTCGATCGTGAGCCGCCGATGAGCGGGATGAGTTTTTTCGAGACGGAGCGCAGCAGCTACGAGTATCGAGTGCGCTTCGCGGGGCGCTCCATCGACGAAGTGGCCGGCCGGCGGAGAGAGCGCACGGGCCAGCCGACCCCGACGAATACGATTTGGATCATACGCGACTATCACAATTTCCACAGAATCGAGAGGCGCTTGTCCGACGAGAACGAGGATAATTACGATGACGACTCCTCGCCTGGCATGCGTGTGCGGCAACGAAACTACTTGTTCGCGGACGGGCACGTCGGCGACTACGAGAACTATTGAGGGATACGAACATGCGCACCATCCGGACACTAATGTGCATAACTTTGGCTGCCATCACACTGTCCACCGGCTGCTCCGACGCGCCGAAGAATGGGGACGTGGATCTGCCGGAGGAACTGACTGTTGAGAAGCTGCGCGAGGCGGCCAAGGAACAACCTCAACTGGCGCGTGCTTCTGTGCGCGAGGCCATGCGCAGCGAGGAGCTTACTGAGGAGCAGAAACGCGCTGCCATGCGCAACGCGCGTCGCGTGATGATGGAGCGGATTGGGGAGCGCATCGACGAATACGAAAACGCACCCGAGGATCAGAAGGAAGCGGTCTTGGATCGGCACATCGACGAATTCGCGAAGATGCGTGAGCAATGGGCTAAGGATCGGGAGGCACGACGCAAGGAGCGCGAAGCCAACGGGGAGACCGAGGAACAGCAACGCGAGAGCATGCGCCAGCGGTTCGCCGGTGGCCAAACCCGAGGCCAGCGCAAAGCCCGTTCCGAATCACGGAATCCCGAAGCGAGCGTGCGACGGATATCCTACTTCCAGAAGATGCGCAGCCGGGCTGAGGCGCGGGGCATCGAGATGCCCGGTCGAGGCGGTCCCGGCGGATCACGTGGCGGCGGCGGTCGAGGCGGGCGTGGCGGCGGACGCGGGTAAGCCAGCGCGTCCTGGACCGGTAGTGCATTGTCACACGTGAATTGATGGGTAATTCGGACATCTCCGGTGCGTTTGAAGATGGGCGTCATAGACGGTTGTCTCGGTCCACCGCTTCCTTACGGGCGCGGCTCTGATTGTCTCTTCATGTCGAACGCTCTCTGACATCGCTGCGTCTGCTAAACGGCAAGCCACTGCTACGCTTGTTGGCCCTTTCGGGGTTTTCCGCCCTGGTTTCAGTCTGGATCGCACGTCGTCTTTTGTGCCGAACAAATTCACGATCGGTGAACCCGTCGGGCGGTCGATACGTAGCGTGGTAGGATGCGTAGCCGATTTATCACAATCTGGATCGTCATGCTTGGTGCCGGAATCGGCTTGTGGGGAACGATTGCGCTGTGGAATCAGCCAGCGAGCGCCCTCAGCAGCGAGGATCCCTGGGATTTCTGGGAGAATGTCGAAGGCCCGCGCAAAGCGTGGAAGGCGATCGGCTGGATGGACGCCCGCAAGGTTCGCGAATCCTCCGGCTTGGTTAAGAGCCGGACCTACGACGATGTTTATTGGACGCACGGCGACTCGTTCAACGAGCCGGCGATCTTCGCCGTGCGGGCCGACGGCGAGGTGCTGGCCAAGGTGCGCGTGACTGCGCCGAACGTGGATTGGGAAGACATCGCCATCGACGACGACGGGTTTCTGTACATCGCCGATATCGGCAACAATTGGAAGTGGTTGGGGCGTCGTCACATTTTCAAAGTTCGCGAGCCGAACCCATTCAAGGACGACGGCAAGACCGCCCGCGTGGAAACGGTCTACTCGATCAGCTATCCGAAAAAAGCGTTCGACGCCGAAGCATTCTTCGTCCACAAGGGGATCATGTATCTCGTAAGCCGTCACGATGAGACCAAGGCACGCATCTACCGGCTCGCGCTCGACGAGCAGAACGCGGTCACGCTCAAGGAGATCGCGGCGTTGCGTGTGTATTTGGCTGCCGGTGCGGACCTTTCGCCCGACGGCACGCGGCTGGCGGTCTGCACGATTCGCGACACGTGGATTTACGATGTCAACGACGACATGACGCCCGTCGAAGGAAAGAAACCGGCGTTCGTGCGTTACCCAAACGATCAGGTCGAAGCCTGCTGCTGGGATGGGGGCGATCTTGTGCTGACCAACGAGCGTGGGCGCATTTTTCGCGTGACGGCTGAGGATATCGAAACGGGCGTCATATTCGTCCCGCCGGTCATGATGAAAGATCGCAAATAATCGTCGGTGTCATCGGATCGGCTCTAACGCAAGTGGCGGAGGCCGGTCTCCTTTAGTGCGTTGTCAAGCGTGAAATGACGGGTGGGTACCCCAGGGCTTTGGCCATGGGGGAGTCGAATCGAAGGACCGCTCGACTCTCCCACCTCTGAAGAAGTGGGGCACCCAACCGTCTAATTGAGTTGTGACAATGCACCAGCGTTGATTTGGCGTTTTAGCGGTTTCGCTTACAATAGTGTCGTTGCTGACCGGCGAGGGGTTTTTGGAGGAATTGTCATGAATGCTCGAATTGGATTGGCTGTCGCGACCGTGATCGGTTGCCTTTTTCAGGGTGCAGCCCTGGGCGGGGACAACGGAATTCTGCGTGCCCGGGTGGAGCAGCAGTTTCGGGCTATGTCGGAGTCGGCCCACGATGCTTTTGACGGGTTACTCTTTTATCCCAAAGACATCCGCGATGCCTGTCTGGAGCTTTCGCAGTATCCGGCGCTGGTCGTAAGACTCAACATGGCGCGCGAGTTTGGCGGGCTTGCGGCGGAGAAAGCACTTCAGGGCTATCCGCCATCGGCGCGTGCGGCGGCCCGCGTGCTCAGTTCATCGCCGCGTATTATGGGTATCCTCGAAGATGATCTTGTCACGACCGGACTTGTGGGGCGCGTGTACGCCGACGATCCGTTTACGGTCAGCAGAATCATCGACGGTATGGCTCGTGATGCGCAGACCGGTGTGAATCAATCGGTGGACGCCTGGGTGACGATTCTGTCAGACGACGCAGTCGCGCTCGGCGAGCTGCGGCGGGCCAGTGCAGACTTTGCCGTCGAAGTGCGCAACGGTTCCCTGGCATCGCTTTCGATCAACGTCGGCTACAATTTCGGATTCGGGTTTGAAGTTTCGCCGGCGGACGAGGTCGCGATCTACTACACGCCGTCCTACTATCAGACGGAATACGTGCTCCGCTACGCCGACCGCTATCCCAATCTGGTCAATTCGATCATCTTCCACCACGGTCGCAATCGCAGCCACAGCATGAGCGACTATCGGCGGGCGGTTGATCGTTGGTATGACACGCGCATGCGGTATTACGACGATGATTTTTTTCTTGCGGCTGGTCGCACGAAACGGCTCGCGGACGCAGCCCGTTTCGAGCGTCGATTCCGGCAGACCCTCAAGGGGCGATCCGCTTCGCTGGCGGAGCGCGAAGCTTACCTTCGTCGGTATTCGTCTGATTACGCAACCTTGCGCGGATTCAGCAGCAGGCCTCGGAGCGTTGCGGATCGCCTGCGTTCCGGCGTGGGCAAGGACCGCGTGCACGGCCGGCTTGATGTTCGCGGTTCGCAGGGTCGCGGCCACGATGGCGGTCCGCGTCGCACACCGTCGGGTTTGAAACGGCCGTCGTCGCGCACGCGTTCGCCGGGCAAGTCGGCCGTCCGTCGTCCGACGCAAGACAAGGGCAAGGACCGAATCGGCACAAGGAACCCCACGCGAAGCCGCCCCGCCGGCGTGTCCCGCGTCAAGCGGCAGGCACCCTCACGGGATTCGCAGTTGAATCGAGGCCGGCGCGTTCATCGCAGTGTTTGGGACAGGGGTGGTTCGCGCAAGGCGACGCAAAGCGGCAGCACGAAAAAGAAGAAACGCAGCCCGCGCTAGGAGCCGAGTTGAGCTTGGAACGACAGATGGGTGGCCCACCTCTTTAGAGGTGGGGGAGTCGAATAGCCCTTGGATTCGATTTCCCCACGGCTAAAGCCACGGGGCACCCGCCGTGGGGATATGCTGCAACCGCGGCCTCTTAGCTACGCTGGCAGACCGTGCCACCCATCGAATAACGTGCGTCTACGCACTGGTTCGCTCGATGGTTTCGTGTGAAGTTGGCAGAGAAACAATGACGGAATCACTGGGACTGGATGCCAAATTCGCGAGCATGAGGGAGATTCTGCGTTCGCTCGAACGTGTGGCCGTCGCGTTTTCAGCCGGTGTTGATTCGACGCTGGTGCTCAAGGTTGCGGTTGATGTTCTTGGCTGTGACAACGTTGTGGCAGTCACCGCGAAAAGCGACAGCCTCGCCCGGTCCGAGTTCGAGGATTCAATCAGGTTGGCCGACCTCGTCGGGGCTGAGCATGTGGTCATCGAGACCGACGAGTTTGACAATCCGGACTACTTGGCCAACCCGACCAACCGCTGCTACTACTGCAAGACCACGTTGTACGAACATCTCGATCGGTTTTTGAAAAGTCGCGGTCTGAGGTTCGCGATCAACGGCATCAATGCGGACGACCTCGGCGACTGGCGCCCTGGGATTCAAGCTGCCGACGAATTCGGCGTGCGCGCTCCCGCCGCCGAAGCGGGCCTGACCAAGGATGACGTGCGCGCACTGTCGCAACGATTGGGCTTGCCGACGTACGACAAGCCCGCAAGCCCGTGTCTTTCAAGCCGTGTGCAATACGGGGAGTCCATCACGCCGGCGAAACTGCGCATGATCGAATCGTGCGAAGCCTATCTGCACGAGCTTGGTTTCCGCGTGTGTCGCGTGCGTCATCACGATACCATCGCCCGCATCGAAGTGCCGGTTGAAGATATTCCTCGATTAGCGAACGGCGACATGCGGTCGCGCGTCGAAGCCCATTTTCGCAAAGCTGGTTATCAATACATTACGCTCGATCTCGGCGGATTCCGCAGCGGGAGCATGAACGAAGTGATCGAAGTCGGATTGCCCGCAGCCGGGTCGGCGCGTCGCTGAGCGCGATCGCTCTCAATGCGTGTTTTGCGGTGAATGCGGATTCTGCTCTCGGTGCATTCTCGATCCACAGGTAGCGTATTGCGGTTGTATCCTTGGGGGCGTCCGCGCGAACTGAAGTTCGCGGCTCGCTGCGCTTGGCGTGGAGCCGATCCAGATTATTCCTGCGTGGATTGTTCGCGAAGCCTGGCTTCGATCAGTGCGCCGACGAGTTTGGGATTGGCTTTGCCCGCCGATATTTTCATCACCTGCCCTCGGAGAAAACCGGCGGCTGCTTTGGCTTTTTTCGGATTGCCGGCTGCGTCGCGGACAGCCTGCTCGTTCGCTGCGAAGGCTTGTTCGATCCATGCCTGCGTTTCGCCCGTGTCGAGCACGGCGCGCAGTCCCATCGATTCCGCCAGTTTCATCGGTGAATCGGGTGAGTCGAGCATTGCGCCGGCCACCTTAACCGCGGACGTGGCGCTGACCGAATCTTGATCGACCATGTTGGCCAACTCGGCAATGCGATCGGCGGATATGCCGAGATCGCACACGCGCGCATCGCGATCAGCCGCGAGCTTGGCCCACAGATTTACAAAATGCTTGCCCAGTGTTTTCGGGGACGCGCCGGCTTCGACGGCGGCGTCGAACAGGTCAGCCGTTGCACGGTCGGAGACGATGACGGCTGCATCGTCTGGGTTCAGGCCGAGGTTGTTGACCAACTCCGCCCGGCGTTTGAGCGGAGCCATCGGCAACTTCGCCCTTCGCGTCTCCAGCCAAGCCTCCTCGGTTGTCGCGGGAACGAGGTCGGGTTCCGGGAAATATCGATAATCGTGGGCCGCCTCCTTGCCGCGCTGAAAAACCGTGACACCGCGATCGTCGTCCCAGCCGCGATTTTCGTTGGGGCGATCGTTGATGACGTAATCGTTGTCCGCGAGCCAATCCTGAATCTGCCGTTGATACTCGTATTCGATGGCTCCGCGCACGGAGCGGAAGCTGTTGAGGTTTTTGATTTCGGAAATCGGCGTACGGAAGGTTTCGCCTCCCGCATTGATTTCGACGTTGATGTTCGGCTCGAAGCGCATCTGCCCCATCTGCATATTGCCATGCGAAACACCGAGATAAGTAACAAGTCGCTGCAGCTCGGTGCAGAAGGCGTAGGCGTCGTCGGCTGACTCGATTTCGGGCAGGGTGACGATTTCCAGAAGCGGCGTGCCCGTGCGGTTGAGATCGACCAGCGTACAGCCGGGTGTGTCGTGGATGTTTTTTCCGGCATCCTCTTCGAGATGCGCGCGCAGAATGCTGATGCGGCGGGGCTGACCATTGGCATTGAACTCAAAGAATCCGTCGCAGGCTACAGGCAGGTCGTACTGGCTGGTTTGATAATTCTTGGGCAGATCGGGGTAATAGTAACTCTTGCGATCCCATTTGGAGAGGCGGTTGATCGCACAATTGAGCGCCAAACCCGTATCAACCGAAAACTCGAACGCACGACGGTTCATCACCGGCAGCGCTCCGGGCAGCCCCAGGCAGACGGGGCAGGTTCGGCTGTTGGGCGGTGCGCCGAATTCCACCGCACACCCGCAGAACAGCTTGGTGCGCGTCGCCAACTGAACGTGAATCTCGAAACCCACGATCAACCGATGTGTGATATCTTTTTCCGAATACATAGTTGAAATCGTCAACAGTGCGATACGCGGCCACACGCCCCGAGCGTTTCGCAAATTGGCTGGGTCAGAGACGGCTCGCGATAGCTTGTGCGAGGGGGCTGACCATCAGGGGCACGACTTTCTCCGCCGCCAGCTCGACCGCCCGATCATACAGGCTGGCTGCCACATCGGTGAGCGAGCCTTCCTGATCATCGAGCCAGTACTTGCGCAGCGTCAGGTAGACGCTCAGCGCCTGTCGTTCAAACTCAGCCGTGCGCACCTCGAAAGTCGTCGTGCGGGATTTGGTCTCGATGTAGGCCTGCAAGTCGCATTCCTCGGTCAGACCGATGCCGAAATACGGCTGGGAGTCGATCACGTGGCGGGCATCATCGCCGAGCAGAAACCCGCTGAGCGGATGATCGGCGAAGAGCGTTTCAGCCACCAGTTCGTCGTGATTCCCCTGATATTCGAGATCGAATCCGAAGACGACTTCCAAATGGTCGTAGTCGATGTCACTGAAGGTCAAGTGGTACGGCGCCTGTTCGAGCACGATGTCCGACATCGCCTTGGCTGTCGCGACATCCGGCGGGCCGAAATGCCCGAACCGCAGGCTGTTGGGCTCAAGTCGCAACCACCTTCGCGAGATGCCAGCCCCCGGATCCTCTTCGAGGATCAGGCAGCCGTCTTCGCGACGGCGAAACTTGGACAGCTTTGGAAATTCCTTGCGAATGCGCTCGAAAAAATGCAGCACGGTCTCGCGCTCAAGCGGCAGGTCCAGCTTGAGAAACAGCCTCGTAGTGATGCAAAAATCGTCGCAAACGTCGCCGAACCCGGCATTCATGGGCGAACCTCAGCAAAGACGGTTGTGGTACAGCTTCTTTTTTACCATTATGATCCACGCTTCGGTGCGAAGCAACCGATAATCCAAAGACCGCACGCGACGCCGAAAACGTGATAACACCCTGAACGATCAGGAGTTGCAGATGACCGCAATCGTATCGCCGACCACGACCGAACGCACCCTTCGTACGATAGGCCTGCTCGCCCTGTTCGGCTTCTTCAGTGGTTGGTTCCTTTACGACGCGACGGTCGGCTACCCGCACAAAAATCTCAAGAAAGCGGTCGAGGTGCTCGATCCCGTACCCGACGAGCTGCCGCCCATCAACGAACGCGTCACATCCAAAAACATCGCCGCGTTGATTCCCAAACAGGGCGAACCGACGCCGATGTCGGAATTCGTCGAAAAAATCGGCGAGCCGGGTTGGAAGAACGAAGCAGGCGACAGTGCTTATTACTTCGGTCCCGGCGGGCGTCTCCGTTTGGGGCTTGTGGGCGAACGGGTTGTACGGGCGGAATTCACCGAAGGCGTACATACCGAAATGGATTTGAGTTTCCAGAAAGTGCTCGGCGGAATGCTCGTGCCGCTCACGCTCGTCATGCTGTTGCAGCTCGTGCGTGTCGTGACGACGCGCGTGGAACTCAGCGACGCCGGCCTGAAAGTGCGTGGTCGCAGCCCGATCCCGTTCGACGCTATGCAAAACTTCGACGCGACAAATTACAAGAAAAAGGGTTGGCTGGAGTTGGCCTACCAGGATGGTGACCGAACCAGGACCGTTCGGTTGGACGATTACGTCATTCGAGAATTCAGACCCATCGTTGCGGAAATCTGCGCACGATGCGGATTCGATGATCCCTTGCCGCAACAACAAAGCGAAGTCGCACAAGCCGACTCAGCCTCAAGCGCGGGATGACTCACGGCGGGCGATTTCCGAGGCGATGTCCTCCGGAGTCCGCCCTTCAGTCTCGACGATGATGTTGGCGGCTGCGTTGTAGAGAGGCTCGCGGCGGACGAGAACCGCCTTCACTTCCTCCAGTCCGTCAAGCTTGGTCAGCGCAGGGCGCGTTCGCGACGACGACGCATCAGTTTCGATGCGTTTGTGCAATTCCTCGGCCGAACACTTCAGCCAAACCGTCCAGCCGGTTGCTTTCAGGCGACACGTGTTCTCCGCGCGTTCCACCGCGCCGCCGCCCACGCTGATAATCGTGCGCGTGACAGTCGCAGCCCGTTCGATCGCAGCCGTCTCGCGCTTGCGAAAACCGGCTTCGCCTTCGCGGGCGAAGATGTCCGCCACGCAAGCCCCAGCTTCACGGGCGATTTCCGCATCCGTATCGATGAACGCCCGCCCCAACCGATCAGCCAACACTCGCCCTACCGTCGTCTTGCCGCTACCGCGGAAACCGATGAGGATGATGTTCGATGCGGGCTGATGCGTCATGGTCGCGCGTCCAGAGATTCCGATACGATTTCCGCGAACTGTTCCACATCGGCCATCTGCTGAGTCCAGTACTCGAACTGCATCGCAGCCTGCCGAACGTACATACCCACGCCGCGAACACAGCGACCGCCGGCGGCAGCAGCTTCGCGAAGGAGTCGCGTTTCGGCTGGCTTGTAGACCGAATCCATCACCATGACGCCGGAACGCAATGCATCTGTGGGCATGGGGGATTCCGCATCGTCGGGTTGCATGCCGATGCTCGTGCAGTTGATGAGAATTTCACCGGTCGCCGCCGCGCGATCCTCCCACGGACGCGCGTCGCACTCGAACGCATCCGCCAGAGCCTGCGCACGCGATGCGTCGCGGTTGAAAATCGTCACACGCGCACCGCAGTCCACCAAGCCCGCCACCATCGCCCGTGCTACACCGCCCGCACCGAGCACATCGACGGGGACATCCTCAAGACTCGCGTCTTCATCGCCCAGTTCCGCCATGAGCGTTTCGACGGCTGCGTCGCAATCAGTGTTGCAGCCGCAAACCTCGCCGTCCTCGAAACGCAGGGTGTTGGCTGCCCCTATGATGTCCGCCGGAGGATCGACGTGTTCACCGATGTATTCAAGAGCGTGTTCCTTGTGCGGCGACGTCACGCTGAACCCGCGCACGTCAAGCCACTCGCGATCGCGACAACCGTCGATGAACGCGTTGAATTCTTCCGATGTCGATCCGACGAGAAACGGCAGATAGACCGCGTTGATCTTCGATTCCGCGAACACGCGATTGAACAGGTCAGACCCCGCTGACTGCGCCACCGGATTCCCAATCAAGCCGTAGACTTCCGTGGCTTCGTCGATTTTGTCGAATCGGAATCGTCCGATCATTTCGTCCAGCGTCAGTTGCCCGGGCGCGACGGTCGCATCGCCCGCAACGGCTGCATAGCTCGCGTAGGCGTTACACTTGGGCGCGAGCGTGCGCGAAGGCTGCCCCGCCTCCCCCATGCAGATTGCGATCGTCCGATCGGGAAACTCCTGCCAGAGATCGAACGCATCGAAATTGTCCGAGATCGACGTCGCAGGCCAGGCGATTTTGACGGCGGTCGCTTCCGGCACGTCGTGCATACGGCCTGCGAGTTCGTGCAGATCGTCGGGCCGACCTTGAAAATCGTGATGCGAAAGTATCAGCGCGGGCGCGGAAACGCGCGCGTCGCGCAAAATTGCAAGCAGGTCGCTCCGGGCCGGCGATGAACGCTCCCAGTCCACGAATTCAAAGTCGATAAACCCCGCACCGCCGCGTGCAGCCCTGATTAAAATCGCCGCACGATGCTCCGCCGCCTCGCGAGAAAGCCCGCCCTGATGCACCGGGCGGCAGGTCGCCAGCCACTGCCCCACGGGCAGCCTCTTGGCCAGGTCTTCGACGGATTCCCCCGTACGCAGACCGTCCAAACGCACCTCGACCACGTCCGCCCCGCCGTCGAACGCCTCCGCCGACCGTGCCGCCACACGGTCCGCCGTCTCCTCAAGAATGCTCGCAATCAACATCGTCATGGTTTGCTCCGATTTATTCGTTGCGGCATGTTACCATCGTGGCGGATGAACGCATCCGCTATAATACTCATCGGAGTCGGTTCGCGGGGAACCGGCTGGAGCGTGCTTGATGAAACTGATTCTTCGGACAATCGCGTGCCTGATTCCGTGCGTAGCCGCCGGCGCTCAGCCGAACGACCGCCCGTTTGTGCAGCAGTCGTTCAAATCGGCCCGAAGCATCGCGAAGCGAGAGGGCAAGATCGTTTTCGTGAGCTTTTACACCGGCTGGTGTGCCTATTGCAGGCAACTCAACAAGACGACCTATACAGACGATCGCGTCATTGGATGGCTGAGCGAAAACACGGTACCCATCAAGGTCAACGCTGAGGTTCAGGCCGACTTGGCGCGAAGATTTCGGGTCAGCACCTATCCCACCATGATTTTCGCCCAACCCGACGGCAGCGAGATTTCCCGAATTACCGGGTACGTGACGACCGACGTGTTTCTCGAAACCGCGCGCCGCGTCGGCGAGCTTGCCCGTTTGCTGCCGAATAAGAATTCGCGCGATCCGCGCTCGCGCCGCGACAATGCCATGGCGCTTGTCGCTGCCCGACGCTTTCCTTCCGCGCTGAGCGAATTGTTGTGGTGTTACGATCAGGGCGCATCGCACGATCCCTCATTCGCGGGGGCGGAGCGATCGCAAGTTCTGACATGGATCACGGAGCTGTCTGACCACCATCCGCCCGCCCGGCCAGCCATGATTCTCCGACGCGACGCTATTCGCGACGAAATCCTTCGAGGCCGAAGCGGTTTCTTCGGCGTGCTCGATTTTTCGATTCTCAACAAGCATCTCGGGCGGGCGGACGACACGCTCGCCGTCTACGATCAGCTTCGCACGTCGCACCCCGATTGGCCGACGGTGTCGCTACTGAGACGTCGCGTCTTCGACCAGCTTCGATCCGCCCGACGCTACGAAGAGATCGTCCGAAGCGAAGACATAGACCGCAAGGTGTCCGCTATTTTCAAGCGATTCGCGAATACATCGTCGCGGATTCCAGCCGCCATCACCGGTACCGAGCGTGCGTCATTAATCGCAGTGCAGCGGCGGACCGCGATCAACGAAATATCCGCCTACTACGAAGTGCTGCTCGGTGCGGGAGAGTCCGCTGAAGCGAAAGGATTGGCTGATCGAATCCTGGAGACGGACGCGTCCTCCGAAACCTACCTCGCGCTGGCCAGCGCGGGCTTGCGATCCGGTCGCCCAACGCCCGCGAATTTACAACACGCTCGGCAGGCGAAATCACTCAGCCAAGACGAAAGCGACGTTCTGCGCATGACCATTCAGCAGTTGGAATCCCGGTTCGGCGGGAACGGTCAGGTTGAATCTCCATAGAGACTCTCGCATCATCGACCGAAATTTCCGACATGAGATCACGCGCAGACCCAGGGCGATGAGGTTTACACGCCACCGGGCGCGACCATAATTGCAACCGTCGCAATCTGCGGCAACGAGTTTATCAACAGTACGGAAGCCAAGCTGCGAAACCATGCCGAAACCTCGCAAACAGTCCGTCGAACGCTACCACGATCGCGTCGCGCACAACTACGATCACAGCTACGACGATGCCTATTGGCAGTGGCATGACGCGATCACGTGGGAACACATCAAAGCCAACCTGCCGGGCGATCAGCGGGCACCCGTGCTGGACCTCGGCTGCGGGACGGGCAAGTGGGGCGTCAAGCTTTCAAGAAGCGGATTCACCGTGACGTGCGTCGATATCAGTCGCGCCATGGTCGATCGAGCCGCCGCCAAGCTTGAGGAATCTGGCGACGAACGGGCGACGTGTGTGCAGGCTGACCTGTGCGATCTGTCGGAACTGCCGGCTGACCACTTCGCGCTGGCAGTGGCGATGGGCGATCCCATTGGTTGCACGAAGTCGCCCCCGAAGGCGCTCAAGGAAATCCGCCGCGTCTTACGCCCCGACGGCATTTTGGTGGCCACCTTCGACAACAAGCTCAGTGCGCTGGACTACTACTTGCACAAGTCCGACCCGTCGGTCATGGAGGAGTTTTTGCGTCGGGGCCAAACGCGCTGGCTGACGCGCGACCGCGAGGAGCAGTTCCCTATCCACACCTACACGCCGGCGGAAGTGCGCAAGCTGCTGTCCAAGGCGGGTTTCAGTGTGCTCGACATGATCGGCAAGGTGGTACTGCCCATGCGACGCTACCGTCACATTCTGGAAGAGTCACAAGCGCGCAGGCGGTGGATGAAAATCGAGAAAACGCTTCATCGCGACCCGGCTGCGATCGGCAGAGCGTCGCATATTCAGGTGGCAGCCAAGGTTGCGTCCGGCGATGAGTAGCACATAGCCAACTCTGCTCTGACAGGATTCGTCCACTCTTTCGGTGCCGCGACCGTAGAGCGGTTTCCCGAGCAATAGCAGACGGCCATCGCACGTTTGCGGTTCAGATAAGACGCCCTGATACGCTCTGAGAGAATGTCTGTGATGGCTGTAGTTTGTAGAGTGGGTACAACGACTACGCTGCGAGGAACGACCACAACAGCACAGTCACACCTAGCGGCCAGCAGTAGTAGGCGAAATACTGAATCTTGTCGCGCACGACCAGTCCCATCAGAACACGCAGCGCGATCGCCCCGCTCACGAACGAAACAGTCGCACCGGCAAGCGTCGGCCCCCAGATGATTGTTCCCAATTGCTCCGCGGGAAGGTCGAACGTGTCCTTCAGTTTGATCAGCCCCGCGCCGACGATCGGTGGCACGGCGATAAGGAAACTGAATTCGGCAGCCCACCGCCTTTTGATACCCAGCATCATGGCTGTGCAGATCGTCGACCCGCTGCGCGAGATGCCCGGCAAGATCGCACAACCCTGTGCCAAACCGACAAGCCCCGCTCGCCACCAGCCGATCCGCCGCCATCCTCTTCGAGGTCGGGGCAGTCTGCCCACGGCAAAAAGCAGCGCACCCGTAACCAGCAGTCCAAACCCGGTCGAACCCATTGAGTCAAACGCGCTCTCGAACTCGTCCTTGAACGCCAAGCCGATAACGGCGGTCGGTACGCATGCGATCATTCCCAGGCACGCAACCATGACAGCCGTTCGCCGACCGGCAAACCCCGGACGCAGTTCAGCCGCCAGCCGCCGTGCAAATCGCAGAAACGTACCGGAAAAAACGACAAAAACCGCCAGCAACGTGCCGAAGTGTGCGACGACGTCGAACAACAGCATAGCCGGTGAATCGCCGGGCAGCCCAAGCATTTCCTGCGTGATAACCAGATGCCCGCTGCTGCTGACCGGCAGGAATTCCGTAACGCCCTGCACAAAACCCAGCACCGCCGCCTGGAAATAGGTGAGATCCGCCACTACTTAGGCGCTTCCGAAAACAGTGATCGGGCTTTGATGATGTACGTGGCCAGCGACGCCGCAGTGATCGCGACCGTCGCCCAGACAAACACCTGCGGAACAATACCGAACCAGCCGGTGTCATCGGTTTGAAGATGGGCGGCAGCGATCAGCAGCAGGGCAATCGTCACCGACTGAATCCACATCTTGGCTTTGCCGACATACTCCGCCCCGAATTGTACGCCGCGCGATTCCGAAAAACCGCGAAGCCCGGTTACCAGCAACTCACGCCCCAGAATGACGACCACCATCCACGGCTTCAATTCGGTCACGTTTCGGCCTGTCGCATCGCAAAACGCAGGGCCTGCGAGAATGATGAACGATCCGCAGACGAGGACTTTGTCCACGAACGGATCGAGAATGCGCCCGAGGGCGGTCACCTCGTTTCGCTTGCGCGCGTAATACCCGTCGAGCCAATCGGTGGCGGCGGCTACGATGAACATCGCCAGCCCGATGTCAAGCAACAGCGGCGACGGGTCGCGCTGCGAGTATTGGCCTAGCGTCACAAAAAAAATGATCGCCAGCGCCAATCTTGCGAGTGTAATCTGGTTGGGCAGGTTCACCATCATGGATCACAAGACGGGCAGCGAGACACGCGTGGGAACAGCCACCAGATCGTAATCGGAGCGGGCTGTGCAGCGAACCTCGACGAACGATCCCGCAGAAATATCGGGATCCTGAACCCACGTCACGCTGTCCACCATCGGTGCCTGCCCTCCATGTCGTGCGGCCGCGACTCCGTCCGAAGAGGGAGCGTCCACCAGCACGGTCATCGTTTGGCCTACCATTTCGTCGGCGCGATCGAACGCGACTTGCTGTTGCACGGTCATGAGTGTATCGACGCGCTCGGTCTTGATCTTGTCGTCAATCTGATTCTGCATGCGCCCCGACGGCGTTTCCGCCTCCAGCGAATACGGAAACACACCGAGCGCGTCGAATCTGAACGCTTCGACAAAATCGACCAGCTCCCGAAATTCCTCGTCGGTCTCACCGGGGAATCCGGCGATCAGCGTCGTGCGAATATGCACGCCCGGAATGCGCTCGCGAAGTTTGGACAGCAGAGTCTCCGTTTCGCGGCGCGTCACCCGACGGTGCATAGCCTTGAGCATGCGGTCGTTGATGTGTTGTAACGGGATGTCGATGTACTTGACCACGCGATCGCACTCGGCGATGGCGTCGATCATCGCGTCCGTGAATATGGAAGGGTAGACGTACATCAGCCTCAGCCATTCCAAACCGTCCACGGTATTCAATTCACGCAGCAGGTGGGCGAGCGTGTAGTCCTCGCCGAATTCCTGGCCATAGCTCGTGGTGTCCTGCCCGATGAGGCTGATTTCGACGGCACCGTCACCGACCAGTTCCCGCGCCTCAGCCATCACGATATTTGGCGGCTTGCAGTGCATCGGCCCGCGGATGGAGGGAATCGTGCAAAACGTGCATTTCTGGTTGCAACCCTCGCTGATGCGCAGGTAGGCGTAGTGTCGCGGCGTAAGGCGCAGACGGGTAAAGTCAAGCTGCACGTAGGGGTGGTAGTCGCCGAGGTACAAATCGCGTGTGCCGCTTTCGCCGGACTTTTTCGCAATGACGGCCCGCACGATATCGTCCCGATTGTTCACCCCGACCAAGGCGTCGATACCGTCAACCGCGTCCAGCAGAGACTGTTTGTCACGCTGGACCAAGCAACCCGCCACAACGACGCGCTTGCATCGGCCTGTCGTTTTCTGGGCCACCGCCTCCCGGATGCACGCGATCGCCTCAGTCCGAGAGGCTTCCAGGAAACCGCACGTGTTGATGACGATCGTATCGGCATCGGATTCGTCGTTGGTCAGCGCACAACCAGCCTCCGCCAGCTGCCCCAGCATCTTTTCGGAGTCTACAAGATTCTTGGCGCAGCCAAGGGCTACAAAGGCTACGGTGTTTTGCGTCGGCATTAAGTCACTTTCGCTAAGGAATCCAAACCCCACGCATCATAATCTTCACCCAAGGCAAACGAAAGCGCCGCCGATAAGCCGGTGGCCAACCGTTGCAACATTCCCGCACCAGCGTCTACAATGCCGCGACAGCAAGAGAGGAAATGTCGAATGGCCAAACCAGCGTCCACAAAATCAAATTTGGAAACGATCGAGCCCCTGGGCAAGCGTGTGCTGATTCGCAAGGATGCGGACAAGAAGCGCACCAAGGGCGGCATCGAATTGCCCGATTCCGTGGAAATCCCCACGATCACCGGGCGTGTGGTCACCGTATCGACCCAGGTCGAACACGACGAGGATTTCCCCATCCGCCGCTACGACAAAGTTCTTTTCAACCCGAAAAACGCGATCCCCGTCGATTTCGAAGCAGACAACCAACTTTTCGTCGTCCCCATCGAGGATCTCGTGGCTGTTTTCCGCAAGGAGGGCTGACACCATCGCCCCCGCAACGCACGCTACGCAACCCCCGGCAGAATTCCCCAAGCCGCTGATTGTCGGAATGATCCACCTGCCCGCTCTGCCCGGCAGCCCCAGCCACCACCTCCCGATGGGCGAAATCATTGAACGGGCGATCTCCGACGCCCAAATTTTGCGTTCCGCCGGATTTCGCGCGGTCATGATCGAAAACTACGGGGATATCCCCTTCACGCCAGACGAAATCGACCCAGCCACCGCGTCCGCGCTGGCGATTGTGGCGGCTGCGGTCAAAGCGGACGGCAACCTGCTGGTCGGGGTCAATGCGTTGCGCAACGACGCCCGATCCGCGTTGGGCGTTGCGGCTGCGTCGGGCGCGGACTTCATTCGCGTCAATGTCCACATCGGAGCAGCCGTCACGGATCAGGGAATTCTCGAAGGCAAAGCCGACCGGACATTACGCTACCGAAAACTGCTCGGCGGCGGGATGGCGATTTTCGCCGACGTGCATGTCAAACATGCATCTCCGCTCGGTGAAAGTGATATCGCACGGGCCGCAGAGGAAACCGCCTACCGGGGCATGGCTGACGGGTTGATCGTTTCGGGCACAGGCACGGGTCAGCCGGCCGATCTGGAGCATCTCCAGCGCGTGCGTGAGGCTGTTCCCGATCGCCCGCTGCTCGTTGGCAGCGGTGCTTCAAAAGACACAATCGCCGGAATATTGGACGTGGCGGACGGAGCCATCGTGGGCACCTCCATCAAAACAGACGGTCGGACGGCAGCGCCGGTCGATCCCCATCGGGCGGATGCCTTCATGCGGGCCGTCGACGGATAGATGGCCAAGAAACGCACGATCCGATTGTGGTCGATCGCCACGCCTTTTGGCCAGGTAGCGTCCAAGCTTGGTTGCCAAAATACGCAAAAATTCCTGAAATTCGTGCAAAACGCAGTCGGCAGCGACTATCGCGTGACGACGGACAACCGACTGCTTAACGCGGCTGAGGACGATGATCGCGGCGGGCGGACGGACGACGCGGCCCGTGCCCGCGAGATCGAAAAAACGTTGGCCGACGATTCCGTAGCGGCGGCTGTCGCTTTGCGCGGCGGTGCGTGGCTCATCCGCATTCTGCCACGGATCGACTTCAGTGTTCTCAAACGGCGAAAGCGACGCATCGCACTGTTTGGGTTTAGCGAGATCGCGCCGCTCATCAACATTGCGTCCCAGTACGAATCTGTCGTCGCGTACCATGATTTGTGTCCGGCTTTCCTGCTGCCGGGCATGATTTTCCATGCTCGGGAAGACGTGGAGCGCCTGTACGGCGAACAGATGGCTGCGGACGAAGCGATGGCCTTTGGACGTGGCTGGGCGATGGGGAAGTTTCGCAGTGAATTCGCCGAGTTTTTCCGCGACGCCGTCTCCATGCTCGAAGGACGCGGGAGCAGCCGGGAAGTCTCCGGCTGCCTCGTGGGGGGCTCACTCACCCGAGCCAAGCGTGTTTCCGTCGTCGGTGGAAACCTCACCACGATCGTTCCGTTGCTAAATTCGCCCTTCGCCGGTGCGATCGAGCCAGCGAAGGGGCGATGGCTGCTGATCGAGGATTGGCGCGAATCGCCGGATCGGATCGACCGTTTGCTGTCGCATTTCAGCCTTTCGGGGCAACTGTCCCGTTATGAAGGGTTCATCGTCGGGACGTTCCGCGAACCCGACGGAGATTGTGCGGAGGCCGCCGTCAGGGCGCTCAAACGCCATCTCGGAAGCGCCCAGCCACCGATCATCCTCACGGGCGACATCGGGCACCAGTACCCCATGTCGCCATTACCGATCAATCGCGCACTGACCATTCACCCCGAACTCAAGAAGCCCGGAACGCGGCGGCGTATCTCGATCCGCCCGAATTGGCCTGAACTGGCGTTCAGTAATTGAAATCCTCGCAGTCAGCGCGCCTTCGCCCGCTGACGCATATTCGGCTAGGATGGGGGCTGCTTCGGAATCGCCTCGGACGGGTGAGGTGCCCGCCCGGGCGATCGGTATAGGCCAAGGGAAACAGGACGCATGATCGGACCACACAAACGGATACTGGTAACGGGCGGAGCCGGCTTCATCGGCTCGCACGTGAGCGAGTCTTTTCGCCTGGACGGCTGCGAGGTCGTCGTGCTCGATGACCTCTCGATGGGCTCGCGCGAGACGCTGCATAAGGGCATCGAATTCATCGAAGGCGATGTGCGCGATGTCGAAACCGCCCGCAAAGCAGTTAAGGGCGTGGACGCGGTGATTCATCTGGCTGCCCGCGTGAGCGTGCGCAATTCCTGCGACGCCTTCACCGACGATGCCTCCGTCAACGTCATTGGCACGCTGAGCATGCTCGATGCCTGCAAGGACTCGGGCGTCAAACGTTTCGTCTATGCTTCGTCTATGGCGGTCTACGCCGACTCGCCCGAGCCGACGCCGATAGCGGAAACATACGCCTGCAAACCCATCAGCCCTTACGGCGTGGGCAAGCTGGCCAGCGAGCAATACGTGCGCACCATCTGCCCGGAAATCGGAATCGAACCAGTCGTGCTGCGTTTCTTCAACACCTATGGCCCCGGTCAAACGCTCACGCCCTACGTCGGTGTGATTACCATTTTCGTGAACCGCCTGCTGGACGGTCTGCCGCCGATCATCTTCGGCGACGGCGAGCAGAAACGCGACTTCATCAGCGTGGACGACATCGTGACAGCCTGCGCACTCGCGCTCGAATCGGACAGCGGGGGCGAGACGCTGAACATCGGCAGTGGTGTGGCTGTCTCCGTGAATCAGTTGGCCAACGTCCTGTGCGAGATGATCAAGCCGGACCTCAAACCGCAGTACGAGTCCGCCAAGCCGGGCGAACTGCGCAACTGCATCGCCGATATCACGCGGGCCAAGCGTGTGTTGGGCTACGCGCCGCTCGGCATGGTTGAGGATATGCTGGAAGAGATCATCGAACACATTAAATCCACGCGGAACTGACGGGGCGGGCGGGAACCATGAGCGTCGGCGACGGGCTGTTCTATATGCCCACTTCGAGTGTCTATGGTCGCCCCGAGGCACACGGGCTTGCCTTTGAAAACGTCTATTTCAAGAGCACTGGCGGGACGCGCCTGCATGGCTGGTTTCTTCCGTCTGAGGGCGTGGCGCGTGGAACGATCGTTCATTTTCACGGCAACGCGGGGAACATCACCGGGCACTTTGAGCACGTGAAATGGCTGCCGTCAGCCGGGTGGAACGTGCTGTGCTTCGACTATCGCGGATACGGGCAATCGACCGGCAAACCGACGCGCCGCGGCACGGTTGACGACGGGCTGGCGGCGGTGGAATACGCAGCCTCACGCGACGATGTGGACGCGTTGAAGATCGTCGGCCTGGGGCAATCGCTCGGCGGCGCGGTCGGAATCGTGGTGGCGGCCAAACAGACTATTCTTCAGGGATTTGCGGCTGAGGGTGCGTTTTGCCATTACCGCACGGAGGCGGCTTTTGTGTGCAGGCAGAATCTCTTCGCCAAACCGTTCGCCGGCTGGCTGACGCGGCGGGTCATTTCGGTGGACCTCGAGCCGATCGACTGGGTGGCACGCATCGCCCCGCGCCCGGTCATGTTCGTGTGCGGCACGAGCGATCGGATCGTCGACTATCGCCAATCGCTCGCCCTCCATGAGGCAGCGGGGGAGCCGAAGTCGTTGCATGTCATCGAAGGCGGCGGACACGTTGATGCGATGTGTACCCCCGAGCGGCGCGCGTGGTTCACGGACTTCTTGGACGCCGCCATTTGCCGGCAACGCGACTCACAATAAGTCTTGCCCGTCGCGTACGCCGGGATACTGAACCGTCACGTATTGTTCACGTAGATCGTTTGTCCCACACTGTACCGGCACGCGGGTGTGGTCATCTGAAACACCATCTCGGCGATGTCGTCGGGCTGAAGACACTGATTGGCTGGGAAGTCCGGGAATGGGCCTCTGAGCATCTGTGTGTCCACCGCACCGGGGCCTACCGCGTAAACGCGAATGCCGTGCTCCGCGCCCTCTTTGGCCAACGCTTTGGTCAGCAGTTCCACAAATGCCTTGGACGCTCCGTAAGCGGCGAAACCGGGAAAGGGATCGACGGCTGCCATCGACGAGATGTTGATGATAGTCCCGCCGCCGCGTTTGCGCATCGCCGGCCAAGCCGCTCGGCAAGCGTAGAACACGCCCGAAACATTCACGCCGATCATCGAATCGAACACGGTGGTGTCGAAGGATTCGAGGTCGTTGTTCGGGGCGACGCCGGCATTGTTGACCAGAACGTCAAGCCCGCCGCACTCGTTCACCGTGAAATCGATCATGGCCTGCACGTCGTCGAGCGAGGCCACGTTCGTCAGGATCGTTTCACAGGAGCCACATTCAGCCTCAATCAGCTTTTGGGTCTCGTCGAGTTGCGACTGGGTTCGGGCGGCAGCCACCACAAGGTAGCCGTCTGCCGCGAAACGTCTGCAAATCGCCCGTCCGATTCCGCGTCCGCCACCGGTGACGAGAGCAATAGGTCTATTCATGGGTCATTCCGCTCCGTTTGAAAATGGGGCAGGTTCCCGATCGCTCGATCGCATCGACGACCAGCTTCGCAGCCTGTTGAAAGAGTGTGGAACGGGTTTCCAACCCGTGTTTTCACTGGTCGAGAAACCAGTGCCGCGTCGAACACCATCTTTTGCACCGGTTGGAAACCGGTGCCACACGGAAAGTGTTTGTTCTTCAACAGGCTGTTAGTGGTTCTACGAGCAAATCGCGATCCGGTCGATGGGCCTGCGGTGATTCCGCCGATCTTGTATTCTCGCGCGGCAGGCCTAAGCTATTCGTCTTGAAGAATTTGAATACGCTGGAAACCAAACGGTGGACCTGAAGCAACTCGAAACACAACTATCTGTCCTGCATGAAGATACGATCAAAGCGATCGTGGCAGCGGGTTCGCTGGATGCGCTACGCCATCTCGAATCCGGTGTCCTGGGCAAGACTGGAACGCTTGGGGCGCTGCTGGGCACAATCAAGGAGTATCCGCCCGCGGAACGCGGGAAGGTCGGCCAAACGCTCAATCGGGCCAAAACGGAAATGACCAAGGCCTTCAAGGAGGCTGAGGCGCGAATCAAGGCGGGGGCGGCTGCTGCGGAATCATCGAAGGCTGCCACCTACGATCCGTCGCTGCCGGGAAGGCGGCTGCCGCTGGGCACGTTCCACCCGGTGACCATCGTGCAGATGCAGGTGGAGGAGGTTTTTCGGCGGCTGGGTTTTCTCGTGGAGACAGGCCCGGAGATGGAGACGGAGCATTACAACTTCGAAGCGCTCAACATCCCCAAGCTGCACCCTGCCCGTGACATGCAGGACACGTTCTGGATGACGAACGGGATGCTGCTGCGTACGCACACATCTCCCGTACAGGTGCGTGCCATGGAGCGGCACGGCCCGCCGCTGCGCGTCATCGCGCCGGGCCGATGCTTCCGATATGAGACGATTGACGCCTCCCATGAAAACACGTTCTTTCAGGTTGAGGGCTTGATGATCGACCGGCATATCTCCATCGCGAATCTGATCGCGATGATGAAGCTCCTTTTGCGCGAAGTGTTTGGTCGCGATCTCAAGGTACGTTTGAGGCCTGGGTATTTTCCATTCGTCGAGCCGGGTTTCGAGCTGGACATGAGCTGCCTGATCTGTGACGGCGATGGATGTGCGACGTGCAAGCGGTCGGGATGGATCGAGGTGCTGCCATGCGGCATGGTGCATCCGAATGTGCTGCGCTCGGGCAACATTGATCCGGACGAATACACGGGGTTTGCCTTCGGGCTTGGTTTGACAAGGTTGGCGATGATGAAGTTCGGTGTGGCGGACATTCGCGGTTTGAACGGCGGCGACCTGAGATCGCTCGTGCCCGCCTCCCGGCTCACCGGCCCTACGGTCTCGGCGAAAGGCTGACACGACGATGCTCATTTCATTGAACTGGATACGCGAGTTCGTCGATTTGCCCAGCGATCTTTCGCCCAAAGAATTGGCGGACCGTTTCACGCTGATCTGTGCCGAAGTCGAAGACGTCACACCGATCGAGGTCTGTGCCGACGGTTTGATTTGTGCGGAAATCACGAAGCTCGACGCGGTCGAAGGTCGCTCGGATGTCCGGGCAGCCGTGATGGACATTGGCGGCGGCAAGACGGTGGAGACGGTGACAGCCGCTCCGGATTTGAACGTCGGCGATCGCGTGGTGTTCGCACCGTCGGGCGCTTCGGTCAAGGCGTTGGGCGCCATCAAGGATTCGACGGTCGCGGGCCTCAAGAGCAGCGGCATGATTTTGCCCGGTGATGCGGTCGGAATCGACATGGCGGCGCGCGAAGCGATCTTCCTGCCGCCGAGTGTTCAACCGGGCCAACCGCTTGAGTCCGAAGTGTTCGACGATTGGGTGATCGAGGTGGACAACCACTCGATCAATCATCGGCCTGACTTGTGGGGGCATTACGGCATCGCCCGTGAATTCGCCGCCATCTTCGGGTCGCCGTTGAAGCCTTACGCGGTGGCTGAGCTTGAAGAGTTGAGCGACGCATCGCTCCCGGAGATTCCGATTGAGATTGACGACGCCGATGCCTGCCCGCGATATTCGGGACTGCGACTGAAGGGATTGACCAATCAGCCTGCGCCTCTGTGGATGCAGTTGCGTCTGGGGCATGTCGGCCTGCGACCGATCGACTGCCTCGTCGACTTGACCAACTACATCATGTTCGAGCTGGGCCAACCGATGCACGCCTTCGATGGAGATAAGGTTGAACGCATCGGCGTGCGTGCGGCGGACGCGGGCACAAAGTTCGTCACGCTGGACAACGTCGAGCGCACGCTGCCGGGCGGGGCGTTGATGATTACCACCAACGGCTGCGAACCGATCGCGCTGGCGGGCATCATGGGCGGTGCGGAGACCGAGATTTCCGAGGGTACGCGGACGATGCTCCTGGAGTCCGCCAACTTTCATCCCTATGTTATTCGCCGGTGCGCGACGCATCTCGGTCATCGCACCGATGCCAGCGCCCGTTTCGAAAAATCGCTCGATCCGAATCACACGGTGTTGGCAATCCAGCGTTTTGTGCATTTGGCTGCGGAGGAATTCGCCGACTTCGCGCTGGACAGTCGCCTGAGCGATGCTTACGCGAAACGATTGCCGGACATTTCCGTCACCATCGATCCGAAGTTCGTGGCTCGGTTCATGGGGCACCCGGTCTCACGCGAACAGATCACAGACATTCTGACCCGACTGGAATTCAAGGTTTCCGACGCAGGCGAGAAGTTGAAGGTGGACGTTCCGAGTTTTCGTGCGACGCGCGATATCGAGATTGAGGCTGACATCATCGAGGAAGTGGCGCGCTACGTCGGGTACAACAACATCGAGCCGGGCTTTCCCGAAGTCGTCGTCCGTGCCCTGGATTCGAACCCGTTGCAGCGAATCGAACGCGAGGGGCTGCGGGCGATGGTGATGTCTTTCGGTATGACCGAGGTTCAGGATTACATCTGGTACAACTCGGAGTGGTGCAACCGTCTAGGCTATGATCCGCAGAATTGTCTCACGTTGCGCAACCCCGCCGCCGCCGGAATGGAACGACTGCGACAGTCGCTCATGCCGGGCATGCTTTCTTTCGGCAGCCAGAACCGTCACCATTTTTCGGAATTCCGCATGGTGCAACTGGGCAGCGCGTTCCCCGTCGACGATCCGAAAATCTGTGAGACCAGACGACTCGCCTTGCTCTGCGGCCTGCGTGACAAATCCGCGGAGGACGCATTGCTGGCGGAACTGAAAGGCGTCATCGAAAACTGGTCGTGGCAGGTTTTGGACAGGCCGGCGGACTTTGCCGCTGCCGATGCGAACCCAGCCAGGCCATGGGAACACGAACACAAGACCGCGTCGATTCGTATCGCGGGCAATGCGGTTGGCCGCGTCAGTGCCATTCCACTGGCGCTGCGTCAACGTATGGACGAGCATCTGGCTGCCTGGTCGCTGGTGTGGGCGGAATTCGATCTCGATCCGCTGGCCAACTTGGGCGAGCACGTCGAGAAGCTGCCACCCGTGCCCGCGTTCCCGGAGGTCGATCTCGATTTCTCGATCCTGGTCGATGCCTCGCGACGCTACACCGACGTGACCGAAACGCTCAGCCAGTTCGACGACGCCATCCTGAATCGCATAACGTTCATCGAAAGCTACGAAGGAAAGTCAGTCGCAGCCGGCAAACGCGCGCTGACCCTGCGTGCCCGCGTAGGCCACAAGGAAAAAACGTTGGAAGAAAGCGACCTGGCCCGTTTTCACGAGTCCATCACAACTTATCTGAACGGTTGCAACATGGAGCTGCGCGGCACGTGACCCGAAAAGCGTCAGCCATCGTTCTGATCACGGGCACGCTGCTTGGAGTGACCGGCTGCCCGCAGTACCACGATTCCAGCGTCCCCAACGAGATCGCCCGCCTGTCCGACCCCGCCTCCGGTGCGGACTACCTTCTTTACGTGCCATCCACTTACGACAAAGGCGAGCAATGGCCTTTGATCATTCTGTGTCACGGCACGCGCCCGTGGGACACTGCCCGCAGGCAAATTCGGGATTGGGTTCAGTTGTCGGAGGAGCACGGGTTCATCGTGGCTGCTCCGTACCTTCGAGGCACCTCGGCAGTGCCCATGCCGGCGATCGCCAAACAGATGAAAAAGCAACGCGAGGATGAACGGCGCATTCTGGGCGTCGTTCGGCACGTTCGCGCGGGACACAATATTTCGAGCGACCGCATCTTTCTCACCGGGTGGTCCGCGGGCAGCTTCGCCGTGCTCCACACAGGCTTGGCCAATCCGACGGTGTTTCGCGCCATCGCCGTTCAGCAGGGAAACTTCAAAGCTGCCTATTTCGCGGACGTCAAGGATCGAATCGACTCCCATCAACCGGTCGGTGTTATTCACGGATCGATGGACCTGCTCACCGGGCGCGACGCCAAAGTTTGCATCGACTGGCTGGAGAAGAACAACGTCAATCTGCATCGGCTGCGCGTCTTCGGCGGCCATCGCAGCCACCCGGTGCCGGTGCTCACGTTCTTCGAAAACGTTGTCGAGCGCGAGCCTTGGCTGCACATTCGCACGCTTGGTGTCGAGGACGGCGACGACATGACCGCACGGTTCAAAATTCGCAGTTCGTTCAAACCGGAGCAATACGAGTGGGATTTCGGCGACGGCGAAGACTCACCCGCAGCCGAACCGATTCACCGTTACGAACATCCGGGCGAGTACGTCGTCACACTGACCGTGGTCGCACCGGGCGGTAAACGGATGAGCCGATCGACGTTGTTTCGCGTACCGCACTTCGAGGCGATAACGCCCAAACGCTCGAGCTGGAACGATGGGTAAGACGACGAATGCTTCTATGGCTTCAACTGCGCGTAGTGTCGAATGATGGAAAACGATATTGGGGCACATCCTACTCGCGCGGATGCGATGACCGCGCTCTTCCTCCCCTCCTTGATAAGGAGGGGCCGGGGGAGGTTCTTCTTGCAAAGCCGCGCGTCACTTTGGTCTAAACCCCCCTGTATCCCCCCTTTGCAAGGGGGGAAGTTCGGACGCCCGTCGACGTTTGAGTCAACGCAATTACCAATCCATCGCACGACATCGGCTGGCGCAAGAGAAAACCGCCGTGGCGGTGGTTCCGATCCGCCACGACGGTCTCTCCGGAGAAGGAGGAATAGCACGGTTGTCACTGATTACTCGTGCATTGGGAGCATAGGGCGCTCCGTGGAGAATTTCCGTCGATAATTGTCGTCACATCACCGCAAGCGTTCTAGCGCTCTCAATTGAGCATCACACGCCAGCCGATCGGTCGCCGAACATCGTCGCGGATGCCATGCCATGAGTCCCGACACGCTGACCGCCCTTTGCGTGACCGCCGCCGTCATCGGCACGATGCACACGTTACTAGGCCCCGACCATTACGTGCCGTTCATCGCCATGTCGCGCGTGCGCGAGTGGCCGCTGCCAAAGACAATCGCAATCACCATGATGTGCGGCCTCGGCCACGTCATCGGATCCATCGCACTCGGTTCCCTCGGCATCGCGGTCGGCTTGGCCGTCGGCGGGATGGAGGCGGTCGAAGCGATTCGCGGAAGCATCGCGGGTTGGCTGCTGCTCGGGTTCGGACTCTGCTATTTAGCCTGGGGCGTCCGTCGGGCGTACAAACCGCGTCCCCATGCCCACTGGCACGAGCACGAAGACGGCACGGTCCACCGGCACGAGCACCAGCATGATGCCGATCACAGCCTGCCGCGCTTCGACGCACCGCGACACCGTCACACGCACGCACACGATTCGCCCGCATCCGAAAAGAGCATCACACCGTGGGTGCTGTTCGCCATTTTCGCCTTCGGCCCCTGCGAGCCGTTGATCCCATTGTTGATGTACCCGGCTGCGGAATTGAGTTGGTTCGGCGTCGCGACCGTGACGGCTGTTTTCGCGTTGGCGACGATCGGCACGATGACGACGATCGTTGTTCTGACCGTCGTCGGTCTCGCGCGCGTGTCCGTACCCTGGCTGACGAGATGGTCGCACGCGACGGCTGGGGCTGCCTTGGCTGCCTGCGGAATCGCCATCAAGTTGGGCTTGTAATCGTCTCCCCAACGCGACACGCATTTGCAGGCAGCGCCTCAGTTTCGTAGTGTGACAGGTATGTTGAACCGACGATACATTCGACGGCTAGTGCTCCGACATAGCTCATCTGATGAGTCGGGTGGCACAGTCTGGCGTAGCCAGGCCGTGGAAACCTGTAGCAACCACGGCCTCCCGGCTACGCTGGCAGACCGTGCCACCCATCAAATGACGTGCGTCAATGCGCTAGGTCTCATCGCGATTGCCTTGCTCGTCGTTGCCGTCGCAACCGCAACGGCCCAGAAGACGGACATACCATCCGCGCAACCGATCGAACCACCGTCGCGGGCGCTTGGCACATGTTTGCGACTGATTCAATCAGAACGCTATGGCGAAGCGCGCAAGCTGGCCGACAAACTGGTCAGGGATTTTCCGAAATCTTCCCGAGCCTGTCTCATGCTTGCCCTGGCTGACCACAAGAATCACCGATACGAAGCGGCGAAGCCGAATTTCGAAAAGGCGATGGAACTCGATCCCCACGACCGCGCCGTGTGGAGCTTCTACGGCTGGTGTCTCTACAACTTGGGCAGGGCGGACGAAGCCCGCGGCATGTTCGAAAAATTCTTGAAAGCTCAACCGGACTATGCGGACGCTCATTTCGCCATCGGCTTGCTGGATTTCGAAGCGGACCAAATCGCCGACGCAACGACGCGATTCCAGACGGCCATCAGATTGTCGGCGGCGGCCAAGAGTCGGAGCGAGGAGGCCAAAGCCCGCGCTCGGTTGGCCGACGTATTTGTAAGACAGGAAAAACTCGAACAGGCAAAACAGGAACTGGAGAAAGCAGTCAAACTGAACCCGAATCTCTACGGTGCCTTTTTCAAGCTTTCGCGCGTGCGGCTGCGCCTCGGTGACAAGGAAGGTGCGGAGCAGGCGCGACGCATGTACGACCTCGTGCGCGAGCGCATCAGGCCGACGAAAGGGCACGCGGAATGACGCGGACAAACTTAATGGTCGCGGCAGCGGTATTGGCTCTGTTACCTAGCCCATTCGCACGCGCCGCCGACATTCGATTCAGTGATTTCACCCAGGCGAGCGGAATCGATCTGACACTAACCTGCGGCGGGACACCTTCGCGCGAGATCATCGAAGTCGACGGCGGAGGCGTTGCGTTCATCGACTTCGACAACGACGGCGACTGGGACATCTTTTTCGCCAACGGTGCCCGCATGGCCGACCCCGAGCATGGGCCAGGGTCGAAACTCTACGAGAATCGCGGCGACGGCACGTTTCGCGATGTCACCCAATCCATCGGGATAACCCTGACGCGCTGGGCGACGGGCGTGGCTGTTGGAGATATTGACGGCGATCGGTTCGACGATCTGTTTATCACCTGCTATGGCCGAAACGTGATGCTCAAGAACGATCGCGGCAAGCGCTTCGTCGATGTCACGCGGGAAACCGGCCTCGGCGATACACGCTGGGCAACGAGCGCAGCCTTCGGTGACATCGACAACGACGGCGACCTCGACCTTTACACGGTCAACTATCTCGTCTTCGACGCAAACCATCCGCCAAGCCGGCAGGGCAAGGAATACAAAGGCGTGAACGTGATGGCCGGCCCGCACGGACTCGTCGCTCAGGCTGACATTCTGTACGAAAACACCGGTGGGCGATTCAGGGATATCACCGAAGACAGCGGCTGTGGCAGTGTTCGAGCGGGCTACGGACTGGTCACGACGATGATCGATTTCGACGACGACGGCCGACTGGATATCTTCGTCGGAAACGACTCAGCCGAGAATTTCCTGTTTCACAACCTGGGCGGCAACCGATTCGAAAACGTAGGCCCGTTCGCCGGCGTCTCGGGAAATATGGACGGCAGCAACCAGGCCACGATGGGGATCGCGTTGGCCGACGTGGATCGCAACGGACGCGTCGATTTCTTCACAACCAACTTCTCGAGTGATACCAACACACTGCACCTCAATCTCGACGGCGTGTTCTTCGATGATCGCACGAGTCAGTTTGGCCTAGGCCTTGTGAGTCGGGAGTTTCTGTCATGGGGCTGTGGATTTTACGACTTTGATTCGGACGGCGACGAAGACCTGTTCATCTCCAATGGCCACGTCTATCCGCAGGCCAAGACGCACGACATTGACTCAGACTACGAGCAGCCGCCCGTCCTGTTCGAACGCAAAGGCCCACGCTTCGAGCGCCTCACGTACCAGGGCAGCCCGTTCGAAACGCCGCTCAAGGGTCGAGCCGTAGCCTTCGGCGATATCGACAACGACGGCGATGTGGATATCGTGCACACAACATTGAACGACCGCGTCCGCATCTGGCGAAACGAATCACCGCGAGCGTGCGTAGCCGTTGTGGAATTGAAACAGGACAGCCACAACCACCGCGCGTATGGATCGATGGTCGAGCTGTCAGTCGGTGGAAAAACGTATCGACGCTGGATCACCGGCGGCGGCAGCTTCCAATCCGCCAACGCACCGGTCGCCTACTTCGGCCTGGGAGACATTAAGGACACCGAGGCTGTCCTGAACATCACCTGGCCCGACGGTGCGAAGACAACGGTCAAGAACGTGCCATTGAACAAGCGGCTAACCGTAACGCCGAAGTCCTTCCAAGCGACGGACCTCGATAGATAACTCCGCCGCTTCGCTCGGATCGAAATCACTTAATCCGTGAACGCAAGCTGAAACGCCGCGACATCCGCCCAATCAACGTCACCGTCACCGTCCGAGTCAAACGGTTCGCACCCGCTCGCAGCATTCACATCAGCCCCGGAGACGCAATCCAGAAGCGTATCGAAATCGTTGACATCCACGTCGGAATCACAATCGGCGTCACCCAAGCCCGATTCGTACGCGCCCATGTCGACACGGGAGCACAGAATGCGCGCGTGGCCGTCAAGATCGAATTCCGACCCCGCCGGCGGATTCAGATTGGGATCGCCCGCATCGATGCCCAGCGACGCCGACGTCAAGCGGTAATCCCCGCCAACCATGTCTGCGAACTGTGGATCGGAGGCGATGTTGTCCTGTCCCGGCCCGGCCCAGCCGCCCTGGACGGTGCTGTAACGTACGGTCGTATTGCCGGCGCCACTGTTGGTGATTTGCGAGCCGCTGTTGGCCCAGATGATCGAGCTCCAGATTTGCGGGGACGTGCTGATGCTCAAAATACCGCCAACCGAACTGGTGACGGAATTGTCCACAATCGTGCAGTTCCAAAGCGCGGGGCTACTGCCGCCAGTGTTGAGCATCGCGCCACCGTTTCCGGCGGAATTGTCCGCGATCAGACAGTTGCGTAACTGCGGATTGGACTGGGTGTTGTACATGCCGCCGCCCTGCCCGCTGGCCAGCGTGAGCGAGTTGCCCACAAACTCGCAATTATTGAACCTCGGGCTGACGGCCTGATTGTAAACGCCGCCGCCGAATCGGGCGATGTTGTCGATGAACCGGCAATTATTCAAACGCGGCAAACCGCCGTTGGCCATGTACATCCCGCCGCCGAAACCTGAATTCGCGGTGGCTCGGTTACCCTCGAACACACAATTCGTCATCACGGGGCTGCAATTGCCGAACGTTTCCACGCCCCCCGCGCGCCGCGCTATGTTGTTGGCGAATCGACAGTTCGTAACCGTCGGGCTGGAGCTGCTGAACATGTCCCACGCTCCGCCGAACGCGCCGCCGTTGTTGTCTTCAAAGACGCAGTTTTCAATCGTCGGGCTGCTGGCACGGAAGTACATCGCTCCGCCGCCGAACACGACGCGGTTATTGTGGAAGCGGCAATTGCGAATCGTCGGATGGCTGCCGTCTCGAACAATCATGCCCGCACCAACCTGATCGAGCATGCTGGACCCGTGGTTCGCGTTCCCTCCGGTGATTGAGAAACCATCCAGCACCGCCGTCACCTGTGCGAAATTCCCATCCACCACGTTGTAGGAATTCTCCGCCACGTTGGGATCGTTGCCGGAAAGATCACCGCTGAGTATCGTTTCGTTGGCGGCGATGTCGCGCTGCGCGCGGGAGACTTCGCCTCCATCAAACCCGCCGTACAACTCGACATTGCTCTTGAGCAGAAACGACGAAAACCGGTTGCCGCTGGTGGACGGTACATAGCGACCGGCTGCCACCCAAACCTCATCGCCAGCGCTCGACCCCACCAACGCCGTTTGAAGCCCGCCGATTCCGCGATACGCGTCAGCCCAACTCGTGCCGTTGTTCGCACCCGTTGCGAGCGCCCCGTTCACATACGTCACACCGCCGGCGACCGCGTGCCCACCGAACAGTCCACCCATGACAGCCACACCCGTGCAAAAAATTCCCAGCCTGCTCATCAAACAACATTCCTTTCGTTGATAGACCGCACCCGCGACCCGCATCGGTCGTGGACGTCTAAATTCTGTGGATAGTGATCCGGCAGCGCTACCGGCCCAAGCTCGGTACGGCCAAGACCGCCCCCTCCTCGCGCTCGCCACGTGGAGTGTTCACCCCGCAGTATAGGCCAATCCCCCGCCAAAACCAAAAACCCTCGGCAAGGGGAGATCACCCCATCACGCATCGAAAACTTGGGGCGAAAACCCCTCATTCAATAACTCAAGCATCGTTTGAAATCGCGCATTCAATTTCGTCGCGAAATGCATCAATTGATTGGCCAACCGCCACGGCCATCGCGTCCTCAGCGTCGAAAAACGACGTTCGACCAACAAACATGCGTCTGCCGTGGCAATCATCCCGCGATTCCTGCGACCACCCATTTCCCCTCGCCTATAATCACTCACAAGAGAGGCAGCGCGGGATCAGGAAAAAAAGTGGTTCGTTTTTCTGAACCGGCGCACCTTGCAGATTGGCTTGGAACGGCGGGTAGCGGCGCGAAATCAGGGTGATCGCTCTATGTGGAAAATTCAAGCCAACGGGAATTATCGTGAAAATCGGAAAATAGCCGATAATATGTGACAGAACGAAGTCGCAAGTCCGTAGACATCTAACAGACAACTGGAACGAATCGCGGCGAAGCCATTCGCTTTCCATTAACAACGACTTTCCTTTCCTCCGTGGAGAGACCCGGGCGCGCTTGGCGCGTCCGAGTCTTTCCCCTTTTTTTGCCCGCACAGAATCCACAACCAGGTCAGCTCCATGAGTTGCAACCCACCCGCGACGGATTATCCTCGTCGAGGATCGCGTCAGGCCGAGTGGGTATTTGCCCGACGAGGCGGCGCGGGCGTTACCAATGTCGAGGTTGAACCATGATGAAGCAGATTTTGGCTTGTTGGCTTTTGGCGACGCTCGCGGTCGCGGAAACCCCGGAAAAAAAGACGCCCGAGACCACGAAGCAGGCAATCACCAAAGCACCGGAGAAGCTGACCCAGCCTGAGCTGGAGGCTCGGTTCCGTGAAACGCTGAACGGTGCGGTGTTCAAGGGGTCGTGGCAGATGACCAACGAAGATGGTCTTAAAGGCAAGGCTGCCCTCAGCGAACCGCGAGATGAAACCTATACGATATCCAGAATCACCAAAGTCGCAGGCGATCGGTGGATCATCATGGCCCGCGTGCAATACGGCGACAGTGATGTGACACTCCCCGTGCCGGTGCGAGTCGTCTGGGCGGAGGATACGCCGGTCATCACGCTCGACACGCTGGACATGCCGGGGCTTGGCACGTATTCCGCCCGCGTCATGGTCTACGGTCGATTTTACGCGGGCACATGGTTCGGAGACTGCTACGGCGGCATCCTCTCGGGACAAATCCTTCACCCCGAAGATGCCGAGAAGATCGCCACACCAAAGACGAACAAGAGCGAGTAACAAAGCGAATTCAACGCTTGAGCGGCGGTTTGTGTTGGTCATTGATTGAGCGTCCGCGCGAAATACAGTGTTCAACCTGGGCTGGCATCCTCGCGGAGATATGCTTCCGGAAGGTGCAAATTCGGCGTTTCGTTGGCGCGGGGCGACGGGATCAGCCGAAGAGTCATAACAAGTAGCCAGTGTGAGCGTACGCACCGACGGTTGACGCCTGGTTGTTTCTTGCCAGACTTCACATTTCGTGGATCGCGTGCGAGCTCGTTGTCACTCTCATGAAAGGATATCACGGATGAAATTATTCGATGCGGGCGGTGCATTCGTTTTGGGTTTGGCCTCACTGCCGCTGGTGGCGATGATGGGGTGCCCGATGTTACCCGGAGACATGAACGACAACGTCAACATGAATTCGAGTGACAATGCGAACATGAACGGCACCGATGCGAATGCGAACGACAACGCAACAGTCAATGAAAACGACAACGGCGGCAGCCCAACCGTCGGCGACGGCGAACCTGCGGACGACCTGTGGACCACACCCGCTGGCAGCCGCACGAGCTACTCCTTTCTCGACACACCGTTGCCCGCGGATTTCTTTGGCCAGGGCTCCGATTTGTTTGATGGCACGGTCGATCTGATGGGGGCGGCCCTCGACCCGGCGCTCGGACCTGCGGACACCATTGTTCGCCGCTTGCAGGACATCTGCCCAGCCGAAGTGGGCGAGACGGTCACGGTCGATGTCGAGATCGTGGCGTTAAGCCTTGTCAGCGTCGAACCGATCACCGTAACATTCAACGGCGGGCAACTCGCAGAGCAGTGGGACGTCGAAGTATGTCTATCCTCCTTCCCACAGGAGACCGGCAGCATGACCATCACGCTCGACGAGGAAGATTGCGGCACGTTCGATTCAAACATTCCGGTGCTGCCCAAATTCACGTTCATCCGTCGATCCACCGGTGCTGGGCAATTCGTCGATTGCGGCGAACGCGACCAACTCTGTGAAGGCCTCGATCTCGAAGGTGAGGACAACGACTGGGTGCTCATCGGCGGGCCTGCGGACTACGATCCCGCTTCCAACGGCATTTTGCGCACACCCGCAGGTGTCCAGATCGACGCCGACTGTGACGGTCAAGCCGAAACAATGACACTCGAAGCCTCCAGCTGTTTCCAAGCCGGCATGAGTTGTCGCGGCGGTTTCGAATGCACGTTCAACGAGGAAGCGGAAGGTCGTCTCGACAGCGGAGCAGGCGGACAACACACATCGTTCATCAACTCCGAGGACGACATCGACAGCGACGGTTGGCCTAACGACTGCGACAATTGCCCGGAGGACGCCAGCCCCGATCAGACCGACTCCGACGGCGACGGATTGGGCGATATTTGCGACAATTGCCCGGACGACGACAACCCGGATCAAGCCGACGGCGATGCCGACAACATCGGCGACGTCTGCGACAACTGTCCCGACATATCCAACGAAGACCAGGCTGACGCGGACGACAACGGTGTCGGTGATGCGTGCGAAGGTATCCCCGGCGAATGGGAGGCGGTCCTGGGCGTGTACGTACTTTCAGGCAGTTGCGAAGGCAGTGGCCAAACGGTTACGCTCGCAGCGGCTGGCGACCTGATCGTCCTTCAAGGATTGCCCGGCAACGACGACATCACACTCACTTGCGACGGCGCGACGGCGACCGGCGCGAACGTCACCGCCTTCGGGCAGGGCGGTCACGATCTGACGCTGACCATCGACGGCGTGAACATCAACCTCAGCCTGCTCCAGCCGGAAACCCTCGGCTCGTGCAGTTCAACACTGACGCCGCAGTAGGCAACCGGCGTTAATCCAAATCAACCGCGATCAGCCCCGAGGCATCGAGCTTCGGGGCTGATTTTCATTGTGGGGGCCGTGCCAATCATCATTCGGTGGTGTGGACGTAAACGATTCTGGTTTTCTTTGCGAGCGTGCTCCAAATCGTTTTTGTAAAAGGTTGACGCGCTGTCGGGACCATGACGCAGTGGTTCGCATCCTCATGTGTCGGATCCATCTCGATATCGAGCCCGAGGCTGCGAACGACACCGATTGAAACTGCACAAACACAAGAACCGCGTAAATTACATTGTCCAAATACCAACTCGACTAAGCGTTTTGGTGAATCGTCGTCAACCCGCACAGTCCAAGAAGGGTACTCACCGTCGCGGCGGGGTTTTAAGGCGAACGACGTTGCCGTAAGCCCAACACCCGGCCGGTCAATCGTTGGGGGCTGACCTGACGCTGATACAAGTAGCCGACGAAGGATGATCGTGTCTTCGCCCAGCGCAGGCGTGGGTCCATCGGCCGCACTTGCGAAAACATCTCCCATGCCTCGATCCGTCTATTGAGACAACATCGCTGACAAGTCGCCGGGAAGACGCGTGCGAGACTCGTAGTCCCGTGTTGAGTCTACTTCATCCAGGAAAACGTACTCCATGAGGCCGCTTGGCAAGATCGTCACATCCAAACTGACATTCCCCAAATCCCAGCATAAGCCGACATTGCCATCGGGCGTCGCCGCGATAGTTGGTTCATGTGCTTTGATACTGCTTGCAATCGCATATATAACTTCGACGGCCACTACGATGGAACGATTGTCCACTGTCACAGCGCCGTAGCTATCCCAATTCGGCTCAAGCTCGGATAGGCCTTTGATACTTTGCACGACGCAATCCAGCCAGGAAGGAGGATGAAGTCTACCGTAACCCCAGGAAAAGGCTTGGGTGTCGGTTGTCGTCGTGACTATTGGAACAACGTGGTTGTAGACATCGATTGATTGAAAAAATGCACTCAATGTATTCGCCCCCATCGCTCATCTTGAATTCGACGCTCCGTGAGACACGCAAAACCGCACACGACCCAGTCGTGGGCGAGGCGTAGTGATCCCGCCACATCTTGCGGACCTTCGTCTTTGTGCAGCACTCGCCCTGTCAGCCTCAATGCAACGAAATCACCTTGATCGGGTTTGTCCTGGAGAACGGCAATCGATGCCTCAGCGTACAATCGGCCTGCATTTTCGGGAATCACAAACACCCGATTAAACGTGACAGCCTCGGGAATGGGCAGGAATGTGTCAGACAAATCCCATTCCACGCCCGCGAAGACCGTCGCAAACAAGCCGGATGCCGATTCGCCCTTTTCGGGAAAAATGTGGTTGACGTAAGTGACTTCACAGAGTTGTGGGGCCGGCGTCTCCAAGCCACTTCGCTCGCAAAATGTCTGAAACGCTTCGAACTCGGATCGGAAACGTTCGACGTTGGCCTCAAACGAAGGGTAGGTATTGTCTTCTCCCAATCGCCAATTGAGCAAGAAGCGATCCGGCTGAACTTGTATCAACTCGGTCTCACTGGCCGATGAAAACCAGACGCGTTCCGGCGTCCCGCTGCCCACCCGAAATTCTGGCCGTTGCGAGGCATACCGCTTAGGAAAATTCTCGGAAACTTGGGGCAAGCGAGCCTGATCGGTTGGCGTCGGAAACTTGTCAGCAATGGTCGACCAGTACGTCCCAAAATGCGCGTTCCGGAACCCCAACAACTCCGGAAACTGCACGCTTATGACCGTTTCGACAACGGGTGGATTCTCATATTTCGGTGTCGACACAATCCTACTCCTTCAGATACCACTTGATTATAGCATCCTCACCTGCGGTGGCGACGTCAAGCCTCGATTCAAGCCCGACGATTCCAACCGCTTGCCAATTCCACGATTGCTGCCAAAATCCAATCATGCTCAAGAACGAATACCCCTACTACCTCGCCAACGAAGCCAGGCAAGCCAACAACGACCTCGTGGTCACGAACAAGTACACTGGCCAACCGGCTACACGCGTCGCGATGGCTGATGCCAATGTGATCGACACAGCCATTGCCGCCGCCGTCGATGCTCAGCACGCCTGCGCGACCATGCCCTCCTTCGCGCGGGCGGCGGTGCTGAACCACGTGGTCGAACGCATGAAGGAGCGGTTCGAAGAGTTGGCATACGCGCTCACCATCGAAGCGGGCAAGCCGATCAAAGACGCACGCGGCGAGGTCACGCGCGGCATCGAGACGTTTCGCATCGCGGCTGAGGAATCCACACGCATTTACGGCGAATACGCACCGCTGGACATTTCGCCCCGTGCGGAAGGGTACGAGTCCATCTGCAAGCGCGTACCCATCGGCGTGTGTTCGTTCATCTCGCCGTTCAACTTCCCCATCAACCTCGCTGCCCACAAAATCGCACCGGCCATCGCGTGCGGCTGCCCGTGGGTACTCAAACCCGCATCGCGCACGCCGATCGGTGCGATCATCATCGGCGAGATACTGGCTGAAACCGATCTGCCCAAGGGCGCGTTCAGCGTTCTGCCCTGCTCCCGCGACGGAGCCGACCTGTTCACGACGGACGAGCGATTCAAACTATTGTCGTTCACCGGCTCGCCCGAGGTCGGCTGGAAACTCAAGGCGAAGGCCGGCAAGAAAAAAGTCGTACTCGAACTCGGCGGCAACGCAGCCTGCATCGTGTACAAGGATTGCGATCAGGATTACGCAGTCGCCCGCATGATGATCGGTGCGTTTTACCAATCCGGACAATCGTGCATCGGCGTGCAGCGCGTTATCGTGCATGAATCCATCTACGACGATTTCAAAATGAAGCTCGCGGTGGCGGCGGAAGAACTCATCGCCGGCGACCCGCTGGACGAGAAAACGTTCGTCGGGCCGATGATTACCGAAAACGACGCCAAGCGCATCGAGAAATGGGTCAACACCGCTGTCTCGGGCGGCGCGAAAGTGCTCTGCGGCGGTCGTCGGGATGGCTCCATCTACCACGCAACATTCGTCGAAAACGCACCGACCGATTCCGAACTGTACTGCCACGAAGCGTTCGGCCCCGTGGCTGTCATCGAGCCGTTCAAGACATTCGAGCAGGCGTGCGAGCGTGTGAACGATTCCGACTTCGGTTTGCAAGCGGGCGTCTTCACGCGCGACATGCACAACGCCTTCTACGCATGGAACAACCTCGAAGTCGGCGGCGTGGTCATCAACGACGTCCCCAGCTTCCGCGTTGACTCCATGCCCTACGGCGGCGTCAAAGACTCCGGCCTCGGCCGCGAAGGCATCCGCTACGCCATCGAGGACATGACCGAATTGCGTTTGATGATTCTCAACCGCATCGGCAGATAACCTCGGCGCAATCAACGCCGCGAACACTGTTAGACCTGCACGCGCGACTCGACCAATCGAAACCGGCTCGCCACAAAGGCCGCGTCGCAGAACGTCGCATTGCCGGCGGGGTTGGCACCGGTCACGTGGAAATCGCTGAAGGCCGCGTTCTGATTGACATAAACCTGACCCGTCAGATTGCACGAAACGGGAACGCCCGCAGCCGTCAGCACATCCACACCGCGATCAAGCACACCCGCGTCCGTCGAATACAACCCGCAGGAAATCGCACCATGCGCACGAGCCGCCTCGACCGTTAATTCGAGGCTGTGGTCCGTGCTTTCGGTCGCGATGATGTACGCGATCGGCCCGAACATCTCACGCATGAACAAGTCCTTCCGATCAGCCGTCGTCTTGAGCACAACGGGCGTGCGCACGCACGCATCGGGAAACTGCTCGTGTGCGACGCTTTCGGAGGCTCGGAGCACTTCCGCTCCACTTGTGCCAACGCTTTCGATCCGCTCCAGCGTTCGTTCGTTCTGAATCGCTCCGAGAATCTCAACCGCGCGAGCAGGCTCACCCAGCAACCAGTTCAAAGCTTTCACGATGGCAGCGGCTGCGTCGTCGAACGTGATAACCGCGTCGCCGGATTTGATGCCCGACTTCGGGATGAAGATATTCTGCGGAGCGGTACACATCTGGCCAGAGTAGAGGCCTAGCGAAAATGCGAGGTTGCCCGTAACCGCTTTCAAGTCCGACACCGAGTCGAACACCACACAGTTCACGCCGGCTTTTTCCGTAAACACGATGGCTTGCTTGGCATTTTGCTCGATCCAGTTTCCGTATTCCGTCCCGCCGGTGTAGTCCACAATGCCGATCTGCGGATGCGTCACCAGATCGCCGGTGATCGGTTTGTCGAGCGTATCGACAGCCAGCGTGACGAGATCGGGATCGAAACCCTGATCGCTCAACACGTCGCGAACGATCTCGACCGTCATCGCAAGCGGCAGCACCGCGCGCGGATGAGGCTTCACAATAACGGCATTCCCGGTAACGAGGCTGGCGAACAAACCGGGGTAGCTGTTCCACGTCGGAAACGTCGAGCATCCGACCACAGCCGCCACACCGCGCGGCACGAGACGAAACCGCTTTTCGAGCGTTACCGAATCGGTCTTGGAAACCCGCTTCGTCCATGTCGCGACGGTGGGATGACGGGTCATCTCCTCGTAGGCGTACGCGACCGCCTCCAACCCCCGATCCTGCGCGTGAGGCCCCCCCGCCTGAAAGGCCATCATGAACGCCTGCCCCGTCGTCTGCATCACCGCGAAGGCGATCTCGAAGCTGCGCTTGTTCAGTCGGTCCAGTGCTTCCAGACATACGCCGGTCCGGGCAGCCACACCCGCGTCACGCCATTTCGCGGCTGCGTCACTGGCGGCTGAAATCATCGCGCCCAAGTCCGGCGACGGATAGCGAATGTTCAGTTCCAAACCAAACGGCGACTTCTCATCACCGACCGTGCCCGCGCCGGCTGGTTGACCGATGGAGAACGTGGAGTTGCGACGTGCCTCGAACGCAGCCCATCCTTCCTTCTTCGCGTGTTCCCCGTAAATCCTGCCGCTGGGAACTTCGGGATAGGGAGACCAGAAATCCCGCTTGTGAATCGCTTCCACGGCGGCTTCAAGCGTCTTTTGGTGTGTCTCGAAAAGCGAATGACTCATGGTGCTGATTCCTTGGTTTGGCTGGGAAAAGATTATCGACGCGGACGATAAGTGACTCTCGAAGCCCATGCAAGCGCCGGTATGCGCATCAACGAAAACCCACCGTACGCCCGGAAGACCCAGCGAGCTGCGAACTTCAGTTCGCGCGGACGCATACTTTTCGATCCCAACGACTACCGCCACGAATCACACGGGGCAAGACTAATCGGATTCAGCCTCATGCGCCCGCGACGATCGCCGCGCCTGCTCGGCGGCGAGCATCTTGGCCCGACTGATCTTGTACATCGAACCCAGCCCCTTCCAAAATCCTTCAACACCGCGTGCCCAACTTTCGACGGCTCGATTGTTGAGATAGACGCTTGGTGTGCTGCGTACGCCAAGTTCATGAGCCAGTGCGATGTCCTCGGCGATGCGCTGGCTGACCTCTTCCGACTCCATTACCTCAGCCAGCCGCTCCGCGTCCAGCCCCAGGTGTTCGCCCGCCTCGACCGCTCCGATTTTCGCGAGCGTCTTCTGGTTGTCGAAGAACCAGTCGTGGGCCTCCCAGAACTTCTCGTTCCCGCCGACAATCCGGACAGCCTCAGCCAGCCGCGCGATCCTGCATGCCTGTGGATGCGTGCGTCTTCTGGTGTGCGGGTTGCAATCCGAACACAGCGGGTAATGCTTGTACGCCACCTGCACGATTCGGCCGAACGCTTCGTAAAATTTGTCCTCGAAATCCGCCGCGAATTTCCGGCACGCACTGCACTCGAAATCACTGAACACCACGAGCGTCGGCACCTTGTGGGCGGCGTGTCGAATCGGATCGTCGGGGCGAACGTTTATGTTCTTAACATTGCCGGCCATGTGCATGGACACCAACGCCTGCACGCTGCCTTGAATCTTCTCAACGACGGCGGACAGCTTCGCATTCGTAATCTTGAGCGCTTTGACCGAAACCATTTGAAGCTCGAGCTGCGCGATTCCGAGACCAAGCAGAATCGCCACAATCGCCAAGCGCCCCGTTGGGTAACGAACGGCAACGGTCGGAACCTCGGGCGCAGCGTCTGTCTGAGTCTTCTTTTTCCGAGGCCAAAGCAGTGCGTTGCAGATCAACATCACGCCGTTAGCTGCGTGCGTCATGACACACAACGGGCACCACGTTTTCAATTCCGTGCCCATCACGGCCATGAATCCAACAGAACCCGCGAACGCGACCGCGTTTATCCCCAGCGGCAGGAGGTGCCAAAACCGACCTTCGTGATTGGCTCGGCCCACCGCGAGAAACCAAACCAGCATCGCGGAGAAATAGCCCATCCCGATCAGCGCTACCGGCAAGCGGCCTCGACCGTCGTCGCTGCCGTCGGCCGGAAGCGGCGGGAACATGCCCCAGCGACTCGACAGCACGGCGTCACAACTTCGGCCCCCCTCCTCGCCCGATTCACACAACGCGCTCATCCACTCCGGCGTGGGGCCGAAATGCATGTGCTTGGACAGCAGCTTCTCCGACAGGAAAAACCCCGCCAGCGAAGCCACGAGCGCAATCGCAAGGAAGAACCAGTGAAACTTCATCGGCGGGTCTCCGGAATTCCAACAGCCTGTCGAAGGACACTGGCTATTGGTGTGGCACCGGTTTTTAACCGGTGCAAACGATAGTGTTCTGAGCAATACCGATTCTTAATCGATGAATGCACGGGCTGGTATCCCGTTCCACAATTGTTCAGTATCCAGTTTGCGTTCATGGATCGAATCGTGGTCGGTTGAGGCCGCGCTGTCACGTCGGCAAGCCACGTTCGTTACGTCAACGTGACCGTTGATCTGCACTCGCCATCAAGCGTCGGAACGTTTGCGGTTGCCTTCAATTACCCGCCGGCTTGTTTGGCTGGATAGCCAAGTTCAAGAAGAATCGCCTGGACACGTTCGCGGTGATCGCCTTGAATTTCGATCCGGTCGCCAGCTACAGTCCCGCCGGCAGCACACTCAGACTTGAGTCGTCGCAGGATGTCGCCGAGGTGGGAGGCATCGGGATCGAGGCCCGTTACCACCGTCACCGTCTTGCCTTTCCGCCTCTTTTCCCGACCCACGCGCACACGCTGATCCGCCGGACGCACGATGGCGCCGCGCGCGTTACGCGGGCAGTCGCATTCCCCCATCGGCTTCTCACAAACGGGACACGTGACAGGACGCTCCAGCAATGTTCCGTCAAATAATCCTGACATGCCCAGCATCGTAATCGATGTGCTTCATTCCATCGACGGCATCCTGGCACGGGTGCATCCCAAAACGGGTGGCAATTCGCAGTGCAGGGTGGCACGGTCTACCGGCGTAGACGGTAGGCCGTGGGCGTTGCTGAACACCACGGCCTGTCTGCGCCAGACCGTGAAACTATGAAGCGAGCCTCCCCTTGGGTACGTTCGGGGTCTTGAATCGGGGGTCGTATCCCCGACATGGAAGCCCCAGAACCTCAAAAAGGAGACTCACTATGTGGTCGATCGGAATCGATGTTCA
>JAJDDQ010000030.1 GCA_029260215.1 Phycisphaerae bacterium
CCGCGGCCCGCGCCCCCCCCCACTTGCGTACAATCGCAGCGGTAATCGTGATACGAGACACAACTGTCACAACCGAGAGGAACGATATGAACACACGGCCATTCAAACTGGTGATTCTTGGCGTCCTGGGGAGCTGTACGCTGGCGATGGGGGCGACCTATTTTTGGAACGGCAACGGGGCTGACGCCGATTGGGACACGTGCGGCAACTGGCGTCTTGTGACGCCGATCTGCTACCCCAGCGTCACGACATCCGACGCGATCGTTCCGGACTGTGCGCCGGTCTCGTGTACCAAGACCATCGATCTCATTGATGAAGAGATTGAAGACATGACACTGTACGGCGACGTTGACTTCGGCAGCGCCACCGGGCAAGGCGTTCTTCTGGAAGTCGAGTCGCTTTCGATCACCGGGCCTGCCGTGGTGACGACTTCGAGTTTGGCCACCATCACTGCGGGCACGCCATGATGAATCACGACTCTTCAGCCTCGGGCAAAACGTGTCAATCTTCTGTCACATCCTTACGGCAGGGGACATTACGGCAGGGGACAGTCTTTTCCCCCCTTACAAAGGGGGGATACAGGGGGGTTTGGAACAGGGCAACGCTTTGTCTTGCAAGAAGAACCTCCCCCGGCCCCTCCTTCGCAAGGAGGGGAGGAAGAGGGCAACGGCCGCGACCGCGCGAGGCTGTCTCGCCTCAACCGAATCAACCGAGTTTGCTGAATCCACCGCGACCCAGCATTGCACCCAACCGAAACCATGCAATGAATCAGAATGGATCAAAGCGGAACACACATCGGTCGCCGGTGCTTGCAGGGCGGTGGTTGGTGTTGTCAGCCGTGGCGCTTTGCGTTGCGGTGGCGGACCGGGCTGTTGGAGAGGTTCCGCCGGGTTTCGAGATTGTTCACATCACGGACAATCCGAACGACTACTCGCGCGTGCCGAAGATCAATAATTGTGGCGAAGTGGTGTTCGAGACGTGGATCGATCAGGGGCCCGGGGAAATCTTTCTCTACGACAACGGCCACCTCAAACAAATCACCGACGACGACATCTACGACGCTTGGCCTGACCTTAATGAAAACGGAACCATAGTCTGGAGTCGCGGAGTCGGGAGCGGATTTCCTCTCGAAATCGCTTTGCTCCGAGACGGCGAGTTGTCCATTCTTACGGACAACGCTGTGAACGATTACGCACCCAGAATCAACAATCTGGACATCGTGGTGTGGGACCGGGATTCGGAACTCGGATGCTCAGGGTCGCAGGTGTACGCTTGGGACGGGGTCTCGACGACTCAGATTACCGACAACGTGTTCCAAAACTCAAGCCCGGAAATCAACGATCAGGGTGTGATTGTGTGGGGGCAAAGAGACTTCTGCCCGTTGCCTTGGGAATATTCAGTCATGAAATATTCTGACGGCGAAACGGAGATGATATCAGGAAATGATACTCTCGCCCACGCACCTGTAATCAATAACGCGGGATGGATAGTCTGGCAATACGAAATTGTGTCCGGGTCTCTTGCGCTGGGACAGCTTAACGGTGCGGAGTCGGGCATCTTCCTTGATTGGGGATCGAACGCGGAGATGAACGAATCCGGCGACCTGTTCTTCCTGCGTTGGCACGACGACACAGACACATGGCAAGTGTGGTTGTATTTCTCCAACGGGTCAGGTCGAGCGGGCGATGGAGAGATTCTCCAACTGACGAACGACTCGTTTTGGAACACGAATGGCGACCTGAACGATTATCGAGAGGTTGCATGGAAAGCTAGGAATTTTCCGCAGTCAGACATCTACCTGATGCGTCGCATACGAGACGGCGACGCGGACTTTGACGGTGATGTTGATGTAAACGACTTTGCGCGCTTCACAGATTGTCTCAGCGGTCCGATACCGGGCGATCGACTCTGCGATTGCCGGTTTCTCGATCTTGATCATGACCGCGATGTGGACTTCGCCGATTTCGGCGCGTTCCAGCGCATGTTTGGGGGGAACGAGTAGTGGTTGAGCTTCGGACGAGGCATGCAGAAAAATACGTGAGTACTCTAAAATGACAAAAAGATGTTCATTGCGAAGTTTTCGTCAACCGTCAGTGCTTGCGGAGCGGTGGTTGGTGTTGTCAGCCGTGGTGCTTTGTGTTGCGGTGGCGAATCGCGCCGTCGCGGAGGTTCCGCCGGGTTTCGAGATTGTTCACATCACGGACAATCCGAACGACTACTCGCGCGTGCCGAAAATCAATAATTGTGGCGAGGTGGTGTTCGACACGTGGATTAATTCGGGGCCTGGGGAAATCTTTCTCTACGACAACGGCCGCCTCGCACGTATCACGAACGACAGCACACACGATGCTTGGCCTGATTTGAACGCCGACGGGACGCTGGTTTGGACCACCTTTCCCGATGGAGCCGAGGATGGTTTGATCGTGAAATTTGAAGCTGGTGAGTTGTCGGTAATCGGCCCAGGGATGAGTCCCGTCATCAATAACGAGGGCCAAGTCTCGTGGAGTCGTTTCTCCCCGATACCGTGCGCGTTTCCCGCGTCGATAAACACGTTTGATGCTGGCTCTGTAGATGTAGTGTTCGACGATGGTTTTTCCAATCAGAGCATGTCGATCAATGGTCATGGCGATATGGTTTGGATTCGATTCGATTTTTGCGCGGTGCCTTGGACCTCGCAAGCCATGCTTTACTCGCAAGACCAGGCAATCAGCTTGTTTTCAGAGCAGGATAATCCGCGGGGACCGACGATTAACAATGCCGGATTGGTCGCCTGGGGCGACAATAACGGGATAGAAATGTGGCAGGGCGGCGAGTCGTTCGTCCTGACTGATTGGGGCTTCAATCCCAAACTCAATGAAGCTGGGGATCTTCACTTCATCAGATGGCATGAAGACACCGGCACATGGCAGGGTTGGCTGTTTATCTCCAACAACTCCGGTCGCGTTACTGATGGCGAGTTTGTCCAACTCACAAGCGACTCGTTTTGGAACACGGACGGCGACCTTAACGATTATCGGGAAGTAGCTTGGCAGGCCAAGGATTTTCCAGAATCGGACATCTACTTGATGAGGCGTGTTCGAAACGGAGATTCGGACATGGACGGCGATGTCGATCTCGACGATTTCGCCAAGTTCACGAATTGCATCGTCGGGCCGATTTCAACTGATGGGCTTTGCGAATGCCGCTTCCTCGACCTCGACCACGATCGAGATGTCGACTGGGCCGACTTCAGGTCATTCCAATTGCTGTATAACGGAAACCAATAAGTACCATACGAACAGGAGTATCAAGTATGTTTGATCAATACGCTCGCCTTGTTATTGTCCTCGTGTTTGGGATGGCGATGTCGGCAAAGGCAACACCATTTACCTTCACTGCCGCCGCAGAAGGCGGGTCAACGGGAGTTTGGGCGACGCCTGGCAACTGGATCCCATCTGGCCCGCCTTCCAGCGGAGACGCGGTCACGATTCCGGATGGCAAGACGTGCCGCGTTGCGAACGCGAATCAGTCCGCGACCAGCTTCGTGGTAGAGGACGGCGGAAATCTCAAGCTCGTCGGACGATCCCTGACCATCACAGATGATTCCAGGATCGACACGTACGGGATTTTCTTTTTCGAAACGTCCGGAGGCAACGACGGGGAATTGATCATCGGGGCGGACCTGACCATCTCGGGAGATCCTAACCACTCCGGCGACCCGGCAGGCGTTTTCGAAGCGCATAATTCGAATAAGGGCATTGTCAGCACAAGCGGTGGATACACCCTCACGCTGGACGGTTTGAAAAACCACGGCCCTTATTTTCGCGGCTCGTTCGATGTCCAGGTTAGCTTGGTCATGAACGGCGGGCAGTTTGTGGCGGACATTGGAGAAGTGGTGAACCTTGGACATCAAGGTGCGAACGACCCATCCATTACCTATGTCAGCGACGGCGCGCAGTTTGACATCTACGGCGAACTGCACATTGGAAAGGTAACGTTCCCGACCAGCACGGGCGAGGCGGCTGATTTCAACACCCTCTTCGCTGGGACTCCAAGTGGTACCATAGAAATTATGGATGTGTGTTCCGGGTGTGCGGACATACGGGGCCTCTTCTGGGTCGTCAGCGGCGGCACACTCGACGTGAACGCCGACCTGTGTACGCCGGATACGCTCACGTTTTTGAACGGAAATATCGATGTGGCCGACGGCGTGAGCGCGTCGTTTGCAAGCACCTGTCCCTGACTGACAGGTCGTTGAAAAAGCGTACGGCGCGGCCCGCAGTGTTGCGGGCTGCGAAGTTTCTCGCAATAGTGTCGTCGAATGAATCCAATTGAATTGCAAACCAAGACAAACACTTTGGTATAGCTGCTTGGTGGTCGCGATGGTCTTTGCAGCCTCTGCGAGCGCGGAGTCGTACAGGTTTACCGCGGCTGCGGAGCGTGGCGATACGGGTACCTGGGCCAACCCCGGCAACTGGAGTCCTAAAAGCGGCCCGCCTTCCGGTGGAGACGCGGTTACGATTCCGGACGGCAAGACCTGCCTCGTCGCGAACGCGGATCAATCCGCGGCGCGTTTCACGATAGAAAACGGTGGAACCCTCAAGCTCGTGGCTCGATCGCTGACGATCACGGGCGATTCTGCGATCGAATCGACCGGAGAGTTCCTGTTCGAGACGTCCGGGGGCGACGACGGGGAGCTGGTCATCGGTGCGAACCTGACCATCGGGGGAATTCCCAATCACAGCGGTGATCCTTCGGGGGCGTTCCGAGCGCACGGATCGAACAACGGTGTCATCAGTTCAAACGGCAGCTACACGCTTACGCTGGACGGGTTGAAGAACCACGGCGTGTATTTCTACGGCTCGTTCGATGTGCGTGTCAGCCTGGTCATGATCGGCGGGCAGTTTGTGGTGGACCTCGGCGAGGTGGTCAATCTTGGCTATCCGGGCGCGCGAGACCCGTCCATTTCGTTCGTCAGCGATCGCGCCCAGTTCAATATTCTTGGTGCGTTGCACATCGGAAATGTGACTTTCCCCGCCACCAAGGGCCAGCCGGCGGACTTCAACACGCTCTTCGGCGGCGGCCCAAGCCCGGTCATTGAGATCACGGACGCGTGTTCAGGGTGTGCGGACATGCGGGGCATCTTTTGGATTATCTCCGGCACGCTTAACGTGAATGCCGACCTGTGTACGCCGGACACGCTCAGCTTCTTGAACGGGACGATCAACGTAGCCGACGGCGCGACCGCGTCCTTCGCACGCTCATGCCGCTGAGACACCGTCGAAAAACACGGCGTGAGATTCCGGCTCGCGTCTTCACCGGTCTAGAAACCGGTGCCACACAAGAAGCGAAGCGGCATTATGGCGAGCGTGACGGTGGGCCGACCGCGAGGTCGGGCTTGGGTGCGGCGTTAAACACGCTGATAAGAAAGCGATTGATGTTGGCCGGTCGGATTTCGGCTTTGGCGTGCAAAGCACCGACTTCCTTCTCCACAAGCCGGTTGAATTGTTCCTCACGAAACTGCACGACCAGCTTGGATTGCATCGCGTAAAAATCGGGCACGCTGCCCTCGTCAAGCGCGGCGGCTTGCACGATGAATAGCGCCTCGGGCGTTTCCACGATGCGACTGGGCACGTTGATTTCGGACAGCGCGAAAAGCTCGTCGACGGCCGGCTCCAGACGCTCGACCACACTCCCCCGCGTGACCCATCCCCAGGCTCCGCCTTTGTTGCGATGCCAAGCCGTCGAAAATCGCCGGGCGACCGAATCGAAATCCTCGCCCCCGATTAACGCCAGACGGGCCTGCTCTGCCTGTTCACGCGCGTTTTCCGTCTTGGTAGCGATCTCGATGATGAGCATGTCGCGACGCGGCGGTTTGGCCAGGTCGGCCTGCTGCTTTTCAAAAAGCACTTCGAGTTGCCCCCGCGTCGGATCGACGATTTTCCGAGTCACGGTCAGTTGCAGCCAGCGCATAATCATGAGCCTGCGACGGATGCGATCGCGCTCGTCCTCCAGCGAAATGCCGTCTTCCGCGAGGTAGTGCTCCAGCCGAGACTGCCGCCCGGCGAACTCAGCCGTAATGCGACTGCGCAATTCCTGATCGACAAGGTCTTCGATGTAGGCTTCTTCCTCCTCGGTGACGGCCTTCATCGATTCCCGGTACAGCAGCGCATCACGGGCCACCTCGCGTACGCGACGTTCGATCGTCTCCATCAATAACCGGCGATACTCAGCCGGCGACATAGCCGCCGCCTGCGCTCGCAAATCGCGACGCACCGGGCGAAGCATGTCGTCTATGGTCAACGTCTCCCCGTTGATGCTCATCACCGACACCGGCTCCTGACTGCCATCGTCGGCGGGCGCGGGCACAGGCCGCTCGGCAAGCCGCTCCTTCCGCCGGGCAGCACGTTCGTCAGCTTTGTCGGCTGCGCGTGTCGTCCGCGTGCTGATGCAGCCAGCCACCGAAAACGAGAGCAACAACACAAGCCCAACAATGCCTTTGATGGTCGCGTTCATGAGTAGTTCCACCATGCGTAACATTCAGCCCAGCCGCGTCCAATCGCCCCGGGCAGCCGGAGGATACCGACTGAACCGCACGAAACCAAGCACGGACTTCCGTTTACAGCCGCGCGATCGTATCATCCGACGCATGTCAGGTCTCGAATACCGAACCGCCGGCGAATCCCACGGGCAATCGTTGATTGCGCTGATCGAAGGCTTGCCTGCGGGCATTCCGATCGATATCGCCCTGCTCGACGCCGAACTGCGCCGCCGACAGGGCGGCTACGGTCGCGGCGGCAGGATGAACATCGAAAAGGACGCAGCCAACATCCTCTCGGGGATCATCCGGGGCGAGACCACCGGTTCACCGATGGGGATCCAGATCGCCAACCGGGATTGGCGGATCGATGAAGCTCCGGCGGTCCATCGCCCCAGACCCGGCCACGCCGATCTCGCGGGCAGCCTGAAATGGCTCACGGACGATTGTCGCACGACGCTCGAACGAGCCTCCGCACGCGAAACAGCGGCCCGAGTCGCAGCCGGCGGACTGACCCGCAGCCTGCTTAACGCGTTCGATATTTCCGTCGTCGGATTCGTCACGCGCGTTTTCGGCGTGCAGGCGAACGTCGCACCCGACATCGACCCCGCTGAACTCGTCCGCCTTCGTGACGCCAACGAAGCCTACTGCCCGGACGCATCGATCGCGGCCGAGATGATCGAAACAATCCGCGACGCCAAGAAAGACAAGGACACGCTCGGCGGGATTGTCGAAGTGCGCGTATTCGGGCATCCGCCGGGGCTGGGCACATGCGTTCGCTGGCAGGACAAACTCGACGGGCGACTGATGCAGGCTGTCGGTTCGATTCAGGCGTTCAAGGGCGTTGAAATCGGCATGGGGTTCGATGTGGCGAGTCACCGAGGCAGCGACGTACACGACGAGATCGGCTTCGATCCGACGCAACGCGACAGGCCGTCGCTCGGATTCACGCGATCGCGCAACAACGCCGGCGGCATTGAGGGCGGCATGACCAATGGCCAACCCATCATCCTCCGCGCAGCCATGAAACCGATCAGCACACTGCTGCGGGGCATGAACAGCGTCAACCTGACCACCAAGCGCGACGAACGTAGCGACTACGAACGCAGCGATGTCTGCTCCGTCCCAGCCGCGAGCGTGGTAGCGGAAAACGTCGTCGCGTTCGAGATTGCGAAGGTGTTTCTCGAAAAGTTCGGCGGCGACACGCTGCGAGAAGTGCGCGCCGCCTACGATCGATACCTGGAAGCCGCCAGAACGATCGGCAACCCGTAACGGCTCAATGCCGACGAATTCATGTCCCCAAGACGCAAAATACTGATCATCCTCGTCGTCGGCGGTGTCGTGGGGCCTTTGCTCGCGACGGCCGGTGTAGGCCTGTGGCTACGCAGCGACGCCTACCGCGAGTCGCTCGAACAACGCATTTCACGCTACTTGCTCATGGACGTCTCCATCGGCTCGGCGAAACCATTGACGCTCCGGTCCCGCCGGTTGGCCGACGTCGGCGTACGCTCGCCCAAGCAGAATGAAGACGTCTTTGAATGCAAACATGTCGATTGGCGAGCGGTGCAACATCAGGGCGAGACAGCCTACGAACTTCTCCTACGCGAGGGTTGGCTGACGGTGGGTGCCCATCAATGGGCGCGCAGCGATTACGACGAAATTCTACGCAAAAGCCTGGGACACGATTTCGCAGCCCTGCGCCTTCAGCGCATCCAGTTGGACGACATCGCTCTGCGCTGGAAGCACCCCCGTGCGATTTTGCGTGCGGAAGGCACGTCGGGCGAAATCGTTTTCGACAACGACGGCATGGGGCACGCCGCACTGGCCGCTGACCGCCTCAACGGAGTCGATGTCGATCCGGATGTCCGCATCACCGCGCGATTCACGCCCGGCGAAGACACACGCTTCCACGAAATATCGCTCGACATCCCCGACGCGCCGCTGAATGCTTTGGGCGTTGACGCTTTCGTCGGAGGCGTCGTCACGCGCGGCCAATTCCGCGGCGAGGTTCGTTATCGACACGGAATGCAGGGGCAGACCGCGAGAGTGAGCGGCGCGGTCCTCGGAGCTTCGCTGAGCGAACTGACAGCCGCCCAGCCGGCAGGCCCGTTCACCGGAGAGGTTGACGTGGTCGTGGACGAAGCGGTCTTCAGCGAAACGGAGTTGACCTCTCTACGTTTCAGCGGGCAACTCAACGGCCTGCAGATTCAACAACTCGCACCGATCCTGCCGGGGCTGACCGGCAACGTTGACCTGCGCATCCACCAAGCCCACTTCCGCAACGGGAGCATCGAATACTTCAGCGGAGAGGGAAGTGCCAAAAATGTGTCACTCGATGCCATCGCGTCCCGATTCACAACCGGCAAATTAGCCGGGCAAATGGAGATCGTGATTCACGCTCTGCTGATCGTCGAGGAGCAACTGGTCTTCGCCGACGCGACCGTGAACGTTCGGCCTCGCGAAGGCGAAACCGGCACCATCGACCGCTCCGTCCTGTCTGATTTGTCGAACAGAATGCTCGGGATGGACGCAACCGCCCTCCTCCCGCCAGGCGTCGAGCAGATCGAGTACCGACGCCTCGGCGCCCGATTCGAATTGAATCGCAACACATTGCGCATCCACGGCACGCACGGGCCGGACGATCGCACGATTCTCACCGTTCACCTCTTCGATCGGGATTTCGCGATGCTGACCGAACCGAGCACCGAAATCCCCGTCCGCGACATGCTGGCCTGGGCACGTGATCGACTCAACCGCTACGACTTTGAGCGCCTCCGCAACCTCCTCCTGAGCAGCGACGCCCAACGGGAACGGCCTGACGACAACTGAACCAGCGGCAGCCGTCCGCCGCCGAGAAGTACAGTCAACATCTAATTCCTGCACCCACAATGCTTTGCGCCGAAATTTGTCCCGGTTTTACGCACTTTTGTTTGGTCGCCGAGCTGTGACGGTATACACTGGGGAGTCCGATTATCTCGAAATAGAGAGGATCGTGTCGGCCCGAAGGTCGCCGGGCTGATCGTTGTTCGCCATCGTGGGATGGAGAGATTTCACGAATACCGGGCTGACTTCTCAAAAACAAGAGCGATCGCGGTGCAGGTAAAAAACATGACGCAACGCGGTAGAGCACAAATTGGCGCGAATCTGGTGGTCGGCATCCTGTTGGCTGCAACCGCTGACATCGCGATCGGGCAAACGGCAAACACGGGGCAAGGGCGTATCGCCCTGCTCGAACGGGCGAAAGGTGTGTTCGGCCTGCGCGATGCGGGGTTGGCCTCTCTCGCCATCGACAACCGTCCTGAAAAAGCCCAACGGGTTCGCGTACCGTTGGCCAACGCGGAATACACGCTGGACATTCAACCGCACTCGGTTCGCGCAGCCAACTACGAGGTCCGCTACTACTTCGCGGACGGCACGTACGTTTCAGCCGAACCCGACCCTGTGCGCACGTTCCGCGGAACGGTGGACGGTATCGAAGGCGCAATCGTAGCCGGCTCCATGCTGGAAGACGGCATGCTGGCTGTCATAGATTTCCCCGACCACACGCGCCTGTGGATCGAACCGCTGAGTGCGCGCGTCGAAGGTGCAGCCGTAAGCGACCATGTTTTGTACTGGGGTAAGGACGTCGTTTCCGGCGGCGGATCGTGCGCGACCGAAGCCAACGCAGCAGCAGCAGCCGTCGGCGGCGAACAGTCGCCCGAGGGCGGCGGCGGGTGCGAAGGTTCCATTTGCGTTACGGAGCTGGCCTGCGATTCAGACACCGAGTACTTCGACGATTGGGGCAGCCAGGTCGAATCGCGTATCAATTCCGTTACCAATGTCATGAACGTTCAGTACGAACGCGACGTCGGGATCACACATCAAATCACAACGCTGATCGTTCGCCCCGAGACCGATCCATACACCTCGAACATGAGTAATACGCTGTTGTCACAGTTCCGAACGCATTGGCTGACGGAACACGACGACATCATTCGCGACGTAGCTGAACTTTTCACCGGACGCAACATCTCAGGCTCGGTCATCGGCCAGGCGTGGACGATCGGCGGCATCTGCACGACGAGCGGGTTCTGCTACGTTCAGTCGGATTGTTGCGGTTCGTTTTCGTGCGTAACCGATCTGTCCGCCCATGAGCTTGGACACCTGTGGAGAGGTTTCCACTGTAATTGCTTCGGTTTTACGATGAATCCGTCGATCACGTGTGCCAACCGATTTCATCCCGAGGAAAACATTCCGGGCATCATCGCACATCGAAACTCGCGCACCTGCCTGTCCGACGTGACACCCACGGGGGTTTTTCCGGTCATCGACTCCTTTGAAACCCCAATTTTGGACAACGCTCAGTGGCTCAACGCGGGCGTGGAAGTCAGCGAGATGGGCGCGGGCGAACCAAGCCCGCCGTTTTCGATCGACGTGCATGGCCCCGGGCGTATGGAAACCGGTTTTCTCGACGCGTCCGATGTCCCCGAAATTCTTGTGGACTATTGGTGGCAGCGCGCCGGCAGCTTCGGGCCGGGTGGCTCACCTGAAGCGGGCGAAGACCTCGTCGTCGAATACCGCAACGCCGACGGTGATTGGATCGAATTCGCTCGACACCTCGGCGACCCCGGTGACGGCGGCGACCAGGAACCGTTCGAGCGCGAATGCATCACGCTTGGCCCCGATGCGTCCAGCGGCCTGTTCCAGGTGCGCTTCCGCGTGATCGATGCGGAGGTCGGAGACCATTTCTTCGTGGACGACGTCCGAATAGTCGATGCCACCCTCAACAACTGCGATTCCGACCAAACGCCGCCCGAAATCGTTCACGCGACCGGTTTGCAGGGGGAAACCACCCCATTCAGCGGTTTCATCGACCCGCGCAGCGAAAGCACCGACGGGACCAATCTTGACCGAGGCCTCACGCAGCTCGACATCGTTTTTTCCGAGCCGGTTGAGCAAATTGGGGGAGGCACCCTATCGCTGGACTCCTTCGTGGTGACTGAGACCGGCGGCGGGACTCCGCCCGCGGTTTTGGCATTGCTGACCACGGACATGCCCAGAATCCGCATGACGCTGAGCAAGCCCATCACCCCCGGTGAATACACCACTATTCGGGCCGTCGTGCAGGACACGGCTGGTAATCCGATCGCCAATTCTGGTAGTCTGGGGACGGAGGATGAACCGGACCGCATCGACATCGGGTTCTTGCCTGGTGATATCGATCAGAATGGCGTGGTAGGCCCTGTTGATGTGCTGCGTTATCGGCAGATCCTCAACGAGCTTGTCGCGCCCGAACAGGGCGTCCTCACGGATTATCTGGACATGGGCAGGGACGGGTTTGTGGACCCGTTCGACGTTTTGATCTTCAGGCAATTGATTAACGGAACCGTTCCCGCAACCCAGCCGTGGGCGGGGGCGACTTTGAACAACTCCAGGCCATAGAATACTCGTGGTCGGCACTACGGTTCGCGGCATGCGCGCCGGACGACGCGAGGGCAGAGGGTCTGTCGAAAAGAACGGGTGAAAGGGCAAAGGAACAAGAGAATGAGTATGAGCCGATCGTCAGTCAGTACGCTCGCGGTGTTGATCGCGGGTGTCACGCTTGGAATCGTTTTGAATTCGTCGCCCGCGTGGGCGGCGGAATCCGATACCCTGCCAGCCGCACGCTATCAGAAGGACGTGAGCGACGCTTTCGGACTTTACGATTGCGACGTCGCCCGTCTCGACGTCCAGCACGATGCAGGCCCCGCGTTCGCTCAGCAATTTGTCGTACCCTTTGACGGCGAATCCTACGAGCTGGACATCTACCCGCACTCCGTGCGAAGCCCCAATTACAACGTGCTTTATCAAATGCCGGACGGCACGTATGAGTCCGTCGAACCGGGGCCGGTAACGACGATTCGCGGCATCGTCGTGGGCCAGCCGGGCAGCACGGTCGCGGGTGGTTTCGGCGAGAACGGCCTGTCGGCGGTGGTCTCGCTGGCTGACGGCAGCCGATTCTGGTTTGAACCGGTGGCACAGAAAGTAGCTGCACAAAACGCGAGAGACTACGTCATCTACGCGGAAGAGGATGCAATTCCGTCCGGCAAGTCGTGTGGTGCGGAAGCGTTGCATACGATCGTACCCGCCGGCGGTGAACCCGAAGGCCAGCCGCCGGAGGGGTTCGGGTGCAACGGCGACATTTGCGTGGCAGAGCTGGCAATCGACTCCGACGTTGAATTCTCGAATGATTGGGGCGGCGGTGTCGAAGCGCGGGTCAACAATATCATCAGCGCCATGAACCAACCTTACGAGATGCAGACCGGCATCTCCCACCAAATTTCGACCATCATCGTTCGCCCCAACGAGCCAGACCCCTACGGTGACAACATCACGTCCTCCGGCCAAATGCTCAGTGCCTTTCAAAGCCACTGGGTATCTCAGCAAGGAAACGTCCAGAGAGACGTAGCCCAGATGTTCTCAGGCAAGAATCTCGGGAGTTCTCCGGGGGTTGCGTGGCGTTCAACGGTTTGCGACCTCGGCCTGTTCGGCGCGTACAACGTGGTCGAATCGGATTGCTGCGGCGCGGGGTTCAACGGCGCGGTGAATATTTCCGCCCACGAATTGGGGCACAGTTGGAGCGCTCAGCACTGCGGCCCGGTCGGCGGTTGCGACCCCGGCTCGTTCCCCCCCGGCGGATGCAGTTGCCCATCGACCATCATGCGCTGCACGGTGAGCACTGCCACGACGTTTGATGATAGCTGCTCCTCGCCTTCCATCATCGCATTTCGCAACAGCCGCACCTGTCTAAGCGACCTCGCTCCGATGACAACGTTCCCCTTCAGCGACACGTTCCCAACGGCACCGATCGATCCGATCAAATGGTTGGTCGAGGGCGCAACGGCGGTAAACTTCGGCGCCAATGAGCCAAGCGCACCACTTTCCATGCAAATCACCGGCCCGACGCGCGCGACAACCGGTTTCCTGGATGCATCAAACATCGAATACGTCGGATTGGAGTACTGGTGGCAGCGCAGCGGTTCGTTCGGGCCGGGCGGTTCTCCCGAACCCGGCGAGGATCTTCTGATCGAAGTCAACACCGGCGGCGGCCAGTTTGAAGAAGTACAGCGTCACCTGGGCGCAGGCCCGGACGACTCCCCCTACGAGCGCGTCTGCATTCTTCTTCCCCCGGAGCTTTCACACGAATCGCTACAAGTACGATTCCGCATGACCTCCGGCGGCGCGGGCGATCGCTTCTTCATCGACGACGTCAGTTTCGCCGATGGGCACGCTTTCCTCGGAATTGTCGACCAACCCCAAAGCGACCAGACCTGCATCGGGGGCACAGCCGATTTCAGCGTGCTGGCAGACGGGGAAAGCCCGTTCTCCTACCAATGGCAACTGGACGGCACGAACATCCCCGGAGCCAACGATGCCTCACTGCAAATCTCGCCCGTCCAGGCTGAGGATTTCGGCATGTATTCAGTTATCGTCTCCAACGGCTGCGGTGACGTCGCGAGTACACAAGCCCCGCTCATCGAAGTGTCCGAGGTCATGATCACAACCCAGCCGCAGAATCAATCCATCTCGGCGGGCAGCACGTTGTTCCTGACAGTGACCGCCAGCGGAAGCACCGGGCTGCAATGGTTCTTCAACGACAATCCCATCCCGGACGCTACCAGCTCATTCCTGTTCATCTCAAACGTGCAATGCGCGGATCAAGGCTGCTACCACGTCGTCGCTGGCAACGACTGCAGTGAACTGACATCCGAAGTCGCCGAAGTCACGATCGACGGCGGATGCGGCCCCTTGAATTGCGAAGACTCCACACCGCCCGCCATCATTCACGGCAGCGGATTGACGGGCGAAACGGTGCCCTACAGTGGCTACATCGATCCGCGCAGAGAAAGCTCGAACGGCGTCGATTTTAATGAGGGCATTGCCCAAACGACGATTCTCTTCAACAAGCCGGTTGAGAGTGTCGGCGGCGGGGCTTTGTCGCCCGCCGATTTCGTCGTCACCGAAACCGGCGGCGGAACACCGCCGACCGTTACAGCGGTCGATGATTCTCAAATGCCGCTGGTCGTGCTTACCTTCGACCGTCCGATAACTGTCCAGGAATACACCACGGTCCAAGCCGTCGTGCAGGACACGCTCGACCCGCCGACCGTCATCAACAACGCGGGCAACCAAGGCCCCGGCGTCGACGAGGCAGACCGCGTCGATATCGGATTCCTGCCCGCGGACGTCGATCAAGACGGACAGGCTGGTCCGTTCGACCTTCTGCGCTTCCGCCAGATCGTCAACGACCAATTCACGCCAACGCAGGGCGTGCAAGCGGATTTTGTGGACATGGACCGCGACGCAGCAGTCGGACCATTCGACTTGTTGGCCTTCCGCCAGTTGGTCAACGGCGTGACGCCGTCCACACAATCGTGGGCAACACAATCGCTTAACAACGCGCGACCCTAAGACCACAACCAGAAAACGTAAACCTTTTCAGAGCCGCCATTTACGGGCGGCTCTTTTTTTGCCCGCTCCCATGCCCGGCATCGGATGCAAGACCGGGCGATCGTGGTACACTCCCGCATGCGCGGCATAACGCAAAAAGGTCCTAGTTCTTTGTCAACCCTGAAACGACGGGTGGGTGCCCCACCTCTTCAGAGGTGGGGGATGTATTGTTCGCAGTTCCTTGGATTCGACTTCCCCACGGCTAAAGCCGTGGGGCACCCAACCCGTCAATTGAGTCGTGACAATGCACTACCGGAACCGAAGCCTGTGGAGAAACTGAAAAAGTGATGCGAAAACTGATCTGGTGCTTGTTGGTTGCGGTCTTCGCAGTCGGATGCGCTGAGCGAATACCGAGCGATCCTATGCGTGCTGCGGACGTTGTCGCCGAATCGACGCCCGTGGCCGACCTCGTCATCGTCGGTGCCAAGATATGGACCGGTACGGGCCTCGACGCAACGGCTGTCGCGGTGGTCGGCGAACGCATCGCAGCCGTCGGCGATGACGCAGCCATTCGAAAATGGGCAGGACCGAAAACCCGAATCATCGAAGCAGACGGGCGACGGGTGCTGCCGGGTTTGATCGACAGCCACCTCCACATCGTCAGCGGCGGGCAGCAGCTTGCACGGCTGAACCTGCGCAGCGTCGCATCGCAGGACGAGTTTATCGAAGCGGTAGGCAAGGCGGTTCTGAACCTGCAACCGTCGGGAACGGACCCGGAAACCGCACCCCCGACCCAACAACGCTGGCTCCTCGGCGGGCGATGGAGCGTCGAAAGCTGGGAAAATCCGGTCTCGCCGCGGAAGGAATGGATCGACCCCGGCTCCCCGGAAACACCCGTTTTCCTGTCGCGCATGGACGGGCACCAGGCGTTGGCCAACTCGGCTGCCCTGCTCCACGCCGGCATCGACCGCAACGGCCCACCCGATCCGCCCGGCGGCGACATTGAGCGCGATCCCGACACGAACGAACCGACTGGCATACTCAAAGACACCGCCATGAATCTCGTGGCCGACATGATTCCCGCACCATCGGACGAAGCACAAGGCGACGCGATGACACGGGCCATGCACCATCTCAACGCCCAGGGCATCACCTGCGTACACGATGTTTCCGGTCGCGAGGACTTGCCCGTTCTGCTGGCCGCCCACCGCGACAAACGCCTGACCGTCCGCGTTCGCAAATACCTTTCGGTCTCGGACTGGATCAGCGTCATCGATCAGGTTCAACGCTTTCCAGCCGACGACACATGGTTGTCGGTCGTGGGTTTCAAGGGTTACATGGACGGCTCGCTTGGAAGCAGAACCGCCTACATGTACCAGTCCTACGCCGACACAACCGAGGATTCCGAATACCCGTCCGGCTTGCTGATCGACATGGCCGACCCGCCGAAGAAGCTGCGTCACATGATCGAGCGTGTCGATGCAGCCGGCTTGCAGTGTGCAATTCACGCGATCGGCGATGAAGCCAACCACATCCTGCTGAACATGTACGAAGCTGTCGGTCGCAGGAACGGTCCACGCGACCGGCGTTTCCGCATCGAACACGCGCAACACCTGCTACCCGAGGACATCGCGCGATTCGGCGAGTTGGGCGTCATCGCGTCGATGCAGCCTCTGCACAAAGCCGATGACGGCCGCTACGCTGAGGCTGCGCTTGGTGAAGAACAGTTGGCTGGTTCCTATGCATTTCGATCTCTGAACGATTCGGGGGCGTTGCTCGCTTTTGGAAGCGATTGGCCTGTGGTCAGTTGCGACCCGTTCGCTGGCATGGCAGCCGCGGTAACCGGACGCACCCTGGATGGGAAAATCTGGCTGCCGGCGGAGCGCATCGGAATCGAGGACGCTTTGCGTGCCTACACGATCAATGCCGCCCAAGCGGCCTTTCTCGAAGAAGACCTCGGCACGATCGAAACGGGCAAGCTGGCAGACTTCGTGATGCTGTCACAAGACGTTTTGCGTGTTCCCAGCGACGATATCGCCGACACGAAAAACCTGCTCACCGTCGTGGGCGGGCAAATCGTTTTTGACGTGCGCGAGTCCGCGAACCGATGAATCATTGTGCGTTCGCTCGTACCATCCGATAATAAGATGGGCGATGTTTGGGTTCCGGTACGAAAGCGCACCCGATGGGCCAAGCGATGACACGATCTCTGCACGCGACAATTCTGGCGACGGCAGCTACGTTGCTCCTTCTCGGCTCGGGCTGCCCCATGAGTCCGGGCGAATCGAATGGCAACGGGAACACCGGCGGCACCGGAACCGGCAATGGCAATTCAAACGGCGGCACCAACGCAAACGGCAGCGACAGCAACAGTAATGGGAACTCCAACGGCTCGGGCACCGATACGACGGCCCAGACACCCGCGCGGTCCAGTTGCGGCGACGCGGCCATCGCCTGCTACGACGAAATGGCCCAGCAGCCCTCCGGCTTGGCTGACTTCAGGCCTACAAGCCGTTGGCCCGATACCGACCTGACCTGGCGCGTCGCGAATTTTCTTCCGCAATTCTCCGAACAAGAACATCTGGAAGCGGTCGCCCGCGCATTCGCCCAATGGGACGCAGCCTGCCTCCTGAGCCTTCGACGGGCTGACGGCGACGTGGCGGACATCAACATCAGCTTCCAAGAAGGCCTGCACAACGACCCGTACCCCTTCGACGGCGCGGGCAACGTGCTGGGGCATTCCTTCTTCCCCGGCACGGATCAGGCTGGCACGATCCACCTGTGCAGCGCGGAACCCTACGCCCTGCAACCCGGCGAGGATCAATTCGACTTGTTCACCGTCGCCCTGCACGAAATCGGTCACGCCCTGGGACTGGAGCACAGCCTCGACGCTGACGCAGTCATGGCACCGAGCTATCCGCGCGACGGCAACCAGCGTCTGACACAATCCGATGTCCAGGCCATCCAGGACCTCTACGGCAGTCCGGACGGTCGACGACGGCGCAAACTCTCCCGCAGGCCCGGTGATTTCGTGAATCAGCCCGACCTGCTCGCGCTGGACGACCCCGACAGCGACGGCGACGGCATCCCCGATTCCTTCGAGGTGTATGTTCTTGGCACCGATCCTTTCACGGCGGATTCCGATGCCGACGGCTCGAACGATTTCACCGAAGTGTTCGTCCTGGGCACGCCCGTCAACGTCAGCCTCGAAGGTGACGATCCCGACGACGACGGTGTGCCCACGGATATCGAGCTGATCTTCGGCACCGATCCCAACGTGGCGGACACCGACGGCGACGGCCTGTCCGACGAAGAGGAATTGTTCTATTACGGCACGCTGCCGCTGGTCGCGGATTCGGACGGCGACGGTTTGAACGATTCGCGCGAAGTGTTCGATCTGGACACCGACCCGCTCAACCCCGACACGGACTTCGACGGCATTCCCGACGGTCAGGACAACAACGTTTTCGATCCCGTCGATTCGGACAATGACTTACTGCCGGACGGCGTGGAGACGCAGTTCATCGGGACCGATCCGAACAACCCCGACACCGACGGCGACGGCGTGAACGACGGCGAAGAGGTCATTTTCTTCTTCACCGACCCGCTCAACCCCGACGACAACGACGACGAACTCCTCGACAGCGACGACGACGGTCTGCCCGACATCATCGAGGAAACGTCCACCTTTACCGACCCGTTCAACAACGATACCGACGGTGATGGCATACTCGACGGCAACGAAGTGCTGGAGTTCACCGACCCGCTCGATCCCGACTCCGACAATGACGGGCTGCTCGATGGCGAGGAAATCAACCAGTTCGACACCATCCCCTTCGATCCGGATACCGACGGCGACGGCCTGCGCGACGGCCCGGAAGTGCTGCAATTCATGACCGACCCCAACGACCCCGATACCGACGGCGACGACCTGCCCGACGGGGGTGAAATCTTCCTCGGCACGGACCCGCTGGTCATGGATACGGACGGCGACGGGCGAACCGACGGGCTTGAGGTTTCTCAAGGCACCGACCCACTGTCGCCGGATGACATCGTGGACAACGGTCCCGACTGCTCGTTCCTGCCGCAGTTCGGCGACCCCGATCTGGACAACCTGCCCAATCTGATCGAATGTCAAATCGGCACCGACCCGTTCAACAACGACACCGACGGCGACGGACTGCTCGACGGCGAGGAATTCTTCTTCACCGGGACCGATCCGCTGGACCCCGACACGGACGGTGACGGTATCGACGACAACTTCGATACGGACCCCAACAACGGACCGATAGGCGGCAACACCGACGGATGCCTCGGCCTGCTGTTACCCGATGGCGATTTCGATGGCGACAATCTGACAAACAGTGAGGAGTGCAACCTCGGCACGCTTCCGAACAACGTGGACACTGACAACGACGGCCTGCGTGACGGTCAGGAAGTGCTCATCTTCAATTCCGACCCGCTCGACCCCGACACAGACGGTGATGGCCTGACCGATGGCGACGAAGTGCTCGTCACGCTGACCGATCCGACTCTGTTCGACTCTGACGGAGATGGCTTGGACGACGGCTCGGAGATCAACGAATTCGGCACGGACCCCAACCAGTTCGATACCGACGGCGACGGCATCCCCGACGGCCAGGATTCTGACACGTTCGGATCTACCAGCGGCAGCGGTACCGATACTGGTACCGGCTCGGGCGTTTTCATCGACTCTGACGACGACGGCTTGACGGACGTTCGGGAGAATCTGCGCGGCACGGACCCATTTCTGATCGACACCGACGGCGACGGGCTGACCGATGGGCAGGAGGTTCTCCTGTTCAACACCGATCCCCTCAACTTCGACTCCGATTTCGACGGCGTGTCCGACTTTGAGGAGCTCGCGTTCGGAGAGGATCCATTCAACCCCGGAACTGGACCCGCCCCGCCGCCCGACGACACGGACCGCGACTTCCTGCTCAATTCCGACGAATTGGCGATGGGGACGAACCCGAACGACCCCGACACCGACGCGGACCTGCTCCTCGACGGGGACGAAGTGCAGTTTATCGGCACGGACCCGCTTCTGCGCGATACCGACTTTGACGGCATTCTCGATGGCGTGGAGGTGCTTATTTTGGGAACGGACCCGACGAACCCCAACGATCCGCCGGGCTTCTAATTCGATTGCGGACCGAAGAGGTTTCGCTTCGCGCCTGGCGAGCCGCGAACTTCAGTTCGCGCGGACGCTCCTGCGTGTTGCCGACAAAAATCGTCGCGACCCCGTCGAAATCGCGAACAGAACGCGGTACGATGCACAGCGTTATCGCCCCCAGTGCTCAGACCTCCAACGCCGCGTTGGCCGATACCGATGACAGCTTTGGCACGAAGGAACAACCGACACCCGCACGCACGGAGACGCAAGACATGACCGCCGCGAACGTCGCATCGCCGAAAACGCCCGCCTCCGCACCGGATATCCGGACCGAACTTCCAGGCCCCAAAGCCAAAGCGTGGATCGAACGCGATCACCGCGTCACGTCCACGTCCTACACGCGCGATTTTCCGCTCGTAGCCGACCGCGGATTCGGATGCGCGGTTCAGGATGTCGACGGCAACACATTTCTGGACTTCGCCGCCGGCATCGCCGTGTGCGCGACCGGGCACGCCCACCCCGACGTCGTCCGAGCCATTCAGGATCAAGCCGCGAAGCTCATCCACATTTGCGGCAGCGATTTTTATTACGAACCCATGATCCGCCTGTGCGAAAAGCTCGCGGAGATCACCCCCGGCGACGAACCCAAACGCGTGTTCCTCACCAACAGCGGCGCCGAAGCGGTTGAAGGCTCGATGAAACTCGCCCGCCACGCCACAGGTCGCAAAGGACTCATCGCGTTCCACGGTGCGTTTCATGGCAGAACGATGGGCGCACTCTCGCTGACCAGCTCGAAAGCCAAGCAGAAAACGGGGTTCGCACCGCTCATCCCGATGGTCTGGCACGCGCCATACGGAGACCTCGACGCCGTCAAGGAACTCTTCCAGCGGCAGGCGGACCCATCCGAAGTGGCTGCCATATTCGTTGAATGCATGCAGGGTGAGGGTGGATACATCGTGCCCCAAGCGTCCTTCCTCAAAGGCCTGCGAGCACTTTGCGACGAGCACGGGATTCTGCTGGTCTCCGACGAAATTCAATCAGGCTGTGGCCGAACCGGAAAGTGGTTCGCCTGCGAGCACTTCGACATCGTGCCGGACATCGTGTGCATCGCCAAAGGCGTCGCGAGCGGTATGCCCATCGGTGCGTTCGTCGCAAGCCAGCGCATCATGCAGTGGCCGCCCGGTGCCCACGGCAGCACGTACGGCGGAAACCCCATCGGTTGCGCCGCCGCACTGGCCACGCTCGAAGCGGTCGAAAAAGGCATGATGGCCAACGCGGCTGAACAGGGTGAATACCTGACCAGTCGCCTGCGTGCTATTTGCAACGACCACGACATCGTCACGGACGTGCGCGGGTTGGGTTTGATGATCGGCCTGACCGTGTGCGATAGAAACGGCACGCCGAGCGCATCGCTCCGCGACGCCATCGCCCTCGAAGCGTTCAACCGAGGCCTAATCCTGCTCGGCTGCGGCGAAACCGCGATGCGCTTCGCGCCCCCGTTGTGTATCACGCGTGAGGAAATCGACCGCGGACTCGACGTGTTCAAACAGGCGATCGAAGCCGCCGGTCACTGAGAAAGCGCCCCGAAGCAAACTCAACCAAAACGCCACGAGCCGCGAACTTCAGTTCGCGCGGACACCCGTGCGTCGCCAACTCTTTTCTTGCGGATTCGCCAATGCGCTACCGGCGTTTCGCCGGCTGACGCTTGCGGACCCGCGTGTCGCGATTGGCTTTCGCCTTCGTCGCGAGCACCTTTTTGGCTTTCTCGACGTTGGTAACCCGGAATATGCCGACGGCTTTGCCCGAACCAGCCGTGCTGCAATACATGTAATTGATCGCGACCTTGTTCGCGCCGAGTTTCTCGCACACGTCGGCAGCCGCCCCGGGATTGTTCGGCATCTCGACCAGCAACACTTCCGACTCGGTAAACGCCGCGTTCATCTTCTTAAGCGCACCGCGAGCCTTGGCAGCCGTCGCCGGAACGAGCCGCAACACGCCGTGCTCCTGCCCGTCCATCATGGTCATAGCCAGTATGTTGACCCTTGCTTCCGCCAGCGCGCGGCACACCTGCGTCAAAACATTCGGACGATTGACCAGAAAAACCGAAAACTGCGTCTTGGTCTCCAAAGATCTGTCTCCTCTGGAAGTTCACAAAAAGCCGTCGAACCCGATTGAAGAACACGATCTCCGCGAAACGCCGTCGAACGCACGCACAGAATATCATCCGCCCACCACGACCGCCGACGATGGGCTGAGACGAAACGAAATGGATTTCGCGAAACGCGCAGCCGGACAACCAACCGAACCAGCCACGCACGCGGCGACGATCACCGCCACCCTGTTCCACGGAATTTCATAACACAAAGAAAGCCCAATGTGAAGAGCATGGGCACGATCATACCCATTCCGCACAACGGCATCGATGGCGCAGGCGTGCCATCATCAGAGATACCGCCATCAGCGCCGCCGTCGATGGGGTCGTCACCGCCGGCATCGCCGACGGCGTCGCTTCCATTGCCGTTGTCACCGGAACCGCCGTCGCCATCAACAACACCGGAGCCGCCACCACCGGAACCGTCATCACCGGGAGCACCGCCGTCATTTCCGTCGTCGATCACGACGTCGCCCGCATCACCATTTCCACCGGAATCGGGATCGCCGACCGTGTCGTCATCACCCGACATCGGATCGTCGTCCGCCATGCCGTCATCACCGGTCATTCCATCGTCGCCACCGGGCGACGCGCCGCTGCCGTCATCAATCGGACCGCCGCCCCCACCGCCACCCGTACTACCATCGTCGGACGCTTGATCGGCAACAGCCAATTGCACCGTTCTGCCGCTGGCGATCTCCAACTCAAAAAAGTTTCCTGTGTCCGTGATGACCGCGTCCGAACCTTGCGGAAACACACCCAGAGTCAAAGACGCACCGGCGGAGTCCGCATCAGCCGTCACGCTGACAATCGCCAGGTCAAGCGAGCCGTCCACATCAACCATAACGCCCGCCGCAAAAGCTGCCGCCTGCGGTCGAGGTAGCGTCTCGCTTGCGAACCACAATATGGGATCGTCGAATGCGTCCACCAGCCATCGGAAGGAGTTGGCCGACAGCATGTCGTCCGTCGTAATCAGAACGTTGACCGCCGTGATATCCAGCCCGTCTCCGGACTGATCGGTCAGCGTGACCGTAACATCCGTCGCAACGCCGGGTTCCAGAGTCGTCGGCGCGTAAGTGACCGCCACTTGGCCGAACGCCGCCGGCACCCACGAAGTCGCCAAAATTGACACAATTCCCAGAAAACATCGCATGTTCCGAATACCTCCAGATGCAAGGCCGTCCGAATCCAACGCCGATTCGCCACCGACCCACTACTACATCCTACCGCGAGCAAGAGTCGAATCCACCCAATCCGCAATACATCAGGCACTGCCGACGGAGATCAGCACAAAAAAAACGAGCGGAACGCACACAGATGCATCCCGCTCAATCGTATTTTCGGACGCTTTCGCCGACCCCGCCGGCGTATCGATCACCGGCGACGACGCATCACTATCACGCCGCCGAAAGCCAGCAGGCTCAGCGCCGCCGGCTCGGGAGCCAGGCGAAGTTGAATCGAATCCCCTTCGAATGGAATCCAAGAGGAATTGTCATCCCACAATTCCGGTCCGGTCGAAACGTATCCGTCCCCCGGGTTTTGGAATTCGATTTTGAACGTCGCCAACAGCAAACCGTCGTCTGGTACGGACAGACCGCCCAAAAGGGTCGCGACAACCGGTTCGGGCAGTGTATTGTCGAAAAACCAGATGTTTTGGTTCCCGAATAGACCAGGATTCCAGGCGAAATTGCTTAGCGTGAAGCCTGGAAACTCGAGGACGTCCCTTGCAACTATCCCGTCAAAACCGAACCGCGCGCCTTGAAGAAGAGTAGTTTGGTCAACTAGAATCCTGATCGAAAGTTCGTACTCACCCGGCTCCGGCAGGCAGATGACCTCCGGCGCCGGATCGCAGTCATACTCATACGCGTACTCGATAATGGCATCGGCACTCAGTCTTGTTTGCAGCAACCCCAATGCTACGAATGAGAAAGCTGTCAACCTGAGCACGCCAGCCATCTTTACAATTCCCGGCAATCGCCCGTTACGGGAACGGGGCAGGCTTCACGCGTTCGCCGCCGTTCTCCGGCGACGACGCATCACCGCCACGCCACCGAGCACCAGTAGAGCCAGAGTCGCTGGCTCGGGAATAACATTGACCGAAAAAGCATCGCCGATGGCAACTACCGGGGCAGGAATACCGTCCCAGAACTCAGGTCCGGTACTCACATCCGACCGCCCCAAATCGCTGCCTAAATTGACCTGAAGTGTGGCGAGCAGCAAACCTTCAACCGGAATCGGAATAGCGTAAAATACGAAGTTAGTAGTACGCGGATAGGGTAACGTATTCCCCGCGTACCAGCCGTTCGGGAAGAAGGACACGGGATCCCACGCGAAATTGCTCAGGCTAATGTACTCAAATTCAAGGGTACCACCGTTGTCCACGCCATTAAAGTTGAACCCCAGAATGTACAACTCCGTTGTCGACCCAGGCCACGCCCAGATCGATATTGTGGCACTGTCATTGGGTGCGATATCGATGATGTCGCCATTATTCGGATCAAGATCGACATCGCTCTCGTACGTTAGACTGAAGTCCGCCGACGCGCCAGTCACGACCATACCAAGTACCAAGAGTGAACGCTTCAACATCTCCCATGCCTCCTTCCGTGGAAGCCTATTCGCGAGGCTCTTTCCGGGCCGGGCCGCGATCGCAGAACAATTCATCCGCCGAATTCAAGACCACGCCGATCACCGGCGCCGACGCAGCACCATCACGCCGCCGAGCGCCAGCAGGCTCAGCGTCGCCGGTTCGGGAATGATGTTCATGGAGAAGGTGTCGACGACGACCACCGGCGATAGATTACCGTCCCAGAACTCAGGCCCCGTGCTCACATCCGACTGCCCAAAATCGCTGCCGGAATTGACCTGAAGCGTTGCGAGCAGCAAGCCCTCCACCGGAATCGAAATAGTGTGTGAGCTAAAGTTGATGGCACGCGGATAGGGTAATTCGTTCCAGGCGAACCAGCTATTCGGGTCGCCGAGCGGCGCGGGAGCCCATGCGAAGTCGCTCAGACTGATGTATTCAAAATTGAGGACACCACCTTTATCGACGCCGTTGAGGTTGAATCCGAGACCCTGCAACTCCGTGGTCGATCCAGGCCAAGCCCAGATCGATATCGTGGCGCTCTCATTGGGCGCGAGATCAATGATGTCGCCGTTATTCGGATCGAGATCAACATCGCTCTCGTACGTAAGACCAAAGTCCGCCGACGCACCCGCCGCGATCGTACCCAGCACCAAGAATGAACACCTAAACATCTCCCAATTCTCCTTCGACAAAACCCGTTCGCGAAGCTCCGTCAGAACCGCGCCCGTAAGGAAGCGGTCTTCTCTTCCGCCGATCAGCCACGGCGACGAACCATCGCCAAACCGCCGATGGCCAGCAAAATCAACGAAGACGGCTCTGGATGGACTAGAGTGAAAGAATCACCAATGGCAAACACCGGATTAAGCGCGCCGTCAAAGATCTCAGGCCCCGTACTCACTTCCGCAAATCCTAACCCGGTTACCGTGACTTGCAGCGTGGCCAACAGCAAACCATCGGCTGGTATGGTCACCGCACCAACGAAATTGGCGCCGCGCGGTTGAGGCAGCGTGTTGTCGGTGAACCAGACATTCGGGTTGCCGAACGTCGCCGGATCCCAGGCGAAGTCACTCAAACTGTACGCATCGAATTCGAGGACGCCGCCATTGTCAAAGCCGTTGAAGTTGAAACCGACACCGGCCAACTGCGTCGTGGTGTCAGGAAAAGCAGTAATCGAAATCGTGGCGGTTTTGCTCGGCTGCCCCAAATCGATGATTTCGCCGTTGCTCGAATCAAGATCGACATCGCTTTCGTAGGTCAATATGACGTCCGCTGACACAACAGCCGTTGCCGAACCAAGCACCAGGAATAAATACCTTAGCATCTTTCCCATCTCCTTACGTAGAAATCCATTCGCAAGGCCCATTCCATTCCAATCCACGCCGCAATCGCGGGACGATTCCATCGCAGAAATCGAGTCCACACCAATCATCAGCGCCGACGCATCATCGCCAAACCGCCGATGGCCAGCAAAGCCGACGTCGATGGCTCTGGAACAATTCTGACGGTGAAACCGCTGCGGTTGCCGATCACCGGCGCGAGCGAGCCGTTGAAAAACTCCGGCCCCGTCGTAACTTCCTCAGGCCCGTGTTCGTCGAAGAACGCTGTGACTTGCAGCGTGGCCAGAAGCAAGCCTTCGGCTGGAATGGTCGCGGCGCCGATGAAGTTGGCACCACGCGGCTGAGGCAGTGTGTTGTCGGTGAACCACACATTCGGGTTGCCAAACGTCGCGGGATCCCAAGCGAAGTTGCTCAAACTGAATGCATCGTAGTAGAGTACACCGCCATCGTCCGAACCGTTGAAGTTGAAGCCCGTACCCGCCAACTCCGCTGTCGAACCAGGCCACGCCCAGATCGAAATCGTGGCCGCATTGCCGTGATAGAGGTCTATGACATCTCCGTTGTCCGGAAAGACATCGACATCGCTTTCGTAGGTCAGCATGATGTCCGCAGATGCATCGAATGCGGTCATGCCGATTACACCCAGAACCGTAAGTAATCTTTTTCGTATCACCGCAGCCACCGTCCTTGAATATGGGACATTCGAAAAGCGGGCAAAAAAATTGAGCGGGATGCACAGCTGTGCTTCCCGCTCAATAGCGCTAATCAGATTCGAACGTGTGCTTAATGCACGCGTCGATTAACGGCGGCGACGGATCGTCGCCAAACCGCCGATGGCCAGCAAAGCCAGCGTAGCCGGCTCGGGAACGACGTTCACGGAGAACGAACCGTTGGCCGAGTTTGCCGGGCCGAGGTTTTCGTCAAAGAATTCCGGACTGGTCGTTACGTCCGACTGGCCCAAGTCGGCACCGGAAGTGACCTGCAGCGTCGCCAAGAGCAGACCTTCGGCCGGGATCGTGGCAGCGCCGACAAAGTTCGCACCGCGCGGCTGGGGCAGCGCGTTGTCGATGAACCAGACGTTCGGATTGCCGAACGTCGCCGGATCCCAAGCGAAGTCGCTCAGGCTGATCGTGTCGAAAGCGAGAACGCCGCCATCATTCGCACCGTTGAAGTTGAATCCGGTGCCAGCCAACTGCGATGTCGTATCCGGCCAAGCGTAGATCGAAATCGTCGCGGAACTGTTCTCATTGATGTCGATGATGTCGCCGTTGCCCGGATCGACATCTACATCGCTTTCATAGGTCAGCAAAAAGTCCGCCGACGCAGCGGTCGAAATCATACCCACCAAACCAAGAATCATAAGTGAACGCTTAAGCATCTCCACAGCCTCCATCTCTCCAAGTGCTCGCGCGGGAATCTCAAAGGGAGACGCTCTCCCCATTCTCGCCCGAGCGAGACCAAACCTCTGTTTTAATAAGAGCTGAAATCCAGCGACCCGATCGGGTCATTCTTGAATGGGCTCAGCTCTCTCCCAAGAACCCAAAAAACTCTCTTCTCTTCTCTCTCCCCCAGGGTCGCCATCCGTCCCAAACGGTTGGCGGCTGGGCTGGTCGGGTGATTCTAGCACCCGCGAATCAGGCTTTCTCCACAAAAAGTGGAAGCCAACCCGAATTCTTGCTGCAAGTCGATAATATCGACGGGGAAAGTTGCTTTGAGATGCCTCCTCTCTCTCAAGCAGCGAGTTATCGCCGCAACCCTCCAAAGAACCTCACCGTATCTCGTATCGTGGCACCCAGCTCCCGACCGGGTGCCACGATCGTATCTCAGCTTACAAGGTCCAACAACGTCCGGATTACGGACGTGTGTTGTTGATGCTCGTCGACGCCCACGCGCGGGTGGACGGAGTGACACCGTTAATCGACTGACGCAAGCGGATCAGGTCAAACGGATCCGAAGCACCATTATGGTTCATGTCGACATAATCGACACCGTTCGCACTGCACCCGTTTGCGGGCACCGTGCCGTTGTTGACAAACTGACGGAACGCGATGACGTCAAACGGATCGCTCGTACCGCCCTGGTTGATGTCGGTCGGGAGGTGCGTCACGTCGATGCGATCGGTCTCGTTCACACCAGCACCCTGGTCGCCGGAAGACGTAATCGCGACGCCGCAATCGTTGTAAACGTCGGCAACGAGCGTGGTCCATTCCTGAAGCGTGATGTTGTTGTCCAAAACGATCTCAACCGTATCCATGCCACCGCCAACATAGCTGACGCTGGCGACTGACGGAGCGGCACCACCACCGGTCTCGCCGACCGAGAAGTTGCTCGCATCAACCGGACTCGTGCCGTCCGACTGGAATACGTCCGTCGTGAACTTGATCGTAAACGTTGTAATGCCCAGATCCAAATCCACACCGTTGGAGCTTTCACCACGCGGATCGATATGGCCCGAGCAGGGCGACGTGTCTGCATCGTGAACGATTTCCGGTGCCGGTGTTACACAATCAGCACCAACCGTAAACGCCATCGGGTTGCCGATCACAACGTTGACCGGATCGACAACATACGTTTCCGCAACGTCGTCAAAACTCGTGATCTGGTTGGCAAACAAGCTGCTGGGCCTGATCTGAAGTGTGTAATCGCCATCGGCCACACCAACGGGAACGGTCAGACCGAACCCGAAATCGCAAGGAGCGGCTTCATACATGCGGACGCCGTCAACACCGTGACCGACGCCCAACGCAACGGCACCGTTCGGGAACGGTGGGAACGGATCGGTCCCCGGATTGCCGATGGTGTTCTGTCCGCCACCAAGCTGGATCAGATCGTCGCCGACGGCGGTTCCAGTGAAATCCACTGAATACCCCTGCGGCTGCGAGAAGCTGGTGACCGAGACATCCTCACCCATGATGATGGCGGTGCCAAGGTTGACCGTGCTGGGTCCGACCAATTCCAGGTCGAACGCGAAGAACGCCAACCCTTCGTTGGCTGTGTCGGTCAGATGACCGCGAATTTCAAATTCGACGCAACCGCCAGCCTCGATCGGAGCCGAGCCGTCTGTGCGGTTGATGTCTACGGTGAATGTGTCCTGCGCCATCGCGACCGTGCCAAAGCCAAGGGCCAACGCAGCGGTGAGGAATCCTGAAGCCTTCATCTTGCCTGCCTCCATGAGCCGGAGAAACCGAATTAAATAGGTATTCAAATTGCCGACGCCCCGCGGTCCAAGGGTTCCCCCCACTTCGCAACCGCAACGCTTATCCTACCCATCCGAACCGGACGGGTCAAGCAATTACCCACACCTCCGAACGCCTCGCCGAACGGCACACAACATCCGAGCAAGAACACACCAGCCCGACCGTGCGGCGAACGTCCAGATTATACCGAGGGAGATTGGAAACCGGTAGAAATACTCATCAATTGTGGTGAGCACCCCAAAATGTCCTCTCTCCCCATACCGTACCTCACCCGTTATACCGAAGCGGATGGCCCCATTCAAGCAAAAAACACCTTTGGGGGCGTGAAAAACCGCATAATTTCCTATCTGACCGAAGCCTGGAAACTGTCACTGTAACTCCCCCGCTTCTGCGCTAAAAACACGCATTTTTTATCGGGAGTTGGGTCGTGAACGGACCAGCCCAAACCTCGGCGATCCATGGGAATTGCCAACGGGCATCGCCTGAAATAGGGTGTTTGGGGCGGCTTGAGCCTGTTGGCCGCCCTGGAAACCCCGGACGGACTCCAAATGTTGCCCCTTCGACTCACACGCGGCGTGCAAAATCTTCACCGCCTCCAGCGAATCGCCAAAGTTCTGACCCAACACGGATTTGGGCACGTGGTCGAGCGGCTGGACCTTGGGCGGTACGTCCCGCTGCGTTTCAAGGCGGCCAAGGTCGGTCAGGACAAGGTTCAGACGTCCAAAAGCATCGGCGAGCGCCTTACGACGGTGGCCAGCGAGCTGGGGCCTGTGTTTGTGAAGCTGGGCCAGATGCTGGCGGATCGCCCTGACATCGTGCCAGCGGACATTTTGCAGGCGCTTCAGGCGCTTCAGGACCAGGTGGCTCCGTTTGATACGGAATCTGCGCGGCGCATTATCGCGGACGAATTGGGTGGGCCTGTGGCTGATCTTTTCGCCGAGGTTGAAGAAGAGCCGTTCGCGTCGGGTTCGATCGGGCAGGTTTACCGGGCGCGGCTACCTGGGGGGCGGCGGGTGGTCATCAAGGTTCGCCGGCCTGACATTGAGGGCACGATTCGGTCGGACCTGGACATTCTCCGATGGCTGGCGGAGGCGTTGGAGAGCTGGATGCCGGAAGCGCGTCCTTACAGACCTGCCCAAGTCGTCGAAGAATTCGAGCGCATGCTTCTGCGCGAGATGGACTACGCGCACGAGGCGGCAACCACGAATCGCCTGTGCGAAGCGTTTCACGACGACGACGCCGTGACCATTCCCGAAGTAATCTGGTCGCACTGTTCGGACAATGTGCTGACGCTCGAAATGCTCGAGGGGGCCAAGGTCGATGAGGCGATTGAGCTGTACGGGGACAAGCTGGACCGCGCGAAACTGGCTGTCACATTGACCGATGTTTTTTTTCATCAATTCTTCGACATACGCACGTTTCATGCTGATCCACATCAGGGCAACGTCTTGGTCAAGCCGCCGGCGCGCGTTGGGTTGATCGATTTCGGACAGATTGGCGTTATCAGTGACGACACTGTCGGGAACATACTCGTTCTGCTGCTCGGAGCATTGTCGCGGGATATGAACGTTGTGGCGGAAGCGCTGGACGAAATGGGTGCGCTTTCAGCGGAGGCTGATCGCCATCAGTTGATCAGTGATCTGCAGATGCTGGTCGACAAATACCACGGCCAGCCGATCGGCCGGATGCGGATGGGATCGATGTTTGCGGAAGCGGCTGAGGTGGCTCGCCGTCACGATGCGACGTTGCCGCGCGACGTTGTGCTGATGCTCAAATCTCTGACGACCATCTGGGCATTGGCGTTGCGACTCGATCCGGACATGGATTTGGCGGCTGTTTTGAGGCCGCGATTATCGGCCATGATTCGATCGCGGCTGGCACCGTCGCGTATGTTCCGTTCGGGGGCTTTGACGCTTTGGCATGTCCTGAGCCTTCTGCGAAGTGGGCCTCAACAGTTGCGTGAAGTGCTGCGAAAAGCCTCTACCGGTCGCTGGCAGATCCAGGTCCGCCACGACAATCTCGAGCCTCTGGCCCGTGATATTGATCGATCGAGCAATCGTCTTTCGTTCGCGGTCATTATATCGGGCGTGGTTATCGGCAGTTCGATGGTGGTCAGTTCCGACCCGCAGGTTGAAGTGCTTGGCATTCGACTTCAGACACTGGGTGTGGCGGGTTACCTGATCGCGGGTGTACTCGGACTGGGCTTGCTGTGGGCGATTTTCCGCAGCGGCCGATTATCCTGACGGTCTCTGTTCTGACTCACGGGTTTGCATTGTGGCTTTACGGCGAGGGGCTGCGCGGGTGCATTTCACGAAATTTTGAGTTAAGTCGGGGCAATTTGTTTGATTTGGGGGTGAACCAATCCTATAGATTTAGGTGGAAGCTGTCGTGTCCCCTGTTTGCGCCCCGTAGCTCTTCCCCGAGAGCTGCGGGGCCTTTTTTTTGCGCGCGGCGGGATGTGTCGTTCCACGGATCGGCCTGTTTCTTGGCCTGCTTGAGAAGCTGTTTGTTTTCGGGCGTGCTGAGATTGGCATTGGCGACGGGGCGATCGCGGCGGGCGCGGGCACTTCCACTCTTTTGCAAACCTCGTCCTCTCTTGAGCGAATTCACCGCGTGCGTAGCGGTTTGTGGTTTTGGGTCCGAGGACATCCGCGCGGACTGAAGTCCGCGGCTCGTTGCGTTGGGGTTGAAACTGCTCTATCCGAGCAAGTTCTCAGCTTTCCCAAATGTCGCTGGTTACCAACTCGACGGAGTTCCCGGCGGGGTCTCGGAAGTAGACGGACTTCGCATCGTTGGGCCACACGATTTCGCGCTCGATTTCAACGCCCTGTTCATTCAGACGATCGATCCACGCCAGCCGCTCCTCGCGATCGACGGCGAACGCGACGTGCCCGGGGCCGTCTGCGCCGTGCGACGGAATTTCGGTCACCTTCATGGTCTCGATCGGGTTGAAGATCAGCAGCACGCTGTGGTCGCTTATGCGAAAAAATATGTGTCGCGGGTATTCCTCCGACATTTTCGACAGGCCCAGGATGCCGGCGTAGAAACGCTCCATCGCGACGAGATCGTGGCCGTAGATGCACGTTTCGAGGACGTGGAGGATTTTGGGTACGGTTTCGCTCATCCTGATCGCTCCCTGTGAAGTCTTGTGTCTACGTTGGCCATGATAGGGGCAGGGGTTCTTTGCGGCGACCAGAGTCGTTTTTCTTCATGAGAAAAGTTTCTGCGACGTAATCGGCAAGAGACAGGAGCCTTGCACTGGAACAGCGGGCAGAAACCGGTGTAGCAGGTGCCCGGTTTGACTGATCCCTTCACACTCCGACATTGGTCGCGCTCAGTGTCGTGGTCTCCGTTCCGGCCGCTCCATTACTGTCGCGGTTCGGATAGATCGCACACGTCCCGCCTGAATTGTCTTGAGTCCGGCGGGGTGGTGAGCGTGACGGTTCGCAGGCGAGAGATCGATGACTTATTGCGTCCGCGCCGGCTGAAGCCGGCGGCTCGTTGGGTGTTGTGACTGGGAAGGTAATAAGCTGTGGCGTCGGGTTGTCGCACGCGACACCGGTAGACGGGTTTGGCATAATGGCTTTGGGATAACCTTCGGCACGACATCAGAGGGAGAATCGGACTCATGCATACTTCGCTATTCAGAGCTGTTTTCGAGAAGGCGATTCGATTTCGTGGTCCCCTCCTTGCAATGGAGGGGCTTTTTTGGGGGGGCTGGCGATCGGAGAACCCCCCTCGGTCCCCCCTTTGCAAGGGGGGAAAGAAGTCAGACGAGCTTTGCGAGGGGGGAAGGGATTCGGGCGTGCTTTGCGAGGGGGGAAGGGATTCGGGCGTGCTTTGCAGGATCGGCAGTGGAACACCCACGAATGCATTGCGAACATTGTGGCTGGGCGGGGAGTCCCCAGGCGCGTGGCGCGCGGTATCGAATTGTCGTGGTCGCTTAGCGGGTTGGGGGGTTGGCTTTGCGCTATCACTTTTCTGCACGGCGTTTGCGTTTGGGGGCGGTGCGGGATATCGCATGCCGCCCAAGGCTATCGCCGATTTGATCGACGCGCCGCCGACGCCGATCGTCAGCCTCAGCCCGGACAAGAGCGTGATGCTCCTCATGCAGCCGCCCGCGCTGCCGTCGATTGATGAACTGGCTCAACCGGAATTGCGACTGGCGGGCATGCGCATCAACCCACGGACCAACGGTCGGAGTCGATCGCGTTACTACAACAGGCTCACGCTTAAGGCGATCGAGGGCGGCGCGGAACGTGTCATCGGCGGGCTGCCGAGTAACCCACGGATTCAATACGTGAGCTGGTCGCCGGACGGCAAGCGCATCGCGTTTGCACTGATTACCAAGAATCGTTACGAGCTGTGGACGGCCGACATCGCGACAGCGCGGGCGCGGCGCGTCGTGGACCGTGCGCTCAACGCAGCCTACACCAGACCTTTCGAGTGGGTTTCGGACAGTGCGTCGATCGTGTGCAAGCTGGTGCCGGCCAATCGCCCACCGCCTCCGCAGGCCCCCGAGACACCAACCGGGCCGACGATACAGGAAAACATGGGAAAAGCCGCTCCCGCGCGGACTTATCAGGACTTGCTGGCCAACGCGCATGACGAGGACTTGTTCGACTACTACACGACGTCGCAAGTCGCGCGCGTCTCTCTCGACGGAGCGGTCACACACTTGGGCAAACCGGGCGTTGTACGCACAGCCACTCCGTCGCCCGATGGTCGATACATCCTCGCGGTCACCACGCACCGGCCTTACTCGTACATTGTGCCGGCGTCGCGTTTTCCCAGGCTTATCGAGGTTTGGGATGCAACCGGCAAGACTGTTCATACGGTCGCGGACCTTCCGCTCGCGGAGGAAATACCGGTCGCGTTCGGTGCGGTTCGGATTGGGCCTCGATCGGTCGAATGGCGGGCTGACACACCTGCGACACTGGTTTGGGTAGAGGCCCAGGACGGCGGCGATCCGAACACGAAGGCCGACGTCCGTGACAGGATGCTGACACTCCGCGCCCCGTTCGACGCTACGCCGCGCACGTTGATCGAGCTGGGCCAGCGATTTGAAGGCTACATCTGGGGCGATGATTCGCTGGCAATTGTGTCGGAATGGTGGTGGAAGACGCGGAACCAGCGCGTGTGGCGTATCAAGCCCGGCGATGCGTCTTCTTCGCCCGAATTGCTTTTCGATTATTCGTGGGAGGATCGCTACAACGACCCCGGCTCGCCCATGACGCGGCGGACGGAGCGCGGCACGCACGTGCTTCTGTCTGACGGCGGAAAACTCTTCTACCGCGGGCGCGGAGCGTCACCGGAGGGTGATCGCCCGTTCCTTGATGCGCTTGATCTGGCCACAAAGAAATCGGAGCGATTGTGGCGATCCAAAGCTCCCTACTATGAATACGCGATCGACCTGCTGGATGTGGATGCCTTGAAGATGTTGTCTTGGCGGGAATCGCCGACGGAGTCGCCGAATTATTTCATCCGCGACGTGAAGCGCGATCGGCTGACGAAGGTCACGGAATTTCCCCATCCATCGCCAGTGATGGCCGACGTTCAAAAGGAACTCATTCGTTACGAGCGTGCGGACGGTGTGAAACTGACCGGGACGCTCTATCTGCCGCCGGGTTATGATGCCGAGCGCGACGGGCCGCTGCCGATGCTGATGTGGGCGTATCCGCAGGAATTCAAGAGTGCCGACGCTGCCGGGCAGGTGACTGATTCGCCGTACCGTTTCATTCGCGTAAGCACGCATTCGCCGTTGTTGTGGCTTGTGCATGGGTACGCGGTTCTGGACGATCCGAGCTTGCCCATCGTCGGTGAAGGCGATGAGGAGCCGAATGACACATACGTTCCGCAACTGGTGGCCGGTGCGAAGGCGGCGGTGGAGGAAGTCGTGCGACGCGGTGTGGCCGATCGCGATCGCATCGCCATCGGCGGACATTCCTACGGTGCGTTCATGTCAGCCAACCTGCTCGCATGGTCGGACCTTTTTCGGGCGGGCATCGCTCGGAGCGGGGCCTACAACCGCACACTCACACCGTTCGGATTCCAGGCGGAAGAACGCACGTTTTGGGAAGCGCCGGAAATCTATTTCGGCATGTCGCCCTTCATGCACGCGGAATTGATCGATGAACCGCTCCTGCTCATCCATGGCCAAGCGGACAACAATTCGGGCACGTTTCCGATGCAGAGCGAGCGATTCTACCACGCGCTCAAGGGGTTGGGGGCCAAGGTGCGTTTGGTGATGCTGCCGCATGAAAGCCACGGCTATCGCGCGCGGGAATCGGTGATGCACATGGCGTGGGAAATGACGGAATGGCTCGATCGGAATGTCAAGAACGCCCCGACGCGCGAGCCGGTCATGGGCGAAAGCAAGAGCGTCAAGAGTACGGGTTAGACGCAACCGTTGCCGACTGTGGTGGCGCGGTTGTTGGCGTACGGCCTCACGCGTGTTGGCGGTTGTCCGTTCGGTGGGCGAGCAATGTTCCCATGACGAGCATGAGGAGAATCGCCACGATCAAGCCCCACTCCGAAACCGCCGGCACGCTGTTATTCGGTCCTTTGCCTGCGCGGAAATCGGCGCACAGGAGCAGATGATCTGACGCGGTTGAATCGGCGGCACTTAGACTGTACGTGGTCAGGCTGGCGGGCGACATGTTCGGCGTGTACACCGCGAAGTGGTTGGCCACCGACAGCAGCGAATCGCTGTAGACGATGTAATCCAGATGCCCAGGCCAAAAGCTCGACGAATCGCTTCGCCACGTGTAGCCCATCCGCCATTCCGTCTGGCGAAAGATTATGTTGGTCAGCGACGTTCCATCGGGGTCGGGCGAGAAATCGGGGCCGTATTGCGCTTCGTCCACGATGTCTCCGGTGAGAATCGACGTGACCTGCTGCGACAGGCCGACGAAATTCGTGTCGCCGGTAAAGACGATTGGTGTGTTGGCGGGCAATTCGACATCGCCCGGTTCGCGCGAGGTGCGGATGAATTGCAGGATACGATCCACTTCGCGCTGGCGTCCGGCATTGTTACCGCAACACGGCAGGTGGACGCTGAACACGAGAATGTCGTGATCGAGGGATTGACTCGTTCCGATCAGGGCGGCCATGTTTCCGTCGATGGGCCACCAGTCAAGAATCGGCACGCGACTGATGACGGAGGTGTCCGACGATGGCGAACCTGCACCCGTCCACGTTTGCCCAGGCTTCGGATCGACCCACTGCTCGACGAAGGTGATGATTTCCGCGATGGAGTGGTTGTAGATTTCCTGGAATGCGATCACATCGGGATCGACGGCCTGAAGCTGCCGCCCAAATCTCGCGCCCGATCCCGGATTCCACGGGCTGTCATTCAGCACGTTCCATGTCACGATGCGGAAGTCCGCCGGCGTATCTCGCTCAAACGGAATGATGTCGATCGGCGGCAAGCCGTTGATTTCCGGCATATATGTGAACGTTGCGCCCGCTTCGGGCAGCGCGTCGCCGGTCGCCCCGTCGCGGAGCAGTAGGCCGAACGGTGTCGGGCCGAACAAGGTGCGCACGCCGTCCGGAGAGGCAGACCGGCTGATTGCGATTTCGAACGAACTGGAATCGATCGTCGGGCCGGCGCGGAATCTGATATCACTTTGTGTCACGGGAAACTGGTTTCCACCGGAATAATAGGTGCCCTGCCGCTGGCCAAAATGCCATTCCAACTCGACACCATACACACCCATCTGCATGCCCGTGCCAACGTCGTCGTCCGTATCCAGATACAGGACAAGATTGTTGTTTTCCGACAAGTCGAACCCGGCTGCGGCTTCGATGCGAATGAAGACGAACGTGTCGTCGTCCGCGACCGAAACTCGCAACAAATCCAGGCCGCCGCTCGGAGCGTCACCGAAAGCGTCCGCATGAACAGCCGTCACGTCCGACCAATCCTCAAACACGCCGTCTATTTGGATGGGTCTTTGCGATGCGCACACGTTTGCTACCCACAGGACTGTGCAGCATGTTCCAATCGCGGCGATTCGACTTCCACTTTTCATAGAGACATCTCAAATTGCGCGACGCAAAAGGCCGGCACCTATTCGATCTACAAGACTGACAACACGAACAGTTGAAACCACCCGAGGGCGACAAGCAGCGAATCCATCGCCAGCCATTGAACGAGCTTGCGACGCCGATGCTCCGCGATGTTCAGGTAGTTGGGCGACAGACGCCGCCTCATGCAAAAAGCAACCACGACGGCGAACCAAACCGTGGCGGCCAGTTGATAAACCGCCAGCAGTGTTTCCAGCATCACACCGGCGGCCAGTGACGAAGACACCAGCCCGATGGTCAGCAGTCGGATGGCCATGCTCACGACCAGCAGCAGCGTGATACACCACAGATCGAGCAGGGTTCGGTCGGTCCAGCGGTTGACGTCGCTCACAACGCGCCCGGGCCAAAAAACCTCGCCGCACTCCGGGCATGACGTGCCCGGCGGCAACCCGCGCTGATCGTACCCGCACTTCGGGCACAACCCTGTCGGCCGGGGTTGAAGTCGCGATGCTTCGCCGATCGAACTGTTCGCAGTCACACCCATGTTCTCGCCCGAAAACCCAGCGACACGCGAAAAGGAATCGCACCGGGAATCGTTCCGCCGATCACTTTGACTTCAAGAACCGCGATATCTGCGTCTCAATCGCCGGTCCGCGAATCGTGGTGGAGAGGATCTTCCCGTCCGGGCCTACCAGGAATTTCGTGGGCAGGCCTACAACACCGCAAGCGTCACCCGCGCCACGGGCACCGTTCTTGCTGCCGTGAATCTGAGGCCACTTCATCTTGTGCTTGGCGATCAATCGCCGGACGCTCTTCAAACTGCCGTCGTCGTCCAGACTGACGTTGATCATAACGAAATCGTCGCGCGATCCGAAGGCTTCATGCACTTTGACCAACTCGGGCAGTTCCACGACGCAAGGCCCGCACCACGACGCCCAGAAGTCGATGAGGAACGTTTTGCCTTTCAAATCGGTCGTCTTGATCTTCACACCGTCGAGCGTGGTCAGTTCCAGTTCGGGAAAATCCGCACCGTCGGCCAATCGCGTGCGCGACTTCCGCTCGGGTGCAGCGGGCAACTCGAATCGATGATCGGAGCAACCGGGCGTGACCGTTTGATCCTCCAGCGTTTCGCCGGCACGCCCCTGAATCGTCACCGAGAATTCGTCGGTGGGAATCGTGTCGAATTCAAAACGCCCGTCGTCACCGGTCATGGCCTGTATGCCAAGCGTCTGCCCGCCCCGCCAATGCGACGCGAAAACATAGGCACCGGATACCGGCTTGCCATCGTGGTCCACGACCGTTCCCGACGCACTCAGCGACTCCGGCATGACGATATCCACCGTCACGACTTCACTCGGCTGAACGACAATCTCGACGAGTTCCGGCGCGTGACCGCGAAGATATGTCGTCACGCGCGTCTCGCCGGGGGGCACGCCCGTAACAGTGTATCGCCCCTCAAAATCGGTCCACGCCCGCGCAACGGATGGTGCCAAGCTCGTCCCCACAGCCACACGAACACCGCGAAGCGGATCGCCGGACTCCTTGTCGGTAATAACCCCAGCCACCGAACCAGCCGAAAGCAGGTTCACCGAATACACACACTCCGCTTCGTCGGTCGGCAGCAGCCATTCATGGGGAGCGCCATCGTCGGATACGTAGTCGTTGTGCCGCACGCCGACGCGCAGCTCGACCAGCGATCGTGGCAGACCGCGCAGGCGAGCGTCGCCCGATGCGTCGCTTTCGGCGAACCATCGCTCGCGGGTCTCGGGGTCTGCACACGTCACACTCGCCCCCTCGATCACGTTCCCACGCCAATCCTTAACCACGACGCGGCAGTCGCGCTCCGGAGAGAGCGTCAACGCCAACTCACCGGCTCCCTCGACCGTGGCTATCTCTGAAACGGATCGGCCAAAGCCTTCGAGGTCCACAACGATCGTCCCCGGACCGGGCAGGACTTGCGACACGGTGAATTTTCCATCCTCACCGGTGAACGCGTCCCAACTGCGACCGGCGGAATTCAAGCGCACGCGCGCACCGGCGATCGGTTTGCGATCGTCGGCAAGAACCTGTCCTGTTAATTCCAGCGCCCCCGGCAGAACCAAATCGACGAACGGCGGCAATTCCCCACGGACGATTTCGATATCGCGCGTGGTGTCTTCGTACGCTTTTTTGGTAAACCGCACGACGTATCGCCCGGCGACGGGATTTTCCGTGAAAATCTTGAAATCGCCCAACCCGTTGGTCGCAGCCTCAGCGAGCGGTTGATCCTCACCCGCCGCACCCTCGGGCCAAAGCGTCACAGCTACCCCCGCCGACCCCGAACCGAGGTGATCGTAGACCTGCCCCTCGACCGCGAGCGTCTTCCCGGTCTCATCCGGCGGCTCCGCGAAACCGGCCACGGGCAGACAGAAAACGACAACGACGATCAGAATGACCGATTCCATCACCCCCAACATACGAAAATCGACACTTGGCCTCGTCTTTTGTCGCCGGTAATTGCGAAGATGACGAACATTGCGGCGACATCGACGATAGAATACGTAAGTGTTCATGGTCCGGGACCGTGGATGGGTATTAGGATAAACGCAACGGGTCACGGGTAGATCTCCAGCCCACAAGACTATCCACCTTAGCGAAAGGTGCGCAAATGACCAAACTTGAACGCACTGTGGCCGCCGCCCGCCGCAGATTGACGCTCAATCAATGGCTGACCCACGTGACGGCTGCCCTGCTGATTGCAGCCGGTGCGTTCGCCGTCTGCGTCATGGTCGTACGATTCTACGACGTCAGCGCTCCGCTCGGGGTGCTCGGTGCAGCAGCCGGGTTGGCTGGCGTGATCGTCGCCACCATTTGGACGTTCGCGACGCGCGTCGACGAACCTTCCGCCGCAGCCGCGCTCGATGAAGCGGCTGGCCTGCGCGAGCGACTCAGCAGCGGGCTTTACTGCCAGGAGGGAAGCGATCCGTTCGAGCAGGCGGTCACGCGTGACGCGGAGTCCGCCGCCGGTTCCCTGACCCCGACAAAGCACTTACCGCTACGTTGGCCTCCGCGTCTGGCGGGCATGGCCGTCGCCTTAGCGGTCTGCGCTGCGACGTTTCTTATTCCCACAGGCCTCCTGCTCGGCGACAAAAACGTGAGTGACGACGACATCGTTGAGGCAGAACGCACGGCAGCCGTCATTAAGAAACAAACGGAATCCATCCAGCGGTACGCCAAAACAAACGCCGAATTGCAAAAATTGGCTGAGGACCTCGACAAGCTCGGAGACGCCCCGGAAGGCCGGTTGAAGACACCGGCCGACCTGCGCCAGCGTGCCCTCAAGCACCTCGACAAGATGGAGGACGTGCTCAAGCAACAGCGCGGCGACGACAAATTCGAGCGCGCGCGGGAATTCAAGAAGATGCTCCGCAGCCTGAAACCGCCCAAAACTCCGGACAGCGAGATTTCCAAGCTGGCGAAGTCGCTGCGCGACGGTGACTTCAAGGCAGCGCAATCGCAGATTCAAAAGCTTCAGGAAAAGCTCAAGGAACTCGACAAAACGCAGGACGCGGACAAGGCGCTGGCCCTCCAAAAACAACTCGATGCACTGGCGAAAAATCTCGAAGCGCTGGCAGACAACAAGAAGCTCAAGGAACAACTCCAGCAGGCCGGCATCAAAAAGGAAGACCTCGAGCGCATGCTCAAGAATCTGACCAAGGAAGACATCGAGAAGATCAAGAAGCAGTTGCAGAAGCAGGGGTTAAGCCAGAAAAAGATCGACGAGATGGCCAAGCAGCTTCAGAAGCGGCAGGCGGCGGGCGAGATGAGCAGCAAGTTGGCTGATGCGCTTCAGCAAGCAGCGGGCGCGATGGGCGGCGGGCAGATGGGTCAGGCGTCTGAAGGCCTGCAATCGGCGGCGGACCAGATGTCCTCAATGGAAATGCTCGAGCAGGAAATGAGCCAGATCGACTCTGCCATGGCGGACATGCAGGGGGCACGCGGCTCGCTCAGCAAACCCTGTGGCCAATGCAACGGAACCGGGCAAAAGAGCGGCAGTTCCTGCTCATCGTGCAACGGCAGTGGATCGCAAAGCGGCAATCAGGGCGGCAACGGTCGCGGTGGGATGGGTAAAAATCCCGGACAAGGTCGCGGCGGCATCGCAGCCGAGGAGCAGACCGCCACCGCGTTCGTCAAGCATCGCGACAAAGTCAAAACCGGAAGCGGAGCCATCATCGGGCAGTTCCTCGTCGACGGAGAACAGTACAAAGGTGACGTGTCGCCGGCTGTCAACGAACTCGTGAAAACCGCTAATCAGGACGCCACCGACGCCATCGACCACGCCCGCATCCCGCGACGCTATCACAAGGCTGTCAAAGAGTATTTTTCCGATCTCGAACGCGAACTAGGCCCCGCGAAACGCGCCAAGAAACCAAAGAAAGACCAAGCCAAAACCAATGACGATTAACCGTCTGACGCTCCCCGGACTGCTTCTCGCTGTGGCTGCCGGGTGCAGCGAGCAGCCCGCCTCGGTCATCGTCTATTGCAGTGTGGACGAGGAATTCGCCCGGCAGGTCTTCGCGAAACTGCACGAGCAGACCGGCATTAACGTGCAACCGATGTTCGATTCCGAAGCGGGCAAGACCACCGGACTCGTCAACCGCATTCGCGCCGAACGCGACCGCCCGCGAAGCCACGTCCTGTTCTCCAGCGAGATTTTCAATACCATCGCATTGGCTGACGAAGGCCTGCTCGCACCTTACGAGCCGCGCACCGCCTCCGACATCCCGCCCTCGTTTCGCGACAAAAAAAACCAATGGACCGCGATCGGACTCCGAGGCCGCGTGCTCGCTTACGACCCCGCCCGAATCACCGCCGACGAGCTTCCGGAGCGTTGGGAGCAACTGTCCGAACCCGCATTCGCCAAGCGTCTCGCCTTCGCCAATCCGATGTTCGGCACCACGCGCGGGCACGTGGCAGCCATGTTCGCTCAATGGGGCGACGTGCGTGCGACGAAGTTTCTGACCGACCTGCGCGACCACGGCGCGATCATGGTGGACGGCAACAGCTCGGCTGTCCGCGCGATCCTGAACAACCGCGTGGACATGTGCATGACCGACACCGACGATGTATGGGTCGCACAAAAAGACGGCGCAACGCTCGAATTGAAGTACCTCGACATGGGCAACGGTGGAACGCTCTGGATTCCCTGCACCGTCGCCCTGATCCGCCGGCCTGACATTCCCGAGACAGCCAAACGCGTGGTCGACTTCCTCGTCTCAGCCGAGGCGGAACGCCTTCTCGCAAACTCACGCTCGCGCAGCGATCCCGTGCGATCGTCACTACACGACCCGACCAAACCGGACACGTTCAACATTCCCGCGACCGACTACGCAGCCGTGGCTGACGCACTGGACGCAAGCGCGTCAGCCGTTCGGGACGTACTCCTGCGGTGACCGTGCGGACCGTCAGTCTGACGATCGCTTGTGTCGGCCTGTGTCTACTGGCTGCGACCATCGTCTATCCCGTTGTCGCCGTTATCATCCGCACGCTCGCGTCAAGCGAAACAGCGATCGAACTGTGGTGGCCCAGCGAACGTCAATGGACCCTGCTGGGCAAGACTACATTGCTCGCCTGCGGCGCGGCGCTCGTCGCCATGCTGTTGGCTGTCCCAGCCGTGTTCGTCCTCGGCGGCATTCGAGCGGACCGCGACAGCGTGTTCTGGTCCGCGATCGTACCCTTGCCGCTGATTCTGCCCCCGATGGTCTACGCTTTCGGTTGGCAGCGGCTGCGTACAACGTGTTGGCCCGACGCGCCGACGCCCGGGCCGATCGTCTCAACAATGCTGCTGTGGGCGTCGTGGGCCTGGCCTATCCCCGCGTTGATCGTCGGATCGGGCTGGTCGCGAATCGGCAGCTCGATTCACGAATCCGCGCTGCTGGTCACCAGCGCACGTCGCGCGTTTCTGCAAGCGACGTTTCCCGTCCTTCGCCGGCACGCGATCGCATCCTTCATCGTTCTGATCGTCATCTTCATGGCGGAGTATTCCATACCGCACAGCCAGGGACTGGTCGTCACCGCCACCGAACTGCTCGCCGTCGCACAGGTCGGCCACGTCGGCGATGTACTACGTCAATCCTGGCCGACGGTCGCCGTGATCGTTCTTCTCGCGGGAATCGCCCGTCTGATTTGGCCGCCGCTGGAAGCACACATCGAACACCACCGGCCGCCTGCATCGCGGAACATCGGTTCAAGGCTCGCGGTTGCCCTGATCGTGGTTGCGAGCGTCGTCGTCCCGCTCACCGCGCTCGCCGCGAGACCGAATCTTCCCTCTGAAATGGGCGAAGCGTTTCGCACCTACAGCCGCGAATTGATCGGCACGGTTCTGGTCTGCCTGTCAGCCGCCGTGATGATCGGATGGACCGGCGTCGCGACGATGGCCATACCCAGCGTTTTCGTACGCAGAGTGTGCATCGCGATGATCGTGCTCACAGGACTCGTCCCCGGCGCGCTCGTCGGCGAATGCATCATCGCCGCCTACCAGCCGATCAGCCCCATCTACAACCATTGGCCTATCGTCGCAATCGGACTGTCCGCCCGTTTCGCATGGGTAGGCTTGCTGGCAACCTGGATCGCCACGCGCTCCACCCCGCGCGACGTGCTGGCCCACGCGGCGATGGAAGGCGCGGACTTCGCAACATCGACGATTTTCCTGCGCGTACTGCATCATTGGCCGGCGATCGTCGCAGGCGTGCTCATCGCCACCGCACTCACCGTCGCGGAAGTACCGGTCGTCACGATGGTGCAGGTGCCGCAGCCGCGCATGCTCTCGGTCATCATTATCGAAAAATTCCACCGCTTTGAGACCGGCATGCTGGCTGCCATCTGCGTGTGGGTGGTGGCGTGCGCGGTCCCGGGCGCTATACTTGGGATCAGTGTCCGGCGGCGAATGAGATGAGGTACAACTACAGCCATATGCAATGTGAAGCTGCTATCCACGTGATGCTGCCATGCTACCTCCACCTTGGGACAGGAGACAATCTTTTCCCCCCTTGTAAAGGGGGGACACAGGGGGGTTTAGACTGGAGCGACACTTCGCCTCGCAAGAAGAACCTCCCCCAACCCTTCCTTCGTAAGGAGGGGAGAAAGAAAGCAATCTGCGCACCCGCGAGACTCGGTAAAGCTTACCGCCATTCGAAATCGCACACGGCTGAAGAGTCACGGCCAACAATTACCGCGACACAGCGCGTCGGCATCGGTCTCGCCCTGATTTGCGTCCTCGCAGCCATCGGCGGATGCGAACCGCCCGCTTTGACGGACAACGGCGTCGTCCTTACGTTCGGGCGACAGGGCATGGGGCCGGGAGAGTTCGGATATCCCCGCGCCATCGCAACAGCCCCGGACGACACTTTCTTCGTCGTGGACAAAACAGCCCGCGTGCAACACTTCGACGCCGACGGCAACTACCTCAACGGCTGGTCCATGCCCGAAAATAAAGCCGGCAAACCCGTCGGCCTGACCGTGCATCCCGACGGCAGAGTCTTCGTCGCGGACACGCACTACCACCGCGTCATCGTTTTCGACGCCGACGGAATCGAACTGGCACGCTTCGGCCATCGCGGATCGGGCGATGGACAATTCCTCCTGCCCACCGATGTCGCCATCGACCACCAAGGCCGAATCTACATCAGCGAATACAACGGCAACGACCGCGTCACACGATGGTTCGAAAACCCGGCCACAAGCCAACAATCCGCTTTCACTTTCGACGCAGTCATCGTCGCCGGAGAGATAGACGGGCAAGCGATGCGGCGACCGTCCGCAATGGTCATCGACGACGAAAACACGCTCTGGGTCGCCGACGCCTGCAACCACCGTATCCTGCGCTTCGACCTCGACGGTCGACTCCTGAAACAATTCGGCGGCCTCGGTACCGCACCGGGACAGCTCAAATATCCGTACGACATCAACATCGACCGCGAGGGCAACCTGCTCGTCTGCGAATACGGAAACTGCCGCATTCAATGGTTTGATCGCGAAGGCCGCTCGCTGCGCATCTGGGGTTCCCCGGGGCGACAGCTAGGCCAACTCAATTCACCGTGGGGCGTCATCGCAAGCAGAAACGGACTCGTCTACGTGCTCGATTCTCAAAACGCCCGCGTGCAGGCCATCAAACTTTGAATATCTTAGCCGTCACACTACCTTTCTCCTTCGACAAACCACAATGGCTATGGCTTTGCGCGTTGATCCCGCTCATCGTCGTCTTCTCCATCCGCTCGCTCGCCGGGCTGGGCGGAATGCGGCGCGTGTTGGCCATCACCATCCGCTCGCTCGTTATCCTCGTCGCGGCCGCCATCCTGGCAGACGTGCAGCGCGTGCAGGTCAACGAAAACCTCACCGTCATGTTCCTGATGGACCGCTCGCTCAGCGTGCGCGACCATGCAGACGCTCAGGAAGCGTATATGGAAGCGGTTAGCAAAAACGTTCCGCCGCAAGACCGCGTCGGCGTGATCGACTTCGCGCGCATGGCCTTTCTCGAACAGTTACCGATGACCGGCGGCTATTTCCTGGACCGAGGGCGGCTGCCCCCGATGCCCAACCCGGAACGTACCGATGTCGCCGCCGCCGTGCGCCTCGCGATGGCTATGTTTCCGCACGATACCGCCAAACGCATCGTGCTCATGTCAGACGGCAACGACAACATGGGCGACCTGATCAACGAAGCCCGCAGAGCAGCCGCCGACGGCGTGGTCATCGATGTGAACCCGCTCTGGTACAACCTGCGCAACGAGGTCTACTTCGACAAGATGGTCGCCCCTGCCTCCGCAGAGGCTGGCGAAATCGTCCCCATCCGCATGAACCTGCACGCCAACCAGACCACCACAGGCCGCATCGACATCTACCACAACGGCCAAAAAATAAACCTGCCCAAAGAGGTCGCGTCGCAAACGCTCAGGCCCGGCAACAACTCGCTGCTGCTCAAACTCCCCGTCACCACCGACGGCGTGCAGCGCTTCGAAGCCCGCTTCGTCCCCGACAACCCCGCGATGGACACCACCGTCGACAACAACCGCGCCACCGCATTCACCTTCGTCTCCGGCAAGGGCAAGGTCGCCATCATGACCATGAATCCCGAGCACGACGAAGTTCTGCTCGACGCTCTGCTGGGCGAAAACATCAAAGCCGTCATGATCGACGTCTCGCAGGACATCCCCGACCTCGCCGGCATGCTCGATTACGCAGCCATCATCCTGGCCAACGTCCCCGCGCACGCATTCACCGACGAACAACTCACCACGCTCGCGTCCTACATCGAAGACCTCGGCGGCGGACTCATCATGACCGGCGGAAACGAAAGCTTCGGCGCCGGCGGATGGATCGGAACGCCCATCGCCGATGTGCTGCCCGTCGATCTCGAAATCAAACACAAACGCACCATCCCCCGCGGCGCATTGGCCATCATTTGCCACAGTTGCGAACTCCCACGCGGAAACTTCTGGGGCAAACTCGTCGCCAAAAAAGCCGTCGACACCATCAGCTCACGCGACTACATCGGAATCCTCGCCTACGCCGCCGGCGGTGAATCATGGGAAGTGCCCCTACAGTTGGCCACCAACAAAACCGTCGTCAAGAACCGCATCGACAGAATGGCCATCGGAGACATGCCCGACTTCGACGCGACCATGCGCCTCGCGGTCGCCGGAATGAAACAAACCGACGCAGCCCAGAAACACTGCATCATCATCAGCGATGGAGACGCCCAGGCCCCCGCACCCAAGCTGCTGGACGAATTCGTCGATGCCCAGATTACCGTCAGCACCATCGCCATCGGCTACGGCCAACACGTCATGGAACAGACACTGCGTGACATCGCGAAAAAGACCGGCGGGCGATTCTACGCCTGCACCAACCCGCGCAATCTCCCGCAAATCTTCGTCAAGGAATCCAAAGTCGTACGCCGACCGCTGCTCATCGACGAACCGTTCACACCGCAAGTGTCCTACGCCAAGAGCGACCTCCTCGCTGGCATCGACACGTCCGGAGTGCTTCCACCCCTCGGTGGACTCGTCCTGACCACGCCCAAACCGGGGCTGGCATTCTTCCCGCTCATCCGCGTCACCGACGACGGCGACGACCCCGTCCTCGCACATTGGCAACGCGGACTCGGTCGCGCGGTGGCGTTCACCGGCGGATATTGGCCCGTCTGGGGCGGTGATTGGCCCGAATGGTCGCAGTTCTCAAAACTCTGGGCACAAACCGTTCGCTGGACCATGCGCCAGGAAGCGCCGGCCAACTTCGACACCTTCACCTCCATCGAAGGCAACCAGGGACGCATCATCATCGAAGCCCTCGACAAAGACGCCGACTACCTCAACTTCCTCAACCTGCAAAGCAAAGTCATCCACCCCACCAAAGGGGCAATCCCCGTGCAGTTTATGCAGACCGGCCCCGGACATTACGAAGCGTTCTTCGATGTCGATCAGTCAGGCCAATACATCGCCAACATCGCCATCTACCGCGACGGGCAATACAACGGCTCCATCCACACCGGGGCAGCCATGCCCTTCTCCCCCGAGCTGCGCGAACTCTCCACCAACGAAGCCCTCCTCCGCCAGGTCGCTGAAATCACCGGCGGACGCTGGCTGGAGCTTGACCCAGCCGCAGACGACGTGTTCGACCACAATCTTCCACCCTCGCTCTCGAAACAGCCCGCATGGGACTGGACCTTGGCGTGGCTTCTCCTGCCGCTCTTCCTGCTCGATGTGGCTTCGCGAAGGTTAGCCAGCTGGCTCGCACTTTCGATCGTGGTCGAACTGCTGGTAGACGTCGTCCTTCTCTTCGGCCTCGGGATTATCTACACCACATGGTGGGGAGCGCTCGGCGTGCTGCTGCTCGGCGAAGTCATCGGCTGGACGATCCGCTTCCAGTACATAGGCCCCCTGTTCGACTGGCTCACACACGGCGTGACGGCGCTGAGTCACACAGGCGAGCGCAGCACCGCCTCGCTAGGCCGACTGAAGAGCGCCAAGGGCCGCGTCCGCGAAGAGGGACAAGCTCAAAAATCGGCGGAGGGTAGCTTGCCCCCGTCGCGTACGCGAACCGCTTCGTCAGATGCGCGCGACGAAACGATCAAAGTCAATCGCGGAACGAAATTCGACGTAGGCGAACCACAGCCGGGGACATCGAAGGATTTAGGCGAATCGCTCGGCGGAGCCCAATCAAGCGACGTCACGAAAAAACCGAAACCTGACGCCGAGCCACCCGCCGACTCGGAGGACCACACCAGCCGCCTCCTTCGCGCCAAACGCCGCGCCCAAAAACGCCACGACGACCGTCCCGATTAGCGGTGTCGCGTGCGACACTCACCAAATCCACCCCAAAGTCTGATAAACACCAAAACCGCAACCCCAACCCATTCTGACCGATACTTTGGTAACGCTGCGCGTCGCGTAGCCGACAGGAGTATGCGCAGTGGGCTGGTTCGATTGGCTATTCGATATGCTCTCCGGACAATCCGCGGAACCGGTTCGCACATCGGACGCCGACGCAACCGCCGTCGCCACGCTCGAACCACCCGATACCCAGGTGGTCATCGACCGCTGGTGGGCACCCGAGGGCGTGACCGCCACCGAACCCCAGCCGATCGCCCGACCCGATCTGTCAGCCGAAGCGATCGCACTGGAAAACATCCTCGTCTCCCACTTTGACAGCCACGATCTGACCCTCCCCGCCATCCCGCGCGCCGCCGAAAAGGTCATCCAGCGACTGGGCAACCGTGACTACGACATCAAGAAAGTCTCGCGTGACATCGAAGAAGACCAGGTACTCGCCGGAGCCGTCCTGCGTATGTCGAATTCGGTCATCTACGGCGGGCGGGTGAAAATCGCATCGGTCCATCGAGCTGTCAGCCGACTCGGGGCCAACGCGCTGCGCACCTTGATGATGCACCAGTCGCTCCGCGCGGCTGCGTTCGAGGGCAAAGGCGGCGACCGAGCATTGTGCGACCTCGTCTGGAATCGTTCGCTGGCCGGCGGATGCGTGATGCGCTGCCTGGCACCCATCACCGGAATCGACCCGGAAGAAGCCTTTATGATGGGCCTGCTGCACGACGTCGGCAGTGTCGTCGTGCTGCGCGAAGTGCAAAAGCACGAACGCTCCCTCAACTACGAAATGGACATCGCCACCTTCGACTATCTCTGCTGGGAAACGCACCAGGAATTCGGCGAACTCGTCGCGGAAAACTGGGGCCTGCCCGGCGACATCCAGCGCGTCATCGCCCGACACCACGAGCATCCCACCGAAGACAACCCGCTGCGTCGCGAAACCCTCGTGCTCATGTTGGCCGACATGATCAACGCCATGATCGGCTTCGCACCCGCCGCCCAATACGACCTGCTCAATTCCCGGGTCGTCCACGACTTGCAGTTGGCCGACCGCGAAGACTTCGAAGACCTGCTCATCGAACTGCCCGGCGTCGTGGAAATCAACGTCGCCTCGGTCTCATTCTAGTCGCACGTTACCCCGAACTACAGATAGACGCCGCAACGAACTCGAAAGACCCTGAATTCCGAAGCACGCGGGCTATGGACGCGCGGCGTCTAGCTTCGCGCCGTTCCACGACTGCGTAGCTGGGCTTACACCGTTGATCAACTGCCGGAAGGCGAGCAAATCGAACGGTGAGATATCGTTGTTGCGATCGAGGTCGACGTAGTCCTCCTCGGACCCCGCGCCCGGGCTCAGCAAGCCGTTAACGATCTGCCGGAATCGGAGCAGGTCGAACGGTGTCACGTCGCCGCTTTGATCGATATCAGCCGGTAGGAACGCGACATCCACACGATCGGTTTCGTCGGTGCCCGGGCCTTGATTGCCGTTGTCCTCGATAGGGACGCCGGCGGCGTCCTGAACGGCTGCGATGATTGTGAACCAGCTGCCTGGCGTCAGGTTCGTGTCGAGCGTGACGACAACGTTTGGGTTGTTCGCGGCGTCGACGGAAATCACGGACGGCGCGGGCGCTCCCGTCGAATTTACGCTGAATGCGGTCGCATCGAGCGCTCCTCCGCCGTCGTTGAATACTTTCTCGGTAAAGCGGATGGTGAGTTGGTCGACGCCCTGGTTCAGGTCGGCTCCGTTGTCGCTCTCGCGGCGAGGATCAATATAGCCGCTGAACGGACTGGTAGACTGACCGAGGTTGTGAACGATTTGCGGGGGCGTTGTGTCCTTGTTTTCGCATTCGATGACGGTGACTGAAAAATCGTCAATCAATGCTTCGGTGATGTTGGCGTCGGGACAATCCTCAGTGCTGAACCGCACCGTGAGCGTGTCGGCCGGCACCATGGTTTCGCTGAGGCGGTGTTCGGCCACGATCCACGCGAGCGTGAAGCTGAAGGGAACCTCCTCCAACGTTACCCAGGTTTTGCCACCGTCGCCGGAGACCTCCACAATCAGTGTCGTACTCGGGCCGCCCATCAGGTTGGCTCCGATGAACCATCGGGCATAGCTGATAACGGCATCATTTCCACCGATGAAAATGGAGGGGGAGGTCAGCCTGACCGGACCGCCGTCGACATCCGACGCCTCAAGCGGTCCACCGGGTTCAGCCTGTTGAGTGAGGTAGCAGAGCGTGCCGTCACCAAAGTCATCGTCGGGAACGATTTCGATGCCGGGCGGATTGAACAGCACCGGAACCGGGTCCACACGCTCCCAGGCACCCATAGCGTCGATGACCGACGCACAGTCATCGACGGAGGTGGTCCATCCCATGTCCGTCTCGAAATCATCGAAGAATACGGTCGTCAGGGCGGAAATTACCTCGGCTTGATAATCGTTGACTGGGGCGTCTGGAGGGTCGATTACGGTGACGTTTCCGAGCGTCTGGACCGACACGTAATAGGTGTATTCGGAGCCGCACAATGCAGGTGGCAGAACAGCCTCGAACAGGTCGCCACCAACGGGTTGGAGCGGAACCTCGACGAAGTCGCCGTTGTTGATGGCCACGAAAACGCTGGCTGATTCGGGGTTGGGCGCGTCGCAGAGCGAGAGGATCTCGACGGTGAGCGTGGCTCCATCCAACGGATGCACCGTTTCGACAAGACCCTCGGGATAGCCGATCGAAACGTCATCGTTTACCGAGAGAACGATCAGACCGCTGGTGATGTCGCTGACCAGAATTCGGTCCTCGCCGAGAAAGGGGTAAATACCCCATGCCCCATCGAAACCGAACGCCGGTCCATCAAACGTGTCGAAGTGGGCCCGCTCGATAAAGGTACCGGTCGTTTCATCGATGTCGAAAATGAATGCGCCAAGTTGATACCAAGAGACGTAAACGCGCGTCCCGATGACAACGGGGTTGTGGGCGGAGATAGCTTCGGATTCATCGAAACTGACGGTATCGCGAAGGACAACATCTACCCCGCCGCCTTCGCCCGGAGTGATCTCGTAAAGTCGCATGGGGCCGCCCGGTCGCTCTTCGGTCACGACGGCCCAGCGACCGTCTGCTGATGGCCAAACGGCATGCGTGCTGGGGCTTGGGTCGGACTGACCGAGCAGGACTGGGGCTTGATTCGCGATGTCGGAAACATCATAAACGAACAATCCGCTGTTCCATGCCGCGACGTAGAGGATGTCATCCTGAACCGTCATGTCGTGAACGAAAGCGTTGCCGGCTTGAATCAACCAGAGATTGGCCTCGATTTGCTCGGGCGGGTTGTTGCGGTCGAACGTTGTGAGATCGACAACGGCCAAGTCCGGACTGTTGCTGTTGGCAAAGAAAAGGTAGCCGTTGTGGTAGAACGTATTGTGAACCGTTGACATAGTCGGCGTCGATATCCACGACAAATGAACGGGGTCGAACGGGTCCGAGACGTCCACGATTTCGACGCTATCATTGGGGTCCGCGTCGAGTGAGATGAAGAGCAGACCATCGCCGACCTTAACGTCCTGAGCGGATGCAAACGTACTCGGTGGCGGCACGACCCATTCGAGGACTTGCATCGGATTGAACGGGTCGGATATGTCGATGAAATGGACTTTGTTGTCACCGAACTCGGCCAGGTAGGCCACGTCGCCGTCGGCCCAAATGTCGCTTATGCCGCCGTCGTCCTCGTTCCATTGGCTGGTCTGGATCAACTCGATCGGGCACTCATTTCCGGCGAGCGCGGGGGGGCCAAACGTGATCGCGATCATCAATCCCGACCTGAAGGTCCACGGCAAGGATTTCGCGATTGCTTCGCACCACTGCATGATTCGACTCCGTCGTTATGATTCGATGGTCTCCCCACAGGTTGGCCCGTCTTCGAGCACCATCGTTCTGCGCTGAAAAACCTACAGTTCGACCTTCCTACAAACATAACGAGATGTGCCGCGCCGAATCAACGTCTAGGCTGTATGTTCTTGTCAACGCAAATCGACAATAATGCTACGATTATTGCGTCGCGCATCCCGAAGGAGTCGATTCCGTTGTCATCAGATCTGCAAACCCGGCCAGGTGGTGGACAGGTCAATCGCACATCCCGGCGAAATCCGTAAGACCGGCGATGTCAGGCTCCTGGCCGGTGAGGGGCTACCCGGTGCTTTGCATGGCTGCCGCAATACCGTTGATACTGGCAAAAAGCACAGGGCGCAGCTCGCGCCGCCCCGCCTCGTCGGCTGCGCGATAGCGTTCCAGGAGATCAATCTGCAACAGGTTCAGAAGATCCGTCGGGCGGTTGCGTTGTTCGATCGAACGCTGGATCACGGGGTTGTTGTCCAGCAGTTCACGCTGACCGGTAATGCGCAGGATGGCTGTGCGCGCCCGATCGTATTCCGTCGCAATGCGCTTGTGCTGCGAGGACGCGGCCCGTTTATTGTAGCACTGCGCGATGGTCAGCCGGGCTCGCGCCATTTCCTGCTGAGCATTGTCAATCAAAACGCCGAAGTAATTCCATTCGCGATACCACTTTTTCAGCACATCCAGCGTGTCGCCCGAGTCGCTCAGAGATTCGCCAAGAGCCGTGCCGACTCCGAACCATCCGGGAACGTTGTAGCGCATTTGAGTCCACGCAAACACCCAGGGAATGGCCCGGAGATTGTCGAACTGCATGGCCCCACGATCACGGGCGATCGGGCGTGAGGCGATTGGAAGCGCGCCGATATGCGTGATCGGTGACACCGTCGTGTACCATGACCAGAATGATGGATCATCAAGCAACTCGCGGTAGGCAACCATTGATCGTCGGGCCAAACGGCCCATGAGTTCATCGCCGGACACCGCATGTGTCTCCGGTTGAGAAGACGCTTCGGATTCGGCAAGTATCATGGCACTCGTTAGTTGTTCAAGATGACGCTGTGCGATATCCGGAAGAGCGTAGCGAAACGATATCACTTCGCCCTGCTCGGTCATGCGAATGTGGCCGGTTCGACTGTCGGGCGGTGTCGCCAGAATAGCCCGGCCGGAACGCCCCCCACCACGGCCCACCGTACCACCGCGACCGTGAAAAAAGCGAACATTTACGTTGCACGACCGACACACATGGGCAAGTCGAGACTGGACGCTGTGGAGAAGCCAGTTCGACATGAGAAAGCCGCCGTCTTTGTTGCTGTCGGAATAACCGAGCATAATCTCCTGAAGTCGTCCATGAGCGTGGACATGCGCGCGATAGACCCGATTGGCGAGCATGGCTTCAAGTTGCTCGGGGGCGCTGTCGAGATCGCGGATCGTCTCGAACAAAGGCACGATATCCAATGCGTCGGATCCAGTCAGGCGCATCAGCCAAAGAACCTCGAGCAAATCGCTGACGCCATGCGTCATGCTGATGACGTAGCAACCCAACGCTCGGGAATCACGTTTGTGCGCGTCGGCTGCAAATTTCAGAACGTCCAGCACCTCGCACGCGATTGCGCTAAGCCCATCCGCTAAGCTGACGTCGATCGGTGGGCCCTCTATGGCGATGGTCAGAACGTTCTCCTTCTCACCCTCCGGTAGCGAGGAATAATCCTGACAGATGTTGAGCTTGGCCAACAACTCACCGACAACCTCCCCATGCACGTCGCTATGCTGGCGAATATCGAGCGCGGCGAGATGAAAACCGAAGACCTTGGCCTGCATCAGGAGCTCAGCCAGCCCGCTGGATTGCACAAGCTCGGAAAGTTTCATTCGGCCAAGGCTGTCGATGAGCAGCTCTAGGTCTTTAACGAACGCCGGAGCGTTATATGAATCGTCCTCGTCCAAAGCCGCTGCAAGACGGAAGCGCATCTGCAACAGTTTTAGCCGGAACGGTTCGTGGCGGTACAACGAGATTGACTCTTCGGAAACCATGTTCGCTATTTCGCCGGCTTTGACGGCGGCGGTGAGTTCCGGCGGTATGGGAATGCGCCTATCGGAGAAGCTCAAGAGTCGCATCAATTCGGAAAGCTTGTTCTGGTAGAGGCGTAAGGACGCCTGCCTATGCAGGCGCAAACTCGCAACAGTCATCTCCGGTGTTACCAACGGGTTGCCGTCACGATCGCCTCCGATCCAGGTGCGATAGCGCACCGTCGGAGGAACGTCCGGCTGAGCATCGTAGTGTTCCGCGACAGCGTCGCTCACGTCGCGCAGGATTCGCGGCACGGCATGCCAGATCGACGTCGTAAGGAAATGGAGCGAGCCTTCGATCTCTTCGTTCACGCTAATCCGCTCGGCGCGCACCTCGTCCGTGCAATAAAGCAAGAGCACGAGTTGATGGATGCTCGCCTCGATTCGTCGGCGTGCGGCAACATCGTCCGATTGCTCGTTCAGGGCGAGCAATGCCTCCGCGATTTCCCGCTGTTTGCGCAGCAACGTACGCCGGCGCGATTCGGTTGGATGCGCGGTAAGCGTCGGTTGGATATCAATGCGTTCGACAATGGCCAAAACGGTTTCGAGCGACACCTTGCGAGATTTCAACCCGGACACAGCCTCGGCTATCGAATCTCGCTGCGTGTGATTGGCAGTCGCGTCGCGCTGGCGACGACGGTTGATCCGCACAATCTCCACCTTCTCAGCCTGGTTTCGCAGGTGGAATCGCAGGGTCAGCGCCTTGATAAGCTCTCTGACATCCTCCAGCGATAAACCGGCGATCCGCTCACGTGCCGCACGGAATCCATCCTGTTCCCCTTCCTGACAAAATTGCAGCAACTGCTCGCACAACGACGTATGCCCCGGCGGCCCGAGACGATCGAGGACGTCGGTCAAGACAGCGTTGAGTAATGCGATGTCGCGGTCGAGTTCTGTGGGCATCTAGCTTTCCCTGCGCGAATCTGTTTTCCAGCGAAACCGGTTCACCGTTTGTCCGGGTTCTGCTGGCATCCTCAAACGAATCAAACATCCGTCGGTCGGATTGTCTACCGCAAATCCTCAAGCTTGGACATTCTTCGATTTCTCCGTGGACTCGCCCACCGGGGGCGCTGGCGTTGTGGAAAATTATATCGACCGAACAGGATAATGGCTGTCGCCACGAGAATTTCAACTTCCAGGAACCGGAGAAACGCCCGCTATACGACAGCGATGCGAGACACGACAAGCGTTTTCCATACTACAAAAGTGTGTCGCCGCGAGCCTTTTCCGCACGAAACGGGCGTTGTTTCTCGGGACGAATCCTGCGAACCAAGATACGGACGGGTGACGGCATTTCCGACGGCTAGGTGAATTCCCGACGAATCTGTTCTTCGGGCGAGGGCCGGACCCGTGTGATACCGCGTGGCTTTACGGAGACGGAAACTGCGATCTCAACTGCTTTGATCCCGATGACACCTGGAGCAAGTCTTGGGGAGCAGGCCAGGGACAGTATCGGGACAGCAGCCCTCAAATGCGCGAAGGCCCCGATCAGAAGTCCGTACCGATCAGGGCCTTGCGATCTATCGTTGAAAACTAACGGAGAGGGGGGGATTCGAACCCCCGGTACAGTTACCCGCACACTGGTTTTCGAAACCAGCTCCTTCAGCCGCTCGGACACCTCTCCATGGCTTGGGGGGAGCAGTATTACATGCTGGTGGCTTGTTGGTCAACGGTGAACGGAATTCGCTCGCGGCCAGCCCGTGTGACGACGGCGGGCGATCGGCGGGCATTTCGCGAATCGTGTGGTGTGAGAATCAGGTGAGCACGGGCTTGCACGGAACGCGGCGGGGTCTTGAGCAGATCGGCCAATTCGTGACCGGCGGTCACGCGGCTCTGAGTGTCCAGCCGCGTCGCGGTGAAACCGGCTGAGGCGGCGATGGCCAGAACGCGGTCGGCGTTCTCGACAATGGTCCTCCCCGGCCAGGCGTGCAACTCGATCAGGACGACCGGGGCGGGAGCGATTGTTCCGTTTTTGGAGAATTCGATGTGATGTTCATTGTCTGCGCGATTGAGGTCCGCGCGAACTGAAGTTCGCGGCTCGTTGTGTCGGGCGTGTATGCGCTCCAACGTCTGACGCATGCCATCGAGCACGTCCGCCTCTGCGCCTTCGACATCAATTTTTATGAAATCGGGCACGATCGCGAGTTCCGAAACCAGTTCGTCCACGGTCAGGACAGCCTTGCGGAGAACCTTAGACGTCGTGGATGGCTGCGCCGCAACGCACGATGCCCTCGGGGAAATCGTGTTCCAGTGGAACGCGACGGACCGATTGACATCGCAGCCGACCACCGCATTGACAATCCGAATCCGGTCGGCGAATTCGTTGAGGCGAGCGTTCTCCTGAATGATCAAACAGGAAGCTTCGGACGGCTCAATCGCGACGAGTGTGCCGCCCCGCGCCATGGCGTTGGCCATGATGAGTGACGTCGCCCCAACGTTGGCACCGATATCGAGAATACACAGCTTGCCGGTTGCGAGCCGGCTGATGAGAGCGTAGTCGGCTTCGTCACGCAGGTGTCGGGCTTCGTAGGCGAGTCGGAATCGTGTGCCGGCAAGCGTACGCGTCGCGGTTCCGAGGGCGGCGCGTTTGATGTAATGGGCTGCGTCGCGCCAGGACGAGTGCGGTCTTGCTGCTTCTGTCGGCATCCATGAAGCATCGTCCGAAAATCCGCGCGAGTTGATGGCCAATGCAGCCAATCAAGAATCAATGCGGACGATCCGATAACGATGTCGTGTCTTCAACCGCGAAACGATATCGATGGATGCATGCACTGACTCGGTGGATTGGCCGAAGCGGCGCGGATCGCGACACGTTTGTCGCGTCGCAGTACTGGGAATCGCGTCATCAAGCCCACGCGGGCAGCCTGCGTGCTACAGGTCACGTCCAACTAAGCGATGCGGACAATGCGGCAGACTTCGAGATTCGGGTCGCCCGCATCGCTGATGCGCTCGTTCGGTTCGCACCGGCGGACGGCAAACGCACGCTGCTGGACGCGGGCTGCGGATGCGGTGTGATGAGCGAGCGCTACGTGCGTCAGGGGTTCGCGGTGACGGGTGTGGACTTTTCGTCATCCGCGATCGGGCAGGCTCGAATGCGGTCGCCGGACGTCGATTTTCACGTTTCGTCGCTGGTTTCGGTGGAATTGAACAGGCGATTCGATGCCATTGTCGTGTCCGAGGTTTTGTTGCATGTGGTCGACGAATCTGACTGGCGAAGGACGCTGGAGACGCTCGATCGACATCTGTCACCGTCGGGCGTGCTGATTATCGTGGACAGTTTGATCGAACCGGCGGCGGACCTTGCGGGACATTGTCGTCACCGCCCGGTGCATGCCTATCGAAGTGCGATGCGGGAGCTGGGGCTTGTTGTGGCGGAGCACACGCAATTCGACCTGCCGCGAGAGGGAGTCACGAAAGACATGCTGGTGGTTCGCCGCGTCCGATAAAGCCTCACCCAAGTCTACCCGCAAGCCATGATCCGAAGCGTCCGAAAATAGAAGCGGAGTTATCGAACGTTTTGAGTGAGGAGGAAACACGGTTCATGCCCGCGCTTGCGAATCAACATCCCGCGGTTGAGCTTTGGCGGTTTCGGCACGTGCTTGCAAGCCTGACCGCACGCGAGTTGCGCATTCGCTACAAGCAATCGTTTCTGGGGGTCGGCTGGGCGATTTGCGTACCCATGAGCATGATGCTGGTGTTCACGTTTGTGTTCACGCGTGCTGTGAAGCTGGAGCAGGGCATGCAACTGGACATGCCCTACGCATTGTTCGCATATGCGGGATTGTTGCCGTGGACATTCTTTGCGTCGGGGCTGAACGGGTGCGTGAATTCCCTGGTGGCCAATCGGAATCTGGTTACAAAAGTTTATTTCCCACGTGAGGTATTGCCGCTCTCAGCCATCGGTTCGTCGTTCGTTGACTTTTGCGTGGCGACAAGCGTGTTGGTGGTCTTGATTTTCTATTTTCATGTTTTTGGAGATTGGACCTTCAAGCCGTCGGCAGCCATCCTTTTTCTTCCAGTCATCGTGGGGGTGCAGACGATCATGATGGGCGGGCTGGGCATGTTGCTGGCGATGGGCAACCTGTTTTATCGCGACGTGCGTCAGATATTCAGCGTGGTGATTCAGCTTTGGATGTTCGCGACAAACGTGGTCTACCCGTTGCGCACCGACGACGGCTGGGTCGGGCGGTTGGTGTCCATTAATCCGATGACACCGATCATTGATGCGTATCGTTCCTGTCTGTTCGACGGCCGGTTGCCGGTGGGATCGCCGTTTCTATTCGCGACAGTGTTTGCGGTGGTCGTGCTCGTCGTCGGATGGACCTGTTTTCACCGGGCGGGTTTTCTATTCGCCGAGCGAATCTGATGGGGAAGGGTTCTCTGAAACTTGACGGGGTGTCGAAGCGTTTTCGGCGCGGTACAGGCCACGACTCTCTTGCGGAGCTACTCTCCGCGGGCGTGGGGCGTCTGTTCGGTCGATCGCGTCGTACCAGCCATGACGATGATTTCTGGGCGTTGCACGACGTTTCGTTTGAAGGCTGTGCGGGCGAAGCGATCGGATTGATCGGGCCGAATGGAGCGGGCAAGAGCACCGCCTTGAAGCTCATTGCGGGCATCATGAGGCCGGACGGGGGGATGATTGAGTCTGTTGGACGGGTAACCGCGTTGATCGAGATCGGTGCCGGTTTCCACGGTGATCTTACAGGTCGCGAAAACATTTACATGAACGCCTCCATCCTGGGCATGCGCAAACCGGAGGTCGATCGAAAGCTCGACGCTATTATCGACTTCAGCGGGGTGTCGAGCTTCATCGATACGCCGGTGAAACGGTACAGTTCCGGCATGCAGGCACGGCTGGGGTTCAGTGTGGCTGCCCACGTGGAGCCGGACATTCTCATCGTCGACGAGGTGCTGAGCGTCGGCGATGTTCTGTTTCGCGAGCGTTGCATTCGTCGTATGCGCGAGCTGGTCGACCAGGGTGTGCTGCTGCTGTTCGTGACGCATCATCTAGAACAAATGCAGTCGTTCTGTTCGCGCACGGTGGTGCTCGATGGGGGACGTGTGATTTTCGACGGCAACACAGCGCCAGCCGTTGCGCGCTACATCGCTGCGCTGAAGCACCAGGAAGACGATGTGGACAATGAGGATCGCATCGCGCGGGTAGGCGGGTTGCGGTTTCTAAGTGATTCGGATGAGTCGGTGTTGACCGCTCGACCCGAGGAGCCGTTGAGCGTGGAAGTCTTGATTCACCTGACGAAGCCGATTCGACGCCTGTCGGTGGAATTCGACATACGTCGAGAGATTGGGGCACATCTGTTGAATTTTGCCTCGGTGCGTGACGGCGTTACTTACGACCTTGCAGCGGGTGAGAGCATGGTGAGGATGACGCTGCCTGCGTTGCCGATAGCCGGCGGCCAATATTTCTGGCGTGTTTTGTTGCGCGACGACGAGGAACAAAAAACGGTGGCGGACACGGACTATCGCTTCGCATTCGTGATCGAGGATGCGGGACGGCCGACGGGAATGATGTGCATACCGCATGCGTGGGTGCTCTGCGACGAAAAGGCTCGTGACACGAATTCGACGCTGTGTTTGGTCCGTTGATATCATGCGGAGATTTTCGTTGAAGATCGCGCTGCTCGGTGACAGCGGAACGGTTCATCTTCAGCGATTGGCCCGTGCGCTGGCGGATCGTGGTCATTACGTTCATGTCGTGTCGATGGCCCGGGTTCCGATCGAGGGCATCCGTTTTGAAAAGTTCGCCGTGCCGCGTATGAGCCTGCGCTATCCGTATCGCTGGCGAGGGCGATGGCGGGCGTGGGTGCGACGGCTGTTCGATTCGTTCGATATTGTGAACGTGCATTTCCTGGCGGACTGGGGCATTGAAGAACCACCGGGGCGGCGGGGGCGTCTCGTCGTCAAAGCCTACGGGTCGGATATCGACCATCCGCCGGATACACCCGCCCCGAATACAGTCCTGGTGGCGGCGCGACGCCGACTCTTGCAGTGCGCGGACCGTATCGTTTCACCGAGTCGGTTCTTCGCAGGCCGAATCGTGGACTATGCCGCGGTCGATCCCGGGCGCATCGACGTGCTTCCGTTCGGCGTTGATACGGAGTTGTTTCAACGCAACCTGTCGCGGGCGAAGCGCTCCGAAGACTCGACGGGCGATGCGTTGACCGTCGGTTATTTCAAGGGTTTCGATCCGGTCTATGACCCGATGACCATGATCGAGGCGGCAGCCATCGTGCATCAGCACAGACCGGCTGTGCGTTTCGAGTTTGTGGGTGCGGGCTCCCAATTGAACACCTGCCGCAAGCGGGCGTGCTCGCTTGGTCTGCAAGAGTCCATCCGCTGGATCGATCGTCAGGCCCACGATGCGCTGCCAGCCATCATGTCGCGCTGGGATGTTGTGGGCATTACATCGGTAGCGGAGAGTTTTTGTGTCTCCGCGATCGAAGCGTCGGCAATGGAAATACCAGTGGTCGCGACGGACGTCGGCGGACTTTCCGAATCGGTTGAGGATGGTCGAACCGGGATACTGGTCCCGGCGCGTGATGCGAAAGCCGTCGCCGAGGCGATGATTACCCTGCTCGACAATGCTGCGTTACGCGAGCGCATGGGCAAGTACAGCCAGCAGCGCGTCGTGACGCGGTTCGACTGGAACGACTGTGTGGAACAGTGGATCACCCTGTTCCAATCGGTCCTGGCGCGTGGGTCAAACGCCGATTTCAGCATCGCCACCGGGGGGCGGGGGCGAGATGACTCCATTATCCAGCCTGTTTGACCGATAGATATAGAGTGTTCGCGTCCGCGCGGAAAGGCCGACCAGGTCGCGCTGGAGTATTCGCCCATGCCCAACAGTTTGCAACTCGTCAAAGACGCTGCCCTCGAAACCTACGTCACGTTGTGCAGTTCCGATGCGCGACGGATTCGTGCTTTCGACGAGCGGGACATTCTGCGTCATCGCCCCGAGACCGACAAGGTCCACATGCTGGCAGCCCTCGACTGGGTCTGCCGGGCACACGACATCGGTATGGACGACGGTGTGCCCGCGATGTTTTCGATGATCGAAGGGTGGGTCGGCTCCTATCCGGAAGTGACCGGCTACCTCATCCCCACAATGTTCGACGCTGCCAGCCGATTCGACTCGGTCGAATACCGCGAGCGGGCGACCGAAATGGCGGAGTGGCTGGTGTCCTGCCAGGCCCAGGACGGCTCGTTTCCCGGCTCATTCAAGGGGCAACTGACAGAGCCGCGCGTGTTCAACACCGGCCAAATCATCTTCGGGCTGGTACGGGCACACAAAGAGTTGGATGATCGGCGTTTTCTGCATGCGGCTGTTCGCGCAGGCCAATGGCTTGTGCAGCAACAGGATTCAGACGGTTGCTGGCGACGCAATACGTTCGAGAGTATCGAGCACGTTTACAACGCGCGGACAGCCTGGGCGATGGCGGAACTGGCTGACGCCTGCGGCGACATCTGTTTCCGAAACGCATCCATCGCCAACGCGGATTGGTGTGTGCGCAAGCAGGACGACAGCGGCTGGTTCCGCCACAACACGTTTCGCGCGGGTGAGGAATCCGTAACGCTGCACACCATTGCCTACGCTGCGCGCGGACTACTCGAAGTCGGAGCAGCCACGGGCATCGAGGAGTACCTCGAAAGCGCCGATCGGGCCGCGGCTGCGCTGCACCGTGGATGGCACATGTATCATTCAATCGGCGGCGCTTACGCCCGCGACTGGACGATCAAGGCTGATTGGCGGTGCTTACCGGGCGAGGCACAATTGTGTCTCGTGTGGACGCGGCTGGATCAGATTCGCAAGAATACAACCTATCGGGACGCAGCCACACAGCTCCTCGAGAGCGTCAAGGCTGCACAGTTGTTTGACGATACGAACCCCGATCTGCACGGCGGCGTGACCGGGCCTTTGCCGCTCAACGGCGGTTATGAACGATATTGCGTGGTAAGTTGGGGTGCGAAGTTCCTGATCGACGCCCTGCTTCTCAAAACGGCGGAGCACGGTGAAAGACCAACCGGCTAGTACAACGCCCTGCGCACTGGGCTGGCACGACAGTCATAACGCGAGTGCAGCCGCTCTTTCGCGCGACGGTCACATTCTGTACGCTGCGGCTGAAGAACGCTTCACCAAGCGCAAACTTCAAAAAGGCACGCCCGTTCGCGTATTCAACGATTTCGACCAACGATTCAAACTGGACGGCTTGCTGCGCTGTTACACGGACCTACCGCTTGGTACCAAGATCGCGCGCAACGCGGGCCTTGCGTGGAACACGTTTCGCAACGGCTTGAACAGTGCCAAGACATTGACATCGCTCGCGGGAACGTTCGCGAGTCGCCTTGGAAGCGGGAACATAAATGGCCTGGTCGGCACCGACGATCACAAGGCTGAAATCGATGAGCTTTGCGATCACCACACCGCGCACGCCAACAGCGCCTACTACCTGTCCGGGTTCGATGAAGCGTGGGTGGTGACGGTGGACGGCGTGGGCGACTGCCTGTCCGGGGCGGTGTTCGAGGGACGGGCTGGCCGATTGAAACGGCGGGCGAAATTTTACTACAACGATTTGACGGCGGCTGCGGACTACGAGGTGTTCGCCGCGATGTTGGGTTTCGACCCCGATCGCCACTGCGGTAAGATCACGGGGCTGGCTGCGTACGGCCGACATAACGACACCTGCATCAACGCTCTGAAGCAATTCCTCGAATCATCGTGGCGGCGCGGAGCACGGAATCACTTCGATCACATTCACGCCCCGGATGCGGAACTCGCCTTGAACGATTTGCGTCAAGTGCGCAAGAAGTTTTTCGGCGCTTTTTCGCGGGAAGACCTAGCCTATGCAATTCAACACCTGACCGAGCAGCGCGTGCTCGCCCTGGTTCGCGAGAATGTGCCCGCGATCGCCGGCTGCAACATCGCGTTGGCCGGTGGCTTGTTCGCCAACGTGCGCATCAATCAGAAGATCAAGGAGCTGGGCTTCGCGCGGATCTTCGTCGCGCCGCCGATGGACGACGGCGGGCTAGCCGTCGGAGCCGCCCTACAGGGGTTGGCCAAGCGCTATGGTATCCGCCCGCACCGCGTCGAGCATATGTTCTGGGGGCCGGGGTTCGGCGAGGATAAAATCCGCGAGGCGCTTGATCGGGGTGGTGTGAAGTATGATCGCGTCGACAATTTGGCGTACGCCGTCGCGAAGATTCTGTCTGAAGGATTCGTCGTCGGGCGATTCGACGGGCGCATGGAGTTCGGCCCGCGGGCGATGGGCAACCGATCCATCCTCTACGACACGCGCGATCCGTCGGTCAACGCCTGGCTGAACAAACGGCTCAACCGCACGGAGTTCATGCCCTTCGCACCGGCCACAATGATTGATGAAGCCGAGCGATGCTACGAAGGCCTCGACGGTTGCGAACATGCAGCCGAGTTTATGACCATTACGTTTCGCTGCACGGACTACATGCGTCGCACCTGCCCAGCCGTCGTACACGTAGACGGAACCGCACGCACGCAGCTCGTAACGCCGTCGGCCAACCCGGGTTTGTACGACATCCTCGACGAATACCGCACGCTGACCGGCATCGGCTCGATCGTGAACACGAGCTTCAACATGCACGAGTCGCCGATCGTTCTCTCCCCCGAAGACGCCGTACGCACGTTTCAGGAGGGCAAGCTCGATTACCTGGCCATCGGGCCGTTCCTCGCCAAGGCTGGCGATGAGCGCAGCCGCCGGGCATCGAGCCACCGATCGACGACCGAGTCCGTCGCCCGACAAGCAACAGGCCAATAATCAATCCGCACCGGGAATTCGCCGATATACCGTAGCAGTCTGTTGAAGAACACAGGCTTACGGTGTGGCACCGGTTTTCAACCGGTGCAATCGTTAGTGTTCTTCGTGGCGATGGTTTCCCGGCCCGTGAATACACGGGTTGCAAACCCGTGCCACACTTTTCAACAGCCAGCCGAACGTTCGCGCACCGGGGCGGACCGCTTTGGATTACCTGCTGTGCGGTGAATTCTCATGTCGAAAACGGTCTCCGTCGTCACCACGGTTCTGAACGCAGCCGAGGGAATGCGCGTACTCCTCGATTCGCTCGATACGCAAACCCGCACGCCGGACGAGGTAATCGTGGTCGATGGCGGCTCCACCGACGGCACACGCGCAATCGTACAACAAGCCGCAATACTCAACCAAGCCATACGCCTGATTCACGCGCCAAGCCTCAACATAGGCCAAGGGCGCAACCTCGGAATCGAAAACGCGACGGGCGAAATCATCGCGAGCACGGACTCGGGATGCCGACTGGATCCCTCATGGTTGGCCAGCATCACAGCGCCGTTCGAAGACGATCGCCGGGCGGATTTCGTAGCCGGTTTCTACAAAATCGATCCACAGACGCCCCTTGAGCGCGTCGTCGGACTGACCACCATGCGCGGGGCGCTCGACCCGGTCGATCCCGAACGATTCAACCCCTCAGCCCGGTCGATGGCGTTCACCAAAGACCTGTGGCAACGGGCCGGGGGCATTCCGGATTTTCTCGCGATCGACGACACGCTTTTCGACGCCAAGATTCGCACCATGAACGTCCGATGGGTTTTCGCGCCCGATGCGATCGTCCACTGGCGGCCTCGCGGAACGTATCGATCGCTCTTTGCCCAGTTCCGATTCTACGGCACAAGTGCAGGCCACACGCAGATGTTCGCCGAAAGCACACATTGGAATCTGCGCAACATGGTCATGGTCGCCATTCTGCTGGCCGTATCCGCGTTTCAACCGTTTGTATGGCTGTTCGTACTGGCGGCTTGGGTTTACTTTTTTATGGCAACCTATCACCGTAAATCGCGCCGCGTCGCCCGAGCGATGGGGCGAAGGCGAGCCTATGCACAAGCCATGATGGTCCACTGGATGATGACGTTCGGCGACGCGCTCGGCTACCTAAAAGGCACATGGCAGCGGTGGCTCGATCCGGAACGCTACATCCACGGCCTCACCGATTACATGGGATTGCCCAAGCCGGGTTCGTCGCGACATCAAGCCGTGAATGTACCGCCCGCCGCCTCAAGCCAGGGGGCATCCACGTGAACGACCTTGTGACCCGCCATTTCACCGGTCGCGGACAAGGACTCGAATTCGAGATGGAGGCTTCGTGGTTGTTGCGTCGTGTTCCCCGAAACAATGCGCACGTTCTGGACCTCGGTTGCGGGATCGGAGCGATTCTGCGGCGGTTGAGCGGCTGTCACGCGATCGGTTTGGACATCAACGTTGACGGCTTGGTCGAAACGCGGCGGGTAATTCAAGACGTTCCATTGGCGTGCGCCGCAGCCGAGTCGCTGCCCCTGGCTAATGAGTCGATGGACGCACTGATGACGCAGCATGTGATCGAGCATCTCACAGACGGAGCAGCCGCCTGTGCAGAATGGTTTCGCGTGCTCAAACCCGGCGGCATAGCTGTTCTGCTCACACCGAATCGCCGCTTCGTCGATCCGAGCGTATTCGACGACGAAACCCATGTTCACATCTTCGACGGCGACGATCTCGCAAGTACGTTGCATCGCGCCGGCTTCATCGTCGAGGAAACGCGAACGCTAGGCCTGCCTTGGTTTCGACGTTACCAGGGTCGCCGCGGCGCGTGGCGACTCAGGCGGCGCGTCACACGTCACGCGGAAGCACTTTCAGGCCTTCCAACACTTCGCTGGAAGGGGCAAACACTGTGTTGCGTCGCGCGGAGGCCATCCGCATGACACGCCCGCTTCGCATCATGATCGATGCGCGCATGCTCGTAGGCCGATTCGGCGGCATTGCCCGATTCGCAACGTCCGTCGTCGATCAGCTCGCCAATCGCGACGACACACGCGTGATCGCGTTGTGCAGCCGGGAGCCTCACCCACCGTGGACCGACCGCACCGACATCGACGTTATGCTGACCAATTTCGATCGCAAGGACCGCACGCCGATTCGGCGCGCTTGGTGGGAAGCGGTCCATCTGCCGCGATACGTTCGCCGCGCGCAAGCGGACCTGTTCCACGCCACCTGGAACTCAGGCCTCAGCGCCAGATTGCCCGTACCATCTGTATTGACGGTTCATGATCTGATCCCGCTGCACGATCCGCGTGCGTATTTTTCCAACCGTCGGCAGCAGGCGTGCTACCGGTACGCTTTGACGTCTTCCGTTCGGCGGGCTCGGAAAATCGCAACAGTCAGCGCTTTCGTTCGCGACGAGCTGGCGACCCGTTGTGCGCGTGATCGAGAACGAATCGTAGTTGTCCCCAACGGTGTCAACGCACCCGCAAACGTGACGCCGCCGATTGCACAAGAGCGATACGTGCTGGTCGTCGGCGGCCATGAGTCGCGCAAGAACGTCGGCGGCGCGATCCGAACGATGCAGCGATTCTGGCAACGATACTCAGCCGACGTCGAGCTTCGCATCACAGGGGACGCAAGTGACTTATGTGCCGACAGCAGCCACTGCTTCGACAAGCTGTCCAATACCGACCGTATTCGGTTTTTAGGCCAACTCTCGGACGATGAGTTAGCCAGCCACTACGCAGGCGCAAGCGCCCTTCTGTTCCTGTCGCGTGACGAGGGTTTCGGACTGCCCGCGCTGGAAGCGATGGCCTACGGTTGTCCGGTGGTAGCGGCTCGATGCGCATCGTTGCCCGAAATCGTTGGAGACGCGGGCCTGCTGGTCGACCCGGATGACCCCGACAGCGCAGCCGACGCCCTGAACTCCATCTTGACCGACGCGACCGTTCGGCAATCGTGCATCGAACGAGGACGCCGAATCGCTGCGGCGCAAACCTGGGATCGAGCTGCGAGCGCATACCGAAACCTGTACGAAACCGCCCTTGATCCGTCATGGAGCGACGTGCCGATGGTGCGCTCCTGTGGAGTGCCGACGTGATGGGCTCCCCGGTCGTTTCGATCATCGTCCCCGCCTATCGGGCTGCGCGCTTCCTGCCGCGCATGATCGCCTCCGTTCGCGCGCAGACGTTTACCGACTGGGAGTTGATCATCGTGGACAGCCGCTCGGACGACGGCTCTCGCGAAATCGTCGAGGGTGCGCGTCGTGAGCTGGACGGACGACTTGTCTTCATCGAGTGCGATCACCTCGGCCCCGGTCATGCCCGGAACGTCGGCATCGATGCCTCGCGCGGGGAATTCATCGCCCTTCTGGACGCCGACGACGAATTTCGCCCGACAAAGCTCGAACGGCAACTGGAGTTGTTCAAGCTGCGACCGCAATTGGGGCTTGTATACAGCGACTACGCCTTCGTGGACCTCGCCGGCCAACGACGGGAGAGCGTGTTCGACACGCTTCAACCCATAGCCCGCCAAGTTCCATTCGACGAAATCGCCCCGCGACTCTGCGTCTGCACGGGCGACATGTTCGAGCACCTGGTCCGCGGCTACTTCATCGCCACGATCGTCGGCATGGTGCGTCGATCGGTGCTCGGGACCGCGATTCGTTTCCTGCCGCAGTTGCGTTACGTCGAAGAGTGGGTGTTCTATCTGGACATCGCACGCAACTGCGAAGCCGGCTTCGTAAACGAACCTCTGTCGATGCATCATTTTGTGGCCGGAAGTCTCTCTCGCTCGTCAAGCGAAGCCAACGATCGCGGCCTGATCGAAGCGCTAGCACTAATGCGCCGCCGATACCGCGGCGCGTCGAGATCGGCCCGCGCAGCCTTGCGACGAAATCACGCCAACGCGATTCAACAAGTAGCCATGCACGAGTACAATCAAGGTGCATACGCCCGCGCCGCCCGCCACTTCGCTCAAGGGTTCCTCGCCAAACCAAACCTCAGAACCGCAATACACCTCTGCCAATCCACCGCACGCTCACTCAACCCCAAAAAAACGACTCCCGACCCCTTAAACATCTCTTAAACATTTCGACTCCTTAAAACATCTTCTTTCAGAGCCGCGACCGTGAGGGAGCGGTTAGCGAGAACCCGCGTAATTGGGCGTGGCCACGCTCTGATCGCCATGCGACATTTTGTCAAGATGGGTGCGTTTCGAACCCAAAGGTAGAAATGGGCCCGTGCTCGATGCAGACTCGACCGGCGTCGCCGTATCGCGTACGAATGCCGACACTGGTTTCAAGATAGACGATTGTCTGCACGGAGCCGATCCGCGTGCTCGGTTTTCTCATCGTGCTCGTGGTGGCGATCCTGCGGGTGGGCAAACGGGCCAAGCCCAGCGGCGCTGAGCACGACGTGACTAAGTGATGTCGGAACTGATCGGCAAGGATGCATCATGGCAGAAATGACGAGAAAGCGGGCCATCTAACTGCTCAGGGGTGGAAACGATGGGATTCGCGAGTGGAACGACTGGCGACCATCCGGGTTCAGCTTTAGGGAAAAACTGCCTGATCTCTCCGAGGCCAACTTCGCCAACGCAACGCTCACCAGGGCGAATCTAAACGACCTGACACTCCGAGGTGCGCATTTCGAAGAAGCGAGAATTTATGAGACTGATTTCTCGAGAACGGATCTCGGAGGGGCGCATTTCCAAGAGGTGGAGATCAATCGTGTCGACCTTCAAGGGGCCGACCTCGCAACCGCGAATTTCCAATCGGCGCGCGTGTTTATGGCATTGCTCGGGGGGGCGAAACTCGACCGCGCCAATCTCGGCCTCGCCTATTTTCGAGAATCCAATTTTTGGCGGACGCGAATCACCGAAGTAAGCTTCAAGCATGCGACATTCCTGGATAACTTTTTTGTTGACGTCGACCTGAGCCGCACGATGGGTCTTAGCACCGTAAGACACGCTGGACCATCTTTCATCGATGTGCTGTCACTCGAGAATTCAGGTGGAGGAATTCCAGAGGAATTCCTTCGTGGTTGCGGTTTCAAGCCTTGGCAAATTCTTGATGCGAAGCTCTACAATCCGAATCTCACACGAGCCGAGATCATCGACATTCAATACGAAATTTTGGACGCTCGATCGACTGGATCCCTTCTTCTTGGTGGCGTCTTCATCTCCTATTCGCATGCTGATGCCGGGTTCGCCGACAAAATACGTGAAAAGCTCACGGAAAAGGGCGTGCCTGTGTGGCTCGATCGACACGATGCCGTGGCTGGACCGCTTCAGAAACAAATCGATCACGCCATCGGTGCACACAACGCCGTCCTGCTCGTGTTGTCCGAAGACTCGATCGCCAGCGACTGGGTCGAACACGAGTTGAAAACCGCTCGCCGCATTGAACGCAAGGAGGGCCGCGACGTGCTGTGCCCAGTCAGGCTCGACGACGCATGGAAGGACAAGCGTCACGACGTGAATTGGGGGCACATCACAGACAAGAACATCTTGGATTTCTCGAAGTGGAGGACCAAAGCCTTCAGTGGGCAGTTCGAAAAGCTGCTCAAGGGCTTGAAAATCTACTACACGCACGATGAGGATGAGAATCGCGAAGCTGCAAAGTGATTGCAGCGCATACCGCATCGAAGCCCAAACGATGCCGTTTCAGTCGGCTATTGAGCGTTCTCCGTCGGGGCGAATTTGCGCCCAGGCCAGTGACATGAGACTAAGTGTGACGGGGAGGATGAATCGACGCCAAGTGACTCGCGATGTTTCGCAATAATCCACTGCTCCGTTACGGTCGCGGCTCTGTTCGCCTTTTGCCGTCGAACGCCGGATGACAGAACGCTAGAACGAGCCCGCCGATGGGCAGAGCTTGGCGATCTTGCAATCGTCGCAGGCTGGCTTGCGGGCCGAGCAGACCTTTCGGCCGTGCCAGATCATCATGTGCCCGAAGTCGGTCCAACTTTTCTGAGGGATGATTTCCATCAAATCACGCTCGATTTTGACGGCGTCCTTGGAATCCTTGCTTCGCCAAGTCAGGCCCAATCTCTCCGACAGCCGGCCAATGTGCGTGTCCACCACGACGCCCTCGTTCTTGCCGAACCACGTGCCGAGAAGAACGTTCGCCGTCTTGCGGGCCACACCGGGCAGCTCGATCAGCTCCGCAATCGTCTCCGGCACCTCCCCGTCAAACTGCTCGACCATTATCGCGCAGGCTTTTTGAATATTCTTGGCTTTTTGCCGGAAAAACCCGGTCGCGTGGACGATTTCCTCAAGCTCGCTCAGATCGGCCGACGCGATGTCGGCTGCGGTCGGAAACCGCTTGAACAGAATCGGCGCAACCTTGTTCACCGTCTCGTCCGTCGATTGGGCCGACAGAATCGTCGCGACCAGGAGCTGCAACGCACTCTTGTGCTTGAGCGCGCACTCCGCGTCGGGGTAGAGCTTTTTCAGGCCGTTCATGACCTTCCTGGCCCGACTCTTGCGATCCGCCTGCGATTCCTGAACGCGCGTCTTGCCCATCCGTCAGCCCCCTGATTTCTCTTTGGGATCACGCTTTGTGGGATCAACCCACGACGTATGCCCATCCGACCAGACTTCCTTTTTCCAGATCGGAACTTCCCGCTTCAACTCGTCGATCAGAAATCGGCAGGCGTCGAACGCCTCCGCCCGATGCCCGCACGCGACGCCGATCACAACGCTGGCTTCGCCGATTTCCACGTCGCCCACGCGATGCACCAACGCGCACCGCTCGATCGGCCAACGCTCCCGACACCGCTCGACCAGCAACCGCATCTGCTTGCAAGCCATCTCGCCGTAAGCTTCGTAGCTCAGCCGGACGAGGTCGCCGTGCTCAACACATCGCTCGAAACGCGTCACGCCTTCGAAAATCGTCAAACCACCGGCTGCGCCTTCCGCGTCGAGGTGGGGGCGAATTGTGTCGGATGAAATGACGGACTCGGTCAGGCGAACGACGTCATCCGGCGCACCGCCGGACACCGGCGGAATGACGCCGATGCGATCACCGTCCGCCAGCGCGACATCATCCGCTGCGTAAGTATCGTTCACCGCGAAACGCAGCATCGCCCGGCGCTCCGCCAACTTGGGCCGAAGTTCCGCAACGCGATCGATCACCGAATGGAGCGAAGAACCGGTTTGAAGTGAAATCTTGTCCGCAGCGACCCCGGCCCATTCCCGCGCTGGCCCCAGATACGCAACCGTGACGAAATGCTCCGCGGACACGGCTACCGCTCTCCTGAAGAACCAGCCGTCGCCCGCTCACGCAGGGCTTCCGCCCGATGGATCAATTCGTCCGGTGCGCACACTTTCTTCTCCACCAGCTTGAACGTAAACCTTCGCTGGTCGCGTATCTCACCCGGCCAAAGGACATCCGTGATGAAATCCAGCATCGGCCACTGATACCAGGGCGGGAGCACTTCGGCGTGCGCCTTGAGTGTTTCGTATCCGTCCTTGCGCAATACAACGTCGAAGTCGCCGTACCAGATGAAATCGCGCGACACCGGCGTCGGGCCTATGGCTTCGTCGTTCAGTGTTACGACCGCGCCTTGCGGCTCGGTTTGGATGGTCAGCGTGCGTCGCACACAACCCGGCAGGCACAGCGCCGCCGTCAGCAACGCGACCGCCGAAAAACGCGAAAATTGCGAAGGGAATTTGGACATGGATCGCCTTATATCCCGGCCCGTCACCGACCGCAAGTTTCGAGTCATTCCCCGCCAACCACAAAGCAAACCGACACCAGTCCGGCTTCGCACGCCGGCTTGACCGCGGCAGCAAGCAAGCATGCACAGAGGGCAGGGAACTCCTTAGGCACGTTGATCTCAACTCGACTGCGGTCGATCCCACCAACAGTGATGAAGCGCCGGTGTCAGTGAATGGGTGAGCAATGGCTGCAAGGCGCGAAGCCGACATCAAACGCATCGTCCGGCTTGGAGAACGGCACATCGTCACCCGGCTTGATATTCACGACATCGTTGCAGGTTGGACGGTGGAAAGAGGCGTGCCTTCGGTCGCCGATGTATTGATCCTCCGTTTTTCTGAAACGGTTTCGCCAAATGCCACGACGCTCGCTTCGCGCCTCACGCTGAGCCTCCAACAATTCCTGCTCGAATCGTTGCTCGCCCCGCTTAAGGCGTACATAAGCAAGTCCTTGCCTGACGATTTCTTCGTTGACGAATTGGCCGTCCACGAACACGAACGCGACCCAGCGGTCTTCCTTGTCTGTTTGATGGTCGCCGAAGCGCATGCGGATTCTCTTTCCCTCGACCATTTCCCGGACAGCGTTTACAGCGTCGTCTCCCGATGGATCATTCGGGAACGGGGCGCGAATTCCCGCAAACAACACGTACTCGTCCTTATCTGTCTTCAGTTTGTTTGCGTTTACCACGCGCTTGATTTTTTCGCTGCGCGTCTGAGACACAACTACATCGCCATCACCCGATGGCCCTGCGAAACGATAAATCATGAACGCAGAGAATGCGACAAGAAAAGCGATAAGCGCGGTACGCGCGTTCACTCTGCCGCCTCCTTGAATGAACGAACAATGAAGACTCCGCTACCACCCCGTTCGTCACCGGATTCGTGCCGCCACAATGCGTCTCGCCCAAAGCGCAGCACCGGTTCGATCCACCGCCAAAGTGCGCCTGCATATATCCTCGTGTTGGTCCGGAACAGATGTAGCGCTCCGATTCGAAAGAGTGTGGCCGCCCAATAATACCGCAGCGCACGATCGTCGATAGTGTCCACTACGGAAGTGTAAGCGGACAGCATCACATTGGCTTGGGCTGCAAACCTCTCCGAAGAGCAATCATGCTGAAGACTGTAGAGACACTGATGAGCCAGGAGGTTTCCAATATCCAACTCTCGCCGCCCGACGGCCGCCGTATCCAGATCAAGTATCGTCGCATGCTCAGGAAATATGACCACCTGCGACTCGTAAAAGTCACCGTGCACCAGCACGGGGGCATTCAATGCAATGAGCGCCCGAGCGGCTTCAAGCAAAGACAGAGACGACTCGGCTTGGCTATGCAGCTCGGGGTATGCGTGTCGAACGATCTCCGCCCATCTCGTGATTGTTGACCAATAGCGGTCATCGCGAACGGGCCGGAATCCGTCAGGGGATATCTGGTGGAAGATGGCCAGGGACTCGCCCGCTCGCCCGGCGAATTCCACGTGCTCCGGTTCCAACGGCCGCGCTGAGTGCCCGATTTCCCATTCAGTGACGACAGCATTCAGCTCAGCGTCATGTCCGACGACACGCGGAACCCGCAGTTCGTCGCCGCTTCGGCTCTTCAGGCGACTCGCAATAAGCTCGTGCCGGAGAAGCTTTTGTGCGCTGCGCGTATCGGCGAAACACTTCAAAGCCCATGATCGACCCAAACCCTCGGGCGAATACTCGTCAAGACGCACCACGAAGCGACGACCGCGTCTGAATGAAACAACACTGCTACGCAACTGGTCCGTATTGATGGTTTTCCACGACTCGCGAGACCTCAAGGCCAACGCATTCACCCGATTCGCGATGTATGATGCTTCGAGGCAGTCACGAAACCGCGGCAAACTCTCGTCGCAGTCTGCCGAATGAATAGTCAAGTCCATTCCTTCGATATCGACAAACACACCGGTAAGCTGACCGGCCACGCTGCGCCCCCGCCTTGAGACCCTCAAACAGGTTGAATCCAGCCTCGGGCTTCGAGCAAAAACTGTCACCTCGTAATCAGACTGGCCCTCCACCTCACATCGAACGACGTACTCGATGTCAACACTGCCGTCTCCCCTCGGAGTGAATCGATGCAAGGCAACGTCCACCGGGTGACCGCCGTCAGGCCAACGCACGCTCTCTGCCAGAACACTGGTCATAGCTGACGAATCGAGCCACTTCGTCAAATGCGGCGATGCTTCAAAAGGTGATTGCTTGATGCTCATGCTGGAATCTGAAGGTCGTCCCTCTGCTGCACAACGCCAACGGCCAATTCCACATAGGTCTGGACGAGTCTCTTCCAATCGGGGCGAAGATGCCGCAACACGCCGCGCGCGAGTGTAAGCAACGCCACAGCCGAATACCAGCGAAAACGCGGCAGGTCGATGGCTTGGCATGTCTGCTGCTCCCAGGTTTCTAGGAATTCCCTGGCCCAAGCTTTGCATTCTGCCTGCGTCACCCCCAACTCTACACGATGGTGCAAAATCGACATTTGCGTCGCGAATGTCGCAATGTCAGCATACGCATCCCCTTGGGCGCATCGCTCAAAATCCAGAAGTGTCAAACGGTCTGCACGGCCGCGAACCTGGTTCCAATGGAAATCGTAATGCACCGTCCGGAAGTCCGCCGGATCGAGATTCGGGATCGATTCCCGAAGACGAACGACAACCTCATCCGACTCCGCATTCAATGTCGGAATTACCGCTGCAATGTCCTCTGCAGCACGAATCGAAAGCTGAAGATCGTCCTCCGGGAAACGTTTCTCAAGCCCCTTGATCTGAACGCCATGAAGTGATCGCAATCCTAACGCAACGCGGTCCATGAGCTCTTCCGCATTACCCGATCTCAAATGATCGAGCATTGTATCACCCCACACCCAACGAACAGCAAGCAATCCCAATTGCGCGTCAAACGCGACCGGCTTGGGGACTCGGAATAGCGAGCCGAAGTTCTTTCTGGCTCGCCGCAGGGCGACCATCCGCGAATAGATCGTCTGGCATGCTTTCACGTTGGCGGAACGTACGGCAATGGTTCGCTTTTCGTCGCGCTCTGCCACTGAATCATGGCAAGTCGCGCTCAGACGAACGATCCATTTTTGCTCGGGCACGTACCGGAGAAGTGATCGCCTTAGCGTCTCCGGTTTTAACTCAAGGGCCGGCTCATCGTTGGAAAGCCAAGTCTGCCAAACACTCGCCGCACTATCTCGACCGGAAAACTTTCGCAGGCCCCGCAGTCGACGATCATTCGGGAACCGATACGCTTCGACCTCGCAACCATTCAACTGAATACCGTCTCCACGTCGCGATTGTGATTCACGAGCAGGCAGCCGAACATAGCATATCTCACCTTCCGGCCACTCGCGATGCGGGCTAATGCTTTCCGTTTCCGACAATGCATACGCTACCCGCACCTGGTCCCCAGGATCATACAAAGCTTCAATAGCGCGGCAATATCGCAACTCATCTCGACCTGCAAATAGCGTGCGCCTGAGCATCGCTGCTATATTCACCGGTGCGAGCAGCTCGCCAATGCGGCCCAACGCCGGGTCAACAAGCCAGTCGTTTGGATTTTGAAGCATCAATGTCATAAGCCTCTGTCGCCACTCCTCGCTGGCGTTTCCTCCATGCGCAGTCAAGTGCCTGATAGGATGGACAAGCCCGAAGCAATTCGCGATGGCTGCCATTGGCAACCACTCGTCCATCCTCGATCACTATTATCCGGTCAAATCGCTCCATCGTCGCAAAGTCATGGCAAATCACAATTCGCGTCCGCTCAATATCGTCGAATATGAGGTGCGTCTCCGTGGAATGCTCCAAGCCAGCATCCAAGCCCGTACCAGGCTCATCCAGAATCAGAATCGGCGTTCGGCGCAGAAACGCACGGGCCAATGCGAGTCGTTGACGCTCTCCGCCCGACAACTTCGTTCCACGCTCGCTCAAGATCGTGCGATATCCGTTCGGGAGCTGACGAATGAAGTCATCCGCACCGGCCAACTTCGCCGCCTTCCGAACCGCGGCAGTGTCGATCTCATCACAACCCAACGCGATGTTCTCAGCCACCGAGAAACCAAAAAGTACCGTTCCCTGTTGAACGACGGCGAATTGATTCCGCAGCGACGCGATCTTGATCTGCCGTATGTCCAAGTCGTCGATCAGAATCGCGCCACAATCGACGTCGTAAAACCGCGACAGAAGCTTGATAAGCGTGCTCTTACCTGCACCACTCCGGCCGACAATCGCCACACGTTCATTCGGTTCGACGACAAACGAAACGTTCTTAAGCGCCTCGTTGCCGTCCGGATATGCAAATCCAACGTTGTCAAACACTACCCGACCGCGGATACCCGTCGCCTCGACGCTGTCTGCCGCATCCCGAACCCTTGGCTGGATTGATAGGATTTCCGCAATGCGAAGACCGCATGCCGTTGCCTTGGCAGACTGACCTGCCAGCCGGGCCATTTTGCGAATCGGCTTGTTCAGGGCGCGAACATACGCAACGAAAACCAATAGATCCCCGGCAGTCATTGTTCCCGCCAGAACGGCTTGCACGCCGAAATAGAGAACAGCACAAAGCCCAACGGCTGACGCAAGAAACACGGTGCGAAAGAGCTTGGCCTCCAGCCGAGTTGTGCGCACTCCGGCGCGAATCGAGCCTCGATTCTGACGAGAAAAGCGCTGAAGTTCGATCTTTTCCCGATTAAATGCCTGAACCAACATCATCGCGCCCAAGACTTCGTGCGCAACGGACGCAACGCCGCTTTCCTTTTCACGCTGACTCTTCGTCGCTTTGCGAATACGCTTGGAAATACGGGCCGCAGAGAGGACCACCAATGGAATCGTACCCACCGCAAACATGGCCAAGTATGCATTCAACCAGAACATCACCGCTACGGTGACGACAATAGTCAACACGTTTTCGCCAAAAGTGACCCACGCGTTAACCAGCATCTGCCGGAGCATCTGCATGTCACCGGTCAGACGAAGCAGCAAATCACCGGTACGCTTGGTCTCGAACACGTCCGGGGAGAGCATCTGCATATGACGAAACATATCGTGGCGAAGACGCCCAACCACTTGTTGTCCGGTCTGTGCAAGAAGAACATCACGCACATAACTGAATACGGACTGGCCGACGGCAATCAACAGTATGCATGCGCAGATAACGACCATCGCCGCCGTAGGACTTGCCGCGACCGCCTCGAACCATCGGCCAATGGTCGAATCCGACATCGAATCGGAAAGCACAAGATCGAAGACAAATTTGATAGGCCACGGACTGGCGACGTTCATCAGAACCGTGCCCACCGTCGCGAGCATCGCGATGGCCATTTGCTTCCAATGGGGCTTCAGGTATCGAGCGAAACGACGCCTTACAATGTCCATCTCGCCCAGATTGAGCTTGCCGCGATTAGTCCTGAATGCGCGAGGCCACTTCATGAAATGCGCCCTCCCGCACGACTGACCGCCCCAGACCACACCGCCGACTTCGAAGGACTTGCACCTTCCCTTGCCGCTTCTGTGGGATTGTGCAGATCAAGATACCAGTTCCTCATGCGATCAACGTTTCGTTCAATATCAAACAAAGACTCCATCCGAGCCCGGCCATTCTCGCGGATCGAATCCGTCAGATTGGAATCCATGCACATCCGCTTGATCGCGTCGGCAAGCGCTAATTCGTCGCGCGGTTCGACCAGGAGCCCGCTCGCACCATCTTCGAGGATTTCCGGAATGCCCGACAATCGCGTGCTGATACATGGGCAACCGCACGCCATAGCCTCCAACAGCACAGTCGGGAGCGCATCGACATTGCCGTCCTTCGCACGAATACAGGGCAGAACAAACGCATGGCTGCGCTGCAACAACCCGCGCACTTCTGCTTGTGGAAGAGACCCCGCGAGCGTAACACAATCTTCAGCATCGTGCCGTTTGATACCGTCAGCCAACGCGGCTCGCTCCGGACCGTCACCGACAATCGTGCATTGCACGGACAGGCCCGCAGACTTGAGCCGCGCGACCGCACGAACCAGGTGAATGAACCCCTTCTTCTCAATAAGACGCCCCACTCCGATCAACGTCAACGGCCTGCGGTCTGTATCGACATAATCGAACGCATGAAGGTCGATTCCGTTGTAGTTCACGCGAATCTTCTCGGGATCAACACCGGGAAGGTTGTCCACCATGAAACGGCGATTGTATTCGCTGACCGTAACGATGAAACGCGAGGCGTTGATCTTTCTCGCGAGCAAAGCACGATCGACATTGTCGCGAAAAATGTCGAATGCGTGCAACGTCAGACTGTACGATAATCCTGCCATTTGATGGGCGAGATACGCAACCGACGCTTCCTGCGTGCCGAAGTGAACATGGATGTGTTTGAGCTTCTGCTTGCGCACCCACCGCAAGACCAGTGCAGCCTGCATAAAATCGGTTCGGTCAATACTGGCCTCACTGCGGTACCGCCGCAATGCGCGCAGATAATCGGCTGGGCGATCCTTGAATTGATTCCAATGGGTTCGACGGGACTTGGCCCGGTCCTCGACCCAAAACTCCGGAAGGTACTCGGCCCGGGCGCGCACATGGCTGATTGATGCATGAAATCGACCGTCCGTCGGCTTGCGCAACGAGAGGATCCGGACATCAACACCTTGCCGCTCGAGTTCGAGAATCTCGTTCACGACGAACGTCTGCGTGAAGCGGGGGTACATGCGCAATACGTATCCCACGCGCGGTTTGGAACTGGATTTGCCTCGACGATCTTTTTTCATGAAACGGCGACGCCCTCATTCTCAATCCGAACGCCGCGGCGATTCAAGGCACTGTCCACCGCTCTTAGCGTCGCTTCCGCCGCAGCTCGCCAGGTATAGCGCGCCTCAACACATGCGCGAGCGGATTGCCCCAATTCGCACCGCCGATCCGAATTCTGATAAGCCTCCAGCAAACAGTCCAGCAAACTGCTCTCATTGCCCGCCTCAAAGAGCAGCCCGTGGCGACCGCCATCCAGCACTGTCTCAATTTGGCCACACCGAGCAGCCACGACACATCGACCGGCGGCCATATATTCGAATAGCTTGATGGGAGAAAAATAAAAGTTTTCCATATTGCGATACGGCGCAACAGCCACATCCATCGCATCGAGATAATTCGGCACTTCACGATGCTCGACGGCACCGGCAAAGCGAACCGCATCACTTATGTTCAATTCTGTCGCCTGACGCTTGAGCGCTTCCTCCATCGGACCGGTACCGACGATCAGCAATGACGAATCGCGATTCGCCTCGCGAAGACGAGCAAAGGTCGACATCAGCATGTCCACACCATGCCATGCTTTGAGACTGCCCAAAAACCCGACCACGAAACGCTCGCCCAACGCAAGATCGCGCCGAACCGAGTCGCCATCCATGTCACCAAATGCAGACAAGTCCACGCCGTTCGGCACGACCGAAATCTTTGATGCGGATACGCCCTCTGCCACCAATTGATCGCCCAATGCGCTCGATACCGTGATGATTTCGTCTGCCCGACTAAATACGCGCCGCTCTATCTCCTCCGCCAACTCCTTCAACGCAAGACCACGAAATTGAGCGGCTTCACGACTCAGGAGCGCGTTGACCTCCACGACCAGAGGGCAGTCCAACCGTTCGGAAAGATCAAGTCCGACATGGCTGAGCAAAGTCAGACGCTCGATAATCGCGTCCGGGCGAAAGGACAACACCGAATCCGTTGCGTGGCTGCTCGCCCACTCATTGAATAGAAGGGCGCGCAATTCGCCAGCCACAGTGGTCGCCAGAGAACGGTCCTTCAGCCAACCGCGCATTTTCCGGGCGATCTTCAGTGATGGACAGGACGCCCCATGAAGAACATCTTCCACCAAGCCATCAGCGGTGTTGAAACCGTGAGGCGTGAGCGCCTTGACCGTATGGCCGCACTCGACCAGTGCGCGCGTGATGGCGCGCACGTGAATGGAAGCACCCTTCGTTCCTTCAGGGCGAATGCCCATGTCGCTACACAGATACAGAAGCTTCAACGCGAAGACCTCCATTCCAATGAGCGGCACATCGATCGCGTATGAAATCCATGCCCCCGAGGTCCAGCGCGGACGTGTCCGGACACCACGAATCATCCAAACTCGACACAACGCGAGACGTAAGCCCCTCGGACGTGAGCGTGGTGGGGTCGACGGCATCGACAATCCCAAGTTCCTTCCACAAATTCGCCCGCATAGCCTGCTCGTACCGCGGCTTGACACGTGGAACGATGAGCGTCGGCACGGACCAGGACGCCACTTCGCACATTGTGTTGTACCCGCCCATAGACACGACAAAATCCGCCTCACGCAGCAGACAGCTCATGCATTGGGCATGCGACAAGACTGTTGTTCCGGGCAGGTCGGATATCTTCTGCTGAACGTACGACACGATCCACGGCGACGCGTCCGGACCGGCCACGATCGTCGATCGTCCCCCTGACTTCGCTACGGCATGCACAGCATCGTCGACGTAGCGACGGATCAAGTCTTCACCGTCCGTACCACCTCCAACCGTCACGACAACGTGACGATCGCCGGGCCTTTTCTGCAGTTCGTGCGTGCATGGTGTTCGAGAAAGGTAACCGGTGTAGTGCAGTTGCTCGCGGGTCGCCCCGGATATCCCGTATTCTTCCGCGACATCGAACACCGAGCTGCTACCGTATACCCAAGTCTCGTCGTAGTAATCTTCCAGGGTTTGCTCATAACTCCCATCCTCCCATTGGCGACGCGTGACTTCCTGCGTGTCCTCAATATCGCGCATTCCGTACACAACCAAGGTGTCCGGGCAATTGCGCTGGACCCATTTGAGAACCGGTATCATCTCCCGATGAAGCCCTGCCGGCGTTTTGTCCACGAGAAGAATGGTAGGCTTGAAATAGTTGACCGTGGCCAGAAGAAGTGCCCTTCTGCAGTTAAGAAGCTGCTGCATGCGCACCGAGAGCGACTTGCTCGAATACCGGCCATTGGAACTTTTCTTGATGGCTGGAAGCTTGACGTAATCAAGCCCAGGGGGAAGCCCCACTACGGGAAGATAGGGCGTTCCAGTGACGATCAGAAACGAAGACCTGTCGAAAGATTGCGACAGGTGCTCGCAAATCGCCGTGCTGCGGCGCAAGTGGCCAATCCCCATACCGTCGTGGCAATAGACCATCACGCGTCGTGACAGCGTCGGGTTTGGCATGGCTTTCGCAATCAATCTTGAATCCTTTCCCGCAATCGGCGGCTGATCTCGTGCTTTTCGGATAACGATCCGACGCCTTTGTTCAATTCCACCGCTGGACAACATGTCAAACGCGAGTTTGTTCGCACATCGCGGCAATACTCACATCACGACGACGCATACCCGAGCCGACCACCGCCTTACGAACGCCTTCAACGGAACGATGAAAGCGTTGAAGCCCTCATGCAAGAATTGTGCCACCAATCGGCACGCGACTTGCTGACAGTTAGGATGACGGAAGTTGTTGGTGGACCTTGATCCATGATGGTCATCCTAGCTATGCCCGATGAGCGACCACAAACATTGTTAAGAATTGCTAATAATCCACGCCGATCGGCGTTCGCTGAATTAGAACGTACGTGTCCGATCGTCGGCCCGCGATATGGCGTGCCGATACCGTGAGATCTGAGGCTGGAACGTGATTGAAGGAATCATCCTGGTTGTGATTGATTGCCTGCGGGCGGACCACGTGTCCGCCTACGGATACCACCGCGCGACGACTCCTACCATAGATGTGTTGGCGGCGGAGGGGGTGCTTTGGGAGCAGGCCTTCAGCACCAGCTCATGGACCAAACCGTCCGTAGCATCAATGCTCACCGGACTTTATCCGAGCGCGCACGGTGCCTTCGAAGGAGTCAAAAGGCAGCGAGGCCGAGATGCCGCAATGACCGACCGGCTCAAGGTCGGAGCGCCGACGATTGCCAACCAGCTTACGCAGGCGGGCTGGAGGTGTGGGGCGTTCATAAACAATGCGCAATTGGGAGAATTTGCGGGGCTTGACGGCGGCTTTGAGCATTATGACGCTTGTGCCGGACGTGCGGACCGCATCCTGAGCGAACTAAAAGCCTGGCTCACGCGCGACACCGGGTCTCGCAACTTTGCCTATCTTCACTTTCTCGAAGCGCATTGGCCCTACAAGCCGCGAAGGCGTCATGTGGCTGAGTTCGGCGGGAACCGCGATACCAATTGCTTTTCCGGGTTTTCCGCTCGCGATTACGGAAAACTCCGTCGCGAGATCAAGCAGGGAACACGAACGATCGCGGACGACGAAATTACCCAGATGATCCAGATGTACGATGGGTCGGTTCGGCGGCTGGACGGCAAAATCAAGAAACTTCGCGGCATGCTCAAGGAGCTTGGGTTATCGGACCGTTACGCGATCGTCGTCACCGCGGACCACGGCGATGAATTCCTGGAGCACGGGACGATAGGCCACGGGCACACGCTTTACGACGAAATTACCCATGTCCCCCTGATTGCCCATGTGCCGGGGGGGAGCCGAGGCGTCAGGCGATCGCGACCGGTGAGTCTTGTTGACCTTGGCGGCTTGTTGCTTTCGATGGCCCAGGTCGAAAACACCGATTCGACCTGTGATTTGCTCAACGATGAAGACCACGCTCGTCCCGTTTTTTGCGAGTTGCGAACGGGGCGTCGCTACAAGCAATCGCTTCGGACGGAATTCTGGAAGATTCACCGCAAATGCCTTTTTGACGTCGATGCCCCCGACGCGCCGGCCCACGCCACGCCGCGACAGCTTTTCAAGTCGCACGCGCGCGAGGTGTCTTACGAGTTCTACGACATGCTGCGCGATCCGAGGGAGACGACCGACCTGGCTGGTCGCGAGTCAACAGCGGCGGTCTTCAAAAGCCATGTCCATCAGTTGGACCGATTTTGGCGTCAGCTTCACTGCCCTTGTGAGGAATCGGCATCGAGTGAGGTGTCCATCGACGTGGAACTGATCGGACGCCTCGAACGTTTGGGATACCTCGATTAGGAGAGAAACCTTGTCACGGAAAAGGATTCTATTCAGCGTGTCCGATTATTCCGGACGTCGCCCCCATCACAAACGCAAGAAGACATCAGCTTTTACGCTGATCGAATTGCTTGTCGTTGTGGCGATCATGGCCACACTCATGAGCATCCTGCTCCCTTCGCTCAAAAGGGCCAAAGCTGCAGCGCGCGAGACGATTTGCAAGACAAACCTGAGGTCCATTTACTTGGCACAATCTTTGTGGCTGGACGTCGCGTCTCTATTCCAACCGCTCAACAACGAAGAAGACGACGGAAAGTGGCAATACAACTACCTCATCAATGACGGGAACGATTGGAAGAGCAATTTCGGGCCTCTCATAACGGACAAAGGGCTTCTGCACGACGTGAAACTCCTCTATTGCCCGTTTCAAAAAGACCCGTTCCATATTCAGGACAGCTCGGACAACCCGTTTCCTCCGAACGAAGGGTTCGACACGCGCGCGTCGTACGCTAGACGTCATCTGTTGAGTGGACGGCCGTTGACCGACTTTCGAAGAAATATCGCTATCTTCAGCGATGTCATCCACCTGCCCAAAGTGATCCGCTCTGCACACAAGAAAGGCGTTAATTCCGTCTTCCTGGACGGACATGCGGTGTGGGTCTCGGACCCGGGATTCTTTACCAACAACGAACTCGGCGAGCCCTTTGACGAATTGGATAACCCGATTATTGACCAAATATGGCGAGCCATAGACGCTCGTTCATAACTCTCATTACCCATTGGCTGGTTTGCATGAATACATTGCACTCAATACATCTTATGCGTTCGCTTCTGCTGGTCGGATGCGTTGCAGTCGTGGCGGCTGGACAGATTCCCGATCATCCGATAATCACTGAGGTCTACTTCGATCCCCCCGGCCTGAACGACGGCCCGGTGGGTCGAGACCCATCCAACGCGCACCAGGAATTCATCGAAATCTACGTGCCCAATGCGACGGCGCTGAACCCGGCACTGAACAAGGACGCTTTGCGATTGACGTTCTACGAGGTCGAAGGGGACAGCAGCAGTTCGGGTACAGGGCTAGTCAATTACCGATTCGATCTCCCGCTCATCGACGCGAACCCCACCAACGGACTGACACAAGGGGCCATCGCTCGTCCAACAAGCGGCGTTCTGGTGCTCGGCTGGGTGGACTACATCAATGATCCGCCCACTGCGCTCGCGGGTACGACAAACACGCGGATCGCGTTGATTGACAACGGTATCACCGCCCCGACGGGTGACTCTACATTCGTGGCGATCAATGGGCAGCACTTTGGCGGAACATTGAACTTCCCCAACTTGGCCGCCGAAAACCTGATCGATCTGCCAAGCGAGTCGCGGACCGGCGTAATTCAAAATGGTTCGAGCGCGTACCTGCTCGTCAACCGCGACGCGTCCGGATACGTCGAACTGTGCGATGACCAACACGCAGCCTTGTGCGTCGCCGGTGCCAACCCGTTCCTCGCAATCGACGGCGCCGGCCTGTTGTCGACCGCCCTCCTGGACGGCTTCGCGGGCAATGACGATTCGCTCTTCGTCGTCACCGCTCAACCTTACGACACCCCCACCGGTGACGACATCGATCTGGAGACTGTACTACCCTTCGAAGGCGCATTCAGCCGCCTAATTCCGCAGTTAAACGAATCCGATGACAATAGGCCTGCACCGGGGGACGCAAACGGGTACGCGCGTCATTACGTCGACGTGCCCAAGACCACTGAGACCGGCACCGCATTCAATGACGACCCCATCGAAGACGCCCTAAACGCGTATCGGCACGTTCGCAACAACGGGCCTTTCTTTGCAAGCCCAGGACGAGCCAATCTTACCACCTCGCCGCCAAGACTAAGTGTGGCGGTGGCGACAGAGCAGGTGTTTGAAGTGCTCAAGCAAACCACCGGCCATCCCGGTCTGCTTTGCGCGAACGTTGGTGGTGCGAGTGCAATTGATATCGCGGCGACCTCTACGGAATTCGTAGGGCAGTCTTCGGTGACAGTTGGTCCGGGACCGGGCGCGATGAACGTTTCCGGGACGGAATTCGGATTCCCGACCATTGCGGCGAGTCCAATGCCCGGCTCGCAACACGGCGACACCACAACCGTGACCATCGACCTGTCGGCGACGAATTCAATCGCCACCGACCCGCCGGTGGCGGACGCGAATCAGACCGCGACGGCCTCGGTTGCCGTCCTTGATCCCGTTGACGGACTTGATGCACAGCTCAACCCGTTTCAAACGACCGTATTCGTCGCAGTGGAGCCAGTGCCGTTCAACCCGGTTGTATTCAATGAATTTGCATCCACCAATCTGGGGCAGTTCGTATCCGTCAACCTTGGAACGCGCGTCCACGACTCGCTCGGAAACGCCCTCACACTGGTCAACCCGGCGACCGATATTTCGAACGGCTTCCTCCTCTACGTCACACTGAATCTTGTGGAATTGCTGCCGGAGCAACTGAGCGACTACATCAACATCCTCGGCCCCTTCGGCACGCTCGATCTCGTGCAAACAGTGTTGTTGTCCGCGGAATGGCAGAGTGGCGAGCCGACCTATTTCGGGAGCATTGACGGGCTTCAATCAGCGGTCAAAGCCACGTCGTTCTCGATCCCCGAGACTAAGACTTTCGGCGGTTCTTTTTCCACGGACGCCACCATTCATTTCTCCGACGCACGCGGTTTCGTCGGCGATCCGCGTTCCGGACTGACCAACGTGCTGACCGACCGCACGTTTGAGCTTGCGATCGTTGAGACCAATGTTCGGCCTGACAGTTCGATCGAGAGCGGCGCGACGGACGACTTCGGTGTGCTCGTGCAAGTCGAAGACCTCGAGCCGACATCGACACTGATACCGGGTGAATTCGTTTTCCTGAGCTATACCGGCGGGCGTCAGGGCGCAGATATCGACACGCTTGAGATTCTGCCGGGGCCTAATGTCGCGTCCATCATCTACTTCGATCTTGACAATTTGCACGAGCGTATGGGCATCAAGTCCATCTCAGCGGTCATTATCATCGATGGAAGTGGCAACGGCACGATCGACACACTTGAAGTATTCAACCTGAATCCGGTCAATTGCATCAGTACCAATGGCGACAGCGATTGTGATTCAGACGTCGATCTCATTGACTTTGCATTCCTGTCCGCATGCACCCTGGGGCCGAATCAAGCCGTTCCCCCGCAGTGCGGGACTTTCGACGCAGACGCCGACGGTGATGTCGATTTGCTCGACTTCGGCGCGTTCATGCGACTGTTCACAGGGTCCAACTAAACACGACACACAGTTTTCCCAAACAAGGAGGGTTTTCCAATGATGAATCGAGTACACACAGTATGGGGCGTCGCGGGCCGACTCGCGATTTTGTCTCTGGCAACAACAGCTTTTGCAGGCGATCTGAATCCGCCACCGGGCCCCATCGCCCCGACGGGCAAGACGCCCATTCTCACATCGACGACACCCGGTGATGTCGACTCCCTGTTCAAAATCACGCAACCCGGTGCCTACGTTTTGAGAAATAATATTGCCGGAGTGAGCGGCATGATGGGGATCGAGATCGCCGCGAATGATGTGACCGTGGACCTTGAAGGCTTCGCGCTGATCGGCGTGGCCGGCTCACTGGACGGCCTTCTTGTCTCACAGCTGGCGGCCAGCAACATCACGATTGCAAACGGCTCGATCCGCGGATGGGGTAACGGGACGACGAACGGCTACGGAGTCGACGCACGCAACGCGCTCGGTGTCTCGATCCGAAACGTGAACGCGTCCAGCAACCTCCTCGATGGCATCCGCGCAGGCAAAGGCAGCATCGTCACCGGCTGTACAGCCACCGCCAACGGCAGCGACGGAATCGATGTTGACGAAGGAAGTACAGTCCGCAACTGCACCGCGAAAGCCAACCTGAACGACGGCATTGAAACCGATTTCGGATGCAGTGTGATCGGCTGTACCGCTTCCGGCAACGCACTTGACGGCATTCAATCGCTCGCAGGCTCGGCTATTACCGACTGCGCCGCATACGACAACGGCGACGACGGCATTCAGGGCGACGAAAACACAACAGTTACACGATGCTCGGGCTACCTGAGCGTCGACGACGGAATTCAAGTCGGGCCCAGCAGCGTCGTAATCGGGTGTTCCGCATTCAGCAACAGCGACGACGGAATTCAAGCCGGTCCGGGTTCGACGATTGCGAATTGCAGCACCAGCAAGAACGGAGGCGACGGAATCGTCGTGTCCTTTGGCGCAAATGTCCTGAACAACAACTGCGAACAAAGCGGGGCAGCCGGTATTCACATCATCGTGTCCGCCCTGGGAACGGGCGACACGCGCATAGAGGCAAACAATGTCACACGAAATCTGCGCGGTATTGACGTAGACGCCGCCGGCAACATCATCATCAAGAATACCGCGAGCGGAAACGGTATCCCCGCCACGGACAATTACTCCATTCTGGGCATCCAGACGATCGGACCAATTGAGACTCTGACCGGCACAATCGTTTCGACCAGCCCCTGGGCCAACTTCTCTTACTAGTAAGGAGGCGAGGGTAAGACGATGCGATTAAGAATAATGTCTGAAATCCTATCCGTCGCCGTATTGGCTACCCCATTACTGGGGCAATCCAATATCGACGACGCCCAAAAGAATGCGTGGTCTGAGAACATAGGCTGGACGAACTGGCGCGACGCCAACGGGACGGCCAATGGAGTCGTCGTCGGTGCAGCATCTCTATCCGGGTCGATCTGGGCGGAGAACGGCGGCTGGATAAATGTCGGCAACGGCCCCGGGCCTTATGCCAATACAGACGGTGCAAATTTCGGCGTAAACATGGCTCCAAACGGCGACCTGAGCGGTTTCGCATGGGGTGAAAACATCGGCTGGCTGAATTTCGGCTGGGCGAGCGCTGCGGACCCCAACAGGCCACGGTTCGATTCCGGTGCAGGAAGGCTCCGTGGATGGGCGTGGAGTGAAAACGACGGCTGGGTCAATCTGGATGACGGAACACACTTCGTCGCGGTCGCGAGCACCGGCAACATTCCCACCGTTTCGGAATGGGGCCTCGTTGTGATGACCCTGCTCCTGCTCACAGCCGGTACGATACTCGTGAAGAAACGTCACCCTGCGATCGTGTAGATGTTTTCATCGAGTACTGGCGGCGTCCATATAAGATCAGCCTAATTCTTCTTCCATTGATGTTTCGCAGCCCATATTCCTGTGTCAGACCCGAAACATTAACGCAGGAGATACAATTATGAACGGAAACCGCTCGACCCTGGCCGCACTTTGCTTCGCCGTTGCTTCGTGCAGTGCGATGGCCCAAATGGCAAGCAACATTCAGGGCTCTGCGAACGCGCCTGTGCTCAAGGCCGAAATCAGTAGTTGCTTTGACTTCAATGTGTCGACCAACAAGCCGGATGCTACGTTGATTGTCAACAACAACCCCGGCGGCCCTTATCCTGTCCAAGTATTCATGGGCGAGATGGACCCCAATCTCATCCGCGTCGAGGGGCAGCCCAATGCAATCTACCGGGTTTTTCTCTACGAATGTGGTTCCACAACGGCCAGCATTTCTGTCATTGCAAAGGCGAGACTGAACGCCAACGGTGTCGACGAATTTCTCGTCGCACCCGAAACTTTCATGCGGGATGAGGCCTTCGCTCTGTGGGCACGCGTCGACAGCAAGGGTGCGCCGAGTGGCATCTCGGTGTCTGGTGCGAGCCAGGTTCGCGTGGTGCCGACAATGGCTTCTGATATTGATCTCACCCTACCGGTCGGCAGTCTCGCAGACATCCGTGGGCCGGTGATGGCCGTGGATGCGCAGACGGTTTCCGTCGGCAACCTGGTCTACGGTGTGACAGCCAAGACCGAGTATTCCAACGGGATCAATTCGCTAGCCGACCTGTCTCTCGGGGATTGGATCGTCATTGACGGTCAGTTGAACAGTGCCGGTGGGTTCGACGCCAAGGAAATCAACGTCGAGGACACCGAAAACCAGGTCCGCGTTGCGGGACGAGTTCAGGGTACCGGGCCGGCAGGGTTCGCCATGCTCGGCGTGTCGTTCTATACAAGTTCGGAAACCACTTACTTCGACGTCGCGACGGGTATGTGGACCACCTACGACGCCTTGGTGCCCGGCATGGCTGTGGAAGTGCGCCTGCCGGTCGAGGCAGCGTTTCCAACCGTGACGATTGTACGCCTCAACGTCCCGACCGAGCCTGAACCGGAACCCGAACCCGAGTCTGAGGAGGAAGAGGAGATTGAGGACGAAGATCCGCCGCCCCCGCTGCCCCCATTCTGCTCCTGAGAGCGGCGGAGTGTTTTCGCGGCGGTAGAGAAAAATAGCGGCTCGCATGGATCGCGGGTTGACGGTTCCGCACATATCGGACGTCGCCCCGCGATCATGCGTTCCTGAGGATGGTTGATGACAATTTTCAGCCGAAAAACCCTCGTTTCTGCCATAATGGTTGTTTACGTTTGCCACGGAAATCGAGCCGTGGGCAAGCCAAGCAAACGCGCGCATGACGGCCAACTATTTCGCGTGAACCGTGCTCGATGCGGGTGACTTTGGTAACGAAAAATGAGACCGTACGCCAACACGGAAATGCAAACCAAAGCTGACAACCCCGTTCAGCCGTGCCATGTCCTGATGGTCGAAGACGACCCATCAGTCATCGAGGCAGTGCGCGAAAGGCTGGGGCGGGAAAACATCATCGTGCATCACACTTCGTCCATCGAGCGAGGCAAAGCCATCCTCGACTCAGGCAGGCACATGGACGCGATCGTATTGGACCTTTGCCTGCCTGATGGAAGTGGACTGGAACTTGCGCGTTACTGCCGGAAATCCGGGATCGACACGCCTATTATTATGGTGACAGCCGTCGATGGCGTGGACGATCGCGTGAAGGGTTTGAGCGTTGGAGCCGACGATTACCTTTGCAAACCGTTCTCGGTCGATGAATTGTATGCGCGGCTCAAGGCTGTTCTACGGCGTGCGAGGCCCGCGCACACGCACCTGCTGACCTATTGCGACATCGAATTGAACCTGGTGACGCGTCGCGTTCGCCGTCGTGACAAGGAGGCGGAACTGTCAACGCGAGAATTGGACTTGCTTGCCTATTTCATGTGTCACCCCGAGGAGCCTCTAACCCAAAAACAGATCGTCCAGGATGTCTGGGGCGACACGGAATACTACGAGGTCGGCGTTTTGCGCGTTTACACCAACTACCTCCGCAACAAGCTGGGCAAACCCCAGATCATACACACGTTGAGAGGCATCGGGTACATCCTCTCGGAACTGGACCCGGAGGAAACTGGAGCAGGCAGAGGATTCAGTGACACTTGATCTGAAAATCGTTGCCGCAGCGATGATTTCGCTCCTGTGCACCGGTGCGACCAAGGCCGGTTCCGAAGTGGTCGAGATCGTTGACCCAGCCTGCGACTGGGTGATTCGGCGAACGGACCTCGGTGGCCAAACCCCGATGGATACGGTTGCCCATCTTCCGCCCGACTTGATTAAAATCGTGGCGGGACATTGGAACGCAGACACCCCAACAGTCGATCTGTTCTCGGGATCTTTCGGGGATGCGGGATTATTCGTCAGGCTAGACCTGCATTTCGCGGGCCTGGTTAATCCACCGGGATGCCTCGACCCGGAGTTTTTCACACCCTTTGAATTCGGCGACCACCCCGTGTTCGGTTTCGTTGAAATCGACATGGACGATGAAGACGAGACCGGTGGAGAGATCGAAGCTCCGCAATATCGCTTTCTGGGGAACGTCGCGCGGTTTGGTGGTGTCCCAATGGAGGAAGACGAGTTCGACGAGCGTATTGCGCTGGATGCTTCGGCATTCGATGGTGATTTTACGACGCCTCCCTACGTTGAAAGGCACGGTGAGGAATTTCACCTAGCGTTGATCCAACGCGGCTGCCAATACGACCAAATCACGAAGGTGGACGGCAATCAGGATGCCGAATTCGGCGAGGGCGAAACCTGGGTCATCCGTTCGCGGTGGTTTCACCGTGCCCACGGATTCGAACCGTTCAGTTTCATCAAGGGTGGAGCGGTGGCTGGGGAATATGCCCCAATTTCCGTTCTGCGGTTCGCACACTCCCTGGAATCGAACACGACAACAGTCAGCCTGGTCTTTCCAACAAGAAACGCCGGCGCAGCCGCCGTTTTGGGCGTGGCCGTGGAACCGATCAACCAATCGTCCGCCGATCAGACGTCGATTGAGGAAGGGCTTAGCGATCTTGCGCTCAGCGCCGAATTTTTGGAAATGTTTCCCACCGGTTTGCCGGAAGAGGATATCATCAACGATTGGGACCAGGAGGACATCGAACCGGCCCTTGACCCTCAAAACTGGCACATAACCGCCCTCGTCGGATCGAGTTACACTCAGCCAGCCAACATCGGAGAAATTTTCATCTGGACGGACAGTTTTCCGAACGTCCTGCGTGGCGATGTAAACGGTGAAAACGAAAACAACAGCGACGATCGCGAGCAGATCGAGAGTTTCGTCGAATCGCGTGATCTTGACGACGGTGTCGCCGACGGAATCGTAACGCTCGGCAATTTCGCGTACGATTTTAGCGTTTTTGACGTCTCGAACGACGGCCAGGTTGACGAAATCGACGTTTTGCTGGTTGACAACCGTGGCGATCACGATGGTGACGGCGACGTAGACCGAGCCGACTTCGCTAAAGTGCAGCTTTGTTTCACCGGTTCTGATGGAGCCTACATCAACTCGCTTTGTGCCCACGCCGACCTCGACGGGGATGGCGACGTGGACCTGTTCGATGTTAAGATGTTCCACGCGGTTCGAACGGGGCCGTGAGGGGAGAAATATCTCCGCGACAAAATGAAGTGAATCTGCGATAATGTAACGGGAGACGATCAAGGGGAATGGCGGCTCGTTGCAAATCCAAATCCGTCCAGCGGCTCGGTGGCTACCGATTGCGTCGCCGGGGGGTGCGTGCGCCTGGGGTGACGCTTGTCGAACTGCTCGTCGTTATCTCAATCATCGCGTTGCTTTTGGGGATTCTGTCCCCGGCCATCAGCCACGCGCGCAGTGCAATGAAGCAGATGAAATGCTCATCGAACATGCGAGCCGTCGTCATGGATTTTCAATTCTTCGCGAGCGGGCAATCGCAGTTCGGCCAGGGCGACAGCGAGCGGCTTGGTCGCGGACGTTTTCAGATCAACGACTATCAGGATCACCTCTATCGCCTCGATGAATTCTGGGATTTGGCGGACGAATCGAGCGGAACACTGTCGGTGCGGGACGAGTTGATGATGTGTACCGCCGGGACTGCACAATTGACTAAGAAAAGAGGATTGCCGTGTGGCAACGAAGCGATCGAACCGCCTGAGGGTGTTTCAATCGCCGTCAACATGCGGCTGTACCGATCGGTCGTTCCGTGGGGTTCCGCCTCCCTTCTGTCACCAGTGGCTGGCACGCAGTTGCGCTCAAACGTGCTCGATCATCCGTACGTACCGCTGTTAATGGACGTGGACGGCGAGGAAGCAACGCGACGGAACATCGAGCCCTTCTACACCGCCCCACCGCGTTTGGGCGAAGACGGACCCTACGCCGACGGCCGCTATTGGATGCCATCCCGTCGCCACTCCGGACGTACCAATGTTGCATTTGTCGGCGGCCACGTCCTTTCGAGCGAACACCCTGAAAAAGAGACGTGGAACTGGGGCTTTCAAGCTCAATTCGGTCAGTAATCGCGGTTTTCCCTTCACACCATGAGCCTACGCAACAAGCTAGCCCTTCTTCATATCGCGTTCGCGACGTTTTCGGTTGGTGTATCAGGAATCACGATCTACGGCGTGCAGCTCTACATCTATCGTTCGGTCAGCAGCCTCGAACAGATCGTCGACGAGTCCCTGCTGATCGATCAGGTGCGGATCGATGGGCATCGGCAGGTCATCGCGCTGCACGATGTTCTCGCAGGCCGACGGGAACCTGACGCATCGTACCACGCCGAACGCGACGCCTACTTTGCACGTCTCAAGGAAGCGGCAAGGTACTCAAGCCACATCGGTGCGGAACAGAACAGCGAACAACTGTTAGACATAGTTCGCGCGTTTGAATCGGAACTTTCTTCCTGCCTTACCGACTTCCGGAACGGCGAACACGACAAAGCATTCTCTCGCCTGCACCTGCGTGTGGACGAAGAGCTTCGTGCGAAGCTGGATACTCAACTCACCGCCGAAAAGCGGCGCCTGGAGCAAGATCGCCAGCGATCCGTGGATCGTGTTCTCGCGACCAGCAACCGAATCATCGAGATCGTGGCGATCATCGGCGGATCGTGCATCATCTTCGTGCTTGTGGGTATGCGATTGCTGCGACGCTGGTTTCTGGACCCTGTCGTCACGCTCAAGCGCGCGACGCAGGAATTCGCCCAAGGCAACCTTGCCCACCGCGTCAAACTGGACACCGGAGACGAACTCGGGCTGTTCGCCACGGCCTTGAACGAGATGGCTGAATCGGTGCAGGCGACACAAGCAAAGTACCGGTCGCTCTTTGAGAACCTCCGAGACGCCATCATCATCTGCGATGCAGCCGGCACTGTCGTGGAATGCCGGGATTCCGATTCCGACGTGCTGGGAATCAGCGCCGTCAAAGTATCAGGCCAACACATTCAATCGGCGTGGGCGAACGGGCGGTCATCGACCTTGAACTGGAACCATCTCATCGAGCGCGTGGCCAACGACAAACGCGCGGTTCGCGCCAATGACGTTGTCCTGTCTCGTCGGGACGGCGAAGAACGCTCGGTCGATGTAGTTGCCTATCCCGTCGCCTATTCCGGATTGAATTTTGTGGCGATTTCCCTTCGTGACGTGACCGAAAGAAATCGGCTTGAGAAACTCGCACGTCGGGCGGACGCGATCGAGGCGACGGAGACCTTCGCCAGAGGAATCGCCCATGACTTCAAGAATCTGCTCAACAGCGCGATGAGCACATTGTCGCTGGCTGCCTCGGAAGCGGAGACGGAGCAGGCCCGCAGTCGATTCGACACAGCCACCGCCGCCTGCGGTCAGGCTGCGAGTCTGGCAAACCGGTTGCTGCGCTTTTCGGCAAGCGGGGTCGGCCGACCGCAGATTGTGAACTTAAGTGAAACGATTGAGCTTATTCTGTCATCCCTGGATGAAGACAGGCTGGCACAGTTGAGCGTTCAGACAGAACTGGACCGTAATCTCTGCGTGCTGATCGACAAGGACCAGCTCACACAGATCGTGTTGAATCTCGTCGGCAACGCGTGCGAAGCCATGCCCGACGGCGGGACGTTGACGATCAACGTCGCGGAAGCAACGGCGGTTCATCCGCTCAGGAAAGACGGCCCACAACGTTTCGCCAAACTCGTCGTCGCCGACACGGGCATGGGGATGCCGGACAGCGTGAAGAAACGAGTCTTCGAACCCTTGTTTTCGACCCGATCGAAGCAATCCGACACGGTTCGAGGTATGGGGTTGGCTATCGTTTATTCAGCCGTCCGTCACGCCAACGGCCTCATTCACATAGAGAGTGAGGTGCAGGTCGGCACGAGTGTTCATGTCTTTCTGCCGATCGCCCATGCCGGAGACGCATCAGACGAGGCGCCACCCGCAAGCCCGGATGTACATCCAGACGCTTCCTGATGCTTCGACGGTAACGGACACGGCGATCAGCCTGTGAAAATCAGTTGCAGCGCGGCGAAGTCCGCGAAATCAACGTCGTTGTCTCCGTCGTAATCGAAACATTCGCAATCAGCCGCAATCGCGCCGTTGGGGGCGGTCACGCAGGCGCGGAACGTCGCGAAATTGTTCAGGTTCACCGTGCCATCGACCTTTCCGGGACACTCGCACTCATCGGGCACGGCGTTCTTGTTGGCATCCTGGGATGCGTGGAACGCGATGTCGCAATCGTCCGGTACGGTGTTGTCGTTACAGTCGAGGGCTGAGTTGGCGGCGATTTCGCAAGCGTCACCGATGCCGTCGCTGTCGCAATCGCCTTGGCCTGGGTTGTGCTCAGACGTGCAATTGTCGCAGGCATCGCCGACCCCGTCGCCGTCGCTGTCCGCCTGATTCGCATTGGGCACCTCGGAGCAATTGTCGTTGAAACAAACGCCATCGCCGTCGGGATCGTTTTCGTCGTTGGCAGACATCGGGCAGAGGTCACACGCGTCGCCGACGTTGTCGCCATCGGCGTCAGCCTGCGTCGGGTTACTCAGGCTGGGGCAATTGTCGCAATCGTCCCCAACACCGTCTTCGTCGCCGTCGGTTTGGGTCGTGTTCGCATCGTTGACGCAGTTGTCGACGGAATCAGCCACGCCGTCGTCGTCCGCGTCGGCGGCCGGCCCGCCGCTGCACAGATCGTGACAGAGAACCTCCGCGCCGCAATCGACTACAAAACCCGTTCCGGCGCAGGCGTCGTCCCACTCCGTGTCACAGCAGAAGGGGTCGCAGGCGCAGACAGCCGCGCGGCAGACGGCATCCTCGCAGCCGGGTGAACCGTTTCCTTCGCAGCAATCGCTGGTCTCTATCGGCGCATCGCCCACGAGAATATTGACGGATGTTGAACCCGCCTGCTGATCGGAGTCGGTGGCGGTAAGCGTGACGGTGTAGGAACCCGGCGCCAGCCCCTCGATGGAGACATCCCGCCCGACTCCGACGGCGCCGCGTCCGCTGACACTCCACGCCAACCCCGAGTCGCCGAGCGTGCCGTCCTCCGCGTCGTAACCTCGGCCGCGAAGCACGATCATCTCGTTGTGGACGAACCGGGCACCATCTCGCGGGCTTGCGATGATGGCCGACGGAGCGTGAAGAGGAAGGCGGAACCGCTTGCTTATCGCCATTGAGGTATTGACCCCGTCGCTCGCGACGATGCGAATCCGCGACGTGCCCGGAAAATCGAGCGATGCCGACCCGGGGATGTTCAGAGAATTGACGTCGTTGACCGTCAACGTGTTCACGCCCGTCCCGTTGTCCGGGTGGGCCGGGGTTATTGGATGCCACGTTGTGCCGTTGTCAGGACTGTACTGGATGGAATAAACCAGCACGTCGCCGTCGGCGTCCGACCCTTCCCACTGCACGGTCAGGCTCGGCGACTGGAACGATCCGAACTCCGGTGCGCTGATGATTACCGTCGGCGCGTTGGGCGTAACCGTTCGCTGGGCCAGGGACTCACCGCCCTGCATGATACGCACGGTCGCCGTGGCAGGATCGAAGGGCAAGTGGGCGGTGAATGCTTCCGTACGCGTTCTATCGTGCGCGGAGTTTTCGCGCATCTGAACCGGCTGCGATGTAAGCAGCGCGCCCGCCGCATCGAATAGCTCGATGTCGTATCCACCCTGCGCGAACGTCGCGCTTTCGTCGCTGGAAAGCACGGGGTCATCGACAGCGAGGAACCCGTCCGGTGCTCGGAAGGCGAGGACAATCTCGGCTGTATTCTCACTCGGCTTCGCCAGACCGACGATGGTCAGCATGTCTCCACTGTCTTCGAAGCAGGTATTGCACAGGAGTTCGGCTCCGCAGCCATTTCCATTGAAACCAATGCCGGCACAGGCTTCGTCCCACTCCGTTTCGCAACAAAACGGATCGCAGGCGCACACGACCGCACAACATTCGTCGTCGTCGCAACCCGTGGAGCCGTTCGGCGTGCAGCAGTCGCCCGCGTCTTCATTGCAACCCGGATCGGCGCAGGCAGAGCATTGGTCCATCGCCCGTGCCGCACAAATGTCATCCCATTCATTCTCGCAACAGAAGGGGTCGTCCTCGCATACTGCGTCGCAGCACGCGCTGTCGTCGCAGCCAGGGCTTCCGTTCTCCGCGCAGCAACTGCCCGCCCCCGCGGTTCCACAATTATCAGCACCGCATCCCGGGCACAACAACCCCGCGATGTCCGCGCAGGTCGCGTCCCAAAACGTATCGCAGCAGAACGGGTCCATCCCACACACGGCATTACAGCAAGCGTCGTTTTCGCAGCCGGGAGTACCGTTGCCCGCGCAGCAGCCGCCCGCGTCGGGGCCGCACGCGCCGACGCTGCTCTCAGCCGACTGCGGTACGCGTGTTCGTTCGGATGGTGCGTCAGGCGATGGCGCCGTCAAAGGGAACGGTGCCACCAACGCCTCCCACGTATAATCCGAAACCCACCGCGGGCCGCAGTAGGACAAGAAGTCGCGCGAAGCCATAGGCGGAATCGCGGTGTTACTGATGAGGTCATAACCCCACAGCCCGGTCTCGGATTCCACCGGCCCGATCGCATTGCACAGAGGCGGCGGATCGTCTTCGCAGGGATCGTCGCAGCATTCGGTACCGTCACAATGGGGATAATCGAGGTCGATGTTGGGCGGGCAGCCACAACTGACGTGCTGTCGATTTTTGTTGTGTGCCAGCTCCTGGGCTATCACCCCTCCGGCGCGGGGGCGATTGTACTGCGGCCCCCACCCTCCACTGTTCATCTTGACAAAAGAAGTCCGCCCCGGTCTGTAGGCCATCCCACCCGGTCCGCCCGCGGCGGATGGATCGATCATCCCCATGTAAAATTCGTTGAAACCGCATGAAAAGGGAAATTGCGTGAACCACTGGAAAGTCAGAATCGTGACGAGAATCACATCTTCATCGTCGTCGTATTCAAATGAGTCGAGGTAAGGGTACGGAATTGGGCCAGCGAATTTGCAGCATTCCAGCTCTTCAAGCACGAAATCGGTCGCGTTGACCCGGACTTCCGCCACAGGCCACACGGACTCAAAACGGTCGATGATCTCCCAGAAACCGGGGTCCGACGCCCGATAAACACCGCCGTCAGTGGAAATTGGAATAGCGAAAACACACGTCGGCCCGCCGGCCGCGAACGTGACCACGCGGCTGGTGATGTTGTTTCCCGTGTTGGACTCCGGTGTCGCGCGATTGGGGTTAATCACTGCCTGTAGTGAAACGGTACCGGATCGCCACTCAGGCGGCAGGCGAAACTCGAACACGTCGCGTGTGTCTCGATCGACGCCCGCGCCGGCGCTGACGGGGAGGGTTTCGCGTCGGGCACGCAAAGGCGACCCGGGCAGCGGGACTCCGGAGCGCGTACCGCGAAGCTCGGCAAAAACCACCGAACGATCCTGTGTGGATGTGGGAAACGCCCGAACGACCGTTGGCTTGCCCGCGACAAGCGTGATGTCGGGGTCCGTCGGGATGGTTTGAACCACCTGCGTCACTTCCAAGCCCGCCCAACTCAGGTCCGGCAGCGCTTTGGCTGCGTCTTTCGGCACGCGGAAAACACCGGCTGAATCGGTGAAATAGACGTAATCGTCACTTTGAATCAGTGATCTGGGTACGTTGAGGTTGCCGGCCATGGGCGTCACCCCGCCCCCTAATCTCGATACACGCTGAACCAGCCCGTTGGGTGGGCCGGTCGATTGTGCCCAGTAGACGTTGTCGTCGTCCACCACCATGCCCAGCACGCTTGGGTTGCCTGCATTGTTGTACAACGTAGCCAGCCCCGCACCGTCGTTGCGCACGCGGCGGATGTCACCGTCGCCCTCTGCCCAAAACACGAATTCTTCGTCATGGTACTGCCCACCGTTTACCGTGAGATGGACGGGGGCTGTGAGCGCCGGCGTGATGTTTGCGGGTACATCGGTAGATGTCTTGGATCGCCGGCTAATGATCTGGGTGTTGCCCGGAACTCCTACAAGCCAGAACACGCTTCCAAACTCGTATCTGGTCATGGCGATTTCGCTGATCGTGGCGAAGAGGGCGTGCCCCCGGTAGAGGGTCGGCGCTCCGCCGTCTTTGGGAGCGTAGCGGATGCCTTGGCCGTCCACCCACCAGATGCGCGTTCTGTCCACCTCGAGATCGGTGACCGCGCCGGAAGCGGTCGCGAGCGTTTCAACTTCGCCGCCACCAATCCACAGGCGTTTGATGACGTCGGGGCTGGGGGCTACATCGACGAAATAGACATACGCCCCGTCGTTACGCAGCAGCCTCGCGTTCGGCCCACACAGCGAGCCTTGAAGGATCGTCAAAACAGAACCACTCGTGCCGGAGGACTTCCTGTCGATCCGTCCCGGTGAGAAGCCTCCGAAGCAGTCGGGGCCTGGTGCGACGCTCCAGTACAGCTTCCCGTTGGCGTGGGTAATCGACTCGGCGGGTGCGTTGGCCACCGATTCGTGACCGGCGGCGGCGAATTCAGCCAGGCAGGCTGACACAATAAGAACCAGTACCGATTCGACGCGCCACGCCGAACGGCTTACGCGCTGTTGCAAGAACATCTTTGAAACCCCTTTTTTCTTCCCCGCCCCCGACACCCCACCGCGGCGCGAAACCGGCGACGGCAAGGGCCGTGCCCAGTCTAACGATAGGCCTTGGTCAATGCAAAAAAGGCCCCAATTCGGGAGAATCAGGGTAGGAACGCCCGGCCGGGGGCGGGCTGACGTGTTTCGATCGATGTCCGTGCTAATCGGGCAGGAGCACCGTCGTTGTTGGATGAGCTTCCCGCCACTCGCTCAGCGGCATGGGGGTTGGATTGTCGAGGAACTCGATACGCGCACCTCGTTTGGCTCCGGAAGTAGCTTCCAGGTGCTTCGGACCCGTCGGGTACCATACTGATTCGCCACCGCGATCGTAGAGCACAAAGATGTTATTCATTGTGTAGCCGGTCGTGCCAAACGTAACCACTCTGCCGTCGATCTCGCGTCCGTAAACTACGGACAGTTGGTCGAGCGGTCACCAGCCCACGGTGACGGGCTTTCCGCCCACGACGTCGTTGACGAGTTCGTGTCGATCAAGAATGTCGAGCGGGTAAGCCCTTGCATCGCCGGCGTGTGCGAAGCCAATGACCCGCGTGTCGTCGTCGATTCCGGCATCGATCAAACGCGCGTCATCGGCGTCGACGAATTGCGGCTCGTCGATGGACGGGATTTTGTCTTTGCCTATTCCGTACTGGAAGCGTTCCGGATCGATCTTGGATTCCGTCACGTCGAACCACTCTTCACTATGATCCTCGCCTGCATCGCGCGCCCACAGCAGCCTGCGTCCGTCGCGCTCGACAATCGGGCGGGAATGAAACTTGCTTGAGTGGCGTGCGAAAGGCATCAGGGGATCCAGGAATTCAAATGGCCCCAGCGTTTCGTCGGCGATGTAGACCGCGAACAGCAGGATCACGATCGACAGGCTGACAACGCCCGCGCGCTGACCGAATGTTCGCGGTGCGCACGCGCATGAAGCACCGGCCCCGGTATCCACGGGCGTCGATTCCTGCCCGTGACTCGTATTTTCGTGTCCTTCTTGTGTCATAACACTTGTTCCTTAATCACCATTCGGTGCAAATTCAAACCTGTCCGCTGCGTACGCACCATCGCGGGGCCTCTGCCGACTCGCCACTGCGCGATGCGCGCCAGTGAGATGCCAAGCCAGTACGCCACGATGCACACCTGGTTAACAACAGTTGTCTGCCAAATGCCACGGACAATCCAACGGCGAGGCGACGTCACCACCGCCAGCGGCGAGACGGCAATTCGACCTGCACGCCGCAAGTACCGTATCAATGCGTAGTCCTCCATAATCGGCAAATTAGGAAATCCCCCGATTTTTTCGAAAACCTCGGCCCTGATGAAAAGAGCCTGATCGCCGTAAGGCAATTGAAAGATGCGACTTCGAATATTTGCCGCTCTTTCGATGAGCCTGAAGGACCGCCCCTCGGCTTCGATCGACAACCGAAACGCGCACGCGACTACGTTCGGCTGCTTGATGTCCCGAAGAACAGCCTCGTCGAAGTCCTGCGGAAGCGTCGTGTCAGCGTGCAGGAACAGGAGAACCTCGCCGCGGGCGATTGCGGCCCCGGCGTTCATCTGCTGCGCGCGACCACGTTGAGCGCGCATGACCTTGGCACCAGCATCGAGCGCAAATCTCACCGTTCGGTCCGTGCTGCCGCCATCCACGACGATGACTTCGATTGCGTTCCCGTGCGCGGACCGGATCGCCGCGACAATCGTGGCCTCTTCGTTGAGCGCGGGGATGATTACTGATATTCGAGGCGCATCGGCGCTTGTTCCTGGCGTCATTCAGCGTCCAATCATGGTTGAAATTCTCGAATCAGAGCATTGTCCTATTCAAACGGGGCAGCAAAGTCGAAAGGGTGGACCGTGCCGCCGCCCGCTCCTACATTCGTTCCACAAGACGATCGATCAAGAAGCCGGATTGCTCCATGGCCTGCTCGCGAAGCGGGCCAAAGAACTCTGCGACCTCGGCGAAAACGCGTTCAAAAGCATCGTGATCTTCGTCGACCACGATTTTCTGCAGGTGTTTGGCCGACTCAACGAAGGCGTCCGTCACGGCTGGGGTGGCAGGGTTGGACATCTCGATCGACGCATACAAGTTCGATGATTGCGCGAAATGACGGGCCGTCATCATCAACTCCATCAGGTACACCGGCGAAGTAAACTGCAAGGTCTCCTGAAGGTTCACGTCGAGATTCGTGAGCGTTCTGCCCATCACTTCCGTCGCGAAATGCACGAGCACCTGCACAATGGACATTGCTCGGTCGTGCTGATCCGGTGTGCTTTCGAATACGACCAAGCCTCGGGCGCAAAACATCTGGTGCAGCCAATCAAACCACGCATCGCCCCGCCCACGACACAGCGCCACGCGCTGTCCCTGCAACGAATGCACGGAAGGGCCAAACAACGGATGGGTTCCGATGACACTGCTGCGACAAGACTCCATCATCGCGTTGACGGGAGCCACCTTGATTGATGTTACATCCATGAGCAAAGCGTCCTCTCGAATGAGAGGGCCAATGCACTTTATCGTTTCCACTGTTGTATCGATCGGAACGCTCACGACGACCACATCTGCTACGGCCGCAGCCTCCTCAATCGTCAATTCCGTGTCCATGTCGGCGATCATGACGACATGTCCCAGATCACCGAACAACGTGGACATGCAGCGTCCCATTTGGCCATGCCCACCAATGATTGCGACCGTCCGTGACTCACAATCGATCGGAAGCTCAGCTCTTAAGGCCGCCTGCCGGTCACGACTTCCCCGCAGGATCAGGCGAAAAACGCTCTCGAGGAGTTCGCCGGATAGGCCCAATTGACGGGCGCGATCGCATCGATCGTTCAGGAGTTCCCGCTCGCGACGATGATCGCGTATGCCGACCCCATGCACCCGTTTGTATTGCGCAACTTCGGCGACCAACGCATTGCGGCGCGCGAAAAGGTGCAAGACATCGCGATCGACAGAATCGATCATCGCCCTGAGAACCGATAATGACAGTGGACTCTTTTCGGTGTTCTCCGGCATCACGGTCCCTTGCGCGCGCTGAAGCTCACGCCCGACGCCGCCCTGCGCAGAGTATCAGCGGTTGTTTCTTCGGTCATTGAGCTTCCAATCGTAGTCGAGCCATTTGATTCGCAGCTTCGTTCGTTTGTCCACAGACGCTTTTAGCGGCACGGAGTAACGCGCGGCGAACGCAAGCACGGAGTCTGCAACCTGCTTGAAGTCCGCACCGTACCAGTCGTAGAGTTTCGTCAAACGAACCTCCTTCGCGCCCGGTTGATATTGAAACCAGCGATCGTGGGCATGCACGTATCGCGTCTGGTCTTCCAGTTGTTCCTCGATTTTTGACGCATCGTAAGCTTCGTTGCGCAGCTTCGGGCAGCCGATCGCTGCACAGACCAGCGCAAAGTGTATGCGCGGCTCGGCGAATTTCGGCCTGATTTGCTCGTGCTCGATCTGATTCAGGCTGAGCGTCATTCCGCCCAGATGCCACCGTTTTGCGTCCCAGCGCTTCGCGGCGGGAATGTCCTTGATGGTCATGATGGGATAGTAATCGAGGATCAGCCGGAGCGTGAACGCGTTGTAGGCGTTGATGAGCAACGCGAGTTTCACATCACGATCAAGCTCGGCGAAGGCTACGTCCCCAAGTCGAGCAATGTAGGCATCCAAAGTTGCGGACTCCTTGAGCAGCCCGGCGTAGTCAATCCAACCGGCGGCGTCGACATGTTTGCGAAGCAAGGCGTCGAACGCGGAGTGGTCGAACGTCGGCCCGTCGGCTCGATGTTGATAGGCCTCTTGAAGCGTGACCGGTGCCATACCGAACAGGGCTTTCAGTACATCGCGTCGCTTGTACGCTTGACCAGCGACAACTAGCGTCGCAATAACGATCAACACAATTGAGACGCTTCTGACGGCTCCCGAGCGCCGACGCATCGCCGCCGACAGACGGCTCGCCAGCGTCGGTCGTAAAACCGTTTCCGGTGCGAAGACGCTTGTTGCGGTTGTTCGCGGTATCTCACTCAAACGATTGCCCCCCCGCAAGACGACCCCTCACCGGCGGTGCAGCCGAAGCAGTGCTCGCCGGTGCCGATCCTTCGGTCGACAAGCGACGAAGCATCGAAATCCTGAATGTTTCGAGGAAGCCCATTCCGTGTCGACATCCCCAGAGCGTAGTTGAAATCGCAATCGTGGAGCGTCCCATCCCAGCTCACGTGTATCTGCCGGCGACACATCAGTCCATCGAGCGTTTCAGGATTGAACGACTCACGCAGCAGGCGCAGGTATTTTTCATCTTGGCTGTCACGACGCAGATCGTGCAGGAATCGGCCTATCGGCATATTCGTGATCGTGTGGAGTTGAGTGAACCGGACATCGAAGCGCTGCTGAAGTTCGCGCCGGTAGTCTCGTTCCAGGTCGGCCTGCCCGGGCGGCAGTGACGGACCGGCGGGATTGTAAACAAGGGTCAACGTCAGGTCGGGATCGATTCCGTATCCGACCGAATTCAGTCGCTGGATCACGTCGATGCTGTTCTCGTACACGCGCAGGCCGCGTTGCCGATCGACGTTCTCCGAGAGGTAGCACGGCAGCGACGCTACAAGTTGAACGCGATGGTCGCGATAGAACTCAGGCAAGTCGGTGTATCCTTCGTGCTGGAGGATCGTCAGATTCGTACGCACCAACACCTCGATGTTCTCACTTCGCATAAGCGTCACGAAGCGCCGGAAGTTGGGATTCATTTCCGGCGCGCCGCCGGTGATATCGAGCGTCTTGACGCCGGCCTGTGTCGCAGCCTGGTACACGTGCAGCATGGTTGGCCAATCCATCTGTTCTGTACGTTTGGGCGAAGATTCCACATGACAATGGCGACAGGCCAAGTCGCAGGTCAGACCGACGTTGACCTGCATTGTTTCGATCGACCGCGCACGCAACGGCTCGCCGCAAGCGGCTTCGACGCGCGCATCGAAACCGTCGTCTCTGTGAACAGTCAATGGAATCGCAATCGTCGCACTCATTGTGTCAGCTTCCGAATCGTGTCAGTGTCCAGTATATGGCAGCGCCGAGCACCGCCCCCATCGGCAAAGTCGTCATCCATGTCGCGAAGATTCGCGCGATCGTGCCCCACCGCGCACTGCGGCTGGCCATGCCGATTCCAAAAATCGCACCACACGATACATGCGTGGTCGAAACAGGCACACCCAGCCTCGACGCGCCCAAGACGAGTGCAGCCGTAATCAGATTGCCGGTCAAGCCCTGCCCAGGGTTCAGATCGGTGATACGCTTACTCATTGTCTCGGCGACCTTCCTGGAATTCAACAGTCCGCCGAGCGCCATCGCAGCCGCGACCAATCCAAGCTTCCAACTCACACCGGCTGCCCCGGCAGCCAACAGCAACGCAGCGATTTTCGGCGTGTCGTTTACCGCCCGGGCAAAGCATACCGCAATGCCGCTGAGCGCGTGCGTATTGTTGACCAGAGCCAGGGCGCTGACACCCATTACGCGGCCATCATAGCGTTCGGTGCATTGCTCGCGCGAGGCGATCGTGAAACTCGGACCACCGCCGGCCGGGACCGCGACGAAGGCGGCGCCGTCCCGCATTAGTTGCACGGGCTGCGGTGCGGTGTCGCCCACACAAACGCAGGTTTGGCGTGTAATGCCGAACCGTCGCCGAGCACGGTGAAACAAAGGGTACAGCAATGCTGCGGCGCCGATCGCGAGAATCGGGCTGACCAGGAGCGGCAGGAAAAAGGAATCCCACAGCTTCCCCAAATTAGCGTGGCCGTGACCGACGACAAGGGCGACACCGGCCAGCGCCCCGGTCAGCGCGTGCGTGGTTGAGGTCGGCATGCCCAGGAACGTCGCCAGCAAAATCGTAATCGCACCGGCGGCAGCAACCGCAATCAACAGCTCACTGCTTTGTGTGAGTTCCAGCGGGACAAGCCCCTTTCCGGTGAAGGATTTGGCCAGCGAGCCGGCCAGCAGGATCGACAGAACGCTTCCGGCAAGTGTAGCGACCGTGGTCCACGACAGCGCGGTGCGATGGCTGACCGCTCCACTGCCGTACAACGTTGCGACGCCTTTGAAATTGTCGTTGGCACCGTTGCTGTACGCCAGCCCGAACACGACCACGATCAGAATAGCCAATGTCATGCACGTTCACTCCCGTCTACGCGACGCTTTCTCAATCATCAGCCCGCACGCCGCGGCAGGCCAAGTCTCGATACCGGTGGCCAGCCATCAGCCTTAACCTTGGTCGCGAGTTTCTGTTGAGTGACGGGGATCAGTTTCCCCGCCCTTTCCACACATCATGTGAGAACCGTTTTAGCGCGTAACGCCGTCGCGATCAATGATGGCGTTCCTCGGCTGCGGAAGCATGCCATCGTACTCCGCATAGGCCCACCGGGCACCTTCCCCCCTATGGGCGTCGGCCCGAGGAGTCGGACCACCGAACCCCTCGGACCGTTCCCGAGCGTAGTATCATGGCCCACGGAGGCCTGGACCGCTTCGCCTAATTCACCGCATACTTCGCGGGGTTATTCTTGAACATGTCCAACTGCATGCGGCTGGGGAAGAGGTATCGCTTCCCCAGATAGTCGACGGCCAGGTCGGCTCTCCCTTTGACGTCTTTGCCCTTCTCGACCTTGCATACAGCACAATATCCGTTCATCGCCAAGTCTGCGTCGGCGTACCGATCCGGGTTGGCTTTGAACATGTCGAGCTGTTTCTGTGACGGGAACAGGTAGAGGCGGCCGTCGTGCATCAAATGAAACTCCGCGATGCCGGGTACGTCCTTTCGCTTCTCCACTTTGCAAACGGTGCAGTTGCCGTGCATGGCCGGGACGAATGCGGCGGGATTCGTGTCGAACATGTGCTGCTGATCAGGCCCCGGAAACAGATAACGTTCGCCGTCGTACACACTGGCGTACTCCGGCTTGCCGACTACGACCTTGTCCGACTTTACAAGACATACGGGGCAAGCACCGCCGAGCGCCAGACCAGCATCGACATACCGGTGCGGATTGCGCTCGAACATTTTCTGCTGCTTTTTCCCGGGGAAGAGATAGAGTCGCCCGTCGTGAACCGTGCGAAACTCAGCCTTGCCGGCCACCTGCTTGCCTTTTTCGATTTTGCAGACAGCACAATCACCACCGAGCACGGGAACAAAAGCCGCAGGATTCGCGTCGAACATGCGCTTCTGTTTGGCCATCGGAAACAAGTAGGTCTTTCCGTCGAAAACCGACGAAAAGCTTGGATCGCCCTTCACGAGCTTGTCCTTTTTGACGAGACACACAGGGCAATTTCCGTCCAATGCCGGCTGCGGTGCCGCTGCTGACACGACGCCCGAACCAAAAATGAACAACGCACACACTGCTGAAAACACACATTTTCTCATGACTCTTGAATCTCCTGACTGTTTGTGACAAGTCGAACGCGACTCCAGCGATTCTCTCAACGAGCCGCACCGTAATTCTTGAAAGGCACCAAGAAGGCAAGAACACGTTCCGGGACGCGCTCAATAGGCCAATCCGCAAGTACCTGTTGCATATCCGTGAACGGCGCTCCGCACCGCTGCTTTTTCCAAGACGCTTCGAATGAGCAGTCTGCGGCTGCGCGAAGCGCATTGAATTCGTCCACCGTCCAATCGACGACATGCCGCTCGATCCGACCGTCCGCCGAAACCACAATGACCTGCGGGCCTCGCAGGCGTGTTCGCATTGATTCACGCGGCGTCCGAATCGCGACGACGGTATGCACACCCGCGAGACGGCTTAGCGACTGTGTGGTTTTGACGTCGATTTTTTCACGATCCAACGCGGACAGCAGAATGAATCCGGGTTGATCCTCGGTCATGCCCACAGCCAGAAACCCGCCTGCGAGATTGGGCGTGTACTCGACCGTATCAGCGTTGGCGGTCGTGCCGATCCGGTGGTAGGCGGAGTACACACCCGCAATCGCAAGCGATGCAAGTGCGGTCATCGCGACCGGGTTGATCCGTCGCCGGCAGGTCGTGTTTGCGGGATTCTCCGAAGCGAAGATGACACCGCATCGTGTGACAAGCGCTGGCGTTGAATCCGACAATTCCTGATCTCCGACTGGTCTTCTGAAAACGAACGCGGTACCTCGTGTTGCGTGCTCCGCCGACTGGTGTATTCCGAAAACGATTCATCGAATTGCAGAAATCGTCTCCAAATCGGACGAGGGTTGTAGGTAATTGTCGGCCAAGAGCGTCTCGCAGCGATTTTTCTGCAATCGTTCGCACCGCGAGAGGACTTCAGCTATGTAACAAGTGTCGCCGTCGAAACAGGCGACGCCTCGAAATGGGAAACGGTCATGGGTCGAAAAAAACCTTCCAGGGATTTTCTTGATTTGCTGGAACCGATCAGGGACTCCCTCTACGGCTACGCGCACCGTGCGGTCTGGCGGGAAGACCAGGTGCCTGACGTCGTTCAGGAAGCGTTCATGACGGGATGGCGCGAATTCAAGCGGTTTGAGCCGGGGACAAATTTCCGCGCCTGGATGTTCCAGATTCTGGTCAACACGATTTTTCGCCTCAACAAGCGTACCGGCCGACAACGCGAAGTTGCGATGGAAGAAGCGCACTGCGATTTGTACGCAGCCATCGAACGAGAGAGTGCCTGGACCGGACTTCTGGAGCAGCCGGACATGCTGATGCAACTGCTCGATGAGCGCCTGGTGCGCTCGCTGGAACGACTCGGCCCCGATGAACGCCAGTGTTTCCTTCTCAGGCTCCTGGAAGGATTTTCCTACAAGGAGATCGCCGCCATGTTGAGCATTCCGCTTGGAACGGTGATGTCGCATGTGCATCGAGCGCGCATGAAACTGCGCGAGGAACTGGCTGCGTTGGCCGTTGAGCACGGATTGATTAAGGAGGCGGCCCAATGAATTGCAAAGAGGCCCGACGCTGGATGAGTCCGTACCTGGATTCGGAACTGGGGCAAACCAAGACGTTCGAGGTCAGCGAACACTTGCGTCAATGTTCAAAATGTACAGACCGCTTCGGCAACGAGCGTAATGTGGACAAGGCCATGCGTTCACGGCTAGCGGACACGGCGATGCCGGCGGAGCAATGGTCGGAATTCCAATGGGAACTGGCGGCGCCGACATGGGTTCGCTTTCTCAGCGGTCGCCGAAGTCTGGCGCTGGCCGCCTGCCTGACGATCGCGACGATCTCAACAATGGTAGCGCTTCAGTCTCGCGACAAACACGCGGGCACACCCGAAATCGCATTGCGTTTCGTGGCGGAAGCACCCGAAGGCCACCCGTTTCAGGTGTCGGATGGGGGAGCGGACTCGGTCGAAATCACTGTTAAAAACGAATTCGGCTTGCAGCTCGCGTCGCCCGCCGATGTGGAAGCGATGGGGCACCGCAATTTCCAACTCGTTGGCGCGTCCCGCCGGACCGACGCTGACGGGCGATCATACGTCGAAGTGCGATTGAACTGCTGTGGCCACCCCGTTCTTGTAACGCTCGCGCGGCCCGTCGATGGCGAGTTGCCTAGCCCCTTCGACCAGCTCACGCCCGGGCTTGCGGATGGTACGGCAGCTCTCGAAGACGGCATCAAACTCGCATATGAAACGATAGGCTCCGTTCATGTCGTCGTAGCTTCGCGCCATCCGGTGGAGCATATTCTCGGAGTCTTTGTGGACGAAAACGTTTAGCACGGATTCTTGCCCGGTGGACATGCGTCGCTCGGAAAGGATATCACTCTGCGCTGTTTGTGCCCGGACCACCCTTTTCCAGTTTTTCGACGCGTGCCTGAGCCGTCTCGCCGCTCAGCTTTGGCGCTTCGGGATGCTCCTCATCGTACATATCCTTGGGCATCTTGCCCGACCACCATGCTGGATTCATAGGGTAAACTGAAGGGCTGAAGACCGTGGCGTAAAGGTGCCAAACAAGAATGGCCAATGTGGCAAGCCACGCTTCGTAGTAGTGGATGACCTGGGAGACATCGAGAACGATCTTGCTTATGTTCCAGTTCTCGATGAAGTAGTTCTCGAACCACAGCAACATCCCGGTTGCCGCCATAATCACGGCGCCCCACATTAGAGCCCAGTACTCGGACTTTTCCATATAGCTGAATCGACCGAAACGAGGCTGGGCGTCGCGTCGCCCGAGGAAGAAAAGGACATTGCCCTTGATCTCCAGAAGATCACGCTTTGAAGCGATCATGTCGCGTAACCATTGGCGTCCACGCCGTGTGCAAAGATAGATCAGGTGCCAGCCTGCCCATACCATGAAGACGACGGCTGCGACACGGTGCACCGTCCCGCGGATTACAAAGCCAGCTCCACCACCCCAGCCGAATAGGATCTGAACCCACCAAGAATCCGAGAACCGGAGCGAGAATCCAGAGACCACGAGCACGATGAATGACAGCATAAGAATCCAATGCTGTGCAACCTCTCCAGGTGAAAGGCGGACCACGTATCCGGCCTTCGCTCGTAGCTTCACGTGTCGAAACCAATGGGCAATATTGTGCAGGAGCATTAGGCCGATCGTCACGCCGATAAGCCACATATACACGATCGCAAAGAAGCGGGGCCAGCCGTCGTCGGTCCCGGCGCCGGATCCATGGATCGGTGTTTGCGCGAGCATGGCCGATATGCCAGGGTGACACTCCCCGCACGTGTTCTGGAGATTGGCGGGATAGATCGACGATCGTGGGTCCGTATGAGGCAAGATGCGATGCCCGCCGTGGCACGACGCGCAGTTTGCTACATGGACCTCGCCAGCCTGTCTCTTGTAGCCGTGATAAGAATCGACGTAGGATTTGAGCCGCCCGGCGGGTATGCCGTATCGTTCGTTCAGCGCAACCGATTCGTGGCACGGCGCGCAGGTCGCTTCCGCCAGGCGAGCCGCACTTACCGGCGACCGAAGATCTGATACGGGCAAAATCCCGTGTTCACCGTGGCAGTGCGTGCAAACCGGCGCGTCCATCTCGCCGCGCTTAGTGAGCTGCCCGTGAATGCCCGCCCCGTAGTCCTCCGCAGCGCCGCGATGACACTTCCCGCACGTAGTTGGGACCTTGAACCGATGGACGGTGGACTCCGGGTCGGCGGCGCTCAGAATGCGATGAGCCGTTGGTTGGCCGTCTTCTCCGTTTGCCGAGTGACAGTCGATACACGTGGCTGCCACGCAGGAACCGTCTTCGGGGATCCACCCGTGAACGCTCCCCTCGTACAGCTTGATAGGCTCATCCCTCAAGACGTTATGGTCCTTGATGAGGTTCACGTCAGTGTGACAGGCCTTGCACGTCGCGCATAGCCTATTGGAATGCACACGTGACCGTTGATCCTCGGAAGGCAGGATGTCATGAGTTCCGTGACAACTTGAACACGTCGGGATGTCGGGATCCGTTCCGGTCTCAAGCCGTCCATGTTTCATGTAGGTGTCGAACGCGTCTTCATGGCACTCTCCGCATGCCACGGGAGGAACCGCGTCCCCATGCGGCTTCGGTGAAGCCACATCGAGTGCGTCCATCGAGATCGACTCGTGACAGTCGATGCAATCCATCCCCTTGTGAATAGAGTTAGCCAGTAGCTCCAGAGGGGATCCCTTTTCCACCGCCTCGGCAGAGCTCTTGTGACAATCCGTGCACGATCGGCGTACTTCGTCTTGCGCGTCGGTTGGCCCCACGAGAATCAGGAACGCCGTCATGATGATGCTGGCGGTCAGCGTTTTTCCGATCGGTCTTGTTCGTCCCACAGAACGCTCCTCTGTGATACGCCACCACCCTTAGGGCGCTGTTGAAGATCCCGGCTCGCTGGTCAATGAGCGCACGAGAATCCGAGTGGCTTCGATATTGTGCATGGGGCCGGCATCTCGGAGTGTTTTCAGGAGTCGCCGCCCCGCATCGTCCGTGTGGACCTCGGCATCGTGGAACATCTGATCCACCTCGCGCCTCCAGGAAGCCAGCATACCCTCGAACCGGTCTTCCTCGTCCTCATGACAATCCATGCATGCCAGGTCGATCGTGTCGATATTCGTAGGCTGAGACAGATCGTGGCAGCCTTCGCAATCAACAACTTCGAGCATGGGGTCCGGTGGGAGTTCCGGTGAGTCAAAGGCTGCCAGCATTCCTGCGCGAAACTCATGCTGCTGCTCGTGACAGCCCTCGCAACTGGCCTGCGGCGCTATGCCACCGGTATGGCACCGATCGCATCGCATCGTGGCGTGCGGGCCTTCCAGCGAGTAGGGATGGACAAACTCAGATGCCCGCACGAGCGAGTGAGAATCATCTTCGCCACCCGTCGGAAGAAACTCGTGACACGCTGCGCACTCTTGACTGATCGCGTTCCCAGCCGCATCGACATGCTTGTCGTCGTGGCAGCGAAAGCACCCCGGGAAAAACTTGTGTCCAATGTTGTCCGGATACGTGCGCCAATTGACGTTCATTTCGGGGAAAAAGTTTGCGCGGTAGATGCCCACAGCCGCCGCTTCCAGACGTTCAATATCTGCTCGGCGTGTGCTCCAGTTTTCCGGCTGTTGCACACTGTAGAATTGCCTGATGTCCTCAGCCACACCGGCCAATCCATCCGCCTTGGAAGTGTATGGACGAACCAGTGCACGGACGGCTTCCCGCTTGGCAAAGGGCAACGATTGCAATCTCGAGTCCACACTCAAAGCGGCATCCACCGTACGATCCGGGGAGCGGAACTTGTGGGCCGGTCGATTGTGACAGTCCATGCAATCGACCGTTCGCCGCGTCCCGTCAGGCGGCGGGCTGTCGTGCGGCTTTCCATCCGATCGGTAAATTCGTTCCTCACCCGTGGTGTCGTCGATAATGCGCACCCACGGAATATCCTGAAGGTGTTCGTCAACAGCCACATATTCGACCTTGAACCCAAGGGACATGTGCCAGTGTATGCCGGAAGGCGGACCGGTTGATCGGTCGCTTCCACCGGTCTTGAGATGCATCCGCAACCGGATGCTCGTGTTGGCTTCGTCGGACCCGAATTGTTGAATCGTCACGAGTTGATCACCGAAAAACCGCTGCGGCCAATGACACTGCTCGCAGGTCTCCCGCGCTGGTCGCAATTCGTTGATCGCGGGCGCAATCGGCCGGCTGTAGGTCTCGGCGAGTGCCGCGTAAACTTGGCGCAATCCGGAGAGTTTCGACTTCACGAAGGGACTGGCGCCGGTACCGATGTGGCATTCCGCGCACGATACGCGGGCGTGCGGCGACATCTCGTAAGTCGTGCCCTGCGGTTCCATCACCGCATGACACACATTGGCGCAAAACTGCGTTGACTCGGTGTAGTGGTAACCCTGATAGCTGCTCACGCCGACAATCGGCAGGATCAGGAAGAACGAGACGCCCATAAATATCGCTGTAGAGCGAACACTGAGCACGAGCCGGCGCATGCCCATCCGCCGGCGCAGGTGGGCGACCAGTATGCCCACCGGACAAATGATCAAGCCGATAACCAATAGCGCCGGCAATACCATGTAGCCGACGATATCGAGATAAGGATTGCCCGACGGCGATATGAAGCTGAAGAGAACGAACGTCAAGATGAGGCACACCGAGACGGCTACGATCATCGCGCCGAGCATGGTGATCAGGTTGTTCCACAGCGCAGCCGGGCGTGCTTTGCCGCGTGCCGCCTCTGCCGATTGAACGGCAGAGGCGGCAGTTGCGTTGTCTGGTGACCTTGTTTTCATAAGCCAACACCGCCATTTCTGGTCGAGTCGGCCCCCGGTCACCGCGATACCTGCGCAAGACGCCGAGTTCTACGGCGCGACCGGCAGCGTCTGCGAAAACGCGCCGAGGTCACCGACTTCATCCGTCGTCAACAAGTCAAACTGCGCGGGCATTATCGAACCGGGCTGGCCGAATCGAACCTTATGCTGGAACTCCCACGGATTGTCGTTGGACTGAGTTCCCACGAATTCGTCATGGTCGTCGTCGGCACCTGGTGGGATCATCAGGCCGTCAGCCCCGTGACAGACAAGGCAAGACGTGTCGTAAAACGACTGCCCGTCGGCAACGACTCCGGTGAACGCGCCCTGGTCGTCAATAATCGTGTCCGTGTCAATCTGGCCTTCGAGCACAAACTTGGCCAAGTCCCAAATGTCCGCATCAGCCAAGCCTGCATCAGTAAAGGCGTGGTCGTCCGCATCGGCGAGCAGGTCGAAAACCTCCTGGGCGGACCGCGTCGTCCCGAAAACTCCGGCGATACCGGTCCGGTGGCTGCCCGAAGCGTAGGCACCGTCAACACCCTTGTAGTCCCAGCCGTGACACTCTTTGCAACGCCACGTGTCCGACCCCACCCTCGCGTTCGACTCCGTATCCGGTCGAGTCGCCCAAAGGGGGTGATCGTCGGTCGGCTCTGCCACGCCGGCCGCGGCCCACCACTTGTCATAGAGTGAGCCGCCGCGGGCAGCGACGGCGTTGGTGAACTCCGCAGGAGTCGTCCCGCCGTCGCCGTTGTCATTGTTGTTGTCGTTACCTGGCGGCGTTGTGCCGATACAGCCAGCCATGAACAGAAAAACGGCTGAACACGCCACCACCACGGGCGACATCACGATGACGCGCCGACTGAGAGTCCACCAAATCATACTTTTGCTCCTTTTCGGGGTTCGGGTACTGCGGGATACCGCACATTTTCCTGTGGTATACCACGCATGTTGTGATCGTAGTAGTCACGCATACGAATGCCCGCTATTCAGCCGGAATCGGCGTCTGCGTATTCACGCCTCCGCGCTGCAGAACAAGAGTCTCCATCGCGCCTGAGGGGAATCCACCCTCATTCGGCGGGGTAAATACCTCACCAGTAGACACCGTGTGACAATCGCGGCAACTAAGCCCTTGCGTCAGCAAGCCGGTGGCACCCGCGTGATTCTGGTCGATAGCTGTTTCGGTAACAGGATCGATGTACTCCAAGCCCACGTTCTCGCCGATCAGGAATTCGTAGCTCGCGATTCCGGGCAAGAACAACTCAAGCTCAGTTACAGGGAACGTACGGGTGTCAGAGAAATCCGGCAACGTGTCGCGGCCATTCCCTGCGATTTTCACAGCCTGGATGTCCGCATCACCGCCGTCGAGCGACAGGGTATAGCCGAAGGAGACGTAGTGATCCCGCACCGTGACCATGCCCGTGTGAACGGCGAAAGCAATGTTGTAGATGTTGCCGTCCGCCAGCGCGGTATCGTCATCATTCCCGGTATCGAGTGCCCGTTGAATGTTGGAATCCCATCGACCGAAAAGTGGGTCGCCGGCAGATGGTGTGAAGGTCGTTCCATCGGCGGTGATGTCGCCTCGGCTGCCTTCCGTCTGACGCAATCTGCGGCGAGGTACCGTGTCGCCTTCACTGGGGATGTACCCCATCGCCACGGCATCTGCGTAGTCAATTCCGACGGGATTCGGCGCGTTGGGACCAAGGTTTTCAGCCGTTTCATCAACGAAATAACGTAGCGGACTGGTAAAGAGTTTTTCAAACGGGAACGCAAACAAACCACCGGTCGTCGCGGGATCGAACGCCCACTGCGGATTCCCGTCGTCATCAGTGCTCGCCGTTGCGTATGGACCTGTGCCAGCGTCACCGTGCCGAGAACCTCCACCCCCATCGCCTTCGTCGTTGATGCGTTGTCCGACCCACTGGTCGTCCGAAAGACCAATCGGGTTTGCCCGCCCCAAACGGTGATGCCAAAGGTCCAACCGGCCTGGCACATCGTCGGGTAAGTATTTATGCAACTCACCATCGTCATGGACCCAGGTTGGCATGGTCCGGCTGTTGTCGTGACAGGTCAGCGTACAGCCGAACTCCAGGAACCCCTCCACAGCGTTGGGGCCGTTGGGATCGTCCAGCATGAATGTGACCCGTGATTCGTATATGGTCGAGTTTATGTTGGTCGGCCCGCGCAGCTCGTCGCCATCGATCGTGGCCTGAGCATCTCGCCGGACCCCACCCTCACGTTGCCAGGCACCGTCCGTGAATTGGAAGTAGTCGTGTGTATCGCCACGGTCGCCTTCCCAACTCATATGAACGAACATCGTATCGTCGTTGTAGGCAGCCTGAATCCCAAAAGGCAGCACGACCGATTTGTCGGCATCCAAGCCTCGAAGCGTCGGCGCTTCACTGACGCTTCCGTTGTCATTTCCCACGGGTGTAGACCCGCCGTTGTCATTGTTGTTGTCGTTACCCGGCGGCGTTGTGCCGACGCAACCGGACATGAACAGAACGACCGTCGAACACACAATCGCGGTGCATGTCGAAACGATGACACGCTGTCTGAATGTTTGTTGAATCATGGCAATGCTCCTCTTACTGGGTCCAAATGTTGTGGGATTCCACACATCTTCCTGCGGGATTTCGCACGTTCTTGATGTCGCCATTGGAGCGAGTGCAAATGCTTTCCGTCTAGCCCTCTCGCTGTTTGAGCGGCTTGTGTTCGTGCGTTCCCTTGGTTTTCATTTCCTCAAAATTGAACGGATGTGCCGCATCGAATGTAGGGCTTTTCTCGTTGTGACAATCCGTGCATGCCGACGCATCTATCTTGCGCAGGCCAGCCGCGTACAGTTCCTCGACCTTGTACTTGCGCTTGGTCTTGAAAATATCCTTGAACACCTCGATGTAGGCACTTCCGGGACCATGACAGGACTCGCATCCCACGTTGGCCAACTTCTTGGCGCGCCTGACGGCCTTCTTGTCGTCGGGATCCGGCACAGCGTATCCACCCTCATGCCCGAAGCCGGTTGTGTGGCAGGACAAGCATTTCTTGTCCGTGGTATAGTCCTTTTCAGGATCAAGACCTTGCTTTTGCTTGGCCTCCTCCATCTTGCCGGGCTTGAGCGTGTCAAAGGCCTTGCCCATCTTGGTCTTGGCCCAGCTTCGATACACCGGCAAATGACACATTTTGCACTTGTTGGACCCAACGTAGGTGTGGGTTGAATCCCCTGCGTTGCCCACCGCTGATCCCGTCGCAGCGGGTGAGGCCACGAGGTTGCTCTGCAAGTCAGCAGAATTCACGGCAACAGGATCCGATTGCCCCAACGCAGACCCGTAGAACAGACCGGCCACCACGCAAAAAACCGAAAAAGAAATCGCCACGCCAGCTTTCATGTCATCGCTTCCCTTCCGCCGAATTACGGCAGACAAAACAGGAGTCTACGGCGACGCGGTTCCGACAGAACCAGCTACCCAGGTCACCCCTTGCACGTCAGGTGCCACGGCAGCGCATCGCCTCACAATTCTTCGCTCACACTACACCGTCCGAAAGCGGTGTCAACGCTAGGCGGTGTCACGCTGACCGTTCTTTCTGGCACGGAAATTGCTACGGAGTTCGTGCATGACGTGCCGGGGGAGTGGAAGCGGAAATGCCTTCACCCAATAACGACACTTGCCGCATTCGCGGGTGCCGGTAGTCTGGTCTTGTCCCCAAGCGAGCGAGACGCCGAATTGTCAAGAGCGACCAGCCCGCTGGCCGCCCGTTTTTGCGCGAGTCATCGATGCGAAGCTTGAAGTCTATGACCCTGGTTCTGGTCGCCACGGGCGGTCTGGCAACCTTGTGCCCTGCCCAGGAAAAGACCGTGACATGCACGGCCTGCCATGCACCGGAAGCAGAAAAACTGGGCCAATCCGTCCACGCCGCGTTTCGCTGTCAGGACTGTCACCACGGTGAAGAGTTCTACTCGCTGTCACCCGACGACCTGCGAACGTATCAAGCCAACGCGAATGCGGAAGCGTCTGGTTCTCGCCCTCAACGGCCTGCATTCGATCACGGCACCTCTTACACCGGCAAGCCCGCGCGCAAGGATATTCCGACGCTGTGTGGATCATGCCACGCCGATGTGGAGCGGATGAACCCTTACGGCCTGCCGACGGACCAGCTCGCGCGATACTGGACCAGTGGACACGGCAAGACGCTCCGCGACGCCGGCGACGACCGCGTGGCTGTCTGCACGGACTGTCACGGCATCCACGATATTCTGCCCGGGCGAAACCCCGAAAGCGGCACCTATCCGTCAAACGTGCCGGACACCTGTGCCACCTGCCACGCCAACGCAGCGCTGATGGAAGATTTCGACATTCCGATCGAAATTGTCGAGGAATATCGCCAGAGCGTACACGGCCAACTTCTGCTTGAGGGTGGGGACACCGGCTCCCCGAACTGTGCGACCTGCCACGACAACCACTCAGCCATGCCGCCGGGGCTTGCATCGGTGGGCACGGTTTGCGGGAAATGTCATCAGCATGCCGAGCTGAATTTCTCGAAGAGCATTCATGCAGGGCTGCCCGAATTCAGGGGGTGTGTCCAATGTCATGGCGGCGGCGCGGACCGACATTTTCACCTGATCGAGCGAATTACCCAACCAGCGGGCATCATGATCCAGCGATATGCCCATCTGCTCACCTCCAAACCCAATCCCAGCGACGAACAGATTTTCGGCGCGATCCATGCGGACGCAAGGAAAATCGTGGAGCAGGTTCTGCCGAGTTGCACGGATTGCCATGAAGACCTCGAGGATGATGAAAGCTTGCCGAAACTGTTCGAGTTGCTCGACAAGATTTCGGCGGCTGAGCGCCGTTACGTGCAAACCGCTCAACGGCTGGACGAAATGGCTTTGGGCGTGTTGCTCGTGGACGACCCCCGCTTCCAATTCGAAGACGCCAAGACGCACTTGATCCAACTCGCACCATTGCAGCACACGCTGGACAATTCAGTGGTCGAAGAAAAAGTGGCGGAGCTTAACGTCATCTGCGAACAAGTCGACGCCGACCTCGACAAGCTGGAAAGCGGTCTTCAGTGGCGTCATCGGGCATTGATTCCGATTTGGCTGTTCGCACTGTTTTTCGCCGCGGTATGCCACATGAAATACAAACAACTCAAGGCGGCTTATGTGACGTCTTCTTCAGGGAATCAAACGGACGCAAAACACCATGAGTAGCGATCGATCGGAACCATCCGGGCTTTCCCAGCCCACACGACGCGGATTCCTCGACTGGCTGATCGCCCTCTGCTCGATGGCGACCGGCTTGGCGATGACCATTCCGGGCGCGATGTACCTCTGGCCGGCTGCACGGGGCGGCGGGTCGGAATTGGCAGAGGTGGTGGGTGCTGCTGATATGGCGCCCGGGCAAAGCAAGACCATTCAAGCGGCGGGCAAAGCAGTAATCATCGTTCGGGATCGAAACGGATTTCGCGCATACTCAGCCATCTGCACCCATCTGGGCTGCCTGGTAACTTGGGAGGGAGCGAAGGAGGAGTTCCTCTGTCCCTGTCACGCAGCCGTATTCGACAAGCGGGGGCAGGTCGTGTCCGGCCCCCCCCCCAGCCCTCTGCCGGCGTACGATGTCAAGGAAGTGGGCGGCAAAGTTTACGTTTCGGTAGCGTAGCGATACCCGGCGGCTGCGGATCGCAACTATTCATACCAATGCAGAGAGCAGCACGAAAATGGGCGTGACTCAGCGAATCATGAAGTTCTTCGACGACCGTTTCGACACCGAAACGATCAAGCGGTTTATTGACAAGCAGGCACACAAACGCCTGCCCCCGCATACAAGCTGGTTGCACGTCTTCGGCAGCCTTTCCCTCCTGTTGTTCTTGATCCAGGTCACCACAGGCATCCTGCTGTTGATCTACTACCGCCCGACGCCGGCGGAGGCCCACAAGTCGATCCAGTACATCACCGCGAAGGTGAATTTCGGCTGGCTTTACCGCCAGATTCACGCGTGGGGCGCGACGTTCATGATCGCCGCACTCCTGCTGCACATGCTGCGGACCTATTTCTACGGTGCCTACAAAAAGCCGCGCGAATTGACGTGGATGACGGGCGTCTTGATTTTCATCCTCACCGTCTCGTTCGGGTTTACCGGCTACCTGCTCCCTTGGAATCAGATCGCGTTCTGGGCCACCACAGTGGGCACCGAATCCGCCGCCAAAGTCCCGTTCATCGGCGAATGGCTTCGCTACTTCCTGCGCGGCGGCGAGACCGTTACCGGAGAAACACTCTCCCGATTCTTCGTGGTGCATGTCATCATCCTCCCGTGGCTGGTGACCGGGCTTATTGCGGTTCATCTCGTGCTCATGCGCATGAAAAACCTGGCCACCCTCGACCCGGTCGATCAGGAACGAGACATCCCACCGGAGCGCGGCATACCATTTTTCCCGGTTCATGTAGCCAAAGAAGCCGTCGTTGCGATACTGCTGCTCGCAGTCCTGGTGACTGTTTCCGTGCTCTGGCCCTGGGCGATCGGCGAGCCGGCCGATCCACTCTCGACCCCGGCCCACATCAAACCGGAATGGTACTTCCTGCCCAGCTATCAATTGCTGAAATACTTCGAAGGGCCTTACGGCGCGATCGTCGGCATATTCGCCTGTACGGTTCCGTTTGTGCTCCTGTTGTTTTGGCCCTTACTCGATCGCGGGAAGGAACGTCACCCCAGGAAGCGCCCGTGGGCGGTCAGCTTCGGTCTCATTGGCCTGTTGTCTGCTTTGTTCCTTGGCGTATTGGGACACTATTCCGAATCGAACGTGAACGTCTTCGGCCAACGCTACCACATTGACCTGCTCGGCTGGCCACATGCGATTGTGGAGGGCCAGGACGCGGAAGATCAGGGAGGTCATTAGCCAACAGTTCGTACGGTTTCAGGCATCAGCCGCCGCGCGTCTGGTTCGCAATTCGAGAACGCCGAATCGCACTGGGCCATTGGCACAATAGTGCGTGAGATGCCTCGCGCCGCGTTCTTCCCGGTCGTGCGGGTCCGCTCCGAGGTTGAATTCCGGCATCCGCTCACGACACAGTCGCCCGAAACCGCTGGCGGTGCAAGCCAAGGCGACTAGAATTCGGCCCATGACCGCCCGACTACACAGCGCTTCATTTTACGGTATTGAGGCAGTGCCCACCGAAGTGGAGGTTGACGTAGCCCACGGCGGGTTTGCCTCAGCGGCGATCGTGGGCCTGCCCGACGCTGCGGTGAAGGAATCGCTCGAACGCGTTCGGTCTGCCATCGAGAACTCCGGTTATCAGTTTCCACGCTACCGAACAGTGGTGAATCTCGCCCCGGCGGATGTCAAGAAAGTCGGCCCGGTGTTCGATCTGCCGATCGCGTTGGGCATCATCTTCGCCGACGATCAGGTTGTTCCCGAACTGTACGCCGAATATCTCGTCACAGGTGAATTGGCGCTCGACGGCAGAACGCGATCGGTCAAGGGCGTGCTCAGTGCAGCATTGGTCGCAAAGGAACTCGGGTTTCGCGGAATACTTGTCCCAGTCGAAAACGCAGCCGAAGCAGCGGTTGTGGACGGATTGCAGGTCATTCCGGTCGCGTCGCTGACGGAGGCCGTCGGTTTCATCTCAGGCCAACTGCCCATCGAAATGAAACGGATCGATCTGGACGAAGCCTTCGCACACGCCCGGCAATACGACGTCGATTTCGCAGACGTGCGCGGGCAGGAGCACGTCAAACGAGCGCTCGTTGTAGCCGCCGCCGGGGGGCACAATGTTCTGATGATAGGCCCGCCCGGCGCGGGCAAGACCATGCTGGCCAAGCGCCTGCCGACCGTTCTTCCACCGCTGTCTCTGTCCGAGTCGCTCGAAACCACGCGCATTTATTCGATCGCGGGCATCCTGCCGGCCAACACACCGCTGCTCGGGGTAAGGCCCGTGCGCGCACTGCATCATTCAGCCAGCGGCCCCGCGTTGGTCGGCGGCGGCGCATACCCCCACCCTGGTGAAATCTCGCTGGCCCATCACGGCGTTTTGTTTCTGGATGAGTTCGCCGAATTCCCGCGCACGATTCTGGAAACGCTGCGTCAACCGATCGAGGACGGCTGCGTAACCATCGCCCGCGCCAACGGCACCGTCCGCTTCCCGGCGGAATTCATGCTCGTGGCTGCGATGAACCCCTGCCCCTGCGGATACTTCACCGATCCGAAACGGGCCTGTAAATGCTCCCCACCGCAAATCGAACGCTACCTCGCACGAATCAGCGGCCCACTCATCGACCGCATCGACATCCACATCGAAGTACCAGCCGTCACCTTCGATGAGCTGCGCAGCAGTCGCAACGGCCGAGGCAGCGATGCGATGCTCGCGGAGGTTCTGACCGCCCGCGAACGTCAGGCCAGCCGCTTCGCACAGGAAAAAACCAGCGTCAACGCGCGCATGTCCACGCGACAACTGCGCGCACAATGCAAACTTTCGCCTTCCTGCGAAACGCTGCTCAAACACGCCCTCACCGAATTGGGCCTGTCCGCCCGCGCACACGACAAGGTTCTGCGCATCGCCCGCACAATCGCCGACATCGCCCAGGCCGATGATCTATCCGAGGAGCACCTGTCCGAAGCCATCCACTATCGAAGACTGGATCGAAGCCTCTGAACCACTCGATGCGTGACGCGCCATTCGGATGCGCATAAACTCCCGACATGATTCCTGCCGCGCTATCGGCCCTGTTGTTCGCATTCCTGACGGCGGTGGCTGCTACCCTGGTGATTCTCAATGTGGCCCGGTCGACGGGTTACGTTGATCGACCCGGAGGTCACAAGCAGCACGATCGCCCCGTCGCGCTGGGCGGTGGAATCGTCATCACATGGACCGTCTGCCTGCCCATTCTGGCGGCGGTCGCTGCCGCCCGATTCATCGTCGGCGACGGCCCACCGGAATGGCTGCCCGACTTCATCAAACCGCACGTCGGCGGCATCGCCTTGAAAGCCCCCGAAGCCGTCGGCATCGTGGCAGGAGCCGTCGTACTTCACGTGACCGGCTTGATCGACGATCGCAGACCGCTCGGCCCCGGTATCAAATTCGCCGTGCAGATACTCGTCGCCCTGTTCGTGGCCGGCGCGCTGCGCGTGCGACTGCTTGAAGTGCTGCCCGCTCCTTTTTCAATTGCGCTGACCGTGCTCTGGATCGTGCTGGTCATCAACGCCTTCAATTTCCTGGACAACATGGACGGCCTCAGCGCAGGTGTCGCCGCCATCGCAGGCACGATTTTCGCGTTGGCAGCCATGAACGGCGGGCAGATTTTTGTGCCCTGCATGATGCTGCTTCTGGTCGGAGCACTGCTTGGCTTCCTCGTGTTCAACTTCCCCCCCGCCAGCCTGTACATGGGCGACGCGGGAAGTCTTGTCGTCGGATATTTTCTAGCGGTGTTAACCATCTTAACCACGTTCTACAATCCCGAGCAGCAATGGATGCCCGCCGGCGTACTCCTGCCGATCGTCGTGCTGGCTGTTCCGCTTTACGACGTCGCCAGCGTTGTGTGGCATCGCTTGCGTGCGGGCGTGAGCATTCTCCGAGGTGACCAACGACACTTTTCGCACCGGCTTGTCCAGCGAGGCTTGTCCCCCCGATCTGCCGTTTTGACCATCTATCTCGCGACGACCGCCACAGCCCTGCCCGCGATAATGCTCCCGAAAGCAGATTGGCCGACGGCTGCGCTGATCTTCGCCCAATGTCTCTGTGTCGTCCTCATGATCGCCGTGCTCGAACACACGGCCCCGCCCGGCAGCGACAAAGATTAAGTCGCGATCGAGAATCGCCCACGAAACCGGAGTCGCATTTGATGAATTCGTTCCGAGAGTGGCTGACGCTCGCCACGTCGCGACCCGTAGCCCGACGCGCCTGTGCCTACGCCGTCGTCGTCGGTGCGATTCTCGTATCCATCAACCACGGCGACGCGATCCTCGAAGGCGACTTACCAGCCAACCGCCTCATCAGAATGGGGCTGACCGTCATGGTCCCCTACATGGTCTCGACGCTGTCGAGCGTCGGAGCTATCAGATCCCTGAAACGAAACACATAACGGCGGCGGAGTGACCGTTCCACGCCTCATCCCTACGGCTGATGCGGATTCTCGACCGACGGTCTTGGAACGAATGTGGCGGCTGCGTTCTCGCTCGACTCAAGCGTCAAGCAGTACCCACCCAGAAACGGCGGCTTGTTGGGTCTCGGACGCCGCTCGCGAACGATTACGCGATAGTGACCCGTTCTCGGCAGTGTCGCGATGATCTCGTTCGGAAGCGCGCTTCGATCGCGACGCACGAAATGATAGCCGTGGCCTTTATACCTCAGCTTCAGCACGGCGTATTCACCCGTGTGGTCATCACCGTCAGCCTCCAGGCGAATCTTCACCGTCTCATGCTGTCTGCCCCAGAACTTGAACGCTTCGCGATCGCGTCTCCACGAATGATGGTTGTCTCCCAACTCGGCGCAATAAGCCCGAATCGTTCCCGATGCCTGCACGCATTCGTCCGTGGATTCGTCGCAAGTTTCATCGTCCGAACAGGGCAAATCACCCTCCACACACTCGCCGTCACCATCGCAGGACTCCTCGCCGTTGCAAAACAGGTCGTCCGCGCAAGACGCCCCCGCTTCTACGGATTCGTAGAAACAGTCGCCGTCAACACAGAGGTCGCCCGTACACTCATTATCATCGTCGCAATCCCCAGCCGCCATGCATGCAACACAGCGTGCCCCGGATTCGTCGCAAAATTCAGGCTCCTCGCACGGAAGCAAACCGGGTAGACAAAATCCCGCCACACAAGATTCCGCACCGTTGCAGAACAACGCGTCGTCGCAATCCATGTCGGACAGACACTCGACACATGCAGCCAACTCCTCAATGCACATCAGGGGTGCGATGCACGACGGAATTCCGGGCGTGCATGCCCCCGACGCACATCCCTCAACTCCGTTGCAAAATACCCCATCGTCACAATCCAGCGGTGCGCCCGAACAGGCATCAACGCAAGAAGCCATCGCCGTCCACACGTTTCCCGACGGGCAATCCGCCTCAGCCGTGTCGTCGGCGCAGACACCCAGGCAGACGTCACAACACGCCCCACTCGGAACTGTATCACCGTCGCACGCATCGGGAACATCGTCGCCGTCCGCGTCAGCCAAAGTCGATATCGGCGTCAGATCAAGCCCAAGCTCCGAACCCGACCCGGACGCAAAGAACGAAACCGTCACCCCATCGCCGGGCAACACCCCCTGATCTCCGCGAAAAAAAACGGTCAGAGTGGCATCACCGCCGGATCGCGCGACGAATGAACACGCGGTCGGCACGGTCATTGAAACACCCGCACCGACGGGCTGATCCTCCGGCACGGGGGTTCCGCTCGCAAACACGAAATCACCGCCCACCAGCGTCACGCGAAAAGCGTACCACGTATCTTCAGTCAGGTTTTCTTCAAGGAACAAGTCAACGCTCACCGGCGGTTCGCCCATCTCAAACGCATAGGATGCCGACCACGTCGCACTCTCCATGAACAACAAGAGCGGTGCCAGCCCCCCGCCAGGCGGAAACGTATCCAACACAAGGACATTGACTGAACCATCACCCGGCGGATCGGAATTGGGCGAGCCGTTGTGCGATGTGATTTCTGCGAACAAGCTTGCAGACCAGAAAACAACCATCAAACCCGAAGCAGGAAATCTGAAACGCGACATGAACGGCTCCCTTTACTCTGGTTCCCCAATCACCCCAAACCCGAAATGGAAGTCGTCGCGCCCGGAAAACACGCCGTGTACATCGGCCAGTCGCAAATTAAGATATGAATTCGCGCAGCGTCAAATAGAATCTAAGCTTACGAGAGATTGTGGGATAAACGGACCATGCCCATCGCGCGCCGACAACCACTTATCGGGCACCCCGCATCGCCCCAATCTACTGACCAATGTGAACCAACAGACTCCGCCGCGAACCACGCCGACGATGCTCCCAGACATAAACGCCCTGCCACCTGCCCAGCCCCAACCGCCCGCTGGCGATCGGGATCGACAGCGTCGTCGATGTCAACGCAGCCTTGATGTGCGACGGCATATCGTCAGGCCCCTCAGCCGTGTGCGTGTAGAGCGGGTCGTTCTCCGCCACCAGCCGATTCAGCCAGTTTTCCAAATCGCAACGGGCTGACGGGTCGGCGTTTTCCTGTATGGTCAAGCTTGCGGACGTGTGCTGGATCATGACCGTGCAAAGCCCCTCCTCAACGCCCGCATCAGCCACCACCTCCGCGAGGTCGGAAGTAATCTCGTGCAACGCTTGCCCGCGCGTCTGAACCGAAATCTTGCGAACCATTTCCAAACTCCTCAGCTATGTCCACGTCGAAAGGGCGCAACGCTCAGTCGTATTGTCCTCAACGCGTCGCCACGTCAGAATAGGCACCAGAACGATGGACGCCAATCAATAATCCAGATCGAGGAAACTCATGACACGTTTCGCCCTGACCGCCACACTGGTTGCGATCCTCTCGTTTTGCTCACCGATCGCAAGATCAGCCGATCCACAAAGAACGCACGACATTCAACCCGAGGATTACTTCACCATCGGCGTAATCTCAAGCGTGGCTGTCTCGCAAGACGGCACACACATCGCATACACCGAAGCGCGTTGGGAAGAGTCCGAAGACAAACGCAACACCGACATCTGGGTCGTCAACACAGACGGCCAAGAAACCACGCGCCTGACATTCGACCCCGCACACGACTCAGCCATTCAATGGAGCCCCGACGGACGACACATCTACTTCACGAGCAGCCGCAAGCAAGGTGACAAACAGCCACCGTTCAACGGGAAAAAACAGATTTGGCGCATACGCTCCGACGGCAGCGAAATGCGAGCCGTCACCCGTCTGGAACAAGGCATCGTCGCCTACCAACTCGCCCGCGACGGACGGAGCGTTTACTACACCGTCACCAAGGAGGAATCGGGCGACGACATCTTCGAAAAAACGCGAACGAAACACAAAGACCTCAACTACGGCCACGGCGTCGTCGAGTTTCATGAACTATGGAAGCTTGACCTGCAAAGCTGGCGCGCGAAAAAAATCATCGACGAAAATCGTGTCATCAACGAATTCACCGTCTCCGACGACGAGCAGCGAATCGCCATGCAAACCACGCCCGACGGCGAACTCATTTCCAACGAAGGCTGGTCGCGCATCGACGTCTACAACGCAACCGCGAAAACCATCGTAACGCTGCCCGACACGACGTGGCGCAACGACGCACCCTCACCCTACGGCTGGCTGCTCGGACTAACCTTCTCCACCGACGGAAACGCGCTCAGCTTCCGATGCGACTTTGACGGCTACCCCGGCGAGGTATTCGTCGCGCACTTCGACGACACAAGACACACATCCACGCAAAAAATCAGTCGGCCTCAGGAGGTTTACATCAGCGGGCATACGGAGTGGGTTCCCGGAACGAAAGACCTGTGCTTCACCGCCCACGATCACGCCCGCGTGCGCATCTTCCGCATCCGGGATATTCGCGACGGCATGCAGGGACAGTCCGAAATCCTCACGCCCGGCGATGCATGCGTGGAAACATTCGCATTCAACAGCGACGGCACGTCCATCGCCGCCGTCATGAGCGGCCTCAACCACCCGCCGGATATCTTCACGCTTCCCACGAGCGGGCGCAATCCGAACGTCACGCGCGTCACCAGGGTCAATCCCCAGGTCGACACGTGGAAGATGCCGCAGATCAAAACCGTCAAGTGGACCAGCCCCGACGGCACGACGGTCGAGGGAATTCTCGAATTACCGCCCGATTACGACGGCACCACCAAGCTCCCCACAATCATTGAACTGCACGGCGGGCCGACTTCCACCTCGAAACTCCGCTTCCGATTCTGGATTTACGGTCGCGTGCTGTTCGCCTCACGCGGGTGGGCATTGCTCAGCCCCAACTACCGCGGTTCCACCGGTTATGGCGACAAATTTCTGACCGACCTCATAGGCCACAAGAACGATCGCGATGTCGCGGACATCATGTCCGGCGTCGATTGGATGATCGACAACAACATCGCCGACCCGGACAGGATGGCCGTCATGGGATGGAGCAACGGCGGATACCTCACCAACTGCCTCATCACGCGCACCGACCGTTTCAAGGCAGCCAGCAGCGGCGCAGGCGTGTTCGACACGGTGATGCAATGGCTGGCTGAAGACACGCCCGGACACGTCATCAACTTCAATCAGGGTCTCCCGTGGACAGCCGAAAAGAGCATGCGCGCAGGCTCACCCCTGTACAACGTCGACAAGGTCAAGACGCCGACGATTATCCACGTCGGCGAGAACGACCCACGCTGCCCGCCCGCACACTCCAAAGGCCTCTACCGCGCACTCCGCCACTACCTGAACGTGCCGACGGAACTGGTGATCTACCCCGGCACAGGCCACAGCACGACAACGTACAAACACCGCAAAGCGAAAATGGACTGGGACATCGCATGGTTCGACCATTACGTACTCAACCGGGAAACAGAATCCGAAGCGCCCAAATCCGAAAAACCCGTTGATTGATGCCCGCGAATCCGCACACCGGCTGTGCCGAAAGAGTTACTCTTGATCGCCGTGGTCGCGTGCAGGCTCATCCGGCTGATCGTCCTTCGTTCGCCGACGCCGACGGGCGGCATCCCGAAGGAGGTACTCGATCTGCGCATTGACGCTGCGCAGATCGTCCTTGCTCCAACGGTTGATCTCCTCCCACAAGTCGGGCGGGAGGCGCAAGAGAAATGCCTTCTTCTGGGCCATCAGACACCGACCTACGTGTAAAGCGAGCCGGTGTTGATGACCGGGGTGGCCTCGCGCTCACCGCAGAGCACAACCAGAAGGTTGCTGACCATCGTGGCCTTCTTGTCCTCGTCGAGGTCAACGGTCTTGTGCTCCGCGAGCTTTCTCAGAGCGAGCTCGACCATCCCAACAGCACCGTCAACGATACGCTGCCGGGCGGCCACAATGGCTTCAGCCTGTTGACGACGAAGCATGGCTCCGGCGATTTCCGGAGCGTAAGCTAAGTGGCTTAACCGGGCTTCGTCGATGGTCACGCCCGCCTTGGTGAATCGTTCGCTCAGTTCGTTTTGCAGGTCGTGAGATACCTCGTCGATATCGGCGCGCAAGGACAGTGATTCGTCCTCAGTGGTGTCGTACGAGTATCTCGTAGCCAAATGGCGCAATGCTGATTCGCTCTGCACGGTGACATATTCAAGGAAGTCGTCTACATCGAAACAGGCTTGGGCGGTATCTTGCACGCGCCAAACAACGACAGCCGCGATTTCGATGGGGTTGCCAAGCTTGTCGTTGACTTTGATATTCTCGCCGTTGAGATTGCGGGCGCGAAGGGAAATCTTCTTTTTCGCGTAAAGGGGATTGGCCCAACGTAGACCGCAATCTTTGGCCGTGCCCTTGTAGGACCCAAACAGCATGAGCACCGCAGCTTGATTCGGCTGGAGCATGAAGAAACCGACCATGACGAAGATGGCCAACAGTAACAAGACGATGCCGCCAACCAGCAGCCACTCCGACTCCAGCCTGCCCTGACTGATCGCGTAGCGGACACACACGCCGCACCCCAGTAACAGCAGCACCACGAAAGCAACCACCGGCCAACCGCTGGGCACCCTGACGGTCCGTTCTTTTGACATGACTTCGTCCTCCTTTATCAGTTTCATATCAAAACAATATCATATTGATGCACGAATGTCAAATCGGCCAGCGTGAACGCAGTCAATTCGATCTTCATCAGAGCACCATGTAATGAACACAAAGCCGGCGTTATGCAACGTAGGGGTCAATAAAGACTTGATTGCGCTCAAAAAAATCGGGATTGCCAAGCCACACTTGCTCGACAATCCCGATTGGTTTGAAAACGTAACGGCTAAGCCTACCCGGCGTGAACGACGGCCAAACTGCGCGAGCGCAGCACGAGCAAACCACCCACAATAATCGCCCCAAAGAGCGCAGCCCTGGTCACCGAAGCCATCGCGGGAATCGGCTGCAACGCGCAAAGCCCATCTTGCCCCAGGCTCCAATCGCCCTGCTGACCGACGCCCGGACCGAATTCGCCGTTCCCGCACAGGCCCGCGCCGTCGCTCTGCGACGCCCACGCACGAACACCGTTCGCCGCAATGAACTGCTCTTCAATCTCACCGGATTCCGAGTTGCGAATCATCACGGTCACCGGCTCTTCGCCGTTCACCGCGATGCGAATCTGCCCGAACGTGCTCGCCTGCGGCTGAAGATCGCCGCCGAAGAACCGGTACACAACCTTGCCATCCGCCCAGTCCTCGCAGGTTTCGACCTGAAATCCGACCGGCGGCGTGATGTTTTCGATTCCTTCACATTCCGCGGCTCCGGTTCCCTTGTTGAATTCGATGTAGAACTCGGAGATGTCATTGCCCGCGCCAGGCGCGTTGCGATTGCGAACGTTGTAGCGAAACTGACAACAGCCGGTGTCCACATCGGCAGGCCCGACCCGATCCAGCGTTACACGCGGCGGGAAAATCTCTTCGCCACCCGGAAGGAACGTGAAGCAGTAAGCCAGATCGAAATCGTTAAGGTCCGCATCATCCCACCCCGTGCCGTCGGAGAGGTCGTCTGACCATGACTGCGAATCTCCGGGCGGTGCGGTACGCCAAAACCACCGACAAGGCCCCACCGGAAGACTCTCGTTGACCACATTCAGGAACATGGGCTCGAGCGTGTCGATAACGAACGGCTCGGGAAACGTCAGCGTATAGAGCATAAGAACACGCTCGCCGATCATCAGACCCTGCACTTCCGATGCGAACAATTCGGGATTCCCCGCCTGCGTGATCTCGAACAGGACGTTGTCTTCGTCCGGCAGACCATTCAGCGCGCCGAGAATGCGCACGGTGAAATTGTCCGGCGGCAACGGTTCGTCGCATACCGAAAACCCTGGATTGTTAAATGCTCGGTAGTAACCCACCCATTGGAGTTGCGGCACCGTGCCAAAACTGTTGAACTGAAAAAGATCAGCCGAAGTAAATTGCGGACTCAGGTCCGACGTCGTCGCAATAGTTCCACCAGCACCGTAAGTCTGGTCGTCGAAAACCAAACACGTTGTCGGCGTCTCGCCTTCCTGCTGTTGGCCGCCGCTGGGAAGCGACAAGTCCGCATCAAAGCGCCCATTTTCCCTCGCCACACCCGCACCACCGGCGGCGATCTGAGCCGTCGCCAGCAACGCTACCGCACATGCCACGCTTCCCAAACTCGTTCGATTGAACATATCCAAGACTGCTCCTTCCTCAAGATTGAAACAAAGAACCCACACGATTCTCGCGTGGACCCCACCGCAAGCTCCCTTCCACCGCGTATAAAGACGTCACTTCCGACATGCATTCACTCAATTGATTGCTCGCCCGACACAATCGGACCGGCTTGGGCAATCCGTCTATCACAAGGATTTGTTCTTTTGCCGCACATCGTCGAATATTGTCATATTGCGTACGAATACTACTTAGGAGTCACAGCTTGGAATGGGTTTGGTTCATCGGATTGTCCGCCGCCAGCGCGATAGGCCTCCTCCTGGTCGTCTTTCGCCTGCCGGGGACGTGGGTCATCGCCACTGCAGCCGCCGCACACAGTTGGCACTTCAATTGGTCAAGACCTGGTTGGATCATGCTCGTCGCACTTCTCGCAATGGCCATCGCCGCCGAGCTTGTCGAGTTGCTGGCCACCGCACTCGCCGCCAAGCAAGCCGGAGCGAGTCGCAAAGCAATGTGGGGAGGATTGGCCGGCGGGTTCATAGGAATGTTCGTTCTGACCATTCCGTTTCCCGTCATCGGAACACTCTTCGGAGCGGCAGCCGGGTGCTTCATCGGCGCAGCCGTGGCGGAAACCTCCGTCCGCAACGACCTCCGCCAAGGCACGTACGTCGGAATAGTGGCCGCACTCGGACAAGTCGTCGGCGCGGTGGCCAAGCTCATGATCGCGATGGCGATGGCCGGCGCCACCGTCGGCAGCAGCCTGTTTGGACTCATCGAATCAGTGCGAAGCCGCTCCTGATCGCATGCTTTCAACGCCCCGCGCACAAATGAGCATGCCAACCCATAAGCACGTGTGATTCCGACTCAATCCCAACGAGCCGCGGACTTCAGTCCGCGCGGACGCCCCGATCCCCATCCAACGTTGTTCTCGACCAGCACGCCTCCATGCCGAAACATCGTCATTGCAAATTGCTGACCTGTGACCACCCGGCAAGTCGCATCCCGAGTCGCTTTCGCTTGCTGGTTGGCGGCGTCAGGCCATCACGCTGCGCGTCATGACTGAGGCACCTATAAAAAAGCCCCAGCCGAATGACCGGGGCTTGTCGAGGATGTTTTTCTTACCTGGCCCGTTTTTATCCGAGCAGCGCCAACACGTTCTGCGGGCCTGCGTTGGCCAATTGCAAAGTTGACGTCGAAGCGTTCACGAGAATCTGGGCACGCGTCAGAGACGAAGTCTCAACCGCGAAATCGGCGTCTCGAATCGCGCTTTCGGCCGCAGCCGTATTCTCAAACGCAACCAGCATCGAGTTGATCGCACTGTCCAGCGTGTTGCGTTGGAACGCACCAATACGACCGCGAAGCGTTGAAATCTGATCGATTGCGGACCGCACGATGCGCTGGGCCGTAGCGAAGTTGCTCGAGGTCAGCGAGTTGGTCTGTCCAGTCGACAGAGTCGTGAGGAATCCGTTGGATGAATCACCCAATGAACCGGTCGAAACGCTCTTCAAGCCGATCGTTTCCTGGCCGATCAGGCCGACATCGGGAGCAATGCTGAATTTCGCGCCGCCGCCGGTCACCGCGAACTGCGATTGGCCGCCGTCCGTGGTGCCGAATGTCTGGCTCAGCACCATGGATACATCCAGCGCACCGTTTCGCATGGTGACGTTCAGGCCGTCGACCGTTGCGTTCTGCCCATTGACCAGAACGGTTCCGTCGGTTCCGTTTTGCTGGGCGGCACTGGTCAACTGAACGCCGACGCCAACGCCGCTGTCGCTGAGGATATCGATGTCGACAAAGCCCTTGCTTCCGAACGTTGTACTGGAAAGAACCACCGCAACCGGCCCGCCCGAGTTACTGGACAAAATCGCCGAGACGCCCGTCAGCTCCGACGCCCCATTGATGGCCGCAGCGATTTGTGTCTGGGTCGCACCGGACGCGAAGCTGAACGACTGCACGCCAAAATTGCCGGCCACCTGAATGGTCGCGGCCGCAGAAAGAGCACCGTTGAGAGTCGGCCCCGCCTGCGAGTCACCACCGAAGGCACTGACGAAGGCAAACGTCGATCCGTTGGTCACCTCGACAACAACGTTCTGGAACGCGCCTTCCGGAATCGACGCCCGATTCACCTGGAACGACGCGACGTTGGTCGAAAACTCCTGCCCTGAGATGTTTTCCACACCCGAGACGTTGAAATCCAACGTGCCGTCGAGCAAGTTCTTCGAACCGAATGTCGTCGAGTTGGCCAAACGCGTGATGGAATTCAGAATAGAGTCGATTTGAAGCTGGTTGGCCGCGACTTCCCCGCTCGTCAATCCAGCCTCGTTCGCGGACCGGTCAACCAACTCTTCAAGGTCGAGAAGCAGGGAGTTCACCTCCTGCAACGCCCCCTCGGCGATCGCAACGATCGTATCCGCACGGCGTGCATTGTCCGTCGCTGCCTGCAAAGCCCGCTTGGTCGAGCGCAGCGTTTCGGACGCGATCAAACCCGCGGGATCGTCCCGACCGGAGTTGATTCGCAAGCCGGTGCTCAAACGGACAAGCGCCCTGTTCTGATCCGTTGTGTTTTTCTGGAAAACACGAGTGGAGATGAGGGACTGGATGTTCGTGTTGATCCTACTCATTTTCGTCGTGCCTCCTGGTCGACGTCGCCCCGACGCACGTGCCCCGTTTCCGCGAAAACAGATTCGCGTCAGGGCACATCTCGATGACTTCGTTCACGCGTCGCCGACCGGTCTAGCTCTCCTCGACGCTTTAGGACGCTGATGTCCTGACGGCTCGTGTCGTGGCTGACCACGGTGTGCGTTCCGCTAACGCGCCTCCCAACCCGTTTCAGCCTTTCGTTCGACCCGGCCGCTAGGACCGGCTCAAACGCACGTCGCGGAACAACTTGGACAACGCCTATGTTCGCGACAGGACACGAATCGTCACCCCGATAAACCGCCTTTAACACGAAGTTGGACCTTTTATCGTGACGTTGCATGAGGCCCGTTTCTTATGAGACCTGCCGTGATTCCCATAACCCACAGCCCCCGCTTGGCAAGTCAGCCAAGCCCACCATTACCGGACATCGCAGGTCGTGCGTCCGAAAATGTTGAACGCGAAAAATCTTTCTCGGAAGTGCGAGATTCGCAGTGTCTCAGTACCGCGAACGATCCTAACGACCAATCCGATTAACCTCGCGCACCGTGGACCCAGTGTAAAAAACGCCAACGCCCGCATACCCGAACGCTCAGAGCGACGATCCTGACGACCGCCAGGGGTAAATGCCCCCGTAATTCCGCGATGTAGCAGACCCCGAGGCGTTCGGTTACGTTCGCAGCCAGAATTCGCGAGTTTCACATAACCTGTTGCGGGAACGGTAATTCGGATGCATGCAACATTGGACCAGGGATCAACAAACCAGCCGCGATTCGCGTTGGCCTGGGCGGGATTTGCACTTGCGGTGATAAGCCCGCTTTTCTGGGTAATTTCGCTGGGCAACAACTTTCTCCAACGAACAGCCATGCTGATGTGGGTCGCGATGATGATCGGCGTCGCGCTGGCTGGTCTGGCTTTTCGCCGGGATCCGCGAAAACGCACCCGTATCGTAGCGGGCGTTACGGTGTTTTGGGCGTTGTTTTCACTGACGGGCTACCTGGCGTTCACACGGCTGCCGCCTCCTGCGAGCGTCGGTGATATCGCGAAAATCGTGGACGAGCCGCTGCACGACCACCTTGGCCAACAAACGTCGTTGGACGATCTGCTGCGCGAGGACAATGTCTTGCTCGTATTCTACCGTGGCCACTGGTGACTGAATTGCTTGGTGGAGCTCCGCGGGCTCGGAGCAATAAGCAACGATCTTGAGAAACTGGGCGTGAGGCTGTTGGCCGTCAGCGTGGACCCTCCGGAGCGGTCGCGTGAGATCGTCAAACGCTTGAAACTTCCGTTTCCGATACTGTCCGATAAAAACACCCGTCTAACACAAGAAATGGGCCTGCTGCATAAGAGCGGCGGGCCGGGTGGCGTCGATATCGCGATACCGGCCCATGTGCTGATCGGTACCGATCGCCGGATTCGCTGGAAATACGTTTCAAAACGCATTCACGATCGATTGGCCGCAAACGAGGTGCTGGAGCATGTCCGGTCGGCGTTGGCGAACGAGTCGTTGTAATGTATTGCCTCAGTCGGAATTGGACTTTCCCTGATCCTGGACTAGCCAACCCCAGTTAAGCAGAGGTTCGTGGCCCGGCCCTCCGGATGCGAAATCGTCAATGCCGTCGCCGTTGATATCTCCGACACCTGCGATTGACCAGCCGAATTCGTCAATGTTCTCCCCGAGAATCGTAAATCCCGCCCGCCCGTCAAGATCCTCCGGGTAGATCGTGGCTGGAAACTGCGCGGAACAAACCTGAGCGAGCACCGTCAGGGAGAAGGCCGCAAGGTGGAGTCTGCAAGAACGCATAGCATGAACCTCGTCTCAATTACGGCGGTGTGCCGAGGGCTGTTTGGAAGGCGGCGAAGTCGGTCAGGTCGATGTCGTTGTCCTTGTCGAAGTCGAACGGGTGACATTCGTCGGGCACGTCCGGCTTGTCGTCGGCGGTGTTGGCCGTCTCGGAGCGGAAGCACCGCTGCAACGCCCCGAAGTCGATCAGGTCCACATCCGCGTCGATATCCGAATCGCCCATGCGACGGCCGAAGACCATATGACATCGTCTGGTTTGGCAGTTTTCCTCATTCCCATAAATTCTGCCAATGCCAAGATCGTCGATGCCATCGTCGTTGATGTCTCCGATTCCATTCTGAACGCGAAGTAGCCCGGCGAAAAACCGAAATCCATGCATGCCGTCCAAAGCGGAGGGAATCTCGACATCCCCCGAGAAGCCTATACTCTGGTCACCGAGCAGGACGGTGGCAAGAGAGACAATTTCCGCTAGCCCGTCAGAGTTTACGTCCCCGCCAGGATTGGGTGTGCCTATCCGCGTACGAAAACCGTTCGTTCCGTCCAGAGAATCCAAGTAGAAAATTCCGCTTCGGGCCTGTCCCAATCCACCGAAAACTACGCCAAGCCAACCGTCAGGAGTAGGTACGCTGATGGATAGCGCGACGTCACTGTAACCGTCACCATTGACGTCTCCAACTCCGCGTGGGCTGAGCACAACTGCGGAATCGGCCGAATCCAGCGACGGACCTACGATCGTGAAACCATTTATTCCGTTGAGATCAGAAAGATTGAATTGACCGCCGCACTCCACATCGGGACCGCCGTAAACAACGTAGGCCACGCCCTCGGCGAAGCCGTCCGGCTGGTAGCTGCTGTTCGTCACGAGGTCGTCGAATCCGTCGCCGTTTATGTCGCCGCCGTACGATACGGTGCCTCCGGCGTGATCCCCGTTCAGAATACCGTTGATGATCAGTCCGTTCTTCGGTGTGATCATGTCCGGAACGGTAAACGCACCGGACACTCCAATGCCCGTTCCGCCGTAGAGAATGTAGACTTGCCCCGCGTTGACCATCTCGCCGACGATGGACCACGGGACGCCGACGGCGATATCCTTGATCCCGTCGCCGTTGAAATCCAAAGAGGCCAAACTCTCTCCGACATAGGCCGCCCCGAACGCGCCTTTGATCGTAAAACCGTTGGTCCCATCGAGCTGCGCTGGTGAAAACGTACCCCCGGCTCCGACATCAGGAGCACCGTAGATGACGTAGGCTTCCCCGGCGCGCCAGTATCCGTTCGCCCGAGCGCGGGGGGCACCGACGATGAAGTCATCGATGCCGTCGTTGTTGAAATCACCAGCCGGCGAGGGGTTGTACGCTTGGTCTCCCGGAATAATCCCCGGAACGCGAAAACCGTTCGTGCCGTCAAGATCGGCGACGTTCCAAAGTCCGTCCCCGCCGATGTCGCTGCGACCGAAGATCACGTTGACCGCACCGGCCGTAAAGTCGCAGTCCTGCGGGCATGCAAAAGGCCAACCGCAGTTGAACAGAGGTTCGTGTCCCGGCCCCCCGGAGGCGAAATCGTCAACGCCGTCGCCGTTGATATCGCCGACACCTGCAATTGTCCAGCCGAGTTCGTCAATCTTCTCACCAAGAACCGTAAAACCCGCCCGCCCGTCAAGATCCTCCGGGTAGATCGTGGCTGGAAACTGTGCGGAACAAACCCGAGCGATCACGATTGACGCCAAGACCGCTAATTGAAGTGTGATGGTACGCATGGAATAAACCTCCTATTCAGACGTGGATTCCGCAAGTCCGCCGGAAGTGGCCACGACGGCTGGTGTGGAATTCGATACCTCGATTTTGTCGACGAACGCGCTGACAAAAAAGGTTTGATTTCCCGTGAATTCATCGAAGGCTGCGTCGACAACAAAGAACCCCTCCGCCGACGACGAACTCCGATAGGTAAACGTCGCAAGATAGGCGTCGGCGTCCGCTGCGATACCCGCCGATGCGATGCCGCTCAGCATCTGGCCGTTGCCGACGTTGAACGCGGAAAAGTTGTCCTCTCGTTTGCCGAAGACATAGTCCGATCGCTCCTCAATTTCGATACCGATCAGTTCCAACGAGCCGCTCGTTCCACCGCTGGCCGCGAGTTCCAACTGATAACTTTGCAGACTCGCCACCGCTCCTTCGAGAAATACACGAACCGTGACCGTATCGCTCTCGGTGGCCGACGCGGCACGCACCAGCTTCAAGCCGGTCGTTGCGACGATATCCGGTTCCGAAAAACCCATCAAGGACTCGCCGCAGGTGCAGAGGTTGATGTTTTGGAAGCAGCTCAATGCGTGATTGGCATCGAACACATTGCAGAACCCGTCGAGCGCGCAATTCCCGAACGCACTGCCCGCGTCGATGTTGATCGAATTACATGACGTGGTGCTGCCGAAGCAGGCCAGGGCCAGATTCACGTCGCCATTATTGCAGAATCCGTCCGGCGGGCACACGCCGGGCGTTTCGCCCATGTCCGACGGTTGCATCGTGTCGGCACGCAGACACTCGCCACCGACGCAATCCCACCATGCGCAGGCATCGTCGCGAATTCCGATGGGGGCTTCCATGTCGGCGCAATCGGCTGCCGCCGAACAGGCGATGCAGTAGGCGGGTGGTGCGGGCACGATGCCATTCGCACAATAGAAAAAGCGACACTCGTCGATCGTCGTGATGCGCCCGTCGCGATCGAAATCGAAGTCGGCGCAATCCAATTCGGAACCATCCATACACAGCAGCCAATGTATTATAGTCATCGGTATCCACGTCGCCGTCGCTGTCCTGATCGCCCATCGATATGACCGGGTCGCCAATGGTCACCACGGCAGCATAGATGTCTCCGAAGACAGTCCCGACTCTGTCGCGCAGATCGCACCAACTGGGATGGAAGACGCCTTCACCAAGCGCGTTTGTCGCTCCCGTGATTCCGGAATAATCGCCAATAAACGGGTTGACACCTGTCCCCGACTCCGATGGAGCATCACTGACGGTCACCGGCCCCTCCTATGTCGCTCCGCCGTCCAAAGAGTACATGACCTTGGCTTCGTAAATGGTGTTGGCATCACAGCGATTGCTGTCAATTGTCGTGTCATAATAGACGACCGCCACGCGTCCATCGTCGTCGGTTGCAATCCAGGACAAGAACTGCAATGGTACGTGATTGCCGCACGGCACGCCCAGATTGGGCGTGTTCAAATCACAAAGGACGGACACTGGATCGGCCACGTTTTCCATCACGTTGACCGGCGGCTGCCACGTGTCTCCACCGTCGAATGAACGAACAACGTATACATTCGAATCGACAGTCCTGTCCGTGTCGCACACGCCGGGATTCTGCGATTGGCCTGCGCCGACAGGCTCCTCTGCGGTGTAGGTTGCGTATACCGTGCCTTCCCGAGTGCAAAAATCCACCGGATCATTGCGATCGATCGCAAGGCCGGGAAAGGACGTCATGGTATTCAGGTTCAAGGATAGTTGAACCAGCGAAGAGCTAAAAGTGAAAATACCTGCCAAACCAATAAATCCGCCCTCGACAAGCGGCAGAGCGCATGTTTCATCCTCCACGCAAGTCGTCACTTCCGGCAGATCGGGCGTAAAATCGAGAATTCCGGTCGTTTCGTTCCACTCACCGCGTCGATACCGAATCTGCCCAGGATTGCCTCCGCCAACTTGAAGCCACGCAATATGGAATCGCCCGGAATTGTCCACCGCTCCAATCGAACCAATGTTCCCGCTCGAACCCGGACCAAACGAAATCTGCAACCCGTGCATCGGATCACCTTGGGGCGGAGGGATCAGAAAGTCGTCACCCGCGGAGCGCGATGCGGACAAGTTTATTCGGGTAGGCCCCCAGTAAACGTAAACATCGTCGCTCAAAGGGCCGGCGTTCATGTATGTCTTGTCCCCGCCTCCGGGCGGAACCGTGGCGATCTCCCAACCACTGTCAAACAAAGCTCCAGGCTGGGGCCATTTCAAACGTGCGAAGAAGCTCTCCGTAGTCGTACTACTCTGGTTCACGCCGGTGAGATAAACGTAACGCTCGGTCGCACCGCCAAACGCGACGGCGGGGTCACCAACAGTCGGGAGCCACGCAAACCCGGAGCACGGGATGTCCGCACGGGTCAGGCTGCTTCCAGAAGCGAAACAATCGACTTCCGGATCGCAATCCAAATCGCAGTCATCCTGGTTGGGGTCGAAACGATACCAGTTCAATCCCCCATCGTCTGAAAATGCGAACCCAATGGAACGACTCCCCACACCCTCGTAGTTCGTGCTCCAATCGTTGTACGCGGCCACCAGCAAGTCCGAATCCCAAGGCGCGACCGCGATGGCCGGTTCATTTTGCCTGAGAGGATCATCGTCGCAATCAAGACATAGGCCGGTCGCGCAATCGGCGTCGATCAGGCAGGGTTCTCCGTCGTCCGCACACAAGCGACCTGTGCAAAAGCCGTTGGCGCACTCGCCGTCGCTTGTGCAACCATCCCCGTGATTTCCACCACCGACGCACTTACTTTCCCGCTGGTAGCAACACGACAGCAACTCTTGCGCGGAGCACGTGTCCGGATCGACGCCGCAACAGGTCGGCTGAATTTGCGTCCCGTCCCTTCCGAGACGATCATTCACGCGCACGTCCGTTGCCCAGGCGCTCATCGATAGGATCGCAAGCGTCATAAACGTGTGGACACGCCAAGCAGGACCGAAATAAGTCGTTTGAAAAATTGACATTCGACGCACTCCTTGGATCAGGATTTGACACACATCGAACCGCAGACCCCAACGATACCCAATTCGCCGGCCCGGCTCAACCGTTACAAGCCCTTTGGCAAGTGTAGGGTAATTGCGTGGACTGGTAGTTCCTTGCAAACGACTTGGCCGATGCCTATACTTTCGTAGAGCTTCATCGATACACCAAAAATTATCGTAACTCCTTTTTCGATGGTGATTTATGACGGATTCGTGCCTTCAGGACAAAAGCATCTTGATCGTTGACGACGACCCGGACGTACTTACGGCCCTTTCGTCGGTGTTTGAGGACTGCGGGGCCAACGTGACGACGGCTGCCGACGGCAATCAGGCCATCGAACGTGCGGAAGAGCAACAGCCCGACTTGGTCGTTTTGGACGCCATGCTGCCCAAGCGGAGCGGTTTCTTGGTGCTGGAGCGTCTGAAAGGCAAGAATCACGTGGGGCCGCAGCCGCGGATCATCATGATTACCGGAAACCACGGCAAGCGTCACCAGACTTGGGCGGAAAGCCTTGGGGTGGATGCCTACATCAGCAAGCCGTTTCGCCTTGAGCGGCTTATGGAATCCGCAGAATCGCTGCTCAGTGCGTGAAACGGGCTTTTTCGCGGCTGATCGTCAGGTTCGGCGGTGGAATTTTCCGGGGCCTGACAAAGATTCCGGTCTTCCTCATTTTGCGGGGTTGCATTCCTTTGCCATCGGCGGTACGCTCCGCCGCAAATTAAGAAGCGGAAAGTGTGAAACAAGTTGGGCGGCTGAATTGTGGCGGTCGCCGGAATCGAGTCAATCGAAGACAGCCCCAGTATAGAAGCAGGCAGAATGACACCCGACGCGAAAACGGCAATCGTTCAGGAACACGCTCAGCACGGCAAAGATACCGGTTCACCGGAAGTTCAGGTCGCGATACTCACCTCGCGGATTCAGGAGCTGACCGAGCATCTTCGCACCCACAAGAAGGACCACTCGTCGCGTCGTGGATTGCTCAAGATGGTCGGTCGCCGCGCAAGCCTGCTCAAGTACCTCGCATCACGCAATCGTGATCGTTACCAGGGCATTATCAGCAAGCTCGGCCTGCGAAAATAGTCCCCGGTCGTTTCGGCGGACTTCGGACCTGCTCACGCTCACACCACCCTGCTTCTTTGGCGAACGGTCGCGTTTCGCCTCAGGTAGCGTTTCATGATGCAACGAAATCCGTGCAAACCGGATTATCATGCTTTCTTTCCCCGTTTTCCGAATCGGGATATTTGTAACTGTAATTGTCGGATCGGTGGATTTCCGCGTGGGTCGCGGGTCCAGATGGGTCGGTAAAAGTCTTGTAGTGATGGTAGGATAATGGAACACGTAGTAGTAGAACGCGAGATTGGCGGTCGTACGCTTCGCCTCGAAACCGGAAAAATCGCCAAACAGGCCGGCGGAGCGGTCTTGGCCAGCTATGGGGACACCACGGTGCTGTGCACCGTTGTCACCTCCGATCCCCGACCGGGGATCGATTTCTTTCCACTAACGGTGGATTATCGTGAAAAAGTCTACGCCGCGGGCAAATTCCCCGGCGGTTTCTTCAAGCGCGAAGGGAGGCCTACCAATAAGGAAATCCTCACCATGCGCAACATCGACAGGCCTGTGCGTCCGTTGTTCCCCGATGGGTTCAAGGACGAGGTGCTGATTCAGTGTATGGTCCTGGCGACCGATCAGCAGAATGACCCGGACCTGGTCGCAATGATCGGGGCGGTGGCTGCTCTGAATATTTCCTCGATGCCGTTCACCACGCCGCTGGCGTCTGTGCGGATTGGGTACATCGACGAAAAACTCGTGCTCAATCCCACCGAAGCCGACTTGGAATACAGCGAGATGGAGATGCTGGTAGCCGGTCACAAGACGGCGATCAACATGATTGAGGTCGGCGGGGCTGAGGTGTCGGAATCGGTTCTTCTCGACGGGTTGAAGATGGCCCACACCGCAATCATCGAAGCGGCTGAGCTTATCGAGGAATTGACCGCCAAAGCGGGCAAGAAAGTCACCTGGGTCGCCCCACCGAAGGACACGAAACTGCTGGACATTGTTCGGGAACTGGCAGCCTCACGCATTCGCGCCACCAAGAAGATCAAGGGCAAGCTTGATCGCAAGGATGCAACCAGCGCCGTCTGGAACGAGACGATCGAGAAACTCGCCCCGGCGAGCGACGACGCTGCCTACACGCGCGATCAGGTCAAGGGAGCGCTCGACGAAGTTACCGGCGAAATCCTTCGGGATATGATCCTGACCGACGGCATCCGATCGGATGGTCGCAAGCCTCACGATCTGCGCGAGATCACCAGCGAAGTCGGCGTTCTGCCGCGGGTCCACGGTTCCGCGCTGTTTACGCGTGGTGAGACGCAGACACTCGTGGTGACCACGCTGGGCACGGCGCGTGACGAGCAGATCGTTGACGGGCTGACCGAGGAATTCAGCAAGAAATTCAACCTGCATTACAACTTCCCGCCCTTCTGCACGGGCGAGGTGCGGCGCGTCGGGGCTGTCAGCCGTCGCGAGATCGGACACGGTGCGTTGGCTGAGCGTTCGCTCGAGCGTGTTCTGCCTTCTCCGGACGACTTCCCGTATACGATTCGTCTTTCTTCGGAAATTATGGAGTCCAACGGCTCCAGTTCGATGGCGTCGGTTTGCGGCGGCACGTTGGCGTTGATGGACTCGGGTGTGCCCATTCGTCAGCCGGTGGCGGGCATCAGCATCGGCATGGTCCAGAACGACGACAAGTACGTCCTGCTGGTGGATATCCTCGGCGAGGAAGACCACTTCGGCGACATGGACTTCAAGGTGGCTGGCACGCAACGCGGCGTGACGGGCATTCAGCTCGACCTCAAAGCCAACGGCCTGACGTGGCAGCAGATCGAGGAGACCTTCGTGCTGGCGCGCGAAACGCGTCTTGCGATCCTGCGGGGCATGCTGGATACGATTCGCCGTCCGAGGCCTGACACGAGCAAGTACGCACCGCGTATTCTGACGCTCAAGATCAATCCGGAGAAAATCGGAAAGGTCATCGGACCGGGCGGCAAGGGTATCAAGAACATCGAAGCCACCACCGGCGCGAAGGTGGACATCGAGAACGACGGGACAATTCAGGTCTCATCGCTCGATGCCGATGCAGCCAAGCAGGCCAAGGAGATGATCGAAGCCGTCACCGAAGACGTGCAGCTCGACCGCATCTATAACGGTCGGGTCACGAGCATCAAGGACTTCGGTGCGTTCATCGAGGTTCGCCCGGGGCAGGACGGATTGTGTCACATCAGTGAGCTTTCCGACGGCTACGTCAAGCAGGTTTCCGACGTGTGCCAGATCGGTGACGAGGTTCGCGTCAAGGTCATCGCAATCGACGATCAAGGGCGCATCAAGCTGTCCCGTCGCACCGTCCTCGAAGAGGAAAACGCCAACGGGCAAAACGGGGACGACTAGGCGTCCGTCGGACCGCTGATCGCGGCGATCCAGCTTAAACTACAAACTGCGGCGCGGCGGAGGACGGCGAACGTCTTTGGCCGCGTCGTTTTTTTGCCGGGGCGTTGACATGCGTCGTTCGATGGGTGGCACGTTCTGCCGGCGTAGCCGGGAGGCCGTGGTTGCTGCGAGTCCCCACGGCCTGGCTGCGCCAGACCGTGCAACCCGACTCATCAAATGAGCTGCGTCGAATCACCAGCACTGCGACGCGTCTCGCATGAGAACACCGTGGACACAACATGCCCGCCTTCGAGACGGGCATGCCACGCTGCGATCATAAGCGCGGCCGAGCGAAACGCTGCGCTGCCGGAATCCGTCGGCTGACGTGTTTGAAATTCGCGACTAAGATGGTGGCACGATGAAAGAAAAGGCTTTTGTGCTCATGCTCGATACCGACGGGGAGCGCAGCCGTGCCCGGATCGACGCGATCAGTCGCTCCGGGCACGCCTGTCGCCTGGTCGGGTCGGTTAAGGAGGCGATTTCGAGTATCGCCCATCGCACGCCTGACGTTGTCGTGACCCGTTTTTCGATCGACGGCGTGCCCGTGGGTGAGAAGCTCATCGAGGCGGCTAAACGTCATGCGCCCGATGTGGAATTCATCGTGCTGGCTGATGACGATGAAGAACTGCTCAAGACCGACGTGCTGAGTTCGGAGAATCCGAACCGAGCTTTCGACTACATGATCGGCGATGTCAACGTCGATGCGCTGCGCCGCAAGGTTGAAGGCGCTGCACAGAAAGCGATTTTCGCCCGTCAGAAGCGCCTGCTTCGCGAAGGGTTGGCTAAGGCGTATGATTTCGAGGGCTTGATCGGCACGAGCGAGACGCTGCGTCGGGAGTTGCGGCGCGTGTCCAAGCTTGCACCCACCAAATCCACCGTGCTTATCGTCGGCGAGACCGGCACGGGCAAGGAACTGGTCGCGGCTGCTATTCACCGGCTGTCGCCGCGTAACGCCAAACCGTTCAAGCCCATCAACTGCGCAGCCCTGTCGGAAAGTTTGCTCGAAAGCGAATTATTCGGGCATGTGAAGGGCGCGTTCACCGGTGCCCACGCCGATCGCAGCGGGTTGCTCGAAGCGGCGGACGGCGGCACACTTTTTCTGGACGAGATCGGTGACATGCCGCTGAACATGCAGGCGAAACTCCTGCGCGTGCTGGAGAACGGCGAGTTTTTTCGCGTCGGCTCTACAGACCTGCGCAATGTCGATCTCCGTTTCGTGGCGGCGACGCATCGCGATCTGCGCGAGCTGCTTGAGCAAAACAAATTCCGCGAAGACCTGTTCTATCGCCTGCACGGTCAAAGCCCGATCCGCATTCCGCCGCTGCGTCAACGCCTCGACGATATACCGCTTCTGGTGGAGCATTTCCTTACCGAAGCCAATGCGGAGCATGATCGCGACATCGTCGGCGTCTCGCCCGAAGCCCTGCGAAAACTGACCAACCACAGTTGGCGAGGCAACGTGCGCGAATTGAAGTCGGTGATTGAATGCATGGTCATTGAATCTGAGGGAGCGAGACTGGAAACCGACGACCTGCCCGATCACATCCGCGGCAGCACGGACATCGTGACGATGTCGCCGAGCATGGCGGGCCTGAGCATGGCCGACGTGGAGAAGATTCACATTCTCAACACGCTCAAACTCACTGGGGGCAACCGGGAGAAGGCGGCATCGATCCTGAAGATCGGCGCGAGAACGCTTTATCGAAAACTCAAGGATTTCGGGATTACGTAGCGTGGTATTCGTGGGAGCGGCCGCAAAACGTATGCGCCTATCCCTCGCGCAGGAGCGCAACCGCCAGCCGCTTTGCGGATTCGGGGGCGTGGCGGAAGAACAGCAGCGGCTCGACAAGCTCGAGTTCGTTCAGCAACAATTGCCCGGAATCGTCGCGCAGGAAATCGACGCGCGCGTAAAGCAAATCTCTCTCGACGGCGCGCATAACGGAATCCGCAAGAGCACGTTCATCCTGTGTCGGTCGATAAATTTTGTCCGACGCCCCAAAATCGTCCTGAACACGAAAGTCGCCGGGGACGGGGATTTTCTGAACGGCGTGCGTGCATTGACCATCGACATAGACGAACGAAATCTCGCCCTCCGTCTCGACACGCGGGAGGTATGGCTGAAGGAGAGCGGTCTCACCCGCGTGCGTCAAACGGTCAACGTGCCTCTGGGCGGTGGCGCGTTGCGCTTCTGAATCATCAAACCGCAGGGTTTCGTGGGCCGTCGCACCGACGGCGGGTTTTAAGAACCCGCGTGACCAGCCGTTGTCGCGCATGAGCGAAGCAACGTCCGGCTGAGTATTGGGTTCAAGCCAGATTGTGGGAATCGTACGCACGCCGCGCTTCGCGAGATCACGAAGATAGCTCTTGTGCGTGTTCCATTGTACGACATCGGGGGCGTTGAAGAACATTGTTTGAGATGCGCATCGGTAGGCCCATTCGACGAACGCATCGCACCGCGCGACGTAATCCCAAGTCGTGCGAATGAGGCAGCGGTCACAGGAAGACCAGTCGAATGATTCGTCGTCCCACGCGGGTGTTACAACGCTCGCGCCCACGTCTTCGAGTGCGCGCACGAGGGCGACATCGTCCTTTTCCCACGATGGGAGTTCCCGGCAGGTGGCCAACGCGATACGCATGCCCGGAGATTATCCGTTGGCTCGTTGCTCTGCCAGCGACACGTTCGCGTGGCGTGTATCCCAAAACAAGTGGCAATTCGTAATGTGGGGTGGCACGGCCTACCGGCGCAGTCGGTAGGCCGTGGGGGTTTGGTGACGCCACGGCCTGGCTACGCCAGACCGTCCCACCCAAAATGGGATGCATCCAACGTGACATGAAACGAATCCAAACTTGTCAGATTGGCTGCGTACGTTAATCTCGAACGTGTAATGTCGTCGGTGCGCTCAAGGAACAAAACACGATCTTCGCGACGCGGCTCATCAAGCGTGTGCTGGAGGAGTTGGCTGATCGAGACATGATCGAGCGGTGCAAGGAGTTGGACCTCTGCGTGTCGCGATCGGAGGAGAAAATCAAGCTGGAGGCCACCGATTTGGTTACCGTACAAACGATGAATTACCTCCACGGCGGCCATCACGGGCTTGTGTTATGAAAAAGCTTCGCGTCCTGGCGCTTATGGATAAGTCGTTTGTTCCACCCGACACGCTCGACGACGTCGAGGACGAAAACAAATGCCCGTGGCTGACCGAGTTCGATATCATCAACGCCTCGCGTGCGTTGGGCCACGAGGTGCATGTGGTCGGCGTAGCGAGTGATCTGGGCGAACTGCACGCAGCCATTCACGATTTCAAACCGCACGTCGTCTTCAACATTCTGGAGGAGTTTCACGGTGTGGGCGAATACGTCGCCCACGTGCTCGGCTACCTGGAATTGCTCAAGCAGCATTACACCGGCTGCAACCCTGAAGGGGTGATGCTCTCGTGGGGCAAGTCGCTTTCAAAAGCGATTCTGCGACATCATAACATTCCCATACCGGAATTCACGATCATCCCCCTGGGTCGCGCGGTGCGCGTACCCGCGGGCATGTCGTTTCCCATGATCGTCAAATCCAGCACGGAACACGGATCGGTGGGCATTGCGCAAGCGTCCGTGGTCCACGATGAAGAGAAACTGGCTGAGCGCGTGCAGTTTGTTTTCGACCAACTTGGAACGGATGCGATCGTCGAGGAATACATCGACGGGCGGGAATTGTACGTCGGCATCATGGGCAACACGCGGCTCGATGTTTTTCCGATCTGGGAACTTCACTTCGACAAATTGCCCGCCGGCGTGCCGCGCATCGCCACCGAGAAAATCAAATGGGACGTGGACTACCAGGAACGCGCCGGCATCCGCACGAACAAAGCCAGGAACATCCCCCCCGAACTTTACGACCGCATCGTCAAACTGTGCAAGCGCGCGTACAAGGCGCTGCGGCAGACGGGCTACGCACGCATCGACCTGCGCCTGGCCAAAGATGGCCGCGTGTACGTTCTCGAATGCAATCCCAACCCGCAACTCTCCTGGCACGAGGATTTCGCCCGCGCCGGCAAAGCCTTCGGCCTCGATTACGAATCGCTCATCCAGCGCATCCTCAATCTCGGCATGCGCCACCAAGCCGGTTGGAAGCAATAGAACACTACAGACTCCAACGCAGCGGGTGCCCCATTGCTTTAGCAGTGGGGTAGTCGAATCCGCGTGCCATTCGACTCCCCCACCTCTGAAGAGGCGGGGCACCCACCCGTCATTTCAAAGTCGACGTTGCTGAGGAACGGTACGGACTCCAACACAACAAGCCGTGAACTTCAGTTCACGAGGACTTCACCAACCCAATCAGGGTCCGGGGGCAGGGTGCCCCATTGCTTTAGCAGTGGGGTAGTCGAATCCGCGTGCCATTCGACTCCCCCACCTCTGAAGAGGCGGGGCACCCACCCGTTATTTCAAAGTCGACGTTGCAATGGAACGGTATGGTATCAAGCGCCAAAAGCCGTGAACTCTTCATCCGAGCATCGAATCGGGATTCATGAATCGGACCGCATCACACCGATGCGCGTCATGGTCCAACGAGTCTGCGAGCCATCCAACCGCGTCAGCCCGAACTCACCGATAATCTTCTCACCGCTCAGGTGGATCATCCAGGAATGGTCATCAACGCCGAGCAGTTGAAACCCGCCGCGATCGACCCGGCTGACAACGCCCCTGCCTCCGCTGACCGGGCCCTGATAATCGAGATAGGCCTTTCGATGGTCCTTGATGCGAATGCACTCGATCGGAAACCCCGCTGTGGGCGGCGTGAGCAGTTGCCAAGTGGCCAGCGCGTCGGCCTGCTCGAGCATGAGATCCCAGTGCTCGCCGGTCGGGGCTTGATGGTGTAGGATGGCGAATCGGTTCGACATCATCGACGGAGATTGTAGCACACGGACCACGTTTCGAGGGATACGCGATGGAAGGCATTCGGACAGACTCGGAATCATCCCCAACCCCTGAATTGATCGAATTCGGGCGGACGGCACGCGATTTCGCGGGAAAAATCGTTTTCGGCATGGGTTTTCTGCTGATGACGGCGGGGTTCGTCGGGACAATCGGCTGCGGCCCCAGCTTTCGCTATGTGAGATATGAAGCTGTTCGAGCGTTGAATGAGGGCGATCACGTCATCGCCAGGGAACGGTTCGAGCAGGCGTATCGCATGAAGCCCGGCGACACGCAAACTCTGTACGATCTGGGCAACGTTCACCTTTACCTCGCACGGGATCGCGCGGAAACGGGCAACGGGCCCGCGGCCATGCGCGAGTTGGATCGCTCGATCAATTATTACTCGCGCGCGGTCGAGGCGCACCCCGGTTTCGTGGACGCGCTTCGAGCGAAGAATCACGCGCTCGAATTGAAAGGCCAATACGACGACGCGCTCGATACGGCAGTCTGGGCCACCGCCTTTGTAGGCCCTCGGGCGACGGAGCAGATGTTCCTGGCCCGTGAACTGGAAGAACGCGGCGACTACGACGGGGCTTTGCTGCGGTTTCGGCAGGCGGTTGCGATGGAACGTGACAACGCCCGCGCCCACGCGGAGTTCGCACGCTTCCTGCATCGGCACAACCGTCGCGAGATGACCATTCGTCACCTGCGCATCGCGTACAAGCTCAATCCGTTCGAGCCGGGCGTGGCTGACCTGCTTACCGACCTTCACCAGCCGCTTCCGCGAACCACCGAACCGCGGGAACCGTAACAAACCGCATGTGCGGCATCGCTGGAATTGTCGATTTCTCCGGGCGGCCTATCGCTCCAACCGATCTCGAACGCGCAGTCGAATCCTTGAAACACCGAGGCCCGGACGACTCGGGCGTGCTTGCGCGGACCGACGGAGGGCTGGCTGTGGGGTTGGCTGCCACACGCTTGGCCATCCTCGATATCAGCCCGGCTGGACATCAGCCGATGGTGCGCTGCGACGGTCGTTACACGCTGGTATTCAACGGCCTGATTTACAACCACGCGGAAATCGACCGGGAACTTGGGGAGGGTCTGTGGCAGCGCGCGTCACGGTGCGATACCGAAACGGTTCTGGCTGCCTGCGCGCGTTGGGGGCCTGATGCGCTCGCTCGGTTCAACGGGCCTTTCGCGCTTGCGTATTACGATTCGTTGAAACGCGAAGGGTTCATCGCCCGCGACCGGTTCGGGATCAAACCGCTCGTGTGGACCGAGCACGACGGGCGCATGCTCTTCGCAAGCGAGATGCTCGCGCTGCATACCCTCGGCCAATGGTCCAGGGACGTTCATCTTTCCGACTTGATCCACTACTTGCGTTTCGGTTTCGTGGTGCATCCGCGAACGATCTACGCGAACGTGCGTCGCTTGTCGCCGGGAAAGTTTTTCCGGTTCGACGCTGACGGCGTGGAAAATCCTGAAACGTATTGCGCGTCTGCGACGGCCGCCCCCACCAAGCTCCTAACGGACTGGTCTGAGGCTGCCTCGCGCATTCGGCGGGCGATGCGTGAGTCGGTTTCGCGACGACGGTTGGCCGACGTACCGCTGGGAGCGTTCCTGTCGGGCGGGCTGGATTCCTCGATCATCGTGGCCCACTTGGCGGAGCTTTCCTCGAAACCGGTGGAGACGTTCGCGGTAGGCTGGGCCGACCAGAACGCCTACGACGAAACGCGCTACGCCCGGATGGTGGCTGAGCGTTTTGGGACGCATCATCACGAAATACGTTTTCGTTTTTCGGATGTTTTGGACATTCTGCCGGACACGCTGGATCACCTGGGCGAGCCGTTTTTCGACAGTTCGGTCCTGCCGGCTGCCCTGGTGTCGCGGTTCGCGCGCGAGCGTGTCACGGTGTGTCTTTCGGGCGACGGCGGGGACGAACTGTTCGGCGGATACTGGCGATATCAGGCCCACGGAATGTACGAGCGTTACGCGCGGCTGCCAGGATTGCTGCGACATGGCCTGCTGGAGCCGTTGATGCGTCGGGCGGCGGTGAGCAAGTCATCGAGTTGGGCCAACCGCGTACGCCAGTTTCGCAAGATGACCCGTTGCGTATCGGACGATCCGTTGCGCCGGCACATCGCGTGGTCGGAGATACTTTCGCCCGAAGCGCGTGATCTATGCACACGCTGGCCCGACGGGGATCCCGTGCTCGATCGCATCGCAGCCGACACGAGCGCTTTGGACCCTTCCGACGCGCTCAATCGGATCATGCTGTTCGATCTGGGCTACAGTCTGCCGGCGGACATGCTGCAAAAAGTCGATCTGGCTGCCATGTATCATGGGTTGGATGTGCGCGTGCCGTTTCTCGATCCGGAGGTCGTCGCGCTCGCACGGGCCATCCCGTCGTCGATGAAAGTCGGGGGTGGAGACGGAAAAATCGTGTTGAAGGAAGCCTATCGCAACATGCTGCCGGAGGAAGTGCTCTCGCGACCGAAAGCCGGTTTCGAGGTGCCGGTCGGGGAATTCCTGCGTCACGATCTGCGGGACATTTTCATGGACACCGTTTCCGAAGCCACAATCTCACAGTTCGGTTTCCTGCGTCACGACGCGATTATGGACATCTACGCCCAACACTGTGACCGTCGGGGGGAGCACGCGGATTTGCTCTTCGCGCTGCTGAGCCTGTGCTGGTGGGCGCGGCGATACGGAGTCGGAAACGTGACGGACGACGCCGGAACGTAGACGAGCAAATCACCCAAGAATCGTCGATTCTGAGCTCAGCCGGGGGCGCGCGCTTTTTTTACCCGAAAAGCGCGCGCCTCCGACGTTATATTCATAGGAGGCGGCGACTTTTTACTGCGGCACGATCGCCGGGCGACAACTGAAATCCAGGAGCGGGACGATGGCAAAAAGGCCCATAACATTTCCGGCGGAGCAAACGCGATCTATCAGAACCGCGACCCGGAGTGCGTTCGAAAAAGGAGCACGAAAGGAGCAATTGGCGAAAAGTCGCAGAATTGGGTGTGGCCACGCATTGGCTCGCTAGTCGTCCCTGAAAAACCACGAATCCACTATTTTTCCAGTCTGAAATCGAGGCGATTGGTGGTATCCTTTGCAGGGAAGCTATGGATGGACGGTCGAAACCTTGCAAAACGGAACGGATTCCATGAAGCCCAAGCCTCAGCCACGCGATTCGTTTGAACTCTTTCAGGCCCACTTCGATCAGATGCTCGACTCCGAACACGCATTGATTCAACTGGCTGACAAGATTGACTGGACGCATCTCGACGCCACTTTTTCGAACTGCTATCGCCCGGATATCGGAGCGCCCGCGAAGGCTGTCCGCCTGATGGTCGGCCTGCATTACCTCAAGTAGTCGTCCCTGAAAAAGCCTCCTACGCGGCGGCGAGATATTTTTTCGGCTGGAATTGCTGGAATTGATAGTCACATTTTGTGGCTTTGGGCCAGCCGGCCAGCGCGAGCACCGTCTGGAGCACGGATGCGCGCAGCGCAAA
>JAJDDQ010000004.1 GCA_029260215.1 Phycisphaerae bacterium
CCTTCTTGACCTTGACGACGGCCTGCTGCGCACCGCCCGCAGCCAGCGCTTCGACTAGGTCCGCCGGGTTGCTTTCGACGGCCAACACCTGATCGACCTCTGCGACGGTCAGGTTCGGATCGACCTCGAACGACTTGACGATCGTCTCGCCGCCGACCTCTTCCTCGAACACGACGTCGTTGAAGCGAAGCTGCACCGCCTCGCCCGAGCCGCCGCCCGATGAAGCGGCCTGCTCCGTCCCGTCGGGGAAGTGCGTAACCTCCTGAACGCGGCGCGAGCCGTCGTAGTAATAGGCGAACGTGCGAAATTGGCCGGGATACGAAGGGTCCGGCACATCCTTGCGAATCAGCCGCCCCAAGCCGTCGTACACGAACCGAACGAGCGTATCGCCGAGGTCATCAAGCCCGCACTGGCCTTGGCCGCAGTCGAATTGAATGTCACCGTTGTCTTCGGTGACGATGATTGGGCCGAGTGCGTTGATCTGGATCAGCCGGTTGAAGGCGTCGTATTGGTAGAAGCGCTCCCCGTCCGCGGCGAGGTTCCCGACGCGGTCGTAGACGTAGTATTGGAGCGAGTCGTCGTCGCGGACCGAGTCGATCTGGTTGGCTCGATCGACGCTGTGGTGAACGTGAAGTTCTTCGCCGACTTTGACGACCCCGTCGCCGTCGAGGTCCAGCGTGATGGTGACGCTGTCGTTGTCCGACCCGCCAGCCCAATTGCCCAGGTCGTCGTACTGCCAGTCGATCATCACCGGCGGAGGAAGGTCCAGCAGACCCTGATCGGCCGCATCCAACGCGCCCAACTTGGCCGACACGAGTTGACCCAAACCGTCATACGAATACAGGTACGAGCGGTCGTTGTCATGCTCCACCCCGCCGAAAGCCGCTTGCGTCACCCGCGCACGCGTGCGATTCCCCGCCACATCGTAGCCGTAACGATAGCGATGCACCGTTTGGCCGCCGGTGTCCTCGAAATGCAAATCCGCCACGCGACCGAAGCGATCCAAGCCGGTGTAGCCGTTCCCGCCGGCTGCCGACCAAGTGATGTCGTTGCCGAATTGTGTTGAAACGCGCCGTTCCAAGCCTGCGTAATCGTAAATCGCAACCGCGTCGTAATGATTAACGGAGATGGACGTTATACGGCTTAAGACATCATCGAGACCGCCAGAACTGTATCCGTATCCAAACGCGACCTGCGTCGCCCCAGGCCCCTGCCGCCGCGCGGGATAGGTGATGCTGTCAAGCCGATTGTGATAGGCCGACGCCCAATCGCCCGCCGACCAAAGATATTCGATGAACGGCGTGGTTTCATCAACCAGCGTGCCGTGTCCCTGCCATTCTCTTTCCAGATTTCCAAAGTCGTCATATTCAAACTTATCCTGTGTGACAAGCCGGCTCATCCCGCTCGGCGTCTTGCCGAAAGCGGTCACGGATTCCAATTCACCGGTGGTGCGGTACGCGAAATCGATTTCGACGATGCGATCTTGCGGGGCTGATATATATTCCGGCGAAAAGACGGCGCTATCATCAATGTCCGTTCCAACGAGGCGCCCAAGGCTGTCGTATTGATAGTTTGTGATGATCCCACGCGCATCGGTTCGCGACGCGATGGCGCCGTCGAAATAGTAGGTAAACCCAATTGTCCGCGAAGTGTCAGCCTCTCCTGTTTCGGGTTGTGGGAACCGTACTTCGCGAATCCACCCGTTGTTGACGGTGATGACCGCGCCGTTGGAATCGACGACGTCCGCGCCGTAAATGAGTTCGGTATCTTGCGTGTTGCCCGCCGTAGCCGAACTGGAAACGTCGACCACCGCCCGAATCTTGGCCAGTCTGCCGAAGTCGTCGTATTCACGAATCGTCTTCCGTCGCCCTGAATCGCCTACATTCGTTGCGTTTTCGTAGGTAAGCGTAAGCCGGCCCAGCGCGTCGTACTCGTAGTGAGTCTGCGAAGTATCCGGATGCACAACGCGGCTTTGTCGGCCTGCGTTGTCATAATCGTAACACGTGGTCAGCCCGTTCGGGTGTAAGGCGTCGTTGCACGATCCAAGCACTCCGTTCAAATCGTAGAATGCCGGCGATTCCGGCGGGTTGGCCAGGTCCCATTCGGGGGGTGGCGCACCATTGACGAATTGGTTCGCGTTGGAATTTGTACCAAAATCAACCGAAGCCGCCAAACGGCCCGATTTGTCGTACCACGAGTAGCTGTAGGTGACGATCGCGTTGTCCATGACCAACGGAACATCGCTGATGGCAGCGTCGTGCCTTCGTTCAAAACGCGTAACAGCCACCGGCCGATCGTACGCGTCGTATTTGGTTTTGACGCAGGAAATCTCCACATCGGTGTTTCCGTTGACGTTGGCAGCGATGGATCTGGCGACGATCTGCCGCCCCTTGGCGTCGTAAACGTATCGCTGAACCGGGGCATTCGGCGCGCGCACCTCCACCGGCCTGTCTCGATGATCGTAATACGTGAATGTCGACGTGTAGCTGCTCCCGTCGAGTACGCCGACGTCGTAACGCCGCGCTTCTTCAACTTGGCCGCGAGCGTTGTAGATGTTTTCCGCCAGTGAGATCGGCCTTGCCGCCTCCGCCAATAGCAGCCTGACAAGGTCGCTCGGAATGGCACTGTTCGGATCGAGTTGCGACGGATCAAGCCCAATGCCGGCGGGCGCCGCCCCTCCGTATTCCGCGGTGAAGCGAACCCGGTCGAGATTGTCCAGCCACATGCGCGTTTGGCGAAGGAGAATACCCAACTCGTCGTGCTGCTCGACAATCACATTGCGCATGCGCCAGTCGTAACGGCGCCGCTCGATCCAACCGATGGCGTTTTCATTGTTGTCGCCGGCGTTTTCCTCGAAATACTGATTGTTCGGCCTGTCTCGATAACGGCGCGTCTCGATGAGCCGATCTGCGTCGGTTTGGCATTGTCCATAGGTTCGCTTTTCGACGAGGACCATGTTGTCGTGTGTTTCCGCGTCGCTCTCGTCCACCAAGCCGGGAACGCCCCACGCCTCGTGCGTGTCTCTCGTTCCGCGAAAAGTCCGCAGCAGTCGCCCCTTGTCGTCATACATGTGTCGGGTGACCGAGCCGTCCGGCTCCTGGTTTCGCGCGACCTGTCCGCTGTAGCTGTAGCTCGTTCGTGCGTTGGCCATCCCGGCCGACGGAACCTCAGTAACGGTTTCCCCCCAAGAGATTCCTGTGATATTGCCGTTCGAGTCGTAGGTAAGCGTGGCGGCACGGATATCTTCCGTGTCCGATTCAAGGTTGTGCGGAGGTGGATCGCTGGCGGTCAACATTACTTCCTTGGCCCACAGTATCAGGCCATTCTGGCTGAACACCACGCGCACAGGTGTATCCGTAATGAACGCACCGTCGATACGACGCACGTCCTTGTACATCCACTGCGTGAGGCTGTTTGTTTCCTCGTCGAGTACGAATTCGTTAATGTCTTCGCGAAAGTCGGGATACACCGTGCGTACCAATCCGTAAGTGGGATGGTAGTAATTCTCGTTCCGGAGATTCAGCGCTTCGCTCAGCTCGGGGTCCGTACTGGATCGTTCGGCGTTCGAGTCAGGCGGATCGGGATCATCGATAACCTCGCGAATTGGGTTGCCATGCGAGTCAGATTCAAAGCTGTCGTAGAAAAACTCATAAGCCTCACCACTGCTGTTGACACTCCCCAGCCCCCGCACGAGCGTATTACCTGCCCCGCCGTAGCGCGTGTACTCCACGGACTCGAAGTCACCGCCTTCGGCCATTCGGGGCGTCGCAGGCTTTGATACGGTCTTGCTACGGAGAGGTTGGCCAGCGATCAGCGGCACAGGTTCTCCAGTCCAGGCATTCTCGGGGCAACCCCAACCTCCGGCGCCAAATCCTGTATTTGCAAAATCATATTGATAATTGGTTTCATTACCGGAGCTATCCAAGTTCGTGACAGGCTCGGGAAATACAACGTCACGAGTGATCAGCTCAGACCGGCAGGGTAATCCGTGTTCGATACGGCGCAGAAAACGCACGTCCGTAAGATCACAACCCGTCCCCGCCAACTCACCGCTCTTGACACCGATACCGACGAGCGGCCCCAACCTGCACTCCACCCCCGAACTCACCCCGCAACACGGCGTCTGACCAGGGGCTGCAGTCAACTGATTTTCGTAAACAAAGACATGTACCATCCCGTCCGTCGATTGGTCTCCGAACTGATTTGCACATGGATCGACTAGGCCGTCCGGATCAAGCTGCGCAAGCCCGAGGGCGTCCCAACCTTTGGATCCCAATTCGATCACTTTCCCGTTGCCCCAGGGATCGTACTTGGCAACTTCGCCGAAACCTTGTTGCGCGATCAACACACCGTTGTCGTCGTCCTCGAAAGACCACGTGCGATCACGCAAGACGAACCCGGCAGCATTCATCTCCACCACCCGCCGCGATTTCAAGCCGCTTATTGCGTTCAACGGATTGGGCTGGTAGAGCTCTTGGCCGTTGGCGGATTGCTCAGTCAATTCGTCGACAATGGTGATCCAAAAAGGGTCGGTTGGGGCGGGTTGTACCCACCCTGACTCATTCTCACCCACTCCACTTGGGTCACGATACCAATATCGGAATGGATAGTGATACAGTGCCGGATCCTTGTCGTGCCCTACCGCCAGCGCTCCGCCCGACGCGCCTGGTGTCCTGTTCGACTGATAATAGAATCCACCGTAAACTCGGTACGCGCCGTTTTGACCACTGCCCGCTCGTCGATCGACAAATGTCTCAACACCACCTTGCCGAATCTCGAATGTGTATCCGTTCACAAAATCAACATCAAGGTTCGCGGCAGTGGTTGCCAATTGAAATGCCAAACTATCTGTACGGGGCTGAAGAGATCCGTAATTCTGAGTCAAGTATCCAATCCTGGGCCTGAACTGCATATCTGCCAAGTCGCGAAATTGATCGGGCCGTATAGCGAGATCGCAATGGCCGGATCCTTCAGTGTCTTCGACCGCCTGGCATTCGGTCGAACCCGTGCCAAACTCAATGCACGGAAGGCATTCCATGAATTCCGGATCAAGAAAATAGACTTCGGTCGAGTCGCCGAGGGTGAGCAGGCTGTTGACGCCGTCATCGATACCGGCCATTCCATTGGCTTTCAGAATAATCTGGACAGTTTCTTGATCGTAAACGGACTTGATGACAATCCTGTTGGAATACAAATGGGACTGCGCTGTCAAGTCGGTCGAACAATCATCGCCGGGACACACTGGTCCTACCTGATAGCGGTACAGGCTCGACTCCGAAATATCCACGTCTTTATCAAGATTGCGCCGCGTAGTGGTTGCCTTCAATAAGTGCCACGAGTCAAACGGATCCTGCGTACCCACATCGCTATACGTCATCGGCACAACGTTCTCGTCCGCGTACAGATATTGAGTCCGAATGAGCCAACCGGATGGCAATGGCGGATCGATTCCGCTGGATGCGGTGTCGGTCGGATCTATCGCGTCGTAATCGTCGAACGATTCCACAGTTCGAAAGATATCGCGATCGACAGTTAAACATATATTGGGTATTTCAACATCGCCTTCATAAACATGTATCGAGTGCAGTGCGTTCTGGTGCGAATAGCTGTATCCCGGATCGCCACCGCCCTCGTCCTCCCAAAAACCTCTATGTGTATACGCCAGCGTCCACACAACTTCGCCGACGCGATTCCCGTCCACCGGGGCGGACCGAAGCCGGGCGGTCTTGAGTTGCCCAGTCTCCAGGCAATTTTCACACACCTCCGCACCGCCGCAAGCGTCTCCCCATCCATCTGGATCACAGGTAGTGGTATACTGCTCGCAGTATTCGAATTCGATCGAGTTGCCGTTTCGATCTTCGATTCGATGCACGAGACCGTAGTGAGGTACGCCGCGTTGATAGTTGCGTGCGGAATCTCCGCCACTGCAACCGTCGCCGAAATCCTCTCCCCGCAGTTGTGGATCTTGACAATAGTCATTCTCCGATTGGCCGTTACACTCGAGATCGGGTTGTGAACAGAATGGTTCATGCGAAACAGAGCCTTCTGTAGTCGGCGAAAGGGAGACAACTCCGTCGTAGTTGGGCCAGAACGTGTACTTGACACCGCCGGAATAGAGCCAAACATAGAATTCGGAAGGCCGCGATGCCCAACTCCCATCTGCATTCAACGTGCCATTGTGATCCAACGTGGCGTCGAACCACGGCGGCGACAAATAAGCTCCGACATTGACGTCGAACACGAAGGGAATCGCTCGGTGTGCGTCTGGGATGAAATAGCATCTCCGCGCGGACTCGCTCTTTTTATAGTTAATATGAGGGAAATAGCCATCGATCAGCAGGATCGGGTTTTCGCTCATCATCCAGTTCAAACCGTTCCAATCCCACATTGCCCCAGGTTGGGTCGGCTGGTTATCAACGCTGTGATCGGCCAGATTCTCCGTGTAGGTTCGCACATGACGAAAAACAGCGCCACCGAATGGTAATGCGAAATCGGTTTCCTGGATCAACGGGCGGGCCGTAATCAGATCGACAACGCCGTTAAGCGTGGGACGCTCCGGGCGTGAGAGAAAAGGCGAAACGTGTTGTGCGTCGCTGGGTAGAAGCGGTGAAGGACTTGACTCGACACGATTCGAGATGGGAGGAAAATCGCCCGGCCCAAAGGCGTCGTCCAAACTCAGATTCAGGAGCATCGAAAGCTTGCTTAGGTCACCGACGGTAAACTCGATCCAGTCGAAGGGCCGAGTACAAAACGATCCCGGGAATTCGTAGGCGCCGAGATCGGGCGTGCAACCGTCATATCCGACACGTGGATGCCCATCAAAATCAGTTTCCGGAAGCGAGATCGCGTCCGTGCCCTTGTTTTCGCAGGAAGTGTCATATTGCAAATGAAGATCGCCGAAGTCATTTTGCCAATAATCCGGGGGGCGCACGAAACGAGGATCTTCCATAACATTGGTGCTATCTCCGAAGGGGAATCCGGGTATGGCGTCGTATTCGACGCAGCTGTGCGTGATCGACACCAGCGAATTCAATCCGGGCACGATATGGAACTGTTGTTCCTCCAACTCGCCTTCGTCAGCACGATTCGCCCAGCCAATTGAATTGACGATTGTTGCGTCCCTGCCGTCCGGAAGTTCCGCATAGAGGCCGCCTCCCGCCGAGAACGAAGGGACCATATCCGCTGCGAGATTACGTACTATTGTGCAATGCGTTAATGAGAGTGCGTCACGAGAATAGACTCCGCCCCCGCTCTGCGAGCCTGAGGTGTTTCCGGCCAAAATGGTGTTTTCCATCGCTAGACCTCCTCCTCGCTCAAAGTAAAGACCACCCCCGAATCCTCCTCTATTCAGCGAGAACTCACAGCGGGTGATGTCGAGTTCCAAGTCCCCATTTGCAAAGAGCCCGCCACCCGACGGGCCGAGGGCAGTGGCAAGGTTGCTCCTATAGTTACATCGCTGCAAGGCGACGTTGCTTCCAGGCAGGTCAAGAAACATTCCGCCACCTTGGCTGGCTTCGTTTTGGATGAATGATGTATTGGTCAGACTGAGCGAGTCAACCGGTGGGTCGGGCTGTTCGAAATAGGCCCCGCCACCGGACGCACTTGCGACGTTCTGAACGAAGCGGCAATTCGCAATCGTTGGATTACCGCTGGCCCACAGGCCTCCTCCCGAGTTGTCCGGCGATTGCAAACCGTTGGCAGCGCCACCCGTCACCGTGAAGCCATCGAGGATCGCCGACGAATCCAAACCGACGCCTTTGACAACGTGAAACGTAACGCCAGCGCCATCCAACACGGCCTCGCATTCTTCAAGTCTGCGCTGACTCAAATAGGACTCTCCGCCGCAAAAACCGCCGTACATCGCAACTTCGTTGCGCAATTCGAACGAATCGCCCGGAGTGGGAGATGAGCCCGAAACCGGCACATACGTGCCGCGAGCCACCCATATCTCGTCACTTGGTTCTGCGATGTCGAGGGCGCTCCCCAGCAAATCGAACGCATCATTCCAACCCGTCCCGAGGCCACCGCTTGAAGCATCACCGTCGACATACATGATTCGCTTGACCTCATATGCACCCATGTCAACAACATCGCGCAAGACACGCGGCCCACCAGCGTAGTCAATCCCACTACCCGGAGTAAACGCGGTGTTATCTCCGGCATTGACGCACGGCGAAACCTGCGACACACGCACGTCGCCCGGCGGCGCGCGAAACATTGGGTCGTCCCCGATACAGGTCGTGCAGAAGCCAGCACCATATTGAATGCAACTGTGGCTGAATACGTCCACGCCGGCCACCTGCGCATCTTGGGATTCGAGCCAGCCTAGACCAAAGATTTGGTGCCGATTGCGCCAGACAATACTGTTCGTTAGTAATACATAGCTTGATTGCAAAGCGACAACGCCGCCGCCACCACCGTATTCGTAATGAGCGGTGTTTTCAGTCAACGTGCAATTCACGAGGCTTGAATCGCCACCGGCCAGGAACATTCCGCCGCCGTATCCGTAGCCGATATCCTCAGCTTCATTACCTGTGAATATACAATTGGTGAAACTCGTGTCGAATTCGGAATAGACTCCTCCGCCACGATGGGCGCACTTGTTGTCGCGAAACGCGCAACGCCTAAGATCGATGGATGAGGGTGACACGCTTAGAAGAGCAATGGCTCCGCCGTCCGTAAGGGACTCGTTCCGTTCGAACGCACATTGGTCCATCAAGCCGGTGCCATTGGTGCGGGCCACCGCGCCGCCGAGCGTTGATTGGTTTCGATCAAAGCGGCAGCGTGCCAGTTTCAAATCACCTTGTTCGTGGTAGATCGCGCCACCGGCACCACCTACGGCCTCGTTTCGCTTGAACAAGGAATCATCGATGGCCACAGCATCGTTCTCGGATGCGTGGATAGCGCCGCCATGATTCTGAGCGATGTTATTCTCAAATCGGCACGAATCGATAGCCGCATCTGCGGCGATGTGCAGGGCACCGCCGTCGACAGCGCTGTTGTGGCGAAAGCGACAATTATGCAAACCAAAGCCCGTGCCATCCGCTCGCACCCCCCCGCCTTTGCGGTGCATATCGTCCACCCCGTCAGCCGTTCCGTGTTCAACACTGAATCCGTCGAGCACCACATTGTTTCCTGCGATTACGACGTGATACGCATTACTCGCATCGGTATCTTCACATCCGTTATTCGGGTTCCCGTTGGCCAGATCTCCACAGAGAGTCGTTCGCCAAAGTGTGGGATTGCGCTCGCTCGATTCGGACTCATCTCCGCGAAACCCGCCGTAGACGCGGACGCCATCGGGAATCGCAAACGTGCACTCGCGATTCGTGCCAGTGCAAGGCCGGTAGACCCCGCGGGAAACCCATATCTCATCACCACTTTGGGCAACGCCCAGCGCCGACTGCAGGTCCGCGAAGGCGGTCGCCCAACTGGTACCGCCTCCACCGCTGATACGGTCGCGATCCACATGGATGGGTACCAAGGGATCCGCGACCAAAGCTGAACTCAAGAAAAGACTGATAACAACTGCCCACTTCAGGAGATAGCTTGGAATCGGACACGAGCCAATGTCAACCAGTCGCAGGATTGCATTCTTCGCTGCTGAAACTCCGCAAGGCCGCCCCGTGCTCCCGCCACAGGATCCAAGATGGTAGAGAGCTTCTGTCAAGGTCTCGTTCGTCATTTTGATGGTCCTCGCCTCTCTCGGGCTTGTCGATCAAGACTCGAATTCGATTCGCGCTGATTTTGAAATCCTGCGCCCGACCCAATCGGGATCACATATCAGACCCTAGATGCGCGCGTATCTTTGGCAGGTTGCTAAAGAACTACGAACGCCATTTGCGAGACAATATGGATGCTCATATTCGACTGTCGGAGCCACGCCCTATCCGCTTTTCTAGATGGTTGCTCAATTGCGAGAAACGAATCTCGTGCGGGCCGCGACGATGCTTCGTAGACACCTTGGGCAAACACAGCAGGACCATGACGGGCATTATTCTCCGAGAATGTACGCGTATGCCTAATAGTTGCTCCGCCAAACGGCAACTCGAAATCGGTTTCCTGCAACAAGGGTTGTGCTGTGACCAAATCTATGACGCCTTGGTGCGTCGGACGTTCCGCGTGCGGACTCGGTCCTCCGAAATGTCTCGCTTCCTTGGATACAAGAGGCAATGAATTCTTGGAGGAACCGAGACTGCGCGGCGAAAAATCACCGGGACCGAACGGACCGTACAAGGCCACATTGAGTTTTCCGTGCTGAGTCGCGGACGCGACGCCTGGAAAGCCCCAGCATTTCGACTCATATTCCAACTGACTGCAACTCTCCCCGTCGGGGACAACCCATTCGCCGATCTCGTGGTGAACGTTAGCAAGATCTGTGCATGGATCCTGGGCCATCAAGGCATCGCTTGAAAGGAACGACGAGACGATCAGAATACATGCGAAGGGAAAACAGCTTCGGTGCGAATTCATGTTAGGATTCTTTGGATAGAGACTGCGGATACCGGGAATCCATGCGGAAGACTTCGCTTCCTGAGCAACAGAGTACTATGCCACGCCGATCCTAGCGTTCGTATCATCTCGAGACAAGAGTTTTTCGCCTGGGCCGTTTCGTTTTTGATCAATTGTGACACACGGCGTATTTCGTGACATTCCGCTCAACTCCCAAAACCCGGAATCGTACAGACCGAAAGTACGAGGATATGAATAGTTGAGAAACGTGCACTCGATGGAAGTCCTTACGACACAACACGTTGGTGTGCGCAGGCCGTGTCTTCACCTACTTGGCCGTCCGCCTCCTCGCGCTGGTCTGGACGTGAACGGAGCTTGCCGCCGAAACGCACCGTTATGTCCACCGTCGTTCGACTCTTCGGCGCTGCGGCTTCACCTCCGAACGGTATCAAAGCCGGATCGACCGGTTGAACCGTCGAGTCGGTCAAATGGCCGCGAAAGAACATGACGACGCCGACGCCCGGCGCCTGACCGAGCGTCTGCGCCGCTATGACGAATACCTCTTCACGTTTTTGGATTATTCCTTCGTGACGGCGGACAATAACTTTGGCGAACGACAGATTCGCCCGGCGGTCATTCTGCGGAAAAACAGCCAGTCCAATCGTAGCGACCGGGGCGCCGCCACGCAGGCCGTCCTCATGAGCGCGTACCGCACCCTACGCCTTCGAGGCCTGAATCCCACACGAACCATCGTCCACGCCATGAAAAACTACCTCACCACCGGCCAACTCCCCCGATTACCCCGACGCGACATTGCAGACGGCTGATCTCGTACCATCACCGCTATAGCCGCGCGGCCTGAGCAACTTCGCGCACGTGAGCATGCGAGTTCTCGAATTCCGCCTGCCTGCCTGCCTGCACGCCTGCACGCCTCCACCTCGATTCCACGAGTTGCACACGGTTAAGGCCCGATTCACCGGGCAAGTCGTCGCACGAACGTCCGACGAAGTCACTCATCCTGCGAGATCGAAAATCAAAAATGCGCGGGATGACGTGTTTGACAGGGACACCTCGCTGTCCGCGTCCGAAGCGGTTATTATGTACTAAATTAGGAGCGGATAACCGTAAGCCTCATGGTGCGAAAACAGAAAACACGCAAAAAGAATGCCGTTTTGGAATACCGGCGCCTCCGTTCGGAGGAACTCTCCCGGAAGATCGAAGAACGCCGCGCTGCGGGTGATATCCGTTCAGCCATCGACATGGCTCTAGGGCGCAAAAATAATTGCCAAGAGTTACAAAAAATTGCCACGATGCGATAGGCGGGGATTGCCTGGTCCCGTCGAGGCGGGATCAATGAAGGTGGTCGGGGAGTGTTGCCCCACCGACGCGAAAGCGGGGCGGAGCTTGCAGTCGCTTGGTCTGGTACGCCGATCAGGCGCAGCTGTGTTGAGTTAGTATCCGGTTCGGCATGCGTCGCAAGCACGGGCAAATATGAAATCAGGACGTCCGTCTTTGTCTGTTCAAGCAATCGGATCGCCTCGCGCATGGCCACGTCGTGATTCAGTTCATCGGTGTCCGAGGCGGACCGGCGGACCGGCGGGGCGACGACACTTGATTGGGAAGTGTCGCCCGATCAATCAGCCCCACCGGCTCGCCGCCGGAGTTCGTTGCGTCTCCCGTTGAACGGCGTTCAAACATCGTTTGACCCCTGTTCAAGCGGCACGTGAACGCCGTCGCCGAAGATGATTCCAGCGTGGCCTTCTTTGTCCACGATGATTGAGAATTTCGCTTTTTCGTCGCCCTCGGGGGCATGCACGAACACGCCAGCCCGCCCCTGTCCGTCGATGAGCGCGTTGATGCCCAGTCTCCCGCCCGCGTGCTTCATTTGTGCGCCGGTCGTTCCTGAACCACTTACCGACAGGGATAGTCGAACCTCTCCGAAACAATCCAATAGGCTAAGCGCAACTTGGTCATCGGCGACGCCGAGAATCGCTCGCAGGTTGCCTTCGTCGTCGCGCAAAACGAGTTTGTTCACTTCGAGTCGGTCAACTTCCATAGCGGTCCACCAATCCGGCCCATCCGCTTGCCATGCCCGTGTTGTTCGTTTCGTTCCGTTTTTGCAACGACGATTGAATCGACCGGCGCGAACACGTCATGCGATGCTCGCGCAGGATGCTCTTGATGCCTGCGTCAGCCTGCGTTCTACGAATGATGGCCGAATGGCTGGACGCTGGATCGGCGGCGCGAATCTGCCCGTAGAGACGCATGATTTTGATGCGGGCGAATGCCCGTTCAACCGACCGCTCGGGCACCGCTCCGAAGCCCTCCGCGTCCACAGCGAGCATGAGAACGAGCAGCAACCGCGATCGGTCCAGCCGATCTACAAGGTCGTGCATCGTGGCCCAGTGGGCGCGGGTGAGTTCGTCCGTCACTGATCTTCCACCAATATCAGGCCCTCGGTGATGTCCTGCGGATCGTAATCAAGGCGCTGCACCATCGGATCGCACACAATGTCCTCTTCTGAGTAGTTGCAAACGAACGGTAGAACGGTATCGATCAAACTTCGTGTGCAGCACTTCCCGACTTGGTACTTGATCTCTTCAATAATCGCCGCTCGCTCCGGGCAATCGATCGCGTGTTCAATCCAGTACTCGCGTTTTATCATGAACGTCGCGGTTTTCTTGGTTTTCGTGGCCATTACGCAACCCTCCTCGCGTCTTCGATTCGATGCTCAATTTGCTTTGCACCTTCGAGGCCGTGCAGCACACGCGACGCGCGGCAGAGCATGTCTGCCGTTATCGCGTCGATCGATTTTCGGGACTTTTGGAAGACGTGAATGGACAGCCGCAAAGCATTGGTGGCTGCACGCAGCCCACCGCATTCCGGCATGTTCGCCAGTGCGTAAAGCCGGCCTCTTGCGTCGGCGGACAAGCGCACTTTGGATTTCGCGAACACGTTCTTAATGTCGTCCACGCTGAACAGTGGCTCTCCCGCAAGGCGCTCGATGTTGTTCTTCTGCTCTTCCAGCACCGCCTTCTTTGTTTCGACGTCTCGCCTGTTGTCGGCATCGCTCTTGAATTGTGCGGCAAAGCCGACCACGACCCCGAGTATCACGACCGGGAGGAACCATCGGCCCGGCCGTGTCAATTGGCGCCGGCCGTCGAGGCGCACCGTCGTGAATTCAAACAACCATGACCCTGCTAGCGCAATGCCGGTAGACATCAGCCATGCCGCGTATTTGAGTATGTCTGCCATAACTCCATATCGCTACCGCTCGTAGCCGTCCTTGTCACGCTCGTGTTCGCGCTTCCTTGACTCTTTACGTTCACGCATTCGGCGCTTGAATTCCTCGGCCTTTTTCACTTTGTCGTCCGAATCGCGTAGTGTCCAAAAACTCGAACGCGCAGGGATTAATCGCCCTTACTCGTTGTCGTCCGCGATGAGTTCAACGCCGATTCGTCTTGCCGCGAGTTGCAGATTTTGGTCGAGGGTCCACAGCGGGGCGGACATCGTGACCGCCAATTCAAGATAGGCCGCATCGTAGGATGACAATTGATGCGGACGGGCAAACAATGCGAGTTGATCCAACGTGCGGCGCACCGGCTCAGAGCTAATCTCGATATCCAGTGCTTCAAGGATGTGCAGAAACCGTGAGCCCAGGGCTGGCGTGATTTTCTTTCGGCGTTCCTTGACCAACACGGCATTGACCAACTCCAACCGCCAAAGTGGCGGAGCTGTCAACGTCAGCGATTCAATCCGTTCCTCGATTGCGGGTGACTGACCGCCCTCCTCAAGGAGCCATACCAGCGTTACGCTGGCATCAATGATCGCCCTACTCATTCTCCGAGGTAGTCTGGAATCTTGTGGAAATTGATCGAAAAGTGGGGCATCCTCCGGGTTGTTGACAAGACCCTTTTTACTGGAGGAGCCCGATGGCTACGGAACACGGAACGAAGAAGAATGTCAAGCGGAGCGATAAGGAAGATGCCATGGAGGGTGGCGCGGTGGCGGCGGACCAACTGGAAGCCCTGGCACGGCTTGGGGGCGCGGGAGATGCTCATGACCGCGCTCCACGAAGAGGTCGAGGCCTACCTGGGCCGCGGACGCTACCAACGCTCAGGCACCGCGGCCCGGTGCGGGGACGGCGAAACGGCTGAGACGGGTCATCCCTACCGCGGCTATCGCAACGGAACGTCGCCGCGGCGGCTGAAACTGGGCAGCGGGACGGTTCAACTGAAAGTGCCCCGCGTGCGTGATGTCCCGCCCGAGCAGGATCCCTACGAATCGAAGATCATTGGCAAGTATCAGCGTCGCAGCGATACCATCGACGAGACCTTCATGAATCTGTTCATCGAAGGACTGGCCACACGCGACTTCGAGCCGTCGCTGCGACTGCTTCTCGGCGAGCAGGCTGCACTGTCGCCAAGCACGATCAGCCGGATGACGCAGAAGTTCAAGGCTGAGTACGCGGCATTCGATCAGCAGGATCTGAGCGAGCGGAAGTACTTCCATATCTGGTCCGACGGCATTTACCTGAAAGCCGGTCTGGGCAAGGAGAAGGCGTGCCTGATGGCTCTGATCGGTGCGGACACGGAAGGCAAGAAGCACCTCATTGCGTTGCGTGAGGGGCATCGTGAGAGCGCCGACAGTTGGAGTGCCTTGCTGAAAGACTGTCGCCGGCGCGGGCTGAATCAACCAGCGTGCTGGATCGCCGATGGCGCCCTGGGCTTGTGGGCGGCGGTGAACGAGCACAGTCCGGATTCCAAACAGCAGCGTTGCACGAATCACAAAACGATGAATGTGATCGATAAGTTGCCGAATTCGGAACAGCCCGAAGCCATCAAACGTCTGCGTGCCATTTGGCAGTCGGACAGTGAAGTTGCAGCACGAGAGCTGGCGACGAAGCTGGTCGCAGACTTCGGCACGGCGGGCTACGACCGGGCGGCGGCGTGTCTGGAAGATGATCTGGACCGTTGTCTGACGTTCTATGCCTTCTCGGAGCCGCACTGGTCGCACTTACGCACATCGAACGTGGTGGAATCTCCGTTCGCGGGCGTGCGATTGCGAACGAACCCAGCCAAGCGATTCAAGAAGACCAAGAGCGGCGTGTGCATGGTGCACCAGGTGTTGGTCCGGCTGTCACAGAATTGGCGTCGTCTCAAGTCGGCTCAGCTGTGCAGCCAAGTCCAACTCCCGGGGGCCACGGCCGCGTCCCCCAAAGCGGAGTGACGGAAACGAAACCGATGAACTCACAGGATGCCCCGAATCGAGTTTACACAAGACTTGCAACTACCTCACACTTGAACACACTGCAATTGACGAACCTCGCAAATAGGCTTGCTCGCAGATGAGACCTCCGGCTTCTTATCCTGGTTGAAACGATATCGCCGATTTCGCATGCCAAACTCCTCGACACTCTAATGCCCCACTGCGCAGCCATCATACCAAACGCCGACCGGCGAACCTCATGTTTCCTCAACCGCAACCGATTTGAATGCTGCACGTTTCTGATCTTGCTTGGGCGACAAGCCTCCTTCAGATACAATGGGACGCAGGAATCGGCAACGCCGCCTCAGGGAGCGACCGATGCCGCGGCACGAATTGGGGTGTCTTTTTCGCAAGCGGCAGCCATCCCGATGGCTGCCAGACATCGCCGATGGGCTTGACCAAAGGGGAGAGGTATTTCATGACGCACGCAATCGTTATTCGGACCGCTATCGTCATCGCCTTGCTGGGAGCGTTGGCCCCGGCCCGGGGGATCGTCTACGTCAGCAGCCACAACAACAACGAAGTCCTGAGGTTCGACGCGACGACGGGCATGTTCATCGACACCTTCATCACGGCTGCCGACAACGGCGGACTGAGTCAGCCGCATGGTATCCTCGAGCGCTGCGACGACGTGCTCGTTGCGGGGATGGCCAACAACGCGATTCTGCGTTTCGATCGCACCACTGGGCAATTTCTCGATACCTTCGCGGACGCAGCATCCGGGCTGAATGGCCCTGTGTATCTCTTTCCTCGCTCCGACGGATTGTTGTACGTATCGAATCAGGGCGGCGACGAGATTCTCCGGTTCAACAGCGACGGCACGCTGCAAGATGTTTTCGTAACGGCTGGAAGCGGCGGATTGGACGGACCCAGCGGCTTCGCGTTCGGCCCCGACGGACGCTTGTATGTGGCAAGTCGGTTCAGCGCCAACGTCTTGGCGTACGACGGCATGACCGGCGCGTTCGACGAAGTCATCGCCGATTCATCTGACGGCCTCGGCGTTGGCACAACGTTCGGCTTGAATATCGGTAGCAACGACGATCTCTACGTCGCGTCGAACAACGCTGTCTTTCGGTACGATTTTGACACCAGCGCCGTCATCGCGACTATCCCGCTCGGGTTTCCCATCGGCATCGAACGAAGCCCCACCGGCGAAATCCTTGTAGCATCCGGGAACAACCTGCGCACGATCGACCTTTCGGACAATTCACTGTCCGCGCCGATTCTGGCCGGCGGCACCGTCAACCTGTTGAACTTTTTTCACTTTGACGGCGCGAACAGTCCCAAAGCGTGCAACCCGTCGCCCGTGCCAGCCGCTTCGGAATGGGGTGTTCTGGTGACCGCGCTGCTGCTGCTGATTTCGGGGACGATCATCTGCCACCGTCGCGTCACGCACGCGAAAGCGTGAATAATCGACTTCAGCCTTGGTCTTGACCGCTGGATCGGCTCGAACGCTCGAACCACTTTTCTTGCCGTAAGTCCGGCCTCCGCTATAGTGGTGTGTTCCGATCGCGCCAACGTCGCGATCGCCAGGGAGCGGTGTCCGAGTGGCTGAAGGGTCCGCATTGGAAATGCGGTGTACGGGGAACCGTACCGGGGGTTCGAATCCCCCCCGCTCCGTTTACAAGTCCGAATACGCGGTCTTGCCCGAAAGCGACCCGTGCCAGTCGGCTCAACCGCAGAAAGGCCGATTGCAAGAATCTCATTACTGCTTGAATCCTACAATTCGCTTCGATATGATCGTCTCCTGAAGGCCTATCATCTGAAGCGTGCCGGTCGAATCATCGCCATCGGACAAGCACGTTCTTAGTTTCTGGCCGTAAATCACGGATTGAAACCAATGTACGACCAAATTCGTCACGGCACCTTTTGCTTCGTCGTCGCAAGCACTATTTCGATGGCGGTCGCCTCGGGACCGGTTCCCATTATTTCCGAGGCGCTCTCGTGCGGTCAACAAGGGCAGGCCGGCGGACTGGCCAACGGAATAGAATTGCAGCGGTTCGACCTCGACCTGTCGGTGTTTCCGGATGCCCTCTGCAACGATGGGTCCACTGCGGTGTTTTACTTCCGGCCGTTCTCTGGTCCGGCCAATCGTGATCGGTGGCTCTTTCAACTTCAGGGTGGCGGCGGGTGCGGGTCCGGCGAACGCTGCGCCCAGCGCTGGTGCATGATCGACACGGCATTCAGCTTGGTGGGGATGACCTCCACCGTCGCGCCGGCGGTGGCTATTAACGGCAAGGGCATCACAGATCGCAGACCAGCCAATCCGTTTGGTAATTGGAATCACGTATTCATCAAGTACTGTAGTTCAGATTCGTGGAGAGGAGTGTCGCGTGATGTCATCCTGCAAACCGACATCGAAGGGCCGCTTGTCGATTACCGGATCCACTTTCTGGGCAATCGTATCATAGATGCCGTGCTGGACACGCTTCGGCGCGATGGCGTGTCTGCATCCGTGTATACACAGGGACCGACGCCCGTACCCATGCCCGATCTCGACAATGCAACGCACGTGATTCTTGCCGGCGCGTCGGCAGGCGGCAGCGGAGTCATTCAGAACGCCGATCGTGTCGGCGACTATCTTCACGCGAATAACACAGCCTGCGCCGGCGATGAATGTCCTTTGGTGTTTCGCGTTTTGATCGATTCCTCCTTCGCGCCAAGTCTGGAAGACCTCGATATCACAACCTCGACATTTTGCACCGATTTCAAAATTTGCGATTGGCAGGCGCTGCTCGCATTCGGCACTGCGGCCCACGATCCCAATATCGATCAAAGTTGTTTTGAATGGCATCAAACCAATGCTCCCGGGACCGAGTGGCAGTGTGACGACGCCGGCCACGTCATTCGACATCACGTGACCACACCGATGTTTGTTAGAATGGGACAAAAAGACTCGCTGGTCTCATCCAACTTCATCAACACCGGTTACTCGGTACCGGGAAAGGGATCGCTCGATCTCCCTCTATTCATGGAGATTGTTCGCGATGAGTGTGCCAGTCTCGTGAACATTCAGGCGACGGCCCACGAGGGTGCGACTATTCCTGTTCTTCCCGGCGTTTTTTCGCCCAGGTGCCCGAAACATGAGACGCTGCGCAGCTCACCCGATACGTACAACGCCGTCATAAACGACGGGCCGACAAACCTGGCGATGTTTAATGTCTTCACCAATTGGATCAACGGTTCGCAACCCAGCGTATTGATTACGCCCGACGGTGGTAGTGACTTCTGTCCCGGGTTCCTCCCGGCGGATTGCAATTTCGACGATTTAGTCGATTTGGATGACTTTATCGGATTCCAGAATTGTGCAACCGGTCCTGCCGAAGTGATCTCGCCCAACTGCGTCTGTTACGACATTGACACCAGCCAGACCGTCGACATGATTGATTTCTCCGCGCTGCAACAAAACTTCACCGGAACACCGTAGCAGCATGTTGCTTGCGGTCGATCGCCCGCTCCGAGTAGAATTTCCGACGAGCGTTCGCCCAACGCGGACCCCCGACGCCAAAGGAGGAACAAGGCATGTCCGAGCCGGAACCATCGTCAGCGACAGATTCACCCGATCCACTAGAGTTGAAGAGGGCCATGAAAGCGTTCAAGAAGCGTCTCAAGCTTTCCCGCCTCGACGACGAATCGAGGCTTGGTGTCGGCTCGATGACGGGCGGTAACGCTTCGGGCATTATGGCGATCACACCGCCCAATCAGTATCCGCAGGCCATCTGGGACGAACTCGTCAAAAAGGGCAAGCTCAACTACACAGGCCACGGGCTCTACGAGTTGGTAAAAACGTAACGCCGACCGAGCAGCCCACGACAAGTCGTGGACCGACGCCCGGATCAACAGCGCTCATGCACATCCAGCGGCGATCCACGCGCGTTCGAAGTACCGATTCACACGGGCTTAGTCGGTAAAGCTCAGTTGGAATTCGGCGAAGTCCCGAAAATCCACAGCGTTGTCTCCGTCAAAATCAAAGGCCTGACACTGGGCTGGGACGGCACCACCGCCGGGCCCGGTCTCACAATCGAGAAACGCGTCGAAGTCCAGCAGGTCAACATCGCCGTCGCCGTCACCGTCACCCGGAACCGCCACCGCTTCGATGGTGAGATTGGCATTGCTGATGTCCAAATAGTCCGTTGCGGAGTTGTCCATTCGGACACGAACGCGAACCTGCGTGGACGGAGCGTCGGGGATTGTCCAATTGAAGGTATGGACGCTGTTGACCGCGCCGCTGCCGGCTGGGAGGTTTTGGGCGATGTTGATCCAAGGCCCTCCTGCTCCGGTTGTGGAATACCAAAGATCCCAGTTCTGGAGATTGTGGGATATCTGAATGCGCCACGTGATTGTGAATTGTGACCCAACCTGAAGAACCTCTCCGCCGTTGGGATCGTCAAGAATGACATGCCCCTCAGAGGGCGCGGCAAGGACAAAGAGTACGCCAATGGTTGTCACAATATTCATGCAAAATGATTGGAGTCGCATGACGCTGCCTTTCGTATTGAATCGGTTATGCCCTGTCTAGCCCGATGGGGTTTGATCGATCACGGGAGAGTCCGTCCGAAGGTTACGGCAACCCGTAAATCGCCCTGGCACCCTTACGACGCCCAAACTCCACGCTCGGACGCGCACCCCGCACGCCCCTGTTCGCACGCCATTATAACCACGCCGGGAGCCGTCGCACAAGCATTCTCAAGAATGAGATTGGCAAAAGGGGGCCGGAATTCCTTTGAAAAACCCTGTCCGGGGGTGAGAGAGCGTATAAAAAGCCTTATCAGAGCCGCGACCGTGAGGGAGCGGTCCGCTTTGCCCCGGGAAATCACTCCTCCGTGCCCCCGCGTTGGTCGCGATCAGAGGCGAGGCCCGGAGGAGAACCTTCTTGAACACCCCTCAAAGAAAAACTGCTGGAACGGACCTCGATCCGCTCCAGCCGTTTCGTGTTCTTGCTCTGGCCGCCAGCAACCGCAGCTGCTGCTACTTGGCGTCTTTGACCTCAAACTCGGCGTCGATGACGTCATCACCCGCTCCGCCCGAGCCGCCGCCCTCCGCCGCACCATCCGGCGCGCCAGCCTGACCGGCTTCAGCCTCTTTGGCTGCCTGCTCGTAGATGACCTTGCCGATGGCCTGCGATGCCTGCATGACGTTTTCGATGGCCTTTTGAATCGCGTCAGCGTCGTCATTCTTGACCACGTCGCGAACATTGGAAAGCGCCGACTCGACCTGGCCTCTTTCCTCAGCCGAAACCTTCTCGCCGTGCTCTTTCAGCACGTTCTCGGTTTCGTAAATGACCTGATCCGCACGGTTGCGGGCCTCAACAAGAACGCGAAGCTTGCGATCGTCTTCCGCGTTGGCCTCCGCCTCGTTCTTCATCCGCTCGATGTCCTTCTCATCCAGGCCGGACGAGTCTTTGATCTCGATGCGGTTTTCCTTGCCGGTAACCTTGTCACGCGCGGTAACATTGAGAATACCGTTGGCATCGATGTCGAACGTCACCTCGACCTGCGGTGTGCCCCGGCGTGCCGGCGGAATCCCGGTGAGGTTGAACCGCCCGAGTGAACGATTCGCGGACGCCATTTCGCGCTCACCCTGCATCACGTGAATGGTCACCTCCGGCTGATTGTCGGCTGCGGTGCTGAACACTTCCGACTTGCTCGTCGGAATGGTCGTGTTGCGTTCGATGAGCTTGGTCATCACCCCGCCCAGCGTTTCAACCCCCAGCGAAAGCGGTGTCACGTCCAGCAGAACGACATCACTCTTCTCGCCCGCGAGGATCGCACCCTGAATCGCCGCTCCGACCGCGACAACCTCGTCCGGATTGATGCTCTTGTTCGGCTCGATGCCGAAGATGTCTTTAACAAGCTGCTGAACCGACGGGATACGCGTCGAACCGCCGACCACGAGCACCGTGTCCACCTTACCGTTGAATGTTTTCTGCTTCTTCTGAGCATCCGCCAATGCGGTCATGACCGGCTTGCGACAGCGCTCCGTCAGGTCGCGCGTGATCTGCTCGAATTTGCTGCGCGTGACCGTCATCTGCAAATGCTTAGGCCCACTCTGGTCGGCGGTGATGAATGGCAGATTGATCGTTGTCTCGATGGCCGTCGAAAGTTCGCACTTGGCCTTCTCGCATGCTTCCTTCAAGCGCTGGAGCGCCATCGGGTCTTTGCGAAGATCGATGCCCTCCTTCTTGCGGAACTCCTCCGCCGCGAAGTCGATCAGCTCTTCGTCGTAGTCGTCTCCGCCAAGGTGGCCGTCGCCGTTGCTGGACAACACCTCGTACACGCCCTCGGAGTCGATATCGAGGATCGAAAAATCGAACGTGCCGCCGCCAAGATCGAACACGGCGATGTGTTGCGACTTGGTACCGTCAAGACCGTACGCAAGCGCCGCCGCCGTCGGTTCGTTGATGATGCGCTCCACCTTCAAGCCGGCAATCTCGCCTGCGTCCTTGGTGGCTTTACGCTGCGAATCGTTGAAGTAGGCCGGCACGGTGATGACCGCGCGGTCCACCTTCTCGCCGAGGTAATCCTCAGCCGTCTTCTTGAGATCCTGGAGGATCATCGCACTGATTTCCGGCGGCGTGTAGTCCTTGCCACGGGCGTGGACTTTTACGAGATCGCTCGGGCCGCCGACGACCTTGTACGGGACAATTTTCTCTTCGTCCGCCACTTCGTCGTGACGCCGTCCCATGAATCGCTTGATGCTGTAAACCGTGTTGGTCGGATTGGTGACCTGCTGATGCCGTGCGATCTGGCCCACAAGCCGCTCATTCTTGTCTGTAAACGCCACGACAGACGGCGTCAGCCGCGATCCCTGAGCGTTGGTCAGCACCTTAGGCTGGTCGCCTTCCATGACGCTGACCACGGAGTTTGTCGTGCCGAGATCGATTCCGATGATTTTTCCCATGTTCAGTACCTCCTGCGGTTATCAAAGGCCACCGTTTGCGCACGACGGCCCGCTTGGGTAGCAAGCAATCCCGGTGCCGCGCAGCACGGCTGGCGAATTTATTTATAATCTATTTATTTACAAATAGTTACGTGTTTTCCGCGGCGGGCATGGCCGGTCGTCCGGCGTGATTCTGCCAACATGGCAGCGTAACAATGCGTCAATTCGGCGGTTTTTTGTTTCCCAAGACGCCTTGTGTCCGTACACTCTGCTTGATGGCACTAGAGCCGTTTGAAACCGCTGCGTCCGAGGATTACCCTACCGTCGTCCAGCTTTCCGTCTTTCTGGACGATCGCGTGGGGCAGTTGCTGCGTATGACCCAGGCCTTCAGGGATACCGATATCCGCATCTGGGGGCTGATGGTGGTCAATTCCGTCGATTGTGCGATTGTGCGCATGATCGTGGACGATCCCGACGAAGCCTACGACATGCTTGTTTCGCATCGATTTCCAGTCAAACAAACGGATGTCGTGGTCGTCCGCGTGCCGCACGGCAAACGGGCACTGCTCAACGTGTGGTCGGCTGTCCTGCGGGCGGAAATCAACATCGATTACACCTACGCGCTCATGGGCCACGTGCGCGGCGCACCGACAATCGCGATTCACTCCGAAAGCCTTCAGATGGCCTGCGACACGCTGGTACGACACAACTTCAGCGTCCTGAGCGTGAGTGACCTGCACGCCGAACGGAACGAATGACCGGTTTACCCTGTCGCACGAAAATCGTAGCACAACAATCGCGGTGAAGACTTGGAAACGGTATCCGGGCGCGCCTGGAGAATGTAGAGCAACCCGCGCGAAATCACCGGCGGCGCGTAGGTCTCTTCCGCCGAGAATAACTTCGTTCGCGCTGCGACACGCACGCCGTCCGGTGACATGGCCAACCACAAGAGATCGCCACGCTCACCAAGACACAGGAAACGCCCGTCCGCCCAAAGCAGTGAGCTTCGCAACGGACTCATGGTCATGGTCTGTTTGCCACGGGACGTGTCGACCTGCTGCTTCCATTCGATCCGCTCGCGCCAGACGAGTCGCCCGGTGTCGGCTTTGAGGCACACAAATTCGATTTTCGACGCCTTCTCCCCATCGACACCGTAGAGGTAGCCGTCTCGATAAATCGGCGTCGCCCAATGCGCGCCCAGGTCTTTCGTTGTCCAGACGACCTCGTGCGAACCGTCCGGCTTCACATCGATCATCGCACCACCCGTGCCGTAGGAGGCCGTCACAAAAACACGATCGCCGACGATTACCGGGGTGGCTGCATTGACCGAGTTGTATTTCCGGCTGCGCCAAGGAAATCGAAACCGAATCGAACCGTCGGACGGATCGACCGCGAGCAGCCCGCCGACCGGGGGCTTGCTGTCGCCGCCGGCAAACGCGAACACGTACCGCTTCCCATGCATGTCAGCCGCTACGGGTGACGCGTAACTGGGTGCCCAAAGATCGCCGGCACCCCAAACCAATTTGCCATTGCGCTTGTCGAAGGCGGCCAGACAAGGCCCTTTGGGGGCACCGAGGTTGACGATCAACAGGTCGCCCTCGATCAAGGGTGTCGAGCCGATACCGAAATACTCCTGCGGCACGTGGAACTCTTCCGAAAGTTGCCGCTGCCAAAGCAGGCAGCCGGTGCGCAAATCCAAGCAGCTCAATCGTCCTTCGACGCCATGCACATAGACGCGATCCTCGTCAATTATGGGACTGGAACGCGGGCCACCGTTAAAACCGAACCGGTCGCGGTAGTCCGTCTTGTATTCGTATCGCCAATAGCGACGTCCGGTTTCGGCGTGGAGGCAGTCCACGATTGCGCTGTCGCCTTCACGGTGAAACAGCACAAGCCGGTTGCCAACGACCGACGGCGATGCATACCCTTCGCCGATCGTCACTTCCCAGACGAGACGTGGCAATTGCGCGCCGAAGCTCTTGAGCAGATTCGTCTCTCTGCTTTGACCGTCCTGCCGAGGCCCCAAAAAGGTCGGCCAATCCTCCGTCACGGCTGACGGAGCGAGCGTCTTGGGCGGGGAATGGTACGAGAGATTGTCGTAAGCGACCGGCTTCGGCAGGGCGCCAACGGTGCATTTGTTCAACACGGGTGTGGCTGGATCGGCGAATTGGCTGTGTGATTCGGAATTGCCGGAGTCGTCAGCGAAGCAATTGAAACACGGTACGATCGCAGCCAGCAGAATCGCGCAGACGCGCGTGCGACTCAACATTCCGTGCGGGGCGATCGTTGATCTTGTTGTCTGGGTCATCATCAAACACAGTATCACAGCCGCCAGCGATAGCCAATACACATTGGGCCGGATTGCTCTGCGTGTGATCAACGCCGACCTTACCGGTTGGCTACGCCTTGAAGCACACAAGGCACGAGGTGGGAAGAAATTGAAAACGCCCATCGCCCTGAATCAAGGCGACAGGCGTGTTTTTGAAATCTCGATCGCTACCGGTCTAGTTCAAGCGGCGACGAATCGCACCGATCATGCCGAAGCCAGCCATCGCCAACACCGCAGCCGCGGGAGCCGGAATGACGTTGAAATCGGTGATTGCACCGGAACCAGCGAAACTCACAGTCATCGACGTTACGGTGTTGATGTCGAAGCCAGCCATCTCGGTCACCGTCGCAAAGAGCGCCGGATTGTCGAAACTTTGCTGTGCGGACGTTGTGTTGAAGAACAAAGTCTGGATGCCAAGGTGACCAGCGGCGATGTCACCAGTCCAACCGTCGGGAACCGTAAACGTTCTCGTCAGATTCGACACATCGCGCAAGGTGACCGTCAAGTTGCCGCCAGAATTAATGTCGATAACCGACGTTGAACGGATATGGGCCGGCGTCGCGAAATCGAGACGAAACGCACCACCGATGTTGTCATTGCCGCCATTGTCGAAGATGCCGTCGGCGGGACTGAGGTCGTCGCCGAACGTCTGACCGGCTGGAAGCTGCCCGCCATCCCCGCGATCACCGTCTTCCTGGATGATGAACGCGTTTCCGCGATCCACCAGAAGGTCGAGGTCGTTTAGGGATGTGTTCGTTGCCACATCGGTATCGAACGCTGCCACACCCGCTCCCCCGAACAGGTAGGTGACCAACGCGCTGTTTGCACCGCTCTGAGTGAAAATCGTGTCGCCATCCAGGTTCTCGCCGTCGGCGAAGCTGCTCAGGTCCAGCAGACCGGCAGACGCGACGCTCGCGAGAGACATGACGACAGCGCCAACAAAAAAGTTCCGAAACATCGTTCTCGTTGCTCCTTAAATTTACAACACGCAAGTTGCTTGCGAATACAGAAGAGTTACCCCACCACTCCGGGACGGATACTATAGCTTTTCGCGCGGCGACGCAAGCATTTTCGCAGCCGAAGCGCGAATTTTTGGAGAGGAAAAACAGACAGAAACTAAAGCAGGGAAGTAAGTTACCGATTTACCGGTCGCGATTCGACGGCACGGCAGTTCCGGCCAACCGGCCTACGGGATATGCGGACTTTGGGCCAGGTCCGTTAACGCGAGAACAGAGCCGCCCGCCCAAAAAGGCTCGGTCACAACCACGCCTGCGACCAACGCCCAAATGAGGATGGTGCCAATAAAAGGGCGATCGTGAATGAATATCTCGGTAGGACCGGCGATCCGCCCCGATTGCACAAGCATCGCATAGCGAAAAACGCCGTAAATGACCATAGGAAGCGTGTACAACAGGTGGCGCTTCGGAAAGGCTGTGGGCGTGTCGGCGTCCATTGTGTAAAGCAGGAAAGTCATAACGGCTATGCCGGCTGAAACACTTATGAGGTTATTCAGCAGCTCGGGCGTGTATCCGGTAAGGGTTTTCCGGAAGGAAGCCGCCTCACCCTTACCGGTGAAGGCGTCGATCTCGCATCGTCGCTTGCCGAAGCCCATGAACATGCACAGCGTAAAAGTGCAGACGATGAGCCAGGGGGACACATAGGCGTCCACAGCCTCAGCGCCCGCGACCGTGCGTATCACAAACCCGACGGCGATGATGATGACGTCCAGAATCATGCGTTTTTTGAGCGACAGGGAATAAGCCAGCACCAGCACGAAATAACCCGCCACCAGGGCTGTCACGACGGGGTTCAGGAAAACGATGCACACGGTCAGGGAAACGGTAATCAGCAAGGCCGACCACGCGACGGCCCCTGCGGGGGAAACGTTACCGGCTGCGATGGGCCTGAATTTCTTGGTCGGGTGGAGGGCGTCCGCGTGGCGATCGATCAGGTCATTGATCGCGTAGCTGGCGCTGGCAGCCAGGCAAAACGCTCCAAAAACGTACGCACAGCGGATCATCGAGGCTGGATCGAGGCTCATCGCGAATACCGGACCCGCGAGAACCGCAAGGTTCTTGATCCATTGCCGAGGCCTCATCAATGCCACATAGTGTCTCATGATTGCTTAGGGTCGGCTTGCGGATAAGCCGACTTCTACAAAATGGCGTCCGCAAAGCAACGACGCCGGTCGAAATCGAGGGAAACAGAATGAAAATACTTGTTACCGGAGGAGCGGGCTACGTCGGCAGTCACAGTGTTCGCGGACTTTGCGACGCGGGCCATGATGTCGTTGTGTTCGATAATCTTGTCGCCGGACACCGCGGCGCGGTTGATGAACGGGCTTCGTTCGTGGAGGGCGATCTCGGAGACGCTGAATTGGTCCGCTCGACGCTGGCCAACGGCGGGTTCGAGGGCGTCTTGCACTTCGCAGCATTTCTGGACGTAAACGAATCCGTACGCGACCCGCTCAAGTACTACGTCAACAATATCGTACACACCGTGCGGCTTCTGGAAGCGTTACGCGACGCGGGCGTGAAGCGTTTCGTATTCAGTTCGACCTGTGCGACGTACGGCGAACCGGAAACCTGTCCCATTCGCGAAGACATTCCGCAAGCCCCCATCAATCCGTACGGGCACACAAAACTGGCGATGGAGTTCGCCATGCGCGACTGCGCTCAAGCGTGGGGATTGGGCGGGACAGCCCTTCGATACTTCAACGCGGCTGGTGCTTCAGCGGACGCGAGGATCGGCGAGGATCACGATCCGGAGATACACCTGATCCCAATCGTTCTGCAAGTCGCACTAGGCCAGCGCGAAAAAGTGTTCATCTTCGGAACGGACTATCCAACACCGGACGGCACGTGCATCCGGGATTACATTCACGTCGAAGATTTGGCTGACGCCCACGTGCGGGCGATCGAATCGCAACCGCCGGGCGTCTTCCGCTTCTACAACGTGGGCACAGGCCAGGGCACGAGCGTGCGAGAGATCATCGACGGCGCGCGCGAGGTCACCGGGCATGCGATACCAGCCGACGAATCTCCGCGTCGCGCGGGCGACCCGCCGGCGCTCTATGCAGACCCGTCCAAGATCAAACGCGAGCTGGGCTGGTCTCCGAAGTACACGAACACTCAAGACGTAATCCGTACAGCCTGGGGCTGGCACGAAACGCATCCGCAGGGTTACGCCGATCGGTAACAGGCCATGACCGAAGAGACAACGTCAACGCAAGCGCCGAAGCGCAAGCCCATCGTCCAGCCGCCGACTGACTCGACCAAAGAGCGCATCGCCGTGCTCCTTCTGGTCAGCGATCTGGAGCACGGCGGGGCACAGCGGCAGGTTCTTCATCTCGCGCGAAACCTGGATCGCGACAGGTTTTCCGTCGTGTTGTGTTCGTTGTCGACGGTTGTTCCACTGGTCGATGGTCTGGATGACATCGGCGTGGAGTTGATCGTCGTCGGGAAGCGCTGGCGATTCGACGTATCGGTCGTGACGCGCGTTATGAAGATCATTCGCGCGCGGAATTTTTCCGTCGTGCATGGTTTTCTGTTCGACGCCGAAATCGTCGCAAGGCTCGCGGGGTGGTGGCTGCGGAGCTTCGCGGTGGTCGGGAGCGAGCGCAACGCGGACTACAAAAGGCCTCTGCGACAGAAAGTGCTGCTGCGTGCGACGCGCAGCCTGTACGACGGAATCATCGCGAATTCCGAAGCGGGCCGGCGATTCACGATTGATACGCAGCAGGCTGACCCGGATCGGGTTTTTGTCGTTCCCAACGGTGTGGACATGGAGCAATTCGTCCCCGGGGATCGACGCGCGGCACGCCAATCGCTCGGCATCGAAGGTGACGGGCCTATCGTCGGCATGGTGGCCAGCTTCAAACCGCAAAAGAATCACATGATGTTCCTGCGCATGGCCCAGCGGTTGGCGAAAGCGAACGAAAACGCTCGTTTCTTGTTTGCCGGGGGGCGATTGAAGGAAGACACCGGTGCACGAACCATCATCAAATCCGGGGCCGGCTATCACGGGGACGTGGACGGCTATCAGCGCTCCATCGGCGAGGCGATCGATGCGTTCGGCCTGCGTGAGAAATGCGTGATGCTGGGCGAACGGAAGGATGTGGTCAACGTGTACAACGCCTGCGATGTTACGGTCCTGACGTCGCATCACGAAGGCACACCGAACGTATTGCTGGAGTCGATGGCGTGCGCTGTTCCGGTCGTGGCGACCAATGTCGCGGACAACGCGCAGGTCGTTCCGAACGGGCAGGTGGGGTACATCGTCGAGCCGGATGACGATGAATCGATGGCTCGTCGCGTGTCGGCTCTCTTGGGCGACGACGATCTTCGATCATCGTTGGCAAAGGCCGCCCGAATCCGGGTGCGCGAGCGATACGCGACATCCGCGTTGGCGCAAAACACCGCCAAGGTCTACACGGAACTGTTGAACAAACGTGTACGCCCCGCGCGTTCCCGGGGATAACCAGGTCGCGCAGAACGCGTGACTACGACGATTGCAAAGCACGGAATCGCGACGGAATTCAGTCAGGCCAACCCCAGCAACCGCCCGCCCTGATAAACAACCAGCGACGCGACGTAGGCCAGCACGGTCATGTAGGTGAACATAAACACAGGCCAACCCCAGTTGCCGGTCTCTTTCCGGACGACGGCGATGGTGGACATGCACTGGCAGGCGAGCACGTAAAAAACCATAAGCGACACGCCCACCAGCGGCGTAAAAACCTTGCGCCCGTCGGGCCACTTGGCGGAGGCGACCTCCTCGCGAAGCGTTGCGGACTTCTCGTCAACCTCGTCCCCCACACCGTAGACCACGCCCATCGTCGCGATGAACACTTCGCGCGCGGCGAAACTCGATGCCAACCCCACGCCAATCTTCCAGTCGAATCCCAACGGCTCAATAACCGGCTCGATGACTCGGCCTATGCGACCCATGTAACTCTGCCGCAACTGCACACCGCTGCCCGCTTCAATGTCAGCCGCCGACGCTCTCGGGAAGTAGGCCAACGCCCACAACACCACGCTCATAGCCAGAATTATGGTGCCGGCTTCGGTCAGGAACACCCGGCTGCGACTCCACATTGATTGTATCGAAGGCCCCAATCGCGGCAGACGGTAAGGAGGCAGTTCGAGGATGAACGTCGGCGTCGGGCCTTTGAGAATCGTGCGTTTCAGCACCAGTGCGACCAGAAGCGCCGTCACCGTGCCCAGCAGGTACATCGCCATCATGATCCCGACCTTCAGCCAAGGATTCGCCCCGAAAACGGCGCTGATAATGATGATGTAAACGGGCAACCGAGCGGAGCAACTCATAAGCGGCGCGACGAGAATGGTCGTCAGCCGATCACGGCGATCCTCGATCGTGCGCGTAGCCATGATCGCGGGCACGGCGCACGCGAAACTGGACAGCATCGGAATGAAACTCTTGCCGTGCAGGCCCACGCGCGACATCAACCCGTCCATCACATACGCGACGCGGGCCATGTACCCGCTGTCCTCAAGCAGCGAAATGAACAGGAACAATATGCAAATCTGCGGGAAGAAAACGACGACATTGCCCACGCCCGCGATGACGCCGTCAACCAGCAGGTCGGACAAGATGCCCTGGCCGATGACAGTCGCGACGATCCCAGCCAGCTTCTGATTGATTAACCAATCAATGCCGTCCATCAGCGGTGTCGCCCAACTGAAGATGGCCGTCAGCATCAGGAACATCACGCCCGCAAAGGCAGCCACTCCCCAGACGCGATGCGTCAGCAGCCCGTCGATCCGTTCCGACGCGCCGGGCACATGCACCTCAGCCCGCGTGAACGCCCCGTCGAGCCACTGACCAATCCACGCATAGCGGCGCTCCGCCAGAACGGTAAGCGGCGAATTGTCAGCGTCGATGTGGTGTCGGCGATGGATCGCGCGAAGCCGCTCAGCATCATCGTCCGAAAGCTCAACGTGCGATGCGTCATCCTTGACCAGCACAGAAGGTGAAAGGAGCAGCTTGGCGGCCAACGTCGCGTTGGAAGCGTTGGCCAACCCCTGCTCCATGACGAGTTCGCGAATGTCCGCCAGGGCGTCGTTCAATTCCTCGGGGACACCCAGCGGTGATGAATGACAGACCGCGGCACTCGGCAACGCGTCGAGAACCGAACACAGTTCGTCAATGCCCTCGCCGGAAGAAGCCACAGTGGCCACCACCGGCGCGCCCAGGCGGGCAGATAGCTCGGCTGTATCCAGGCGGTCGCCGCGCTTGCGCAGCACGTCAGCCATGTTGCACACCACCACAGTCGGCAAGCCGAGTTCGAGCAATTGCGTGGCGAGAAAGAGATTGCGCTCCAGATTGGAGGCGTCGATGATTACCACGAGCGCGTCGGGCCGCACTTCGTCGCGGTTCCATCCGAGCAATGTGTCGCGGGCGATACGCTGATCGAGACTCCGCGGCGTCAGGCTGTAGCAGCCGGGCAAATCAAACAGGCGCACACCGTTTCGACCGCGAAGCGTGCCTTCGCTCCGGTCCACGGTAACGCCCGCATAATTCGCGACCTTGCGCCGTTGACCTGTCAGTCGGTTAAAGAGGGTGGTCTTGCCCGAGTTGGGGTTGCCAATCAGTGCGATTCGGCGGGGCGGCGCTGCCATGACAGGCAACGCGGCGTCGGTCCTTCGTATCACGTAGCCAAGCCCTGTGCGGGGGACGGCAGAACGCGAATCGTGCTGGCTTCGCTGCGTCGAAGACTCAAGCGATAACCGCGCACGCTCACCTCAATCGGGTCGCCCAAAGGAGCCGTGCCGGAAACCGTAACACGCGCACCGTTCGTAAGCCCCATCTCAGCCAGAAACTGGCCACAGCCGTTACGCGCCGCGACATTTTCAATGGTTCCGCAGCAGCCGACTTCGAGTTGATCGAGTGTCAAAATCCGGTCACCGGAGTTCTCAGCGGCGTTCATCTTCGTCATGGGCTTTTCCTGGTATTCGATCGCGACCCCATCGGGCCGATACAACATCCGTTTCGGACCACATTCACCAGCTACCGCGCTTCTGTTTCGGCGCGTCCGCATGCCGGCAACCCAGCACGCACGCACCGGGCATGGCACGTCACAACGCATGGCTTGATTATCCTGTTTTTCGGCCCGGGGTCAAGGGAAGTTGCGACTCAGTCGCAATTAAGACCCCCCAAAAGGCGCACCGGGAGCGCGAAATCACTGTAAACCTAGCTGATAAGCATGGTTAGGACGATATTATTGAATCGGGAGGCCGGTGGCTTTGTCAACCTCGGGTGGATTGGCGATCAGCCGCTCTTTCATCAGGCGCCCGACCTTGAACTTGACCGTGCGTTTGGACGGAACCATGACTTTTTCCATGGTCTTGGGGTTTTGAGCTTTGCGGGCAGCACGGACGCGACTTTCAAAGACACCGAAGTCCCTGAATTCCAAACGATTACCGTTTCCGAGTTCGGACATGATCTCATCCAGAAAAGTCTGGATAATCCGTTTGACCAGCACACGCTTGCAGTCGGTGTTGTCGGCGATGCGGTCGATCAGTTCCTTCTTGGTAATCGTCGTGCTCATTGCAGTCCCCAGTTGTCCCGCCCGCGTACCATCGCGGGGTCAAAAACGCGGTCCGGCGATGGACCCGCTGCCGCCCTCGCAGCGCGCAAGTCATACTAATACAAAGAGTTTCGTCAATCAAGATGGAAGCGATCAATTGACGCGGGGGCGATTTCGACCGGGATTATCGTACGATCGTTCCGCGCCGACGGGTTGTGAAATTGCGCGTGAAATTGTTGTTGAAACCGGAATTCTGACCCTGATAGTCCCGGAATCGCTCCGTATAGGTAATTTCCTCGCGGATTCTCTGCCCGGACTCAATCGACGGCCAATCTGAACGCGGAGCCATCTCGTTTGCCGCGAATGATCCTGCGTAACGGTCAAAAATGAGGTTCGACTGCATTTTTCGGCCGTTTTCCCAACCGTTGAAGCCGGTCGACGCACAGCCGCCGATGGCTACGAGCGTTAGCAGGAGCACCGATGCGATGCGGCGGGTATTGGTTTGTGTGCGATGTGTCATCTTCCTTTCCCTCCTTGGACTGTAGCCATCACTATCCGTGCCGTCTCCGGTCGGAGGCCTCCAGCGCGCGCGGCGATAGTGTGTGGGGAGTCGTCAATGCGTAAAGGTGCGGGCGTTGTGCCGCATGTAACGATTGACGGGACGGTATTGATTGCATGAATGGGGCGCAATTGGGCATCATCGCGTCTCGATCCGGCCTCATTGCAGGTCCGGTAATCGACGCTTAGCATGAGGTGTTTGACCGATCAATTCCAAACTCAGAGGGAGCAATCTGTGCGGTTCAATTTATCCACCCCGGCGCGGTTGCCGCAGCGCGGGCATCTGTTCGTTCCATGTTTTTCCGGTCCTGTACGCGGTGTTCGCTGCGGCGTTGACTTGTCGGGCGAGCGCGCGACGTCGACCGTCGGCGAGCGCTCGCCGCTGCCCAAAGGAAAGTCCGGGTACGATGGCGTGCATTTGTTGTCATGTGGTGCGCTCGATTCCTGTGAGGCTGAAGAACTCAGACGGGTGGGCGGAAAGATCGGATCGTTCCTGGCAGATCGCACTGTAGGCACAGCCATAATCGATGCGACCGACGTGATCGAAGCGCTCGGGGAGGACGGGCTGGCTGCCTTGACGGAAGGGGCAGCCCTTGGTCATTTTCGATTCAATCGCCACAAGACCAAGAGCGTCAGAATTCCCGACGCGAAAGTCACGCTCGTTGTGGGGAAGACCGGCAAGAGCCTCACCGACGCTGTTCGCAGGACCAACCGGATTTGCGATGCGACGAATTATGCGCGAGCGCTCGGGCACGAGCCGGCCAACATCATCGACCCGGTTTCGCTGGCTGCGCAGGCTCGTTCGCTGGCCAAGGCGACAGGTTTGAAATGTACCATCGTTGACGATCGGCGGATGAAGACATTGAAGATGGGTGCGTTTCTGGCCGTCGGGCAAGCCAGCGTGAAGCTGCCGCGATTGATCGTGCTGGAACACAACATGAAAGCGGCGGGCAAGCCGATCGTGCTCATCGGAAAAGCCATCACCTTCGACACTGGCGGCTACTCTCTGAAGGACAAGAACGGCATCGTCGGGATGAAGTACGACAAGTGCGGCGGGATGGCGGTCATGGGTGCGATGAAGGCCGTCGCGGAGATGAAACTCAAAAGACCCGTCGTCGGACTCATCGCAGCCGCAGAGAACATGATCGCCGGCAACGCATACAGGCCTAACGATATTATTACGAGCATGTCGGGGCAGACGATCGAGATCATCAGCACCGACGCTGAAGGCCGACTGGTGCTGGCGGACTCGATAACCTACGCACAGAAGTTTTACAAGCCGAAGGTGATGATTGATCTGGCCACGCTGACCGGCGGCGTCGTGATTTCACTGGGCAAGGTCTACGGCGGATTGTTCTGCAACAACGACGGCTTGCGCGATGCGTTGCTCGCTTCCGGCGCGCGGACGTACGAACGTCTTTGGCCTATGCCGATCGACGACGATTATTTCGCGTTGCTGCGTTCGGACGACTGTGATTTCAAGAACTCGGGCAACCGCGAAGGGCACGCAAGTCAGGGGGCGGTGTTCCTGAAGCAGTTCGTAGATGCCAAAATCCCCTGGGCACATCTCGACATCGCTGGCGTAGCTGACCTCGACAAAGCCGGCCCTTACTGCCCCGTCGGCGGCACGGGGTTTGGTGTGCGGTTGCTGTGTGATTATCTGCAACGCGCGTGAGTTGGGGGTCCGTAACACTATAGGAAACAACTGCCCCGAAACGCTTTAACGTCGCGAACTTTGGCCTTCGTGACAAGATGTCGAAATCCGATTGCTCTCGACTCTGTGGTGGCCCACGGTTTGGCGAACACGGGGCGATGCTGGGATAATCCCGACGAAAGGAGTGTCGCGGTATTCTGAGCGCGGAAAGGCAACGCGATTGATCCTATGACGAAAACTACCGTTGGGCTTCCCTGCCCGAGTTGCGGATATGATCTTCGAGGGTTGGCGAGTGGCCGCTGCCCGGAATGTGGCGGGGCGTTTTGTATTGAAGACCTGGAACCGGAACAGCCCGGCCTCGTGCTTGAGCAATGGGCTGATGCGGCGCGTACCTTCGGCAAGAAGGTGACGCTTCCCTTTGCCATCGCGTTCTCGCCCAGAAAGGCGTTTCAACGACGCTGCCGCCTTGAGGCCACCTTGACCACATCATCTTCGCGGATTCTCCTCTCGTTCCTGGTGTCGTATCTTCTCCTGATGGTCGCCAGCGTTGCCACTCGCTACACGCTGGACAAAGTCCAGGGTCTGCAATTGAATGTCGGCTGGTACTGGAACCCAACCTCAGTTGTCCGTTTCGGTTCTGCGGTTCTTTTGCCGGTCCATCTTCCGATAGCATGGGCACAGTGCCTTGTCGTGACACTCATCGGCGTCGTTCTTGGCGGACGGGGACTATCGGCGAGCAGAATCATCCGGCTTGCAACATGGCTTCTCCCGTTCGCCTTGCTGGCAGGTTTGTTCACAATTCTCTACGCGCCCGCCTTGGCGATGGCTAGTCACCCTGTTGCTGTCTCTCAATGGAGCCGGGTGGGCATGCGACTTCAATTCATGATCTTCGAGTTAGGCCCGCGTGGCCACGATCTTGTGCTGGGATTGGCCGGCGGGTTCGCTGTTGGAACAGTAATGCAAAGACGACGATGGCTGATTACGATGGTGTCGGCGGCGGTGTTGGTCGCTTCCTTTCCAGTTTGCATGTATGTTCAACGGGCATTCTCGTATTTCATCTACGAACCCGTCCGCGCGATGGCCGTTGGCCCACGGCCTCTGCATATGTTTGGTCCGACGCTTCTGAGCGGGCCGACGTTTGCGGTGGGCGGCGTGGAACCGGCGTTGGCTGGGACATGGACGATTCGTTACGACGGAGAGGAGCAAGCATCTGCCGAATTGACCTTTGACGAAACCGGCGCACTTGTTTCCTGGAGAGTCAAAGAAGATTCAACGGTGAATTTCACGGAGTTCGTAGCCGACGGCGCGAACCACGAAGCAGTCGTGCCGGAGGAAATGGCTGATACACTCCTAATGTCGTATCGAGTACTGAGCGGCAGCAAGCGAGAGCTTGACCATATCAGCATGAACCTGCGATTGGAGCTTTCGTACGAACGGCAACAGGGTGAAGACTTCTTCGTGTATTTGGGCAGCGTAGTTGAAGAGTCATTCGTGGGTGTGTTCGACGCGGACGACAACAGCATAGCGGGAACGAACACTTGGGTGCGAAATAGCCAGGGAGTCAATATCGAGCCTGGGCAGACCGAGAGATCCTTGTGATGAAACGAGCCGTACGCCCCAGCGACCACGAAGGGCCATAGTTCTGGTCAATGCGAACCCAGCGTCCGCGAGCCACGTCGCACCGGTGCCCGACGGTTGGAACGAATTCAATGCGGGCGTCGCGGTTTGCGGTTATGATGCTGGGGGAATCCGCGCGGACTGAAGTCAGCGGCTCGCTACGCCTGTGTTGAAACGGCTTCGGATAGGTCCCCGTTTCGTTCCCTGGCAACGTCCTCGTTTCATCTGCCGGCTTCGGTCAGCGGGGGAGCAGGACGTCGAGCGCTCCTCCCGCGAACAGGGCTACTGTCCCATCGCCTCTGCCAACTCCAAGCCGACAAAATACCCGCCTTTGGTCGGTGTGCAGTGTCGCACGACGCCTTGGCCGTGGTAGGTGGCTTCGGGTTGGTGAATCGCGATCGGCAGCGATGTACCGACCTCAAGCGAGCGCTCGCACACCACGCCCAGCCCGTTCTCGTTGAGGTTTTCGCACGTGGCGTAAATCTCGTACTCGTCACCGATCGCATCGCGCACCCAAAACTGCACTGTCCCCGGGAATGGCCAGCGCTGCTGTTTGCGGCGTTCCGCACCCCGGCGGTCGGTGCGGGCGTCCCGGTTCGCTTCGATCAGGCGCTGAATCGACTCGGCGTTCAGAGCAACGAATTCCTTGTCTTCAACTTCCGTACTCATCGTAAGCCCCTGTTTGATGTGCCTTGCGATTCTCCCAAGTACTCCAACACGTCCCAATTGACGAGCCGGGCGGCATGGCTGGGCGCGGTGCAGCCATGAGTACACTTTTGACGCAACATGCCCGCCTGCGAGGCGGGCATGCCACCCAACGAATGACGCGTGTCAACGCATCGGGACGCGAACGCAACCCGCATGCGGAGGCCACGTCGCTTCAACCTACAATTCAGGATTCAGGAGTCAAAATCGAAAAACCGGAACGGAGAGAATTCGACGGACAGGTCCGAAACCACGACCGTCGATATCGGGAAACGGCGGCGATATGTTCGCGATTGATTGCGTGTGGCGAGAGTTATCGACCGTCAGGATTGATCGTACTGCGCGGCGAAGTTCTGAAAGAACTCCGCGTCCGAATCGGCACAACGGTCGCCGATAAGCTTCCGGGCGTCCGCACCGAATGCGATGCGTTGAAACGGCGGGCCGTCCAGACCAGCCGCGATCATGCCGTCGACCACTTCCGCCGGATCCTGTCGCTCCGGCATCATACTGAGTGCGACGTCGGTCCAGTGCTTCGCGACGGGGTGATAAGGCTGGCCCTCGCTTTCGAGATTCGCGGATCGAACAGCCGAGCGCTTCGCGAAGTCCGTCTCGAACGCACCCGGCTCGATCAGCACGACACGAATACCAAACGATCGCGTTTCCAAATGCAGCGATTCGCTCATAGCCTCCACCGCCCATTTCGTCGCGCTGTAAAATCCCGAGCGCGGAAACGCAACCCGCCCGGCGACGCTGCTGAGGTTCATGATCACACCGCTCCGCCGCTCGCGCATGTGTGGAAGAATTGCCTGTGTCACACGGGCGAGTCCCAGAACGTTCGTTTCGAACATCCGGCGAATCTCGTCAACGTCGCCCTCTTCCTGCGTCGAGAAGTAGCCGTAGCCTGCGTTGTTGATCAGAACGTCGATCGCCCCGAACCGTTCCACCGACCGCTCGGTCGCTTCGCGAATTTGATGGCCGATCGTGACATCCAACGGAAGGGTCAAGAGCTGCTCTGGGTCGGGCGCCTTCAAATCCGCCAGCGCGTCCACCCTCCGGGCCGTCGCGATGACACGATGCCCTTGGTCCAGCAGTTCCTGTGCGACAAGCCTGCCAAAACCCGTGGAGCAACCCGTGATGAACCAGACTTTGCTCAGCGCAAACACTCCGTGAAATCAGGAAGGAATTACGAGCACACAACCGAGGTCACTTCGGGAATCTGCTGTTTCAGATTACGCTCGATCCCCATTGTCAGCGTCATGCTGTTGGACGGGCAGCCGATGCACGCTCCGAGGAACTGAAGCTGCACTTGGCCGCAGGTCGAGACGTTCAGCAATTTGATGTCCCCGCCGTCCTGCTGAAGGGCCGGGCGAATCATCTCCAAAACGCGCGCCACGCGATCGGTCAGTGCCTTGTCTGTCGTAACATGTTTGGTCATATGCCGATCCTGCCGCGTCAGCCGAGCGCAACCCCTGTCGCCAGTGTGGATTGTAGCTTTTTTCCCGCCGTTGGCAAAATCTGACGACTCAGAATGCGATCAGTGGATACGCTCGCCGGACGCCGACGACCGAGCCTTCACCTTGACAGGCCACCCAGCCGTTGGGTACCGTCCTCCTCCAGCGTACGCTGTATGCGTCGGCCGACCCAGGCGATCGGCCAATTGAACCTTAGGATGACAACCCCCTAGAGACCCCACCCTTGAACACTAAGCACTGCTTTCGTTCGATTTACGTGCTCGTCCTGCCGGTATTGTACTTGTCCGCGCCGGCTGTCGGCCAAATCATCGACCACCCCGCTATGGACGAATTGTGCGTCCGCGCGCCGGCTGGGGCCAACGATCAACGCACGGTCGATGATTGGATCGACTCCCAAATACAATTGCTCCTGAACGCGGAAGACCTGCGCTCCGCCCGAGCGGACTTCACGAGCATGCTCGATCGGTTGTGCCTCGGCACAGACACCACGCAGGGCTTTCGCACGCTGTTCCGTGCCAGACTCGGAATCGCGGTGGAAGCCCAGTTGCAACCCGACACGCAAACCCCCAAACCCGTCGCCGAAGCCCTGGTTCGAGCACTCGTTCACACCAACGACAAGCAGACGTCCCCGGGGTTGCTCGCGGCGTTGAGCTACCCCGATGCGGATGTTCGGTACCTCGGCGCCCACGGCCTGTCACGAATCAAGGCGACGTTCGATTCCACGGAGTTCCGCAACATCGTGCAACGCCTCGGCCAAGTCGGTGCCAACGAAACCAACGGCGTCGTCATCGAACGCATCTACCGCGCCCTCGCCGTGCCAAGCCCGTCAGCCGACGTGCTGGACGCGGTTTCGGTCATCCTGACCGCACGTGTCGATCGCTACCGCAAGGGAACACCCCTGGACGATCACGCGGAGACTGCTGTTTGCACGTACCTCAGCGGCGTCAACATTCCCGACGCTCAGGGTCAGAAAATCGTCCGGCCATTGGCGACGTTGTTGCGTCTCGATGTCGAACGCTATGCCGACGGTGCCGCGATCGGCGAAGCAAAGGAAGCACTTGAAATTCGCGTCGATGCTTGCGAATCGTTTCTCGAACGCATCACGGGCGTCGGCCCCACCGAGACCATACGAGCCGCGATGCAGCAGGCTCAACCGGGGTTCGATTCCGCTATGAAAATCGCACTGCTGGAATGGGTCGGTTCCGCCGGTACAGCCGGTGCGCTCGGCGCGTCTCCCTGGAACGTACCCGCCGGCGCGCCGTAACGAGGATAACAGCCCGCACGACTCGATCGATGAGTTGGGCGGCACGGTCTGGCGTAGCCAGGCCGTGGGATACCTGTAGCGACCACGGCCTTCCGGCTACGCCGGCAGACCGTGCCACCCACCGAGTGGCGCACGTCAAAAGTCCCAACGCTCGTTACCGCAATCACCGCACCCGATCGGTATTCACGGGCGACCGCCGAATCACGATCGGCTTGCTCTCATATTCGTCCACGGATATGCAGAAGCGGCGAAGCTCGTCGTATTCGTCACGCGGGATGCGCAGTGCGTCGATCGTCAGCGTCCGGCGGATCACGAGTGCATCGCGTTCCCGTTCAATCGTCGTTCGATAGCTCATCCAGGGCTTCTCGATGGACAGCGACTCCGGCGCGGAGGCGATTTCAAACCCCTCCGGAACCCGAATCGTCTCGTCAAGCCGTTGAACCTGCGTGGTCGCAATCCAAACGTCATAGTAGCGAACTTCTCGCGGGGCGTACTGCATCGTCAGTTGGAACGGGCGCTTGAAGCGCAGCGACAGCTCGTCCCCGTCAGCCGTCGCGTAGCTCGAACAACCGAACTGCATGTCGATGGCAACGTTGCGATCACGATCCTCGATACCGGAGAATGACGCATCCTTCAAAACGCTGCCAGCCACGATCCCGTTCAGAACCTGCGTCAACCTCTCCGACCTCTGCCCTGGCTGCTTGAACGCGCCGCGAAGTGCAGCCGCCGTTTGACCCGTAGCCGTCCATGTTGACGCAACGTCGGCTGACCCGTCCGGACGCAAAGCTACATCGAGATCGAACGCGTTGATCGTGTTCGTCGCCGGCGCACGCGGCGTGCGCATGAGCGCCATGTGCCCATCATCGTCCCACACCATGGCCGTCACATCCTGATCGGACCACGGCAGCGTGTCCAAGCCGTGTTCGAGGGCTGTCCCATCCACCCATAGCGGCTCATCGATGCCCTCGCCCTCGGGGACGTACACAATCGCATGGTTGCATTGATTGGACGGAATCTCCTCCACGAGTTGCCCCGCGTCGCGCGTGCGCAAAGTCGCGTATTGTGCATCGACACCGATCGCATCGAGCATAGTTATGAGCAGCGTGGCTTTGTCCTTGCAATCTCCCCACTGATTGTGCAGAACATTGCCCGCCTTGTTCGGCTTGTACCCGAAGATGCCGCCCCGAAGAATCTTGTACTGAATATCCTGTGCGACGAAGTTGGCCAACGCGCGAATCTTGTCCTGCGTGTTCGTCTTGCCTTCCGTCAGCGTCTGCACCTTCACCAGAAGGTCGTGATCCGGCTCGAACTGCTCCTTGATAAGCGAATGCTCCCACTGCGCGATCGTATCCCAATCCTGAATCGTGCTGACGCGAACCTGAGCAGCCAATTCCATCCCCGGCGGGGCGTTCGGCTCCGGCTCAAGCGGCGACACATCGTGCGCCTCCCAGACATGCACCACTCGCTGCTCGAACGATTCGCTTCGGTAGTCAACCTCACCCCGTTTCCAGTGATTGACCGGCTTGGACGCCGGCGTCAGCAGAATCCAACGCGACAACAACACCGGGTCCGGCGATTGAAAGAAAAATATCTCGCTGTATTCCCGGCTCATCCAATCGTTAGCTGGCGCGTACCCGACGAACACATAGTCGATCACCGCGCCCGGCTGAAGCTGGGAGAAGTGAATCTCGCGATCACTGATCGACGTAGCCTCCACCTCCGAGCCGTCGCTTTGTATCACCACAGCCCGCTCCACGCGGTTCGCCCCCGGCGGCAGCGCAACGCGCGTCCACTGATCCCGGCCGGAATCGTCGAGAATTTTGATCATCTCGTGAACACGCGATGTCGTACTGCCGTCCTCCATCAACTGTGTGATCGACTCGTCGAGCAGAACGACCGAGTCGCTGCGCGGATACGTTTCTGGCGTTACGTCACGCGCCAGCAAGGCAGCCACATCTTCGTCACCCAACGCATAATGCGTAAACGCAGCCACATCCTCCGGCTCAAGAAATTCGACGTACTCGCGAAGCCAGCGATTGTCCGGTTCAAAACGCAACGCCTCCCGGAAGGCTTCGATCGCGGCATCGTCCCTGCCCATACGCTGATAAATAACGCCAAGCTGATGGTGAATCGAAGGGTCTTCCGGACAAGTGTGCAACGCGTCTTTGCACACGAAGATCGCTTCCTCGTAACGCTCCAGACCGGTCAGCAAACGCGATCGTTTCAATCGAAGCCCCACATTCAACGGGTCGATGTCCTGAATCATGTCGTAGATCGACAGTGCATCCTCGTAACGCTCTTCCGTGACAGCCCGTGTCAACGACTCGCGCATGGCGAAAGCGCCCGCGTAATCCAGCGTGAGAATGTGCTCAATCAACGGCTTCAAACGATCGAAATACCCGCGCGCACCGCACATCCGCGCATACACCACAGCCGCCCGCAAATCCGTCGGCCGCGAGTCGTAGAGCTTCTGACCACGGCGAAAAGCCAGCTCCTCCCAACCCTGATCGCGAAAATGATCCAGCCACTGGTAGTCCAGCTCGCGCCAGCCAGGCCTGATCGCTTCGATCGATTCCAGAACCTCCTGCTCCTTCCTGAACAGCCTGCGTTGATTGTAAAAACGCGCAATCATCATCTGTGCGATGAGATTGTTTTCATCAAGCTCGACCGCACGCTTCAACTCCGCCAACGCTTTGTCGGCTTTGTCGTCCTGAAGGTACGCCCGCGCCAACAACCGATGATGGTCCGAGCATCGCCCATTCAAATTCGCCAGCTTTTCGAACGATTTGCTCGCCTCGCTGTTCAAACCCGCCGCCTGCTGAGCCAAACCGAGGTAGTACCACGCATCCTCGTTCCCCGCGTCCACATCGCGCAACGCAGCAAAGTGGTCCATCATCGATGTCGCATACGCGAACGACGGCGCCACACCCGAAACCTCATTCGGCGTCGCGTGCGCCGTTCGGGAATACGTCACATCCGTCAGCGGCACGCCGGCTGTATCCGTCAGCCGAACAGCCAATCGCCACGCGCCCGTCTCAACGCCGACCTTGACCAGCAGCTTGTTCCACCCCTCGCGAAGCTCGACCGGAACCGTAAACTGATCCGGTGCGAAGCGCCGCTCCAGATCGCTCGCATAAGCCAGCCGATCGTTGAACCAGACCTTGACCGTCTCCTTCACACCCACACGCAGCGTCGCGGGCTTCGCGCTTGGCGAATGAACGAATACCGCCGCATAAGCGAGTACCTGCTCGCGCGGATATTGAACCGCCGCGAAATCCACCTCGCCGCGAAACGTCAGCGAATTCAGCGCCCGCCAACCCACCATTCGGTCGCGACCGGAATAGCTTTTTGTGAAATCGACCTCTTCCTCAGGATCGTAAGCCGTGCCGTATCCCGCGTGCCGTTCGTTCGCGAAAGGACCAATCACCATCCACGAGTCGATCGTCCCCAGCGCTCGATACGCCCGGGCAGCCTCGTCGATCCGCCCTCGCGAAAGATCATGGTCCGCCAGAATGCGCGACGCGATTGTTCTGCACGGTGCGCTGGGGTGATCCTTCGCCACATCGCGGATGCGCTTTATCGTTCGCGCAATTGCGTCGCTGGTGTTGGCCAAACTAGCCACCGCCGACAGGTACAACGGCACCTCAGGGCGATCGTCGTCCAACAGCGTCAGCCAATGATCGAGCGTCTCATCTTCACGCCCACTCAGGAACTTCAGACGCCCGGTCAACTCGCATGCTTTGAAATGATCCGGCCTCATCTCGCACGCGCGCTCAGCCGCCGCCAACGCGCCCGCCGAATCCTCCCCGTAGCGATACAGAAGCCAACCCAATTCCGACAACAGGTCCGGGTTCGCCTGCCCGGAGGAGGTCAGCCCGCGCAGAACTTCGATACGCTTGGCTGACTGATCGTATGGCATCGAATTACGCAGCGGCTCACCGGATGCCAAAGAGACATCGCCAAACATCCACGCACAAGTTGCAAGCACGAAAACACCGGCCTGCCGGTTACGCTTAATTTTCACCTAGTCACCCTTCCAGGTAGATGAACCGCGACGATCACGCTTGAACGCCGTCAGATTCGGCTTATGTGGCATGGATTGTTACGTGTGAACCGTTCGATCCGTTCGGCATACGAGCGAATAGCCTCATGAATTCTCTCGTCGGACACATCCCCGCCCGATTGGAGATCGACCAGCGGGCCGTAAACCTCGAATTCATAATGGAATCCTGGGCGGCTGCGCACGAACGCTTGAACCGTCACCGCCCCCGCTCTGTTCGCCATATCCAAAGGCCCGCGAAGCACGGGCCGTTTCTGCCCGAACAACTCAACGTCAACCGTCTTGTGTTGCAAACTGTGCGTGCGCGAAGTGTCCATGGCGCTGACCAGCAGGTTCGGGTTGCGAAGCCATCGCAGAATCTGACGCGGGAAAACGTCATTGTGAAAGTACCGCACCCTCGCCCAGGGCTTGAGTGCGAGCTTGCTCTGCATGTAGCGGCGAATCGCACCTTCGTTAGGCTCACGCACGCCGCCGACGCTGTAACCCTGTGCCTGCAGGCAGACCAACGCCACATGATGCGAGCCGTGGTGCGACATCGCGATGTACACGCCTCGGCCCGTAGACAAAGCGTCGTCGAGCAACTCTCGATTGATGATGCGAAATCGCTTCGAAATTTCTTCCCGCCGGAAATGATCAAAGACAAGATAGAACATCTTGTCCGTACGCATGCGCACGAAATACCGAAGCGTCGCCTCCCGGACAGCCCCTTTCGCCTGATCGGGGCCAAGGTACTTCATCATCGCCGCCGAAAATCGACGACGGCGGCGACGGTTGATCGCCCACTCCACAGTCGCGAACGCCCTGCCAAGTTGGTACAACCCGCCGAGTCCGAAAATGCGCGCGAACCACCGCAACACAAATCGCGTCGTCCCGAACGAGACTCGCTCCCACACGGAAACGTGCGGCAGCGAAACCTCCTCGCGACTCACCTCGTCAGTTCGTTGAGTGTCTTCCCGCAGCATCGCCAACACACGTCACCCGATGGGTTGGGTGCCCCACGGCTTTAGCCGTGCGGAAGTCGGATCCAAGGGCCTTTCAACTTCCCCACCTCTGAAGAGGTGGGGCACACCCAACCGTTGCTTCAGGGTTGAAAATGCCCTAGCCCTCTTTCCGAGGAAACTTCTTGTCCAGCTTCTTGTTCCACGCTTCAACGCTCTTGCTCTGCGATTCCAGCAGCGAAGCCGCGTCACCCTCGATCGACACCGACGCCATCTTGTCGCCCGAGCGGATTGCGTCGATCACCTTCTGCTCAGACACCACACGCCCGAACACCGTGTGCTTCCCATCAAGCCAGGGGGTGGCCACATGCGTAATAAAAAACTGGCTGCCGTTGGTCCCAGGCCCCGCGTTGGCCATCGACAGAACGCCCGGGCCGTCGTGCGTACGCTCGCTGCAGCACTCGTCTTCAAATTGATACCCAGGCCCACCCGAACCGCTGCCGGTCGGGTCGCCGCCCTGAACCATAAAGTCCTCAATAACGCGATGAAACGTCAACCCGTCGTAGTATCCCCGTTGAGCCAGGTTCACGAAGTTGGCCACCGTCTTGGGTGCCTCCCCCGCAAAAAGCTCCACGCGAATCTCGCCCCGTTCAGTCTGAATGAGTGTAATCAGTTCCGATGACATGATGTCCTCCGGTGTTGGCCTATGGTGGTCAATCCTGTGTGTCCCACAATCTCACGCATATGCGACGAACCGGAAGCGTACGCCGACCACGCCACGCTGACAACCGGCGCACGAACCCGCACGACGATCATTTCGTTCCAATTCCAGCCGCCCGCCGACTAACGCTTGCGATAGGTGATCCGACCTCGGGCGAGGTCGTAGGGAGAGAGAATGACAGTCACTTCGTCGCCCGGAAGGATGCGAATGTAGTACTTGCGCATCTTCCCGGCAATCGTACACAGAACTTCGTGCGTCGTGTCTTCGCCGATGCTCGCTTTTACTTTGAACATCGCGTTCGGCAACGCTTTGATCACGACTCCCTGAACCTCGATGGTGTCCGCTTTGGCCACTAGTGTTCAACTGCCTCCGAAACAATCCGCAGGGCACGCACGCGATGCAGAAATCCCGCAAAGGGCGAATCCCCCAAACCTCGAATCGTACGGACACCCACACCACAGGTCAACGCCGCCAATCCGCCGTAACCCATACCAAGGCGGTTCCCGTTGCGCTCAACTCCCGGAAATCCGCCGCTCCACACGCTCCGAATCCACAGGCACCGGCGACGGCATGACTTTCGGGCGGCGACCGAATAACAACATAAACACGACCAGCTCCGCCGCCCCCGCCGCCAAACCCTGCCACGCAGGCCTCTGCTGCTGCATGCACAAAAACGCACCGCCAACCGCCGCAATCGCAGCCAGCAGGGCGTAAGGCAACTGTGTCCACACGTGCTCCTCCACCCGGCAATTCGACGCCACCGCCGATAAAACGGTCGTGTCGCTGATCGGCGAGCAATGGTCCCCAAAAATCGCACCAGCCAACACCGCACCCACAGACGCGTAAAACAACGCCTCAGCCTCACCAGCCGGAAGGTTGACCGCCAGCTTCGCCGCGATTTCCACCACAGGAGCCGTCAAAATACCCATCGTCGCCCACGACGTGCCCGTCGCGAACGAAACACCGGCTGCACACAGAAAAATGCTGATCGGCAACCACACCGCCATCGGCAGCCCGAACGGGGCAAACCCGGACTCCAGAATCCGCTCCTTGAGCACCTGCCCAAGCTGTAAATCCTGCGAAACCCGCGACAACCCCCACGCCAGCGTCAGAATCACGATCGCCGGGAACATCTTGCCCATCCCATCCAACGCCCCGTCGAACCCCACCCGGACCGAACACGCCCGCGCAAGGACCGACAACACCGAAGCCACCACAAGGCACGACAACGCACCATAAAGGATCGAAATGTACGAATCCGTGTTCTTCACGACGTTCTGCAGCGTCGGTTCCAAATCGCCAAGCCTGCTCCACCCGGTCAAAACCAACACGCCAACCGTCACCGTAACCAGCACCAGAATCGGAATCGCCGCCAGCCACGGCGACACCACCGGCGCACGCTCCTCAACCCCATCCGCCGCAGCGTCCACGTCCGGATGGGCGGTGCTCAAAGCCCGCGACTCAGCCCGCAACATCGGCCCAAAGTCGCGCCGTGTCAGCGCGATCACAACCACCAGCCAAAGCGCCAAAATAGGGTAAAACCGGTACGGAATCGTCGCTATAAAAACATCCATATTGCTCGATTCAGCCAGAAACGCCGGCATCCCGTCCGCCGCCGCCGCATCGAGACCCGTCTGAATGTAGTCCAGCTCCGCTCCCAGCCACGTTCCGATCAGAGCGATCGACGCGATCGGAGCCGCTGTCGAATCCACGATGTACGAAAGCTTCGCCCGCGAAATCTTCAGCCGATCGAACATGGGCCTCATCGTCGGGCCGACGATCATCGAATTCGCGTAATCGTCGAAAAACACGATCATCCCCGCGAACCACGCGCACAACTGCCCCCGCCGTCCCGTTGTGGCGAACCGCGACAGCGAATCGACCATCGCCCGCGTCCCGCCGCTGACCGTCATCACACCGACAGCCCCGCCGATAATCAACGTAAAAAACACGACGTGCAGCTTTTCGACGTCGGCCATCGTCTTGATGATGTAATGCTCCGTCGCCAGCCGGATGCCCTCGAACAGTTCCCCTCCGCCGAGGCGTAATTCCGGCGCACGACACGGCACCAGCATGTAGGCTCCGATAACAACACCGATAAACAACGCGGGAACCGCCTGACGCATCGCAATCGCCAGCACAATCGCCACCACCGCCGGCATCAAAACCCACAGGCCGTACGTTTTCGGATCGCGCGCCGTCGCACCGGACGTCGACGATGCGGGAGCGACCCCGGCGTTGTTCGCCACCGTCTCGGCAGGCGTTTCCCCCATCGGTGCGTCCTGTCCAAACGCCGACGACATCAGTGGTCCGAATAAAACGGTGGCCAACAGTCCCGCCAGCAGCGCGTACCGGAGGGCTTGTCCGCGTTTGCCCGAAATGTCAAAGTTCATTCTCATGGGCGACAAGCCTAAGTCCCGCACGATTCCAGCGTCAAACCTTTTCCTGTCGGACTTTGCAATCCCCGCGTCCACGGTTGCAGCCGCCGGGGGTCTTGGCTAACGTGCGACACCCCCCGGAGGCGTGCAAAAGGAGACCCGGTTCGTTGGATTTTTTCGGCATTCGAAGCCTGCCCTATCTCACGCGCAGAAACTACTACTTCGAGTTCAAGCACCTCATGCTCTGGGGCATGCTCGCGAGCCTGATCGAGGGCAACGCCGCCGCCATCATCCTCGTCAAGACCTTCGGCGGCTCCGATTACCTCGTGGCAGCCGCCAGCGCCACGCCCATCGGCGCACTAGTTTTCAGTTCGATTTGGGGCACGCTGTGCGTGGGCAGGCCCAAGCTCCGCCTCACCACGATTTTCGCCGCACTCTGCACGCTCTGCGTCGCCACCGTCTGCCTGACGCCCATGACAACGGGCGGCGGGGTTTTGTTCGTCGTGCAGATGGCCGCCGCTCAGATATTCCTGTCCGGTGTGGTCACGGTGCGCTCCGCACTCTGGAAACACAACTACCCAGCCGAGTGTCGCGGTATGATTGCCGCGAGACTTCAGGGCGTGCGACTGTTCATCGGCGTCTGTTTCCTGTTCTCAGTCTCGACACTGTTCGACTATGACGCGGACCTCTACCGATACCTCTATCCGACGACCGCCGTCTTCGGACTGTTGGCCATTGTGATTCTGCGCAATATGCACGTACGCCACGAGCGCTCCGAACTCGCCCGACAGCAAGACCCGAACGACAGGGAGGCTGCACGCGCCGTCACAGTGCGGCAGGCATTTTCACCCGTCTTTCTGTTTCGCGGCATTGTGGATGTGTTGCGTCGCAACCCGCGTTTCGCACGGTACATGCTCGTGCAGATGGCTTTCGGTATGTCCGTGCAACTGACCCTGCCCGTGCTCGTGCAGATCGTCAGCCGAACAGCGGACCGCTACATCGTTACCGCGCTGCTCATCGATATCATTCCCAAGCTGCTCATGTTCGCAAGCCTGCGACGGTGGGGGCCTTTCTTCGATCGCGTCGGCGTGAATCGTTTTCGCGTCTTCACAGGCCTGTGCGCGTCGTTGGCTATCCTCTTCGGCATGATCGCCACGTGCATGATCGTCTACGCCGATTCGCCCGAATCGCACATGGTCACAATCGCACTTGTCCTGTTCGGTCTGCGCGGGGTTTTTCACGGTATGCATCAGGGCGGCGGCTCACTCGCCTGGAACCTCGGACACCTCCACTATGCGGAGCGACACGACGCCGAGCAATACATGGCCGTCCACCAGACCTTCACCGGCCTGCGCGGTTTGATTACGCCGTTTCTGGGCATGGCTCTTTGGCAGTGCATCAGTTGGGGCGTATTCGCAGTCTCTTTGGCATTATGTCTGACCGCCGTTTACGGTTTCCACAGATTGGCTGAATCCGAAACCCCCGGCCGCAAGCCCGTGTGAAGAATCGCGACAGACAATCAAGTCAGATTATATTCACCAATTCCGAATGTGGGGCACCGCTCGGAACCGCGACACCGAGCACGACCGACGAGGAATTCGAATGGTTCCTGGATTCGACTTCCCCACGGCTAAAGTCGTGGGGCACCCAATCTGTCAATTGAGTCGTGACAATGCACTTCGTCTCTTCGCGACTCGTCCCGGTCTACACCACCAGCGTGATCGGGTTTTCCAGGTATCCGAACAGTTCCTTGCAGAACCGGGCAGACTGAGCACCGTCGGCTGCGCGATGGTCGAAGGACATGCTGATGGGCATGACTCTGCGGATGACGATCTCGCCGTCGCGGACGACGGGCGTTTCCTTCGCTTGACCCAGACCGAGAATCGCGACCTCGGGGTAGTTGATGATCGGCGTGCTGAACGTGCCGCCCAACGCACCCACATTGGTAATGGTGAACGTGCCGCCGCGCAGGTCGTCGATGGCGAAATTACCGCTGCGGGCGTTTTCCGCGATCTTCGAGAGTGATCCGCCGATCGCGCCCACACCCAGATTCTCCGCACCGCGAATGTTGGGGACCACCAGCCCCCGCTGCGTATCCACCGCGATGCCGATGTTGTGGTATTCCTTGTAGGTAATCGAGCCAGCTTCGACGTCGATGGCAGCGTTGAAAATGGGGTGGTTGCGCAGTGCGTTGCTGACAGCCTTGATGATGAACGCCATCGCAGTGATCCGCCGTTGCCCGCCGTAGGCCAGGCTATACTGCTTGCGCATGCGTTCGAGTTCGGTGACGTCCACGGTGTCGATGTGCGTCACGTGGACAGCCGTCGAGTAGGACAGCGTCATTTGTTTGGCGATGGTTTTGCGAATCTGCGTCATGGGGGCGACGCGGACCGAACCCCACTTGTCCGAACCCGGCTCACCCGGAGGCGGAGCAGCCGCGGTCAGCGGAACCGGCGGCGGGGCGGCTGACGGTGCGGGCTGAGCGGGGGCAGCCGGTGCGTAATGCGGTGCCGATGCGGGGCCTCGAGCGCTGCCGTTGGCGGCTGCGTGGACGTCGTCCTTGGTAACGCGCCCGCCCGGACCGCTGCCGGGGATGGAATCGATATCAACGCCCATCTCGCGTGCGAGTTTGCGGACGGCTGGGGCAGCAGGTGCGGTCGTTTTGCGTGCTGTCGCGCCACTGCCCGATCCACCCGCGTGGGCGGCGACGGGGGCCGCCGCTTCGACCTTGGCAGCCGCCGGAGCGGAGGCTTTTTTCTTTTCGGTTTTGGCGGGGGCGGCTTTGTTTTCGCCCTCGAAGGAGATCATCACATCGCCGACGTTGACCGTCTGCCCGACCTTCACGTGGACTTCGGTCACAGGCCCTTCGTACGGCGACGGGATTTCGACGGCGGCTTTGTCCGTCTCGACCTCGAACAGGCCTTGATCCTCGGCGACGTTTTCTCCCTTTTTGACCAGCACCTGTATGACCTGGGCTTCGGTAATGCCTTCACCGAGGTCCGGTAGACGAAATTCGCGTGCCATCCGTACAGCCTCCGCCGTTGCAATGTCCAATGTTGTTTACGGCGCGATGTGCGCCCGCGTCACACTTCCAGCGTCTCGCGCACCGCCGTTTTGATCCGGTCCGCGTTTGGCAGAAACGCCTGCTCCCGAGCAAAGTACGGGAAGTGTACGTCGTACCCGGTGATTCGTCTAACCGGTGCCTCCAGGTGGAAAAAACAGGTCTCCACAAGACGGGCTGTGACTTCCGCACCCACGCCGCACGTTCGCGGGCCTTCATGCACCACGACGGCCCGCCCGGTCTTGGCGACCGAATTGGTGAGGCACTCGGTATCGATCGGCGAGACCGTCAGCAGATCGATCACCTCGATGGAGGTTCCCTGCTCGTCGGCCAAGTCGTCAACCGCTTCGAGCACGGGCCTCATCATCGCACCGTAGGAAATAATCGTGATATCGCTTCCCTCGCGAACGACCTGGGCTTTGCCGATGGGCATGGTCTCGGGTTCGTCCGGCACTTCCTCCTTGAACGCGCGGTAGCTGGCTTTGGGCTCGAAGAAGATGACGGGGTCGGGGTGGCGAATGGATTCGAGGAGCAATGCCCGGGCGTTACGCGGCGAGGAGCAGATGACCATCTTCAGACCCGGATTGTGCGCGTACAGCGCTTCGCGACTCTCGCTGTGGTGCTCGATAGCGCGAATACCCCCGCCGAAGGGCATGCGAATGACCATCGACATCCGGTATCTGCCCCGCGTGCGGTTGTGGAAACGCGACACGTGCCCTTCGATCTGGTGATAGGCTTGGTACGCGAAACCGGAAAATTGCATCTCGCAAACCGGCTTCATACCGTAAAGCGACATGCCGACGGCTGTCCCGACGATGGCCCCTTCGGCGAGCGGTGTGTCGATGATGCGATTCTTGCCGAAATCCATGAGCAGGTTCTCCGTAACGCGGAAAACGCCCTCATCCTGCCCCACGTCCTCGCCCATGATGACGACGTTGTCGTCCTCGCTCAACGCTTCGTGCATCGCGAGGTTCAGGGCTTTGACCATGTTCATCTGTGCCATCGAGTCTCTCAGCTATGTGTCGTGACCCGCCCGTGCGTGGCGAATCGAATTCTCTAACTCATCTTACGAGCCGCGGACTTCAGCCCGCGCGGACGCTGCGTATCAGTGGCCGCTGGAAACGCCTTCGCGTTCCAAAGCCAGGTCGAATTCCCGAGCCTGTGTTTTCAGTTCTTCCGTCATCTCGACATAGGTGTAGGGGAAGCAGTCGCGCGGATCGACATCGCGGCTGGCTTCGTATTTTTCTATGCCCGCTTTGATGGTCGTTTTGATATCCGTGCGTACTTGTTCGTCCATCCCGTCGTCCAAAATGCCCTTCGAGCGAAGATAGGCATCGAATCGGATCAGCGGATCGCGTTTTTCCCACTTCTTGACCTCGGCTTCGCTGCGGTACTTTTTAGGGTCGTCAGCCGTTGTGTGCATGGCGAGGCGATAGGTGACACACTCTATCAGCGTCGGGCCGCCGCCCTTGCGCGCCTTGGCAATCGCTTCGACCGTGGCTGTGTGAACCGCCAACACGTCGTTGCCGTCCACCTGAATCCCGTCGATCCCGTATCCGCCGGCCTTTTGCGCGAGAGTCTTGGCTCGGGTCTGCATCGTACGCGGGTGCGAGATTGCCCATTGGTTGTTGGTGATGACGAAGATGGCCGGCAGGTCAAAAACCCCGGCGAACGTCAACGCTTCGTGGAAATCGCCTTCGCTGGTCCCCCCGTCGCCGACGAAACCCAGCGCGACGTGGTCCGTTTTCTTGAGCTTCATCGCCCAAGCCAACCCCGCGACGTGCGGTATCTGAGACGCGACGGGGACCGCGATGGGCGTGTCGTTGACCCGTTCCGGGACCGCGCAGCCTTCTTCATACCCGCCCCAGAACTGCATCAGCTTGTCCACAGGCCAGCCGCGATGGAAGCACGCCCCCGGCTCGCGGAAGGATTGCACCATCCAGTCGCCGGGCTTCAAGGCGAAACTCGTGCCGATCTGCACAGCCTCCTGACCCCGGACGGGCGCGTAGGTTCCGATGCGTCCCTGACGCTGTAGTGCAAGCATGCGCTCGTCGAAAAGCCGCGTAAACAGCATCAGCCGATGGAGGCTCAGCAGGGTGTCGCCGTTGAGCTTCGGGTCGTGTGCTGCGTCGATATTCCCCTTTTCGTCGAGGATTTGGAGGTATTCGAGTTTGTGTTCAACCTTGATGGTTTTTCGGGGCACGTCGCTAATCCTGTCGCGATTGAGTTTCCGTACAACCAGCCGCCCCGAGCCGATTTCACCGGGCCTCGCCGGAGCTTGGGCGCTTTTCGTGGTCCCGACAGGACGGTCGTCCCGAATCGGATACATACACGAGCGTAAAACTTAGGCTGGAACGCTTCCCGCGTCCAGATGGACGCATCCCGATTCGACGAAACGGAAGCCTCCGCTTTACGGCCTCCTTATGCCGCGAAACGACGTAATCACTTTGTTGAAAACATCTTAGATCGGCTCCGATCAGAAACCAGCAGATCGAGAATCTACATCCCTTGATCGGAATCGCCCCACGCCCAACAACTGGTCTGTCAAAGTTGCTTGGCGACGGCGTAACCGGATGAAAGCTCCGGAGCGTGTCGACGAGAATAACGAGCGATCCGGCTGGCGCGGCCCGAGTAGTCCACGTCAGCCGGATCGATGTTCGTGCATGGTCGCGTCGCCCGAGAGCACCGGCTTTTGCGCAACTTATGCGTGCGGCGTATTCGTTTGCCTGACGACATGCGACGGTACGGGCACGCAGGATTGCGCACTTCTAATCGCACACGGTCGAATGCGGGCAACTGCTCAAGCTGTTCAATTCCGTCGCTCCCGTCCAATTGGCAAGGTATTGAGTGCGATCTACATCATCCACATCTCCATCGCAGTCCCAATCAGTCAGAGCATCGTAGGCAGCGTCCGGTGTCGTCTTGCGTTCACAAGTGCACCATGCGTCTTCGAATCGATCTCGATTGGAAGTCGTGTCGCCGTCATTGCCTGCTGTAGCTCCGTCAAAATCACCGAAGAGCCTGGCAACCAGCTTGATTGGCGTGTAGTCCGTATTGTCGAGGTTCAAAATTTCACCGCAATCCGATCCGGTGCAGTTAAGATCCACAGTCCCGGTGTAATAGATGTTGAACACAGTACCGGCTGCATGGATAAGCGGCGTGGCGACGTACAGTATCGCATCCTTCTCGACAAAGATATCGATGGCGTAAACGGACTCCTGCGATTGCCAGGTTTTACCTTGGCCCACTTCCACTCCGTAATTCGGGTGCTGATCCGTAATTGTCGTGGAATCGGACGCGCCGGCATCGAGAATACGAAGCTCACCCCATCGCTTGACGCAGGGCGAATCCGTAAAAAGCGGATCGTCGTCACTGAGTTCGTAGTCCGGGCCGATCGCCTCCATGTGTCCGCCGATGTTGGCGCCGTTTTGAATCTTCAGTTGAACGCCCTCGACCTCGAAGGCCAAACTGGACCAGACACCGCTTCCGTTGATGCTGGTCAATGCTGTTTCAGCCGTGACGTAACCGCCGGTAGTGGATGGCGAATTGATCTGGATGGTCAATTCCGCCAACGAATCCACCTGCTTAATCGGGCCTTCGATCCATATTCCGTTCAACGCTCCGCTATGCTGATACGTGTTGTTCGTGCCGTCGTAGCTGATTTCCGATCCCGCCCCCTCATGCCAGCCTTCTCGGCTGATCGCGACCAGGGAGTCGCCCTTGAACTCCATGTCCCACTCGGGGTGGTCGTCTGAACTGTGCGACAAAGCCGAGTTGTAACCCAGGTAGCCCGTCCGCACCGTGCCACCGTCAAGCTCAAGCAGCGACGGATTAAAAGCCTGATCGGAATCGACATCCACACCCCAGCTGGACGTGCCCCCGTCACTGCGAACCCTCCAGATGCCGCCGCTGTCGGTGCCCGCACAATTCGTGCAGAAGTTACCAATATCCAGGCCGATGTCCAACAAAGCCACTACCCGCGAGTCGTCCGCGAGAATCCATTCGCCCCCGTGTATGTCGCCCTGACCCTCGAAATAACTGTCGTTGTACATATCCCAAAACGCCTGTTCCGTCCGCCCATGCACAATCATGCGTGAATCATCACGCATTTCGACAAGGCTGGCTATTGTGTCGTAACGGGCTACGTAGTGTCCTCCGCCAAAACCCGCGGCGTTGCTGACAATCAGCTCGGCGTCCTTTGTTAAGGACATTGTGCTGTGTGTCGCGGTCGGATCTCCCATCGATCCAACGGTGACCTGCGCTCCCCCGCTCGCGAGACCTCTAGCGCCTACGGACAGGTTCGTGTCGTAGAAATCTCCGTGAACCTTGACCGTGCCGGAGTTTCCAATGTCCCAGCCGGTGTAGGGAGAGGCGTTTCCGGTCACGTCGCCGGCCACATCGATGTTCGATCCATCCCGGACAGACAGTGTCGTCGTACCCATGTCGCCGTCCACGTCCATGGACACGTTGTCGCGTAGATCGAAATCCGAGTCAGCCACATCTCCAGTCGCGTTGATCCTGGCCCAATCGCCGTTGTTGTTGCGTGCTGCAACGATATCGATGCCGGTGATGTTCCCGCCGACCAGGACTTCCGTCTCGTTGCCGCTGGCCCCATCCTTCACGCGAATCAGATAATCCTGGGTTCCGGTGACCTTGGAGAGATTCCCATCGACGGTCAGCGTTTGCTGGGCGTCCAGCAGGATGAACCGATCGTTCGGGCTGTCGCCGTCACCGGTGAACGCATCGCAACGCTCGTCGCTGTCCACCTGAATCCGCGCCAACTCCGCGTCGTCCTGCAACCCCGTGTCGCCGTCGACAGGGAAGTCGTTGAGAAACCCTCCGAACCAATTGTCCTCTTGAGATGCATCGTTGTCCCATTGGCCGTCCGATGACCCCTTCCACGTATAATCCGTCGCGTATGCCACACCCATGAACCCGGCGAGCGTCGCCGAGAAAGCCAGTAGAATCGTGAAGATTCGGTTGGATTGCATGATACATTCCTTCTAAGATGTAAAAAGTTTCCTGCGACGCAACACGCGCCGTAGGTTGCCGGGCGGGCGGGGGTACGTCAGCAAACGAGTCACCCGCCCGCCCAACTCTTGTCTCATCGCGCGCCGTTTCAGCGCGCACCGATCAAGTCTCGTTGAGCGATTCCGATAACAAATGTGCTCAGGCGAGCAAGGTCCACCACCTCCAATCACAAGGGCAAGAATCGGTAGTTATTGAGACGGCGTGACAAGGGTTTGAAACGCCGCAAAGTCGCGGAAATCGATGTCGCCGTCGTCATCGAGGTCGAAAACATCAAGGCAAACCGGCGGTGTCTGCGTTCCGCACGCCTCGTTGCTCAGACAATTCAGCATGGATTCAAAGTCGAATCGATCGATACGGCCATCCCCTGTGAAGTCTCCGGGGGTCCGAGTTCGCCACATCAACCAAATGTCAAGTTCGGGGAAGTCGCCCATTTCGAGCACAACCTCGCCGATATCATTGATATTCCCGCCACCCATATTTTGTTCTTCGGAATTTGTCAGTTGATGCGTCGTCTCTCCGCGGACGACGAATGGCGACCAAAACACTCCATTCCATGATGCGTAGAGTATCTCAGCGACATTGCTCAACGCCGGTCCGCTCGCATCTTCAGTAGTGTTCGGAATCCAGGCGGTTATTCCATCTTGCCAAAGTTTGATCCCACCTTCGTCATGCCAGCCGACCAAGCCGTCGTTGGTGATTGCGCAACCCTGCGGTTGATTCGTGCCGTCGGTAATTTCATGTGTCACGCTACCGATCGAGCACATAATCGTCGAACGCCACGACGGTTCGGCCTTGAAATCGTAGGCGATCCAGGCAAAATCCTCGTTCGCATTCATCCGTACGCAGGTGTTCGTAACACCGTTGTTCGTGATCTGCGTAACCACTCCATCGCGATATTGAACGAGTTGGGCGGTCTCACCATCGGGCCTGCGCGACCACATGATGACCTCGCTGTTGGTGATGTCGGCCCTGAAATCCTGGTCGTCGTTGTCGGTAAGCTGTTCGATCACGCCATCGCGATAACGAAATATCTCCGAGTCGTCACCATTGAAAGCGGGCAGCCTGTGCCAAACAATCGTCCCGTTATCGTTTATCCTGCCCCCTTGGTCCTGAAAATTGTCGAACGTAAGTCGTCGCAGTTTGCCGTTGTCGTAGAGGAAGATTTCTTCACGTGCGCTGTCCGGCATTCGCTTGGAAAACACGATCTGGCCAACATTGTTCATGGCTACGTGTTCGTCGAGTTCGGGGTCGTCGGTGATCTTCACAAGCTCCCACCCCGGCGGGGGGCCTTGGATAATCGCACGCCCCGGCCCTTCGGCGCGCAGCCCGGCAGACGACAAAATCGCGATTAAAGTGAGAATGCACGCTTGTGCAGCGCGCAGCAAGCCGCCAAACAGCGGCTGAACGCGGACGAATCGACAACGCTCTAAATCATTGAAACCAGCCATAATCCAACCCCCGTTCCCGCTCGGCGCTTGCCAAGCATGCTGAATGCTGAATGCTGAATGCTGAATGCTGAATGCTGAATGCTGAATGCTGAATGCTGAATGCTGAATGCTGAATGCTCCCGGCCCTACCGATGGTCAGTATAGCCCGACGGGGCAGTCGTGTCAATCGTTTTGTTCGCCGCGTTCGGCACAATCGCTCAATTGAGCAGAACGAAGGGGATAGCGTTCAGGCGTGGCGGGTTGCGTGCGTCCGAAAAGGCATTGAATCATTCGTAATTCGGTGATTGGCCCCAGCGCAGTTTGGTGACCAGTCCGTGCCATTTCGGGTGAGACGGGTTTCTTACCAGTTCCAGTTTGGAATCCGACTGCTCGATCAATACGCGGTCGTCGGCCTTCAATGCTGCATTGATCTGGCCGTCGACGAGCAGTGTCGTGCCTTCATTGGCCTGCGAAATGCCGATCTCGATGCGGGCCATGTGCTCCACGACGAGGGGTCGGTGTGTCAGAGAGTGCGGCGACAACGGGGTCAGTGCGATGCCCATGACGGCTCCCTGCATGATCGGCCCGCCCGCAGCCAGGTTGTATGCGGTGGACCCCACCGGTGTGCAGACGATCATTCCGTCGCCGGGCATTGTGGTCAGGTGGACATTGTTGATTTTGACTTCCAGTTCGATCATACGAAACGGGGCACCAGCCACCACCACGCAGTCATTGACGGCTAAACTTTCGAAACGAACCGTCCCACTTCGCTCAATGCGACACTCCAGAATCATTCGCTCACTGATGAGGTCGCCATTGGCGATGATATCGTCGAAGTGTGCTTCCAGTTCTGCCACAGTGAATTCCGCCAGGAACCCGAGTTTTCCGAAATTGACGCCGATCAATGGCACCTGTGTATGGCCCAGCGAGCGGCAGACAGCCAGGATGGTGCCGTCGCCGCCGAGCACAACGACAAAGTCAGCATTGTGGGTGAGTGCTTCCGAGGCATCGTGACCCAGCCCCTGGCCTACGAGTGTGCAACGCGCAGCAACGAACTCGCAGACATGGTCGAGGGCGGCTTTGACGCCGGGCTTATCCGGGTTGCCCAGAACAAATACTCGTTTGTCTCCGGATTCGGAGGCCATTTATTCGCCTGTCAGGTCGAAAGAGCACGGTTTGTGTCGAACGCCGGAGTCCTTGTCGAGGCTGCGTGCTTGCCCGAGGCAATGTCGTCGCCGTGGACCAGTTTGTGAACGGCGGCTGCGATGCCGGCAGCGTCGATACCGATCTCAGCCAACTGCCCGTTGCGGGAGCCGTGGGCGATGAATCGATCGTCGGGCAGCCCGAGGCGTGCGAATCGTTGAACGGGCAACCCCATTTCCGTTGCGGTCTCCAGAACGGCAGACCCGAACCCGCCGGAGACGGAGTGATCCTCGACGGTGATGACGGGGCGGCCTCCACGGAAGGCTTCGCGCACCATGTCGCGGTCGATCGGCTTGGCGAAGCGGGCATTGACGACGCCGACGCTCAGTCGATCAATCGCCAGTATTTCAGACGCCTGTGTCGCGGTCAGAGCGCACACACCGTAGGCGAGAATGGTAGCGTCCTCGCCCGAGCGCAGTCGCCTGGATACGCCGAGTTCAAAAGGATCGCAATCGGGTGTCGGTTCGGGCACGGTGTCGCGCGGGTAACGAATCGCACAGGCCGACAGAAGCTTCAAGCCAAATCGTATCGATTCGACCAGTTCGGGTTCGTCCATCGGTGCCATCAACACCATGTTGGGCATCCCGCGAAGGTAGGCGATATCGAGGAAGCCGTGGTGGACAGCCCCGTCGCCTCCGACCACGCCCGCTCGGTCGATGCAGAACATGACGGGGTGCCCCTGAAGCGAGACTTCCTGAAAAACCTGATCCATCGCACGTTGCAGGAATGTGGAGTAGATCGCACAGACGGGCCTCGCGCCGCACTTGGCCATCCCGGCTGCGATGTCCACCGTGCAGCTTTCCGCGATGCCGATGTCGCGACATCGATCGGGAAATCGCTCCGCAAACTTGTCCAGACCCGTGCCGTCGGGCATGCCGGCTGTCATGGCGTAGACGGTTTCGTTCGTTTCGGCTTCGTCGATGAGCGCGTCGACGAACGCGCGCGTCCAGCTTTTGCCGGACCCGGACTGAAGCGTGACTTTGCCATCTTGAACCACGAACGGCTTGGTGGCGTGAAACCGCTCAGGCTCCTTGAGTGCCCAGGCAGCCCCTTTGCCCTTTTCCGTGTGGACGTGCAGAACAACTGGGCGTTGCACATCCTTGAGCGCGTTCAGTGTGTCGACGAGATGCGGGATGTCGTGACCGTCGATAGGCCCGACGTAGAGCAATCCCATCTGCTCGAAAATCTGGTGCGGGCTGACGGTGGCTTTGATGCCCTCTTTGAGATGGTCGAGCGTATCGAACAGGGCACTCCCGACGAGTGGCAACTTGGGGATGACGGTTTTGGCGCGTTGCTTGATTTCGTCGTAGATCGGGCTGGCGCGAAACTTGGCCAACTGCTCCGCCACGCCGCCTTGACTGATGCCGATGCCCCAGCGATTGTCGTTGAGAATGATGAGTAGCTGGCGCTTGAGCGTGCCGGCTTGGTTGAGTCCCTCGAATGCCACGCCGTTTACAATGCTCGCGTCGCCGACGACAGCCACCACGCGCGAATCGCGTTTCATCATTTCGTCGCCTCGGGCCATGCCGATGGCGGTCGCGATTGCGGTTCCGGCGTGCCCGACGTTGAACAGGTCGTACTCGCTCTCGTCGATCGAGGGGAACCCGCTCAGCCCGCCGGCTTGGCGGATGGTGTCCATGCGTGCGTTTCGCCCGGTGAGTATTTTGTGCGGGTAGCACTGGTGGCCGACGTCCCATAACAGGCGGTCGGTGAGGAAGTCGAAGCAATAATGCAGGCCGACGGTGAGGTCCGCCACGCCGAGATTGCTCGCAAAGTGTCCGCCCTTGCGCCCGACGACATCGATGATTCGGTCGCGAATCTCCTGCGCGACGTCGGGCAATTGGCCGACGCTCAAGGCTTTAAGGTCTTTGGGCGAGTTTATTTTGTTGAGCAACCCCATCCGAAATCGACTCCAGTCGTCGCAGTTCGCGACGATTCTTGATGGCCTACATTTTTAGTGCATCGCCAAGCTTGAAACGATGGATGGGTGGCCCACCTCTTCAGAGGTGGGGGAGTCGAATAGCCCCTCGGATTCGACTCCCCCACGGCTAAAGCCGTGGGGCACCCAACCCATCCATTGATCCGCGACCTCACATGCCACGAGCCTAATGTTGACGCTCCAGCACAAACACCGCAAGGGTACGCAAATCATCCGCTTCCGAGCCGAAATTGCCCAGAGCGGTGATTGCGTCGTCCGCGTAAGCCCGTGCCAGGCTGCGACTTTTGTCGAGTCCAACGGCTGACGGCAGCGTCTGCTTGCCTGCGGCCGCGTCTTTGCCGACTTTTTTGCCCATTCGTTCGACCGTCGCGGTTACGTCCAGTATATCGTCGACCGCCTGGAAACTTCGCCCCAAATTCCGGCCAAAGCTGCCCAAGGATTCAAGCTGAGACTGATCGCAGTCCGCCGCCAGCCCTCCGAGAAGACAGGCTGTCTCGATCAAAACAGCGGTTTTTCGGAGGTGGATCGCGTCGGTCAGTTCCCGCGAAGGCGGCCGACCGACGGAAGTGATATCGAGCACCTGCCCCCCTATCATGCCGGCCCACCCCGTGCCGCGTGCCAGTTGAATGACCCCCTCCACCGTGCGTTGCTCGGTCTTGGCAGCCAGCTCGAACGCGAGCGACAACAGCGCGTCACCAGCCAGGATGGCCATCGCCTCGCCGAATTGCTTGTGTGCGGTCGGGCGACCTCGACGCAGGTCGTCGTCGTCCATCGCGGGCAGATCGTCATGCACGAGTGAGAAGGTATGCACACACTCGATGGCCGCTGCGGCTGGAAAGGCGTGCTCGGCGTCGCCTCCGCAAATTTCACAACAACGCGTAACGAGGAAAGGCCTGATTCGCTTCCCGCCTCCGAGCGCGGCGTAACGCATGGCTTCGATCAGCTCTGCCGGCGCGTCGGGTTGATCGTCGAACACCCCGGCGAAACGCTCATCGAATTCGCAGGACCAATCGGCGAGATGTTGCTCGAATAGGGTGATATTCAAAGTTTGGGCGCGTTCCATGTGGGACGTCGCGGAAGGCTAACCGTTCATTTCACAGGCTGCAACCATAGCTGCGCAAGTTCACGGGCTGCGGGTACATCCCAAAACGGGTGGCCATTCGCAGTGCAGGGTCACGGTCTAACGGTGCAGTCGGTAGGCCGTAGGCGTTGCGGAATGCCTCGGCCTGACCGCGCCAAACCATGCCACCCGAAATGGGATGCGCCCATCGGAAGACCGGAAACGCCTTCGCGCGTCTTTACCCGTCGGATTCGCTGAGTTTCGCGACGACAGAGAAATCCTCGAGCGTCGTCGTGTCGCCTTTGACTTCGCCGGTGGAGGCCAACTCCTTCAACAAGCGGCGCATGATTTTCCCCGAGCGCGTCTTGGGCAAGGCGTCGGTAAAGCGAATCTGATCCGGCTTTGCGATGGCGCCGATCTGTTTCGCGACGTGATCGAGCAACTCCTTCTTGAGATCGTCGCTCGCCGTCGCGTCGAGTTTCAGCGCGACGAACGCAGCCAACGCTTGCCCCTTGATCTCATGCGGAATTCCCACCACCGCCGCCTCAGCCACACTCTTGTGCGAGACCAGTGCTGATTCGACCTCGGCGGTTCCGATGCGATGGCCCGAGATGTTGATGACGTCGTCAACCCTACCCATGAGCCAGAAGTTGCCGTCTTCATCGCGGCGGCAGGCGTCGGATGTGAAATACACGTTTTCGATCTGCGACCAATACTGCTCCCGGTAGCGATCCATGTCGCCGTAAATCCCGCGTAACATTGAAGGCCAGGGCTTGCGAATCACCAGCAGTCCGCCGCTGTTGGCCGGCTGCTCCTTGCCGGTGGAATCGGTAACGGCTGCGTCGATACCGAAGAACGGTCGCGTCGCCGACCCCGGCTTCAGCGTGAACGCACCCGGCAGCGGTGCGATCATGATGCCGCCCGTCTCGGTCTGCCACCACGTGTCCACGATCGGACAGCGCGATCCGCCGATGTGCTCGTGGTACCACATCCATGCTTCGGGGTTGATCGGCTCACCCACGCTGCCCAGCAATCGCAAAGTCGACATATCGTACCTGGCTGGTATCTCCGTCCCCTGACGCATAAACGCACGGACCGCCGTCGGGGCCGTGTAAAAAACCGTGACCTTGCGATCCTGCACGATTTTCCAGAATCGACCCCAGTCGGGGTGGTTCGGAGCACCCTCATACATGACCACCGACACGCCGTTTTGCAGTGGGCCGTAGGTGATGTAGCTGTGCCCGGTGATCCAGCCGATGTCGGCCGAGCACCAGTAGACGTCGTCCGGCTTGAAATCGAATATCAGTTTGGACGTGAGGGCGGTGTAGACCATGTATCCGCCGGTGGTGTGCATGATGCCTTTGGGCTTACCCGTCGTCCCCGAGGTGTACAGAATGAACAGCAGGTCTTCGCTGTCGCACTGCTCAGCCTCACAAACATCAGACTCCGACGAAACGAGATCGCTCCACCAGCGATCTAGCCCGTCGTTCCAGGTTATCTCGTTGTCGCAGCGCTTCAGCACGACGACATTCTCAACGTTCGGGCACTTCTTGACAGCCTCATCGACGTTGTATTTGAGCGGCACGATCGAACCGCGCCGCCAGCCGCCGTCGGCGGTGATGATGGTCCTGCTTTCCGCGTCGTGAACGCGATCGGCGATGGCCGTCGCGCTGAACCCGCCGAAGATGATGCTGTGCGGTGCGCCGATCCTCGCGCAAGCAAGCATGGCCACCGTCAACTCGGGCACCATCGGCATGTAAATGGTGACGATGTCGCCCTTTTTGACACCCAGTTTTTTCAGTGCGTTGGCGAAGCGACACACCTCAGCCAGCAGCTGGTTGTAGGACAGCTCGCGCGTGTCGCCCGGCTCGCCTTCGAAGAGAATGGCTGCGTGATCGCCCCGGCCCAGCTCGATCTGCCGATCCAGGCAGTTGTAGGAAATGTTCGTCTTGCCCCCGACGAACCACTTGGCCAACGGGCATTGCCAGTCCAGCACCTTGTCCCATTTTTTGAACCAGTGGTGATTCTTCTCAGCCACATCGGCCCAGAACGCTTCGGGGTCGTCGATCGATTGCTTGTGAAGACGTTGATACTCGTCGAGGCTGCTGATGCGGGCGGTTTTCGCGAAAGACTCCGGCGGCGGGAAGCTGCGGGTCTCGGTCATCGACGACAAAATGGATTCCGAATCGCTCATGGTCTGCCTCCTTCGTACGGGTCAATTCGTGTGCCAGCCCAAGTGTAGCAAGAACGCCAAACCCATCAAGACGGCGACAGGGATGCACGGGTTCAGCGTGAACCGGACCATCCACCCATTGAAACGAGCGTAACTCTTCCGCCAAGTGCAATGTGAAGCCATGATCTGCCCCATATTGCAAATAGGAAACAATGTTTTCCTATTTGCAAGGGGGAAAAAGACTGTTCCTTGTCGCAATGAAGGAACGGAAGATACACGCGCGTTGCGCAAGGCTGAACTGTTGCCTCCAGAGACGCCTGCTCACTCTTTGCTTCCGGTGAAGTTTTGTTGGAATTTGGCGAAGTCGGCGAAGTCTATGTCGCCGTCTGTGTCCATGTCGGCCCACAGGCAGCCGGGGTCTGCGACTGCGCCGGGGCCGTTGCCGCGATCGGCGATGCACTCGGCGAAGTAGAAGGCGTCGCGCTGGTCGCTGTCGCCGTCGGAATCGAAGTCGCCGGACGCTGGTGCGGGCGGGCGGCCGTAGCGGATGTAGTCCCATGCGTTTTCGCAGGGCAGAAACCAAGCGTTG
>JAJDDQ010000031.1 GCA_029260215.1 Phycisphaerae bacterium
CGGAAGGGGCGGCCCCCGATAGTTCCCGACCCGAGGCCGAGCACGCCCGCCGGAGGCCAGAACGAGGACCGAGAACCCCGCCACGCGCGTGACGGGGAGTTGCTTAACACAATGGACGGATTGTCCAATTCACGCTGAACCTGTACAGAGCACCCACCCATCAAATGACGTGCATCGGAGCACTAGCGGACGTGTTCCGCGTTGCTTTGACTATCGGACGTGCCCGTTTTCCAATTTCACTTGAGGCGTTTCAGTCTGAGTCGCCAAGTCGAAGAAAATTTGTACGGATCGTTTGGGTAACGGCCTGTGTGGTCGGTATAATCTCCGACTCGTGGCATGGCGATGCCATTCTGTGTTCTTGCATCGCGGGCGATATCTGTGTGGGTGTCTGAGGGACGCTTGCGCGGAGCGTACAGCGTGTACGGTTCGTCCGCCGGTGGGGTTAAGAAGAATCCTGGACGTGAATTGGAGATTCCCTCGATGAGGAATTGGATTGCGGCGCGCATGCGCCTGCATGGGACGATTGTTTTGGCGCTGCTCGCTTTGGCGGGCGCAGCCTTTGCTACGAATGCAGCCAAGTCCGGGAGTCTGCCGATTCCAACGACGCTGGAGGATTTTTTCATTGGCGGTACGCAGCCGGACATGCTCGTGGACGAAATTCAAGTTGCCGGGAATTGCGTCGGTTGCCACGGTTTGTTTGATGTCGGGTTTGATATCCGAATCGCGCCGAACTGGCAGGGTAGCCTGATGGCTCAAGCGGGGCGTGATCCTCTCTTTTATGCCTGCCTCGCAGTCGCAAATCAGGATGCAACCGACAGCGGCGACATGTGCATTCGATGTCACGCGCCGAAGGCGTGGCTTGAAGGACGATCAGGCCCTCCGACAGACGGTTCGCTCTTCATTGATGAGGATCGTGACGGCGTGAGTTGCCACATTTGCCATCGTCTGGTCGATCCGGTGTTTCAACCCGGCGTGAGTCCGTCTGTCGATGAGGAAATCCTCAATGAGTTGATGTCGCTCGGATACATGCCGTCGCGCCCCGGTACGGGCAGCTTCGTCATCGATCCGCATGACCGTCGTCGCGGTCCTTTCGATTTCCCGGCGGGTACGGAAGAGCCTCCTCACTTTCCGCTGAATCCCGAGTTGCCGAATTTCCTGGAAAGCCCATTTCATCACAACAGCGAGTTGTGCGCGACGTGTCACGATGTCAGCAACCCCGTGTACGTTCGTCAGCCGGACGGCAGCTACGCAGCCAGCCCTTTGGATCAAGCTCATCCTACCGGTGACCAATATGATATGTTCCCGGTCGAGCGCACCTACAGCGAGTGGCTGAATAGTGACTACCCAGCCGGTGTCGATGCGGGCGGTGTGTTCGGCGGCAATCTGCCGACCGGTGTGGTCAGCTCCTGTCAGGACTGTCACATGCCGAAATACGACGGCAAAGCTTGTGTTCAGCCGGCGATTCTCTATCCACCGAGGCCAAACACGCCAGCTCACGATTTCGCTGGCGGAAACTCGTGGATACGCGACGCGGTCGGTGATTTAATCGTGGAATTCTGGCCTTCAGATGCCACGCAGGGTATTGACGGATACTTGGAAAACCTTGACGCGGGGCAGCAGCGTTCCATCGAAATGCTCGAAAGAGCGGCTACGCTCACAGCCGATCAGGATGCGGCGCGCATGCGTGTGACCATCACCAACGAATCGGGCCACAAGCTGCCGACCGGGTATCCGGAAGGGCGACGGATGTGGCTTAACGTGCAGTTCTTCGATGGTTCCAATACTCTGATCGGCGAGCGTGGGGCCTACAATCTGCTGTCGGCGGACCTGAACAAGGCGGACACGACCGTGTACGAAGCGGAGTTGGGCGTGGATGCGGCGGCTGCGGCGCTCACCGGTTTGACCGAGGGCGTGACGTTTCACTTCGCGTTGAACAACACATACGTTAAGGACAATCGCATCCCGCCGCGCGGTTTCACCAACGCCGCATTCGACACGTTCGGCGGCAAGCCTGTCGGTGCGGTCTATGTGGATGGGCAGTACTGGAGCGACGTGGACTACGCGCTGCCGGTTGGGGCTGCTTCGGCGACGGTGAACCTGTACTACCAGACGTCTTCTAAGGAGTACATCGAATTTCTTCGCGACGAAAACCACACGAACGAGTGGGGCAATCGTCTCTACGACTTGTGGGTGACGCACGGCAAGAGCGAGCCGGTGTTGATGGTCAGCGCGAACGCGGCGTTCAGCGGATTCTCCCCCGGCGATTTTGACGGCGATGGCGACACGGACCTGTACGACAACGTGTCCTATTTTGACTGCGTCACGGGGCCTGGTGCGGGGCCGTTTGACGTCGACTGCGAAGTGTTCGACTTTGACACGGACCAGGACATTGATTTCGCCGACTGGTCAACGTTGCAGCGGGTATATTCCGCCCCGTAGGGCTGACGGACAATCGTGACATGACGAAGGGGACGTGGATCCCAATCCATTCCAAGCCTCCGGAGACGCCGGTTGCCTGCATTGACCGGCTGGGCGTGTGGTATGGTGTCGTGGTTCTGTCACTCTTCGCGTGTGTGTTTCCGTTGATCGGAATTGCGGCGGCGGGCGATCTCGAATCGCGGGCACAGGAGGTTCGCTCGTTCATCGGTGCGGTGGTCGGCGGGGTCGAATCGCTTCAAGTTCCCACAGATATTAACGACCTCCCGCAACCACTGCTGCCCGGCGGCGACATCGATCCACTCTATATCATCACCGAAGCCAAGGTCGCGTTGGGCAAGTTGCTGTTCCACGACCCCGCTTTTTCGGGGGCGTCTTCGTTTGCAGAAACGCGCCTGACGGCTTCGTGTGCGTCCTGCCATTTCTCCGCTGCCGGTTTTCGCGCCGGGCAGGTGTCGTCATTCGGCGTCGGCGCACGCGGGTTTGTCGATGAGGAGGGGCGAGCGCGGCGAGCGCCGATTCCGTCTCTGCTCGCAGTGGACGAAGGCCCAACGCCGGTTGATTTCAGCGACGCGGTGGACAATCCCGCCATCGTCTCGCCGTCGATCAACATGGTCGCCTACTTTGATGAACTGTTGTGGAACGGTTCGGCGCGGCAGGCTGGCCCTGGGGAATTACCACCCGTGGAGCGACAGATTCGCATCGCGTTTGAGCAGCACCGCATGAACGACGAAGCTCTGCAATTGATCGATGCCTATCTGCCCTTGTTCGAGATTGCGTTTCCGGAAACGGCGGGTCAGCCGGCTGAGATTCAGATTGACCTCTTCAATATTTTTCGAGCCATCGGAGCGTACGAGCGAACCGTGGTCAGCAATCAGTCGCGATGGGATGCGTTTCTTGCGGGTGACGATCTCGCCCTTTCGCTTCAGGAGCTTGACGGGGCGGAACTGTTTTTCGGGGATGGTGGCTGCGTCGCCTGTCACAGCGGTCCCGCGTTAGGGTCCACTACCTACCACGCGATGGGGACAGCCGAGCATCCGGGCCTGCCGCAGGGTGTGCAGGATGTCGGTCGATACGCCGTGACGCTGGACCCAAACGATCGATTCAAATTTCGGGCCATGACCGTTCGACACCTCAAGGGCAACGGCCCGTTCTTTCACGGTGGATCGGCTGAGACGGTCGAGGACGTGATTCGCTACAAGAACGCGGGCGTGCCGGAGCAGATTGTCCCCACGCTATCGCCGTTGTTCGTGCCGCTGGGGTTGAGCGAAGGCGAGGTGCTTGCGTTGACTGTGTTTGTGCGGGACGCTTTGCACGATCCGAACATGACACGGTTTGCACCTGCGGAACTTCCCAGCGGGTTGTGTTTGCCGCATGATGACCGGACCTCGCGGTTTGACGCTGCCTGCGAGGCTTACGGTGATTTCGACGGTGACGGCGATCAGGATTTCGCGGACTTCAGCCTCTTGCAACGATGCATAGGCTGTGACGCAAACGTGACGGATGGAATTTGTGCGAGCTACGATCGCGACGGCGATGAAACGATTGATCTCTTCGATTTCGCCGCGTTCGATGCAGCACGCTCCGGGCCTCAATCGTAAGCTCATGTCTCGCTCCATGCACTTTCGACGCAATGTTTCGATTGTCGTGACGTTGCTCGGCTTCGCTTCCTGCGACAAATGCGAGAATAACAATCGACCCAACAAGACCGCCTCACCAGTGTGGCTTGTTGACGCGACCGACGAAACGGGTCTTCGTTTTGAGCATACAACCGGAGCGACAGGGCAATTCTTTTTTCCGGAGATCATGGGGTCGGGGTGCGCCCTGCTGGACTACGACAACGACGGCGATCTCGACATTTACGTGCTTCAAGCCCACCCGCTGGATGCGACGAAGCGCAGACGAGGCGACGGTGTCAATCGTCTCTATCGCAACGATCTGGTCGTACAGGCCGACGGCTCGCGAACGATGAGCTTTGTTGATGTAACCGATCGGGCCGGTGTTGGTGACGATGGATACGGCGTTGGATGTGCGGTCGGTGACGTGGACAACGACGGCGATCAGGATATCTACGTTACCAATTCCGGGCCTAATGTCTTCTACCGCAACAACGGCGACGGAACGTTCCGTCGCAACGAGGCAGCCGTGCCGGCGCATGACACGTGGAGCTCGAGTGCAGCGTTCGTGGACTTCGATCGCGACGGCTGGCTGGACTTATTCGTCGCGGACTATGTGGTGTACGACGTGCGTGAGAACAAAGTCTGCCATTCCAAGTCGAGTCGGCGAGACTATTGTGGCCCGCAGTCGTTCGACCCCGCACCGGATCACCTCTTTCGCAACACTGGTTTGGGAACGTTTTTGGATGTCTCGACCCGTGCGCGCGTGCATACCGAGTTTGGCAGCGGGCTGGGTGTCGTGTGCGCCGATTTCAACGACGACGGTTGGCCTGACATTTATGTAGCCAATGACGGAGACGCGAATCAGCTTTGGATAAACAAGACGGACGGCACTTTTGAAAACAACGCACTGTTTTCAGGAGCTGCCTACAACGCCGAAGGTGAGGCTGAAGCAGGCATGGGTGTGACGGCGGGGGATTTCGATTGCGACGGCGACGAGGATATTTTTCTCGCGCATCTTCTCGGCGAGCACAACACGCTGCTGGTCAATCACGGCGGCGGCGGGTTCGAGGATGAAACAAACGAACACGCACTGGGCGCGAAGAGTCGATCGTTGACCGCGTTTGGTGTCGGATGGGTGGACATCGACAACGATGGTTATCTCGATCTGCTGTCGGCCAACGGAGCGGTCAAAATCGCCGAGGGGTACGCCGATCACGACTATCCTTACCCGTTTCCGAATCAGCTTTTTCGCAACCTGGGGCCTGGTGCTTTCAGGTTTCAGGATGTGACGAGTTCCCTGGCGCCGGAGTTGGCCGGTCTCGAATCTTCGCGCGGAGCGGCGTTCGGGGATATGGACAACGATGGTGATACGGATGCGATAATCTCGAACGGCAACGGACGATTGCGTCTGTTTCGCAACGAGATCGGGCACACACGGTCGTGGTTGCGATTGAAGCTCGTGGGCACGTCGAGCAATCGGGACGCAATCGGTGCGATCGTTCGCCTGAAACGTAGCGGCGGTGAAGTTCTGCAACGTCGCGGGCATACGGACGGGAGCTATTGCAGCGCCAACGATTCGCGCATTCTGTTCGGATTGGGGAGCGATCGGGCCACGCAGGAAATCACGGTTCGTTGGCCGAGCGGGGTAGTGGAACGCTTCGATCATTTGAGCGTCGAACGCGAACACAGAATCGTCGAAGGCGAAGGCAAGGTTCCCGCGCCATGATCGTCTCGCGCAACGTGAAAATCCGGGGGACGGCAGTGCTGGCCATCGTCGTCGCACTTATCGGTGGGTGTGAAAAAACGCCGTCACAACCCCAAGAGCGGGCACCGTTCCTCGAATCACTTGTCGCATTCCCGCTGGATTCTCTTGAGCCAAGCGTCCGAGCACAGATCACCGAGGCGCTTGCCCTCGTGAATTCTGAACCAGCCAACGCCGAAGCGGTGGGCCGACTGGGCATGCTGTTTCACGCTTATCAGGTTCATGCTCAGGCACAAACGTGCTACCGGGAAGCTGTTCGCCTGTCGCCCGGTGACACGCGGTGGCATTTCTATCTTGGTAGTATTTTAGCGTTGAATGGAGCCTATGGGGACGCGATCAAGCACTTTGAAGAAGCGTTGGCGTCCAAGGCGGACGAACCGGCGATCCTGTGTGCCCTGGCTGAAGCGAAGCTGGCGCTTGGGGAGTTCGACGCAGCGCTGTCGTACTTCAGCCGGGTGACGACGCTGGCACCGGAGTCAGTCCGTGCGTGGTATGGGGCCGGTGCGACGTTGTACAAGCTCGGGCGATTTGAGGAGGCGGAGGACCGGCTTAGCCGAGCGCTGATACTTTGGCCCGAGCATGGGGCGGCTCGCTACGTGTTGGCCAAAGTGCTTCGCAGGCTGGGGCGGGGCGAGGATGCGAAAGTCGCGTTTATGGCGGCGGAATGGAATCGTGAAAAACCCCTGCCGGTAAGCGATGCGTACGAGCAAGCCTTGGACGATCTCGCCATCGGAGCGATCAAGGCGCTGACGCGCGGTGTCGCTCGCTTGCAGGCGGGCGATGCGGAGGCAGCGATCGTGCTGCTGGAGGAATCGTTGCGGATCAATCCGCGATTGGCAGAGACACAGATGCACCTCGGCGTTGCGTATCTCAAGCTCGATCGTCTCGAACAGGCCCGGGCACACCTGGAGCGGGCGGTTGATATGCAGAGTGGATTTGCGCTGGCTCACTACAACCTTGGCCTGATCGCGCACCGGCGAGGCGCGTACAAAATTGCATCCGAACACTTTCGCGCTGCGTTGGAAACGCAACCGAACCACTTCGATGCACTACTCGGGCTGGGTATCGCACGGATGCGCCTTGGGCGATCGGGTGAAGCTGTCGTGTCGCTTCGATCGGCTGCACGCATCCACCCAACCGATCCGCGACCCTACAAGCACCTGGCCACCATCCTGAAAAACCGAGGCGCATTTCGCGAAGCAATAGCGGTTATGCGCGAAGCCGTGACCCATCTGCCGGAAGATGCAGCTATCGCCAATCGTCTCGCTTGGCTGCTTGCGACCTGTCCAAATGAAGAGTGTCGCAAACCTGCAGAAGCGTTGACGCTGGCAAGACGATGCTGCGCCATGACGGAAAATCGTGTTCCACAGGCGATGGACACGCTGGCAACCGCGCTGGCTGCCAATCATCTTTTCGACGAGGCTGTGCGCGTGGCGGGTGAAGCCATGGCTCTGGCCCGCGCGCGTGGACGGGACGATCTAGTTCGAGAAATCGAATCGCGTCTTGAGATGTTCAGGCGCGGGCGACCTTACATCGGCGAACCTGTTCCCGCAGCCGCCGATGACTGAAATTATCGATTCAAGCTATCGAATAAAAGCCGGCCCGGGCGAGCGGAGCATCAATCACTCCGCCCACCCGGGCTCGGGGTTTCACCATGGTAAATGTCTCAGCGCTCTGCCGTGGCGTCAGCTATCCGCGCCGCGACGAGGAAGAGCCAGTAAACTTTGTTTCGGCCCCCCACACCCCGTTTTCAACGCCCGGATGTGTCCGCCCCGCCAAACCGAAAGCGGAAAGCGTCACGCCAACCCTCAGATTTTTCTTGAAAAAGCCTGCCAGCCATTCAGGCAGTAGTGGGGTGAAATCTCTGACGAGCCGAGACGCCTGCGCGTCCGCCGATCCTGGCCCATCGCATTTTTTCGGACGCGCCTCGCTTACGGGAAGGTCAGGGCGAAGAAACTTGCAAAGTCGTCGAGATCAACGTCGCCGTCGAGGTCGAAATCAACACACAAACACGCAACATCGAATTCGCAGTCGGGCTTTTTCGCAATCTGGCTGCGGCAGACCTGGAAAACAGCGAAATCGTGCAGATCAATCGTGCCGTCGCCGGTGCCGTCGCCCTGCATCGCGCAGCCGAAGCACGTGTTGGGACTCCCCGGCGACGGAATCACACCACCGTCCGTGCCATCGCCCGCCAAACTCAGTGTGCAGAAATCGCTTGGAGATTCCGTATCGAAACCGTTGAACACACGCGCGACGCCCGCCGGCGCTGCCGATTTTTCCGGGCCTATGGTGACCACGCCGAAGTAGACAGCGTCGGACGGGTCATCATCGATGCCGTCGTCCGCGAATCCGATACCGTCAACGATCTCGCCGAGAGCGATTGGCGCATCCGCAAAACCGTCATTGTCGAAATCAATGTCCGTTCCCTGCGGGTATAAGCCCTGGTCGTAATTGCGGATCAGGAGAATCGTACCGGTGCCGTTTTCGAGTTGATTGATATCACCGATGACAAAGTCGGCTTCCGCAACAGCGGAATCTCCCAGGACAAAAAAACCGTCGTTCGGAACGGACTCCCCCAGCAGCGGCCAAACCTTGTCGATGCGACCCTGCTGCCCGGCGAGGCTGCTGTCACCCTCGATGACAATGAGCGTGTATTCTTCGAGACCAACTCCACCCGGGCCATAGAGTTCGATAAACTCCATGTCGTCGAGGCTCGCATCGTCGCGACGAATTTCGTTGATCTTGATCGGCTGAAGCGCACCGCAGATCGGGCCTGAGCAAGTGGTCGCGTCTCCCATGTAGGTTCCGGAAACGTCGCCGCAACCGTTGGGCAACGTGATGACACATGCACCGTCAGCCAGGCAGCAGGCACCCTCCACGGTCAATTCGCACGCAACATCCGAGCACGTTGTACCGGGCTGAAAGAACATTCCCGCGACCGCATCGCAAACAGCCGTCGTTGTATCGATGCACGATCCGTCGATTCGACAGCAGGCTCCGAAAAGCTCCGGGCATGTACCTGTGCATTCAGAGCCGTCGCCCACATAACCACCGCCCGCCGTTTCGCAGACCAGAGCCTCGACGAAACTGATGCACGATCCGTCCGGCAGGCAGCAGGCACCGTAGGGGGCGGGCAACGGCCGCGTGTTGATCGCCCCCGGTGTACCGTCAGGTCCGAAGCCGCCGTCGGTTGTGACCGTCCAAGCTCCGGCCCCGTTGGGAATGCGTTGCAGGACGATTTCCTGTGCGGGACCACCATCGGGTGGGGCGACATCCTCCACGCCGATGCTCTCAAAAAAAACACCCTCAGCCGGTCCGTTGACTGCCGTAAACGAATCGCCGTAAGCCAGCGCTTCGGCGATGTCCCCCAAAGGCGCGATCAGTGCGATTCCGTCCGGCGAGCCGTTCTGAATGCTCTCAACCGTGAATTCGATTTGATCGACGTTGGGCACGTTGGCGGAACCGATGACGAAGTACCCATCGTCGGGCATGAAAGCCTTCAGCGGAATGATGCGATACAGGCTGAGCTGGTTTGGCGCAGCGTTGTACAGTGCGAGGTCGTATCCGAACAAACTCAGGCCCGGTCGCCCGTAAAGCTCCACATACTCCCGCGTATCGGTGCCGGCTTGTACGTAATCGATCTCGTTGATGCTCACGAGCAGCGACGGCGTGCATGAAACGCCTGAACAGGTATCTCCCGCACCCTCAAGCGTGCCGGCGAAGTCGATGCAATCGACCGTGTTCATCTCAAGACAGGCACCGTTCGGCATGCAGCATGCTCCGACCGGTGGCTGCGAGCAGGGTTTAACGTCGGCGCACGGTGTGTGGTCGGCGTTGTACATTCCGCCCAGATCGAAGCAAACGAACTCGGACAACACCGCGCACGTACCGTTCGGCAAACAGCACGCACCCAACGGCGGTGGTAGGCATTCCGGAAGCGGCTGAAAACCTTCATTGTAACCGGCGGGCACGAACCCCGGGCTGCCGAGGCCGACACCACTGTAGGAAAAGCGCAACCCGACGAAATTCTTAGGGCCTGTGTAAATCCACAAGATGATGGGGTCGTTGCCGACAGCGTCGAAATTGCCTCCGGTCAGCTTTAGAAGACTCGCCCGGACGCTTTGTGATGCGCCGCGCACCAGCGCCCAGAAGTCGCCGGGGCTGAAACTGACCGCGTCGAGCAGCACGTCGTTTTCCCCGAACAGAAGCAATCGCGAACCGCGAAACATGTTCTCGTAGCGCTCATGTGGGATGCGAATGATGTCAGACTCCGACAAGCCCCACTCGCAGCGGAAGGCTTCATCCGAGCCCGGAAACAAGCCGCCCGGAGCAATCACGCGCATGGACTGTGCGGGCACAACGGAAGGCGAACCGTCGATCACAAGATTTCCGGTTGTGTCTACGTTCTTGGCGACGAGCGTGTCCAGCCGTGTCAGCGAAATGGCACTATTGGTGTGATTAAAAACCTCAACAAATTCAAACACACGCTGATCCTGCGGGCTTTGACCGGTCCCCGGCGTGTGCATGACCTCGGTAATGACAATGCCGCCGCCGGCTTGGACTGCCAGCTCCTGAACGGCTGGGTCGGAAATGCGATCGAGCGCATCGACGACATCGAACATGAACGACGTCACACCGTTGAACCCCGATGGCGGAAGATACGTAAGCGGGCCGACAACGATGAGCGGAAGCTGGCTCGAAGTCGTCAACGACGATTGGTTGACGAACAGTTGGCCTGACTGCGGAAGCGTGCGGACGCGAAAGCGCAACGTCCCGACGCCGCCCTGCCCTCGCAGGCTCACGGGGACCGGTGTGGTTGTGTTTGCGTGCAGGATGGTGGCATCTTCCAACGAGAACAGCGGCGGATCGGCATCGTTGCTCGCGCCCGGCGTCGGCGTCGCACCCGTGCCGAACGGTCCGCCGTCGGGGCTTCGGGCGATCGAAAACACCGATCCGACAGAACCCTGGTCATTCCATTCGTCGTGGAACGCGCTCGCGCCGAGCGATTGCATCAGTTCAACGTCGGGATCATCGCCCGTGCCGTAGACGATCACGTCGCGGAGATTGACGGCCGTCGGCGGACCCTGCGACGACCACTCGGTGATGAGTCCCGTGTACAATGCCACTGCGTCCGGGCCGTTCTGGATCAGGTTGCTGCCGCCCGTGCCGATGAGGATGTCCACCTCCGCGACAGCCGACCCACCCACGACGAGATATTCCCCCGCGGGCAGAATCCCGATCAGTTGAACCGCACGGTACGAACCGTTGATGACCGGAAGCGTGTTGTCGCCGCCGTTGAAGAAGACCAGCACATGCGGCGTGACAGCCAGGTTGACCGTGCCGGGGCCGGAGTTGTAAATCTCGACGAATTCCTCGGTGTCGGTTCCGAACTGATCGACATCGAGTTCGTTGATATACAACTCGGCTGTGACCGACCCAACGGACAGAAGAATGGCGATAACCGTTCTGAGGAACATGCAGCCATTCTAATCATCTGCCAGTCGAATCTCCGTGGAAATATTGGCGGCTTTGTCACTGGTGTACAAAACTGTCACCGGCCCTTCGCCAACCACGATCCAGCGCAGCAGGAGCGTCCTGCGTCCGCCGACACCCTTCGGAACCCAGATACGTTGCGGATTGTGCTTGGTGAGCGTCTTGGGCGCAGAATAGCGATCGGAACGAACGCCCGATGCGATAACCGTAGCATCGCCGCCACCCAACGTGGAAAGCACCGCAAAATCGCGGGCACCGATCTTCTTCTCAGCCGATCGACCGCTGACTGTAGGGATAAGGCGGTCATTGCGGATTTCAACGTCTACCTGCCACAGATTCTCGCCGATCGAGGTGGCACGCGCGTCGGCAAACGTGAGCAGCGGCATCTGATCCGCGTGATAAAGCGTAAAGGCGGTGTTGCGGTGGCAAATTTCTTCCAGCATGAACGTCGGCGGGACGCGCGACGAGTACTGATTCCATCCCCCGATTTCCACCGTGCCGTATTTCGGATGCTCGTACTCCGTAAATTCGGTAAAAGTCTGCCCAAAGTCGAGATGGTCTGCGAAATCGTAGCGTTCCTTCCGCCCGCCCCCGCGACGAAAACCTCGCTCCGTCTTCTTTCCCATGTATTGAGCGCTGGACCACAGTTCGTTCGTAAATGTGAAAATGCCAAGTCCTTCGTACGCCCAGGTGACGAATCCGCCGTGAACCTCGTACAAGTCCTTGTACAAAACCATGTAGTCGTAGAACGGCAGGATGCTTTCGCCGGTCTTGCCCAGCTCGTCGTACACGCGGACATCCGATCGCGGGTAGTCAGCCACGCGATCCTTCGTCCCAGGCCCGCGAAGGATCATCCCCCCAGAGTTGTGATACGATTGGACAGCCGCCACGTTGGCATGGTCCACGAGAAAGCGCCCGATGCTCTCCGTCTCCGGGTAAGAAAACGGATAATCGCCCGCCCCATACTGAATATGGTTCGGTTGCCAGTCCGAAGGCCAATTACGGTTCATGTCGTAGCCGCCCGGGCCATCCTCGTTGATCCTGCCGTCCCCGTCGTTGTCAACGCCCTCCGAACCGAGACGCTCGTATTCGCCCTTCACATCCGCAGGTACGCGCTCCATCATGCGCGGGTCATCAGCCGACCGCCGCCATCGGCCATTCGGATTCTTCTTCCACATCGTGGTGATGTACCCGTCGCCGTCCAGATCGTCAGGCCCATCCTCATCGTAAAGCCCGTCGTAGTCGTTGTCCGTGGGCGATTGGCCCGTACGCGATGAATGCGGCGTGTTCGGCTCATCAAACCAGTAGGCCCGACCATCGGGGTTGACCATCGGCAGAATGTAAAACGCACGCTGATCGACCAGCTCCGTAATCTTCTTCACAACACCGTAGTTCTTGGTGAGATACCAGATCGTGTAGAGACACGTTTCAGTGCCCTGCACTTCGTTCCCGTGGACATTGGCATCAATGTAGATAGCCGGCTTGTCGCGATCGTCACCCGTCTCCGGGTTGTTGATCGTCATCAGCCACATATCCCGGCCCTGAACACTCTTGCCGATGCTCTTGAGCGTGAGTAAATCCGGGTAGGCACGCTGGAGGAGCCACAACGCATCGACCACTTCGTCATAATTGTAAAATCGGTTGAATTCGAGCGGGGCGCGGCTGGGCACGTTCGGCTGAGCGAGCACCCCCACCGGTGAAATCACCACGGCTGCAACCGCCGCCAGTACCATCTTACGCACGATCATCGCACGCCTCCTTCCGTCGACTTCAGGGCAATGGACCGCGTGAAGTCTCCGTATTTCTCGCTGTAGACCTGAAGCGTGACGCTGTCCTCCGCACTGTTACGCACCAGCCAGCGCACGCGATGCACCCCACCGCGACCGTCCACATTCCAAACCCTCTGCAAACGCTCACCACCGAGCAGCACACCAGCCCCCACATCGAGCGTCACCACAATAGGCCTGACACGACGATTCACCTGCGCGATCTTCAAACCCGTCGGGAAGTAGCCGCTGTTCGTCAAATTGGCTTTGATCTCAAAAACCCCGTCGTGCAGCTTGGCCACTTCCACATTCTCGACCGAGACCTGCGGCAGTCGCCCGCCGACATCGAGCAGGAACTTCACCTGCCCCTCGGCGATTTTGTCCAGTTGATCGGCAGGAGGATCAGCCTTGAAATAAGGCACGAAACCGCCAATCTCCACATCGCCCAGCGTCGGATGCTTGAAAGACCGCCAGGGCACGAATCCTTCACCGCCGCGAACATCGTCACTGTATGTCAGCCACGCCAACGCCTCTTTGATATCCCCGGACTCCTTGTCAGCCTTTTTCTTGCCCGCCCGTCCGCGCCGTTTTTTTCCGTGCCCGTGCCCGTGCCCGTGCCCGTCCTTATCCTTCACCTTGGATTCGGGCTCATCATCTTCTGCGGCTGATTCAGCCTCACCGTCCGCCTCGTCCGCCTCATCTTTTTGAGGCTCGGGTCTTCGCCAGGCAGTTACCGCAAAAGACGGGATGCCGTACTGTGCGTACGCCCAAGAATGAAAAGCACCAGCCCCGTCAACCTCATCAGCTTTCTCAATGCCCGTCAGCTCCTTGAATCGCTCGCCGATGAACGAAAAAATGGCTGCGTCTTCCTCCATGACCGTCACCGGGGCTTCACCCGTCGCGTCCTTTTTTCCGCCCTTGTCGACATTGAGCACGTTGTTGTGTTTGCCCAGCGTGATGGCCGCTGCGATGTGCGGGTGATCGATCACAAAGTTGATCAACGCACGCGACTCCGGCTCACAAAGCTGATAAGGGCCTGCCCCCTCCGCATGCTCGCGGTAACCGTGCGGAAAATTCGCGTTCAAATCCACGCCGCCGATCGGGTCTTCGTTGTACTCACCGTCGCCGTCGTTATCGATCCCCTCGACATAGACTTTGTAAACGGGCGTCTCATCCTTCGCACGGTCAGCCGACCTGAGCAATCGCGGCTCCTTCGCGTCGAGCATGTACGTCGCCTCCGGATCGACGACGCGCATCATGGTAATCAAACCATCCCCGTTCAAATCGTCCGGACCGTCCTCATCCGCCACGCCGTCGCGATCGTCATCCACAGGCCTGCCGGTCAATCGCGATTCTGATAAAGGCATGGCGAATCGCCGGTCCCACGCATCGGCATTGACGACACAAACCACATAGACCGTGTGACGGCCCAGCAGCGCACGGGCGGCTTCATCCTCGGAATCGTATCGTTTCAGAATTTTCTCCGCGATGCGCAGCGCGGTCTCGCCGCTGGCGTTGCGATCCCCGTCCAGACCGCCGACCACCAGAACAGCCGTTCGCGCCTGCGGCTCGATGTCGCCATCCGCAGCCAGCGTCAGAACGTACAGTTCGCGCCCGCCGCGACTTTGTCCGAATGTTTCCACTGAAGCTGCCGCGTACGTATCCGCGATCCGATTCAACTCACGTGTGAGCGATTCGTAGTCGTGATAGTCCGCCCGCGAACTCGTCGTCAGACATAGGATGCAACCGAGTGAAAAGAGGCTGCGGAATCGTCCAGGAAGCATTGCATCGTCTCCCGTGTTGGGTTGACAGCCGCACCGATTCCACCAATCAGCACAGCAGTTCTGAAGGCCCGAGTGCAGCATCAACTTCGCTATTAAGGGATTCACTCCCTCCGAGCCGCGAACTTCAGTTCGCGCGGACTCCGGATTCGCGACCACTGCAAACCGCTCGTGCGTTGACGCGCGCCATTCGACGGGTGGCATGCCCGCCTCGGCGGTGGGCATGTTGCGCCAAAAGCACACTCACGCCCGCAGCAACAACGCACACATCCGGCAGGGCGACGATAGCCCAACGCCCGCACGGTTTCAACCCAACACGCCGAGCCGACACATTCGCACGATACGTCAGAAATTGTAATAGCTGTAGTAGTGATCCAGGATGGCACCATCGACATTGAAGACGTACGCCAGCAAAGCAGACCGCATCCACATGCCGTTGCGCATCTGGTTCCAGTATTTGGCGCGCGGGTCGGTATCGTAGAACGTGTCGAGTTCCTGTCGCCGAGGCAGAGGATGCAGGATAGCCAGGTCTTTCTTGAGCATCGGCTCCAACTCGCGCGTCAGAGAGAACCGTGAAAGGTCGATCTTGCCCGACTCACCTTTCTGATCGTGCTCGTCCTGAAGGCGCGTCATGTACACCGCGTCGCATTCGCCCACGACCTCGGGAAGATCGAACTTCAACGCATAGTCAACCTCGGATCGATCGAGATACTCAACAATATCCTCGCCAATCTGCAGCGACTCCGGTGCCACAAAGAGCAACCGAACATCAGGATAGCGCGTGAGCAGGTAAGCCAGCGAACGCACCGTACGCCCGCGAGCCAGATCGCCGACGAACGCGATGGTTTTGCCCGCAAATAAATTGCGCTCCGGATCCTGCCGAACACGATCCGCCAGCGACTCGGCGAAACACCGGTAAAGCGTGTAAATGTCCAGCATCGCCTGCGTCGGATGTTGATCCTTGCCCGAGCCGCCGTTGAGGATCGGAATCGTCCGGGACATGCCGTTGAGCATGTTGGCCATCTGCTCGGCGAAGCCCTCCGACGGATGACGCATGATGACAATGTCGAAGTACTGGCTTAACGCGCGAACGGTGTCCTCTTCCGATTCACCCTTCACCTCCGACGACGTCGACGGATCGCGCACATCGTTGTACGGCATGCCCAGCACCTGACAAGCCGCCGCAAACGAAAGATACGTGCGCGTCGACGGCTGAATGAAGTATAGCATAGCCCGCTTGTGGGAGAGAATCGTGTTGAGAAAACGCGCGCCCGCCCGGGCGTCGGCAATGATGCGCGTCATCTCGGAGATGCGGCAAAGGTGATCGATCAGCTCACGATCGAATTGCTGGGCCAAAATAACGTGATAAAGGCGGTCGTCCCGATTCAGGAGACGAACACGACGCCTCGTTGGCAGATTTGCTGGGTCTTCCGGTCGTATGTCCATGCTGACTGCCCGGATCGATTCGCACCGGGGTACACGCCTCTACTGGCCGACTCGCAGTGCGGCCGCACCCATCACAGCCAACCTCTTTCTCCCCTCCTTTAGAAGGAGGGGCCGGGGGAGGTTCTTTCGCGAATAGTCGCGGCTGTCCTGGCCCCCCTCGATTCCCCCTTCTCATGGGGGGAACGTAAGACGCCTCAAATCATGTGCCCCGCAAGCGCGCATTACACCGCTGTTTTTCAGGCATGTCAATCAATGCGTTGTCCCAGCCGCCGGTGTCGTCTAGCATCCCGCTCATCATGCGCTGGCTTGCCAATGCTCTTTACCTGCCCGCCGCCCTCTGCTACACGCCCGTGCTCGCCTATCAAATGATCGCCCAGCGCAAGAATCGCCAAGGATGGCGGCAACGCACAGGCCGACCGGACCTGCCCCCGGCACAAAGGCCCAGAATCTGGGTTCACGCAGTCTCACTCGGCGAAATAAACGCAGCCAGAGGCCTCATCCAATCCCTCGAAACTGAACAGCCCGCCGTCGAAGTCGTGATTTCCACGACGACCGACACTGGTTTTCGTCGGGCGTGCGACTTGTTTGGAAGCCACCGCGTCTTTCGCTACCCGCTCGATTTCAGTTGGATGGTCGCCCGCGCTTTGTCGCATGTGAATCCGACGCTCATCGTGCTGATGGAACTCGAAGTCTGGTACAACTTCGTCCACATCGCCGCCTCGCGCAACATCCCCCTCGCCGTCGTCAACGGACGGCTGACCGAGCGCAGCGCGAAGCGATTGGCTCTGCTGGGCACATTTTCGCGATCCATGTTTCAAGAGCTCGCCTGGGTCGGAGCGCAGGATGAGACCATCGCCGAGCGCTTCGTGCGCGTCGGCACGCCCCGCGAACGCGTCAAAGTCACTGGGTCAGTCAAATGGGACACCGCCGACATAACCGATTCCGTCGCCGGTTCGCCGGAGTTAGCCGATGCGTTCGGGCTGGATCGCTCCCGCCCGCTCTGGGTCTGCGGCAGCACGGGACCGGGCGAGGAAGCCATGATTCTCGACGCCCACCGCGCGCTCGCCGAGCAAGACCGCGCCCCCACGCTGGCCATCGTTCCACGCAAACCGGAACGTTTCGAAGAGGTCACCAAACTCATCGAACAGCGAGGCCACCGCTGTCTCCGCCGCTCGCAAAACCCGGACGGCACGCGTCGCGACCAACCGCCCGCGCGGGACGATATCATTCTCGGCGATACGATGGGCGAACTGCGAAAGCTCTACAGCCTAGCCGACGTTGTGTTCGTCGGGCGCTCGCTCGTGCCAATGGGCGGGTCCGACCCGATGGAGGTCGCAGCATTAGCCAAGCCGATCATCACAGGCCCGCACATGGAAAACTTCGCCGTCGCGACCGACGCACTGCACAAGGAAGGCGCTCTGACCATCGTCGGAAACCCCGAAGAACTCGCATCGGCCGTCCGCCAACAATACTCCAATGCCACCACCGCCAAGGATGCCGGCAGAAAAGGCCGAACCGTCGTGCTCGATCACCAGGGCGCGACAAAAAGAACAATCAAAGCCCTGACGACGCTCATGCCCCGTCGCAACAACTGAGTAATACGGTATTACACCCAACGAGCCGCGGACTTCAGTCCGCGCGGATCCCAAAAACGAATCCGACATGATCGGCAGCACATGCACCAAAGGCAGCATCAAGCAACGCAGGCCGTCTACCCATCCAACGCCGCATCCAGCTTCGCCTTAACCGCCAGCCACTCGCTCGCCACCAGGCTGTACATGATCGAATCCCGCCACGTCCCGTCCGGGCGAAGCATGTGATGACGCAGCACACCCTCGCGCGTCGCCCCCAATCGTTCGATCGCCCGTTGAGACTGTTCGTTCCGAATATCCGTCTTGAGTTGCACACGCTCGATGCCAAGCTCTTCAAAGCAAGCAGCCAACAGCAGACGCTTGCAGGCGGTATTCACATGCGTCCGCTGAACACCCGGCGACAACCACGTCCAGCCAATCTCCAGACCGCGATGAGCAGGGCGAATATCCAGAAACCGCGTCGAGCCGACAATACGACCGTCCGCAAACGTCACAAAAGGCCACTCCCGCCCCCCATCGCGCCCGACGATGGCATCCTCAACAATGCGTGTCATAACTGCAACACTGCTCGGCGCACGAATGGGCAGGTGTGTCCAAATCCGCGCGTCACGCGCCGCCTCCAGCAACCCGTCGACGTGCGACATCGTCATCGCCACAAGCCGAACACCAAACCCGCAAAGCTCCCGAGGCAATCGCTCCTTCATCAGAGCATCGTATCGCAGCCAAAGGATCAAAAGCAATCGGTGTTGGTCGGGCAGGCGCTTCGCGGTGCGCGCAAAAAATACCAGGCGAGGGTTGCTCTACGAACAACCCAAGCCTGGGAGGGAGAGAGAGAGCTTGTGGACGCCCGACGGCCCTCAATTTCGCCGGTGCGCTTCTCCTTGCCAGGCGAGGGCTGCTCTGCGAGCAACCCAAGCCTGGGAGGGAGAGAGAGAACTATGATCACCCGCCCGCTTTCGCCGTGCGGGGTTGATCGCAATACCAGGCGAGGGTTGCTCTACGAACAACCCAAGCCTGGGAGGGAGAGAGAGAGACCATTGTCGGCTCGACGCGGTTTCCCAACCCGCACCGAACACGTTAGACAACCTGTTCACGCGACGCTTTCGCATCGCCTCGAACCCTCGTTTCCGATTGCCCCGACTAGGCTCGCAACTGAGCGTCGGATTGATCGGTCAGGTTCGCAACTTTCAGCATGCTCACCGGCACAATCAGAGGGGCGTGGATTCCGTCAACGTGGACGACCGCGAAATGATCCTTCTCATTCCCTCGATCGCTCAACAGGACGATCTCACCTGCCACCGCCAGATCCGGTCCCAACTGGGCGGCGATTTGCTCGAAATCGGGGCAAATCGCATTGCCGAGTTGAAACGCTACTTGATTTCCGGTCTTGAGCTTAAACACGACCCGTGCTCCTCCCGCGGTATGTACCGCACACTTGCCGCCGAACCTTAAGCACGCCCCGTGCCAGCAACCCCGCAAGCACGCAACTATGTCATTAATTGTTGAGAACAAACGACTTAGAGTCGCTGGCGGGTCTTCGGTTACCTCCGCGTCACCCCGATAAACGAGCGAAATTCGGCAAGTCTCTGCAAACCGTCGGAAAGAACTTTCACAACCGCCGAGGTCCAGGCTTCGTGTCAATGCGACGCGATTGTCCAATTCGCGCACAACCGCTACAAACCCACTTCGTACTCCCTCAAACCAAGAGAATGTAAATGAAACAGACAATTGGTCTTGTAGCCCTGGTGGTGGCGGACTACGACGAAGCCATCAGATTCTACGTGGACATCCTGGGCTTCAGCCTCATCGAAGACACCCTCATCAAGGCCCAAGACAAGAGATGGGTCATGGTGGCTCCGCCCGGCTCGACTGAATCCCGGTTACTGTTGGCCAGGGCTGTGGGGGAGGAACAAACTTCGCGCGTCGGCAATCAGACCGGCGGACGCGTATTCCTGTTTCTTCAGACAGATAATTTCTGGCGTGACTTTAACACATACAAAGGCAGGGGCGTCGTCTTCGTGCGCCAACCCGTCGAGGAGTCCTACGGCACGGTCGCTGTTTTCGAGGATATCTACGGAAACCTGTGGGACTTGGTGCAGCCCACACAATAGATGCCGGATTTACCCTACAAGCGGTACTTGCGACGCTTGTTGTAAAGCGTGCGTGTGGACAGCCCCAGCATCCGCGAAAGGTCCGCCTGGTTCTCGCCGCCATTCTCGATGGACTGTTCGAGCACGACGCGTTCGCAGCGATCAACGAATTCCGGCAGGGTCATGCGCCCAGCCGCGATCATGTTGCAGGCGTTTTCGAGGGTTTCCCTGGTCAGGACTTCGTTCGTGGACTTGAGCGACTGCACATGACGTTCGAGGAACGCGCTCGGCAGATCGCGCAGCGTCAGCTCATCCCCCTCGGTCTTGAAAGCCATCGCCCGGCGGATCAGATTCTCCAATTCCCGGACGTTCCCCTCGAGCGCACAACCCGACAGCAATTGATGCACACGATGCCCCACACGCGCGACGGGCTTGTCGTAGTGCATGGCGTACTTCTTGATGAAGAAATCAACCAGCAGCGGAATATCCTCGCGCCGCTCGCGCAAAGGCGGAATTTCGAGTGCAATAACGTTCAGGCGTTGATAAAGATCAAGCCGAAAACGCTCTTCCTCGACCAGCGCCGGAATGCGCCGGTTGGAGGCTGCGATCACGCGAACATCGACCGCGTATTCGCGATCACTGCCGACCGGCATGACCACGCCCTCTTGCAGAAAGCGCAGCAGTTTCGGCTGCAATTCCAGCGACATTTCACCGATTTCATCGAGGAAAACCGTCCCACCGTCAGCCGCCCGGAAATACCCGTCACGCGGCTCGGTTGCCCCGGTAAACGCACCTTTGACGTGTCCGAACAGGGCGCTCTCAGCCAATGTCCCCGTGATGGCGGCGCAGTTGACCGCGAGAAACGCTCGGCTGGACCGCTTGGGATCAAGGCGGTGGATCATCTCCGCGAGCAGTTGCTTACCCGTTCCCGATTCCCCGTAGGTCAGCACCGGGGCGTCTGATATTTCGGCAGCGCGGGAGGCTTGTTGAAGCAGGCTGGCCATCGCCCGACTGCATCCGACAATGCCGGTGCTCTCGTAAATCTCCCCGCTGTGCAGTTTCTTGTTGTGTTCAACGGATCGCCGGTGACGCTGGCAAGCGTGGTCGAGTCGTTTTCGCAGAACGTCGTTGTCGATGCGTCCGCTTTCATCGATCTCGACGAAGCCAGCCAACCCGTTGTTGATGGCTTCGCAACAGACGGAGACATCGACCGACGCGTCGATTGTCATCACGACCTGCGTATCGGCGGACACCTGGCGGATGGCACGGATGCCGTCGACCAGTTCGTCGTAGGCGCCTCGCAGGCGAGCACCCTTCTCCCACGCGACAATCATCGCGACGGAGTACATCGGTTCCGCTGCGAGCTTCGGGAGCGCGTCAGCCAACGAGCCGACCGCATGCACGTCATAGCCAAATTCGCGCAGACTCGCTGCAATTTCCTCGCGGAAATCGTCCACGATATTGATAAGAAGCAACCTTTCGGCTGCCACTTTAGAAAGGTGCAACCCTTCTCCCTCCCGCAACTTTCCCTGCCCCACCATCCGTTGATTTGATGGCACGTGAACGGTCGGACCGGGAATCCTCTCTCCTCAGTCGGCCTGACGTCGGCCGTCTTGGGAAGCTGCCTCCACACAGCCTCTCAAGCAGTCGCAATCCTAATGGAAACGCATGCGCGAGTCAAGAAAATGCCGGTTTTCACGGGCGACAACTTCATAAGAACAAAAAACTTGCCGCAATTTCAAGTCAAACGCGACAGCCGCAAGCGGCACGCGAACAGCACACACTATAGGTCCGGATAATGCCCGAAAAAGCGAGGATGATCGGACCCAGATTCAAGACTGTCGATCGACTCAGCCTGCACCGAGCGAGGATTTCCAGTGCATTGTCATGACTCGATTGACGGATTGGGTGCCCCACGGCTTTAGCCGTGGGGAAGTCGAATCCGAGAACCTATTCGACTCTCCCACCTCTGAAGAGGTGGGGCACCCACCCTTCGATTCACGCGTGACAAAGCGCTAGCGGTTGCGGGCGAACGTACGCCCCAACTCAACGTCGCCGCATTGGGTAACCACGACGGAGTCGATGCCGCCACGCAGGCTCCAGCGCGATTCGACCTCCATCCACCTCGGGCGACAGCAGGCAGACAGGTCATCGAGAATGCGGTTGGTGACATCCTCGTAGTAGATGCCCTCGGTCCGATAGGATTGAAGGTAAAGCTTCAGGCTGCGCAGCTCGACGCACAAATCGGACGCCACGTAGCGGAAAATCAGCTTTCCGAAATCCGGCTGCGACGTGACCGGGCAGACGCTGGTGAATTCGTGGGCCGTGTGCGTAATGAGGTAATTCCGCTTGGGATGCGGATTGGCGAAGGATTCAAGCAGTGACGTGTCAGGCACGGGTAACTCGCGATACGGATCAGGAAACGCAACTCGTTCGACGGCGGCAGAGTTTCACCAATATCCCCCGCCCGTCAAGACAGCCGGGGGCTGAGTGTGTCCCTGTGAAGATTATTGCGACAGACCTGCCGCGATGGCCCAGCCGATCATGGCACCGAACATGGCACCCGTAATCGGCGAGCTGGTGGCTCACGAGCCGCAGTCGCCGGCTTTTCGCTTGCCCGCCCATCCGAGCAATCCGCCCAGCATTGCGCCCGCAGAGATCGAAAGCGCGTTGATAACCATATCAAGCTCCCTGGTGTGTGTGGCGATCGCGTTGTCTCCGACGCACCCGTCGAATCGTCGCCAATCGTCGTTTTTTGTCGCCGCCAGCCAGCCCAACGGTGACGCCGTCGTCAAACCGATCATTGAACCGAACACGCCCGCATTATAGTATCTACTATAGTGTTTATCGTGCAGGCCGACTTGCGACGATATTACGATCATCGGATTCGTACCGCAAAGTGTGCCCGCGAGGCAAGCCCGTGCTGTTGGCCGACACCGCAGCAGCTGTTGTCGTCGGGATTGAAAACGAGGTATTTAGAACATGAAACGAAGCATCTGGGTTTTCCCCGTACTGTTGGCTGGCGTTGTTTTTTCGTGTGTCGAGCAGGCCCGGGCGCAAAGCCTGGACGAAGAAACACTGGATCGTGTGAAGCTGGCTGCGGTCATGGTACGCACGGCTGCGTCGAAGAATCGCGAGGGTGACGACCCGCAAGGCACGGGCAGCGGATTCTTCGTCAATGCGACGGGATTGTGCATCACCAACAACCACGTCGTGGACCCTGGGCACAAGAAGTCATCACAGGAGAAATTTGACTTGAAGGGGCGACTCAACCGCCTCGTGTGGACGGTGGTTCGCGAAAGCGGAACGGACAACGAAGAAGGATACAAAGCCGACGTCCTTTACCAGAACGAACAGGCTGACATCGCTGTTCTTCAGGTTAAGAACGAAGATGGCGAGTTCCTTGATACGCCCGACGGGTTTCTGACGTTTCTTCCCACGTCCGATGTAAGCCCCGGATTGAAGGCGTTCTGCTTCGGATTTCCGGGCGGCGATCGGTTGAAAACCACCAAGGAGTTTCCACCGGTTCGCTTGTCATCCGGAAATATTGTAAATATTCCGCGCACCACTTCGGGCCGAATCAGAATGATCGAGACCGATGTGTTGGCCAACCCCGGCAACAGCGGTGGCCCCTTTGTGAACGAAACCGGCCAGCTGATCGGTGTCCTGACGCTTGGTTCTCAAACCGAGAGTCGCACGAACACGACGATGCTTGTTCCCGGTGATCTTGTTCAGGAGATGATTGCCACAGCTTTCAATCGCGGCAAGGTTCCCGCCGGTGTGGATATTGACCCTTTTTACGACCTGTTCGTCGACGGCAGCCGTGTGTGGAAACTCCCGCTGCTCGAGCGCAAAGCCAATCTGGACTGTCTGACCGTGGACTCCGACACGCGGGTTTGCGGCAAAGTTGCACAAAAGACCATCAAGTGGCCTTCACCTTTGGGCGACATCGAAGTGCCGATTTCAGCTATGGCGTACATGCGCAAGGACGATCGTCACGCGATGGCGTTTATCGACGGCGGCGATCGATTCCCGTTCGACCCGTCTGAAGTCACCATCAAGTTCGCGCCCGAGGGCGGGCAACCGATCGACATAGACCTCGACGACGTGGATGCGATTTCGTTTCGCCGGCCAACAGCCCCACCCAAACTCCCGACAGGCACTGCCCTGGTTCTCAAAGGGCGCGATTACAATGTCTCGCTACAGGAAATCACCGGCGAGTTGAAGATCGACTCCGGCTCGATCCTGGGTGAACTCAAAGTACAAGCCGCCGACGTGAAACGCATCGTGGAAGAAGATCTCGATCGCGTGTTCTACACCAAGAGCGGCTCCCGGCTGGCCGGTGAGGTTGCACCGCACAAGTTGAGGGGGATTTTGGCGTGGAGCGGGTCGCCGATCACGTTTACGTACGAGGATGAGGAGGTCAACAACATTGAGATCAGGCCCATCAACTATCGCGAGGAAGTACTGGACAGCGAGTTGAGCCTCGTGGCCTCGTTAGAGACCTCTGATCCGCGACTGGTCAACATCGCCGAATTACTCGACCACAACCTGTTCGTTGAAGCGAAACCGTTTATCGATGAACTAATCGAAGGACGCGCTTTTCGTGACCTGTCATCGGAAAAGAAGAACCAGCTACGCTTTCTGAACGGTGAATACCTGATTCGCAGCGGGCAATTCGCCGCCGCCGCCGATGCGTTCAAGAAGGTGCGCAGCGCAAAAGTTGAAAGCATAGCCTGGAACGCGCGTGCCCGACTCGCCATTCTTAATCGTTACGAGAACGGCCAATACAACGGTGAACCTGTTTCCGAACCGCGCGTGTTCAAGCTGGCAGCCCGGGCGCTGGCTGAGGAGCTGGCGGACAAGGGTGCCATTGGTGTCGAGAGTGTTGAGGACAGCAAACCGGACTCTCGCGGCGACTACCTCAAGATTCTCAAACGCAGCAAGTCCACCGAGGAAATCCTGCAAATCGCTAACAGCCTGACCACGGGGTCGTCGGAGGAGTACATCGTCTACCTGTGGCGCATCACCGCCCAGGCCCACGCCAACGAGATTCAGCGATTGGCCCGGCAACAGCGGGATTTCCAGGAACAGTTGACCCGCCCCGGCCCCGGCGGGCGACCGCTTGTAGCCGCCCAACGCCGGCAACTGGATCGAAAAATCACGCAACTGACTCGGGATATTGGGACGGCCCAGGAAGCGGAAGCGATCCTTCGCGGTAAAATCGAAGAAGCTGGTTTCATCATCGATGACCCCGACAATCTCGCCCGCCGCGATTGACCGGGGTGGAGGGCAATCTTTCGTTTCAACCCACGGTCGGCGATAGATCGTGGCATGGACCGGTCCGTGACCGGCTTGGGGTTTTCCGCGCGCTTTGACCTATTCCGTTCTCATTCTTGCCGCAGCCGCGTTTGTGACGTCGATGATCTCGGGGATCATCGGCATGGGCGGTGGCATCCTCATGCTGGCCACGATGTTCTGCTTCCTGCCGCACGCGGAGGCCATCCCCAGCCATGCAGCCGTTCAACTCGTCAGCAACACCACGCGCGTGGCGGGCTTCATTGGCCACGTCGATTGGCGGGCCTACCGCAGATTCGTGTGCGGGGCGATTCCGGGATCCGCCTTGGGCGCCGTGCTCTTGTGGGGACTTGGCGATCCGGGTGAGAGCGAGCCTTACTTGAAGCTCATCGTCGGTGCCTACATTCTGATTATCACGTTCCTGCCCAAATCGAAGGGATCGGGGCGATTGGCGAAATGGTTCGATTTCCCTCTTATGGGGGTTGTGGCTGGGACCGCGGGGCTGACCATCGGTGCCATCGGGCCGCTGATCGCACCACTGTTCGCCCGGCGAGATTTCGTAAAGGAGCGACTCATCGCCACCAAGGCGCTCTGCCAGACGACGATTCACGTTTTGAAAATTCCGGCGTTCTTGCTGTTTCGATCGCTCGATATCGAGAGGCTGGGCATGCTGACGCTCATCATGATGGTCATGGTCATTCCCGGCACGCTCGCGGGTAAAGCCGTTCTCAAGCGGGTGAGCGAGACACAATTCGGACGACTCTATCTCATCACACTGACCGTCGCCGGTCTCAAGGTGTTGCTGGTGGACGGTGTTTGGCCTTTGTTGTCATCCGAAATCGAATGACAATTGCGGTTCGCTATTCTCAATTTTGCGAAACGGGCTTTCGTCTGACGAGCGCCGCAAACCGAATCGCCGGGCGGATACGTTGAACAGATCCTTGATACTGTCCCAGTAGACCCCCTCGCCTCGCATTCGCCGGCCAAACCGAGAATCGCTCATGCCCCCGGATCGGATGTCTCGGATTCGATGCTCGATTCTGCTTGCCCGGTCCGGCATGACCCTTCGCACGCGCTCCCAGAAAATCTGCTCAACGCTCCCGGGCAAGCGCAACGCGGCGAAACCGGCTCGGCTTACGCCCATGTCGGCTGATCGTTCCAGGATTTCGGGAATCTCGCAATCGTTCAGGCCGGGGATGATCGGTGCGACCAGCACACCGACCGGCACGCCCGCGTCGCGCAGGCACCGTATCGCCTCAAATCGCAGTGACGGCGGCGGCGCGTGGGGTTCGATAAGGTCGGCTGTCTCATCTTTGGCAAAAGGGATGCTCATGTAGACCATAGCGCCAGCGACCCGATTGTGGTCAGCCAGCAACTCGGCATCTCGGCGCACGAGACAGGATTTGGTCACGATTGCCAGCGGGTTGCGGAATCGCCGGCACACCTCGATGCAGGCGCGCGTCAGGCCGTACCGAATCTCGTACGGTTGATAACAATCCGTAACGCCCGAAAAGACGATGCCCTCCCGTTTCCACTTGCGCGACCCCAGCCCGGTCGCGAGCAAATCGGCTGCGTTGACCTTGGCCACCAGCTTGGTGTCAAAGTCCGTCCCCGCGCCGTAGCCGAGGTATTCGTGATAAGGTCTTGCGTAGCAATAGGCGCAGGCATGCTGGCATCCGCGATAGGGGTTCACGGACCATCGAAAGGACAGGTCGGGGCTATCGTTTTCCGACAGGATCGAACGTGCCTCTTCCTCGTAGACTTCGATGGATACGCGAGGCGGCGGGCCGATCCACGTCCGATAACTGCTTTCATAGGGATTCGGAGGGTTTTCGACGCGACGCATGGCTTTGGCCCAATGTGTTCGGGTTTTGTTTGGCATTCTATCGGCCCCACGGTGGCCTTGCAAGTGTTTTCTGGGGTCGATTTTCTGCTTGGTAAATTTTATTTTTTCATTGAGGGTGGATTTTTGGCCTGCCGGGTGGAATTTGTTTGTATAAAACGATGAGCGAGGGCGTCGAAAAAGAATTTCGACTTGAAACTTGCGTACAGGTTCCGCTAATATGCAGTGCAACTGACAATCGGCGGGGAATCCCTACCGACGGAAGGGTGGATCGATGGGGCCATTGCTTGGCTCGGCTAATTTTTCAGGCCGAGGGGTGCATAGACAGAAGCGGTTTACTCGCACATCGAATCGTGCGTGTCGCCGTCGCTGCGCCTCTGCCGCCGGTGCCTTCACGCTCGTTGAAGCGATGATCGCGGTTTCGATCGTGGCGTTGCTTTTGACCTTCCTCCTTCCCGCATTGAAATCCGCGCGTGGGCAAATGAAATCCTTGATGTGCGCGTCCAACCAGAAGACGGCGGTCTTCAAGTTCCAGTTGTTCGCGGAAGGCTTGAGTGAAGATGGCCGAGGTCGAAGCGAACGGCTTGGCAGGAAGACGTTCTGGATGGACGATTTTCAATCCTCGCTTTACGGCACCGATACGTTCTGGACTGCGCGCGGGCCTGATGCCGTAACGCTACAGGCTGGGGCCGAGTTGATGATGTGCCCTGCCGGTCCTGCCACGCTTACGAAGGTTCGGGGCAAGGAATTCGGGTCTGGTGCTTTGACTCCTCCCGAGAATGTTTCGATTGGGATGAACAGCCGGCTTTATCGAGCCGTTACAGTCAATGAGGCTGGAGCGCGGGTTCTGGCACAAAAGGAATCCACGGCTGTCACGGTGAGCATTCTGAACCATCCATACGTACCGCTTTTGTTTGATGTGGACGGTATCGAAGCCGGGAAACGGGGGGTCGCCCCGTTTTACAGCGCTCCGCCCGGTCGGGGTCTTAACGATCCTTACACTGACGGCTCGCGATGGATCCCGTCGCGTCGCCATCGCGGCGGCACGAATGTCGCATTCGTCGGTGGGCACGTTCAGTCCAGCTTGAAGCCCGCCCGCGAATCCTGGGATTGGGAGTATCAAGCCACCGTGCTCAGAAGGTTGCCTTCCGACCCCAGGAAATGAGCCTCCGCCGCCGACTGATCTACCTCATGGTCTGTTTTGCCGCCTTCGTTGTCGTGGCGGCTTTGGGTACCGTCTCGGCGCTTGAGGGGCGTATTCAGGACGCGCTGGACACGTTCCACCGCACCATGAACGATGCCGACGAGGTCAATCGGTATCGCATCTCCATCCGAACACACTTCGACCTGCTTGTGGAGGTCATTGAACAACGGGAGCCGGTTCCGGACGATCTTCGCCGCGCGTTCGACGACGATTTCCGGGCAATTCGCAACTCGGACCATTTCGCCAGCCAGAGTGCGGCCGGGCCGATCTGGAAAACCGTTGAGGAAATAACGAACAAGCTGGAGCGAAAGACGACTCGCTGTTTTGCGCTGATTAAGGAATCACAGTTCGACGAAGCCCGAACGGTTGTTGAAACAAGAATCAAAGGGGATCTGCTCGATGAATTGGCTGCGGCGTTGTATTCAGCCGCGGACGTGTTGACCGACACATGGAATGCGTCGGTCCGTGATCTGACCACCACGGGCAACAAGGTGCTCATACTCGCGGCCGTCGTACTCGTTTTCGCGGTCGGGCTGCTCGGCGTGGGGGGGTGGCTGATGGGCAAGTGGCTGATCGTGCCCATCACACAGCTTCGCGATGCGACGGAGCGATTCAGTCGCGGCGAGCTGGACTTTCGTGTCAACATGAAAAATCAGGACGAACTCGGTGCCCTGGGATCGGCCATGAACAGCATGGCAGAGCACTTGACGGCCGCACAAGCTGACTTGCACACGTCAGAGGCGAAATACCGAACACTGTTCGAGAATCTGCGTGACGCGGTGGTCATCTGTGATGGCGAAGGCACGATCATTGAGTGCCACGATGGTGACACGCATGTTCTTGGCGGGGGCGGCGAGGATCGCATCGGAAGGCGGCTGCTGGAAGTTTGGCCTGAATGGCGAAGCGATACACGGGACTGGTATTCGCTTATCAGGAAAGTCATCACGTCGGGACAACGCATCAACGCGCCGGACATCGCCCTTCGCCATGATGAAAACGGAGAGCCGCTCGCGACGGCGGACGTGGTTGTTTATTCGGTCGAATATGATTCAGCGCGTTACGTGGCCATCATTCTTCGAGACGTGACCGAGCGCGACCGCATGCAGCGGCGCCTACGTCATGCGGACCGCATGGAAGCTACGGGGACACTGGCTGGCGGCATCGCGCATGATTTCAACAATCTCCTCACCAGCGCGATCGGCACCATGACGCTTCTGGGCGGGCAAATCAAAAAGGAAAGTCAAAACGACCTTATACAGACAGCCTTACGCGCCTGTTGGCAAGCGGCTGGTTTGTCGCGACGACTGCTGAATTTCGCCGCAGGCGGATACCATCGCCTGCAACTTCTGCGGATGGCCGACGTGGTCGAATATGTGGTTCGGTCTCTGGATGAATCGATTATTCGCGGGATTTCAATCGTTCAGGAATGCGACGAGGATGTTTTGGTCAAAGCCGACAAGGATCAGCTCGCACAGATCATCCTGAACCTCGTCCACAACGCCCGCGACGCGATGCCCGACGGTGGAGAAATACGTATCGAGGCCCAAAGCGTGTTGGCTGAGCATCCCGAATCGCGGGATGGGGAGAAGGTGTGGATCAGAATCACGGTGTCCGACACTGGTGTCGGCATGACGCCCGAGGTCAAAACTCGTTTGTTTGAACCTTTCTTCACGACCAAGGTGCGCGCCGCCCACCGGGGCAGAGGGTTGGGGTTGGCCATCGTTTATGCGTCCGTGCGTAACGCGGGTGGATTTATCCAAGTGGACAGCCAAGTCGGTGTGGGGACGACGTTCAGAATCTTCATGCAGACGGGCGAGGGTGAACCCGAGCCGGTCGAGCCGCCTGAGTACATAGGCCCGGTGCAGATGGGCGAAGGGACTGTGCTCGTGGTCGATGACGAGCCGATGATTATCGAGATGTGCCAGCAGGCGCTCCGCCAATGGGGTTACTCTGTCATCAGTGCCGCGACTATTTCCGACGCGGCTGACCTTTTTGACGAACATTTCGATGCGATACAATTGGCGTTGATAGATATCAATCTGCCTGACGGTTCGGGTGTGGTGCTCGCTCAGGATTTGATCGAACTCAAGCCGGATTTGCCGATCATTTTTGCCACCGGGTTTTCTGACACAGACGTCCCCGAGGCGATCGATGCCAATGTGTGCGCGCGCTTGTCCAAACCCTTCGCGCTCGAGGAGTTGGCCCAGTCGTTGTCGGCTGCGTTGAAGCAGGAGGCCGGCGACGATTCCAAGCCTTCAGAGTGAACCGCTATTCTTCCACACGGTTCATGCCGACCCGTTTCAGGAAAGCACAAGCAGCGGCGTCGCGTCGGTCGATGGTGTGCGACGACGGCTGTTGTGCCCGGTCTCTTCCGCGAAGGTCTTTTTCGACGGTTTCCGCGAGGGACCTACGTTGTAGACCTCGCGCAAGACGGCCATGCAATCCGTCTTGGTGATGTGCGAACGTCCCCAGGCGTCTGGGACATAGCCTGAGTGGTCCGGCTTGGATGTTTCCGAGGTGTTCCATTTGTTCGAGAACTTCATGGTGAGCCGATCGCGAGCGGCCTGAAAGACCGGGCGATGGTAGAAACGCGATCGGTTGCCACGGGCGAACTCGCGCACGCTGTGTCGCAGGACATTGCCCGATGTGTACACCTCAGCCAGGAATCGCTTGTGCCAGTATTGCAGCGCCTCGGCGGTGAGTTCCTCTGTTGATACGACGCTGTTTCCCCAACGGCGATACTGTGCGTAATCCCTCGCACCGGGTTCGAAATACAGTCCGCGACCGATGCGAGCGTCGTCGTAAACGCGCGTGCCGGGGTAGGGTGTCATGATGTTGACACCGACGCGATGAAGCCTCAGCTCTTTGGCGAACGCGATCGACTCGCGGATGGTGGAGGCTGTCTCGTATGGGTGTCCGATGATGAACGATCCGCGCCGCTCTTCGAAATCCACTTTGTCCAGTATCGCGTAGGCGTTTCGATAATCGTCAAGCGTGACGCCTTTGTTCATCGCATCGTTGATGCGCTCGCTGCCGGTTTCGATGCCAAAGGAAATCGTTACCGAGCCGGCGCGTTTCATCAAACGTGCGAACGCGATATCGTCTTTAAGCCCGTGGCGTGTGGCGACCGTGTTGGCACGGGTGAATGCTTTGTAGTGCAGTTTCAGGTTGCGTCGCAGGATGCCCTCGAACAGTTCGACCGCGCGCTGCCGGCTGAAGGTTAGCGTGTCGTCCAGGAATACGACGAATCCGCGTTCGCCGCGTGCGCGGAACCGCCCGTCGATTTCCGTAAGCTCGTCCAGAACGCTCTCGACGCTTCGCAGACCCAGGCCGCTGTTCGCGCTGCTGCAGAAAGTGCAGCCGTATGGGCATCCTCGGGCTGTTTCGATGGATTCCGTACTGACCAGCCCGATCTCGGGATCGGCATACTTGTAGTAGCGCATGTCGATGTGCGGGAGATCGCGCAACGCGCGCAGCCGTTCCAGGTCGGCTGTGTTTTGACTTTGGCCCAGAAGAATCCGTCCGGCGTGTCGTTCGGGTTCTTCGACGCCGACGCGGTGCATCAGGCGCTGGGCATTATTTGAATATTCGCGCAGTCGCTCCGTAGCGCCCGAAGCGATGGCGGTCATCGCCTGCTCGCCCTCGTACACGACGACATAGTCCACGCCTTCAATCTCGTCGGCCAACTCCCACGGAACGTGCGTCGCGTGGGCACCGCCCATAACTGTGATCGTGTGCGGGAGACGTCGCTTCACTTCCTCCGCGATGCGTTTGGAAGCCCAATACTCGGGTGTGGTGCCCGTGACCCCGACGATGTCCGGAGCTTCTGCACAAATGCGATCAACCAGTGCATCGGCTGTGAGGTTCTCAGCCTCGCCGTCGATGATGCGTACATCGTGCCCCGCCTCCACCAGGGCAGCCCCAATTTGCATAAGGGCCATCGGCGGTTCAACCTGTTTCATGCCCGGTTGAAATCGCCCTTTGTAGGATGATCGATACACGGCCACCGAGTATTCCGGGCGGGCCAGGACGACCTTTGTTTTGGAGGCACGAAGCCGGTTCATCAAACACTCCGTCGTCGCGAGCACTCTGTCATCGCGGGATGAGCCTCCCGAGGTGCGCGCAGTCAACCGGAGTTATCGGCAAGGAATCCGTTTCAGTTGATCGATTCTGAAGCGCAGCGAGGGGTTTCGGCTGCACAGATCGCCTGCGCCGATAAGAGAGGGGCGGAGATGTTCACAAACGGGTTTGCTGCGCGTGCAGCGCTCGCCTTCTACAACGTATCGAGAAAGGCGAGGAGCATGTTTCTTTCGTCTTCGCTCAACGATTCATAGGCCTGTCGGATGCTCACAGCTTCGCCGTCGTGCAGGCGAATCGACGCGTCGATCGTGTCAGCCTCCCCGGTGTGGGAGTATGGTGCGGTCTGACTCAGGCCCCACAGCGGGGCTGTCCGAAACTCGCGCTGCGTCGCTTGGCCGTCCTCGATGCCGGCAGTGCCTTCCGGTGTGATGTCGTGCAGGAGCAGATCGGAATAGAGCGGTACGTCGATGGGTTGGCTTTCAAGGATGCCCGATAGTGACGCGATGTGGCACTTGTCGCAACCGATCGTAGCGAACAGTGCTTGGCCTTGCATCGCGTCCGCGCTTGTCGATCCCGTCTGACGAGGCGGGGCTGCCAGCATCGACAGGAAGAACGCCAAATCTTCGACCTCCGGCAGCGAAAGCTCCGGGTCCGCAATGCCGTCGTCGTCCTCCGTCGTGCCGAAGGTCAATCCCTCCTGGGGCGGCAGGGTCACGCCGAGTTCGGCGGCCATCCCGTCGCGAATGAATTCCGCGAGACTCGGAACCTGGGCTTTCCAACCGAATCGACCGATGCGAACCCTCTCGCCCTCGACAATTCGGTGCGCTCGGCCGCTGATGCCGTCGCCGTCGGAATCAGTTTCGTCTTCGTTTGCCAGAATGCTTTCCTCGGTGATGGCGTCGAGCAGGCCTGCTCCGAAGAGGTGCGGCGTCTGGCGAGGCTCGAACGTGTTGATTCCGTCCTCGGGGATGTTGGGGCGGGCGGACGACCGCGTTTGTGTATGCAGAATCGTGTTGACCGTGGTCGCGGGCGCTGTGAATGTGCCGTCGTCGCTGACCGATCCGTGTCGCATGACGTTCACACCCCTTGGCCCTGCTCCACCGAACACGGGTTCGAAATGGCATGCGCGACAACTGTCGCCGTTGAAACGGGGCAAGCCATCCGCTCCGGGCAGCGCGCCGACACCGGTACTGAAGCCGAAGTCCCGGTCGAACACTTCGCGACCGGTGACGAAACGTTTGCTTTCCGCACTCGTCAACGCCCGTACCGGCCCGCCGTAGGTGCCTACGTCCGGAACGGGGGCGTCCGGAGGAATCAAACCCGTGGTGAACTGGTTTCGCCCGCCGAGCGACTGCAGAAACTCGACGATGTCGTCACGCTCCGATTCAGAGAGCGCGGCGAATCGGTCTCTGGAAGATTCCGCTTCGCCGCCGTGCAGGAGAATGGCCTCCGAAATCGTCTCCGCCCGCCCGTCATGCAGAAAGGGTCCAACCGCAGACAAGCCCCAGAGCGGTTGCGTTCGGAACTCGGAACCCGTCGCCTCGCCCTGAACGATGCCGTCGGCCAGTTCGGTACCCATGTCGTGCAGCAAAAGGTCGGAATAGATCGGCAGCGCACCACGCGGGCCTTGCACACTCGGCGCATGGCACGCGGTGCAGCCGCTGTCGGTGAACAACTGTCGGCCTCGCTCGCTTTGCGCTGTGGGTTCTTCGGGCTGCGGGGCCGCCAAGAGCATTGCGAAGCTAACCAGGTCGAACAGGTCGTCTGGTGAAAGCTCGGGGTCGGGCGCGTCGTCGTCGTCGATCAGTGGGCCGTCGGGGGCAGCGGCCTGCAACGCGGGAAGAGGTTTGTCGCCGTTCCGCCGCCTCAACGCCGCACCGGAGGAACTGTCCACCGGCAGCCGGTTGCGTTGCGCGTCGCTCAGCGGGTCGCTTGTGATGCCGAGATGATTGTTGAGCGGGCCTCTGATGAAACCTTCGATGGATACGGTTTGGGCCTTTCTGCCGAATCGCCCCACGAATCCGCGATCGAAGTTGGCCCGGCCGCTGATTCCGTCGCCGTCGGCGTCTTCGGGGTCTTCTCTGGATCGGATTTCGTCGTCTTCAAGCTCGGCAATCAAACCGACGCCGAAGAAAGGGATTGGGTTTCGCTGTGCGAACACGTTCAGCGTTGCGGGCAGCATCGGAAAAAAGGGCATCCCCGCGCCGAATGAATTCTTGCGCAGAACCCCGCCGAATTCCGGCGTGATGAACGCTCCGCCCTCAGTCAGCGTGCCAGCCAGGAAGAAATTGCGATACAACCCCGCGCTACCCCCGAACACGGGTCGCTCGTGGCAGGCGGTGCAGAACGTGACGTTGAATCCTGGGCCTAGTCCTTCCCCAATGTCGAACCGCTTCAACGCGACCTGTCGGCCTCGCTCGAAGGCGGCCAACTGTTCCTGCGTGGCAGAAGGTAGAGGATCGCCCAGTTTCGCGAAGATACTGTCGTTATCCGGCGGCGTGGTGTTTACGCCGGGGCAGCCGATGACCAAAATCGAGACAGCAAAAACAGCGAACGTGGTCAGGAATCGAATCATGATTAAGACACCTCTTGCCGGCGTTTCGCATTCAGTCTCGCCCGACTACCCAGCCGGGCTGCGCGAAACGATCATACCGCACTTCTCGGTATCGCTCATCACCCGGCGGCCCGGTTTTCTTGTGTTGCCGGAATGGTTTCCAAAGTCAATTCAAGTGATGTGAGCAGCAGCGGCGTGCCGCACCGTGTTCTCTATTGCGGGAAAACAAGCTGAAGCGATCCGAAATCTGCGAGGTCGACATCCCCGTCTCGATCGAAGTCTGCAAGATCGCAGCGCGGGACGTTCGGATCGCACTCCGGCGAGCTGCTTTGGCTGGCACAGCACGCGAAGGCGGCGTAGTCGAACAGATCGACGTCGCAATCATCCTGAACATCTCCCGCAAGATCGCAGACACATGAGAAGACATAGGCAGACCCGCACTCAGCTCCGTCCGGGCAGTCGTCCCGCCAAGCACCCACCATCGCCGTGCTGCCGCTGAGCGATACGAACCAGCCCAGCCAATCGGCGGCGGCTGCGTCCGAAGCTGCCAGCCGCCGCTTCTCGACCCAACTCGAACCGTCGTACCGAAACACATAGGCCGACCCGCAGTCCGTCCCGTCCGCGCAGTCCGCCGTCCGCGCACCGATGAGTGCCGTGTTTTGATGAATGGACACGGAGCTGCCAAAGAGATCGTCGGCCTTCGTGTCCGCCGCGACAATTTTCTGCTCCTGCACCCAGCTTTCGCCGTCGTAGCGGAAGGCGTACGCCGCCCCGCAGTAAAGTCCGTCCGAACACTCCGCCAGCATGGCGCCCACGAGCGCCACCGTGGGCGTGGTCGATACACTGAAACCGAACACAGCCAACCCGGCGTCCGAGGGCGTCAGTTTCTGCTCCTGAACCCAGTCCTTTCCCGTATCCCGAAACACATAGGCAGACCCGCAATGCGAACCCGTCGCACAGCTATCCAAAGCCGCGCCGATCAGTAGCACCTCCCTGTTGAGCGAGACGGATCGGCCGAACCAGGTGTCGGCCCGTGCGTCACCGGCCGTCAGCTTTTTCTGCTCGAACCAGCCGGTACCGTTGAATCGGAACACGTACGCCGACCCGCAATCGACACCGTCTGAGCAGTCGTCCCAAAGTGCTCCGACCGCGATCACATCGCCGCTGATCGAAACAGACCGGCCAAACGCCGCCCCCGCAGAGGCATCCGAGGCTGTGAGCTTCTGCTCCTGAATCCATGTGTCGTCGTCATATCGAAAAACGTATACCGCCCCACAATCCAGACCGGCGGCGCAATCATCGCCCCCAGCCCCCACAACGATAACGTTACCGTCGGTGGCGGCAGCGCTGCCCAGAAGCCCGAACTCGGTTGCATCGACGGCTCTCAGTCTTTGCTCTGGAACCCAGCTCGTACCGTTGTTTCGGAATACATACGCGGCCCCGCAATTGTTCCCCGCCGGGCAATCGTCGTACACCGCACCGATAACCGCCACATCGCCGCTGACAGCCAGCGACGATCCGAAAGCGTCGCCCGTGAAGGGATGTGCAGCCGTCAGCCGGGCAGTTTCCTGACACTGTATCGATTGTGCCCCTGCGTTGTTGACGCAACAAACCGCGCATGTGGTGATTAAAATGCCAATACAGTGACACCGACGATGGAATGGCATGACGTCTATCCTCCTCGCGTGCGCAATCAGCAGAACCCCGGGGCGATCTGGAGCAAACACAGCCACACGGTCAGCCCTGAACAGGTCGCACCATTGCGATCCACACGCAGTATTGTAACAAAACAGAGTGCGTCGCAGGCACAGAGAACTGCCAGCCAAAGAGAACACACAGATATTCTCGTTTGCGAGAAAACATCCGAACAGAGGTACCCGGATGGGGTTTCGCAAACATCAGCAGGGCCTGTTCAGGGATTCAATATGTTGCCTCGGGCCAACCTCAATGCGGCTCGGTCATGTGCCGGGCGTTTAGGGTTTCGTTCAGTTCAGCCTCGGGCAGGGCACCCTTGGCGAGTGCGACCTGGCGCACGGTCTGCCCGCTTTTGAAGGCCTCTTTGGCGATGGCGGCTGCGTTGTCGTATCCGATTTTCGGGGCGAGACTCGTACACATCGCCAGGGATTGTTCGACCAGTTCCTCGCAGCGTTCGACGTTGGCTTCAATGCCGACCACACAGCGATCGGCGAATACCCGGGCGGCGGACGAGAGCAGGCGGATCGATTCGAGCAGGTTGTGTCCCATCAGCGGCATGCCCACGTTTAGCTCGAAGAAGCTTTCGCGGCAGCCCATCACGATGGCGTGGTCATTGCCCAAAACCTGCCCCGCAACCTGAGCGACCATTTCGCTCATCACCGGGTTGACCTTCCCCGGCATGATGCTCGAACCGGGCTGCGTCTCGGGAATGCGAATCTCGCCGATCCCACACCGAGGCCCGCAGCCGAGCAGGCGGATGTCGTTGGCGATTTTGTACAGGCTGATGGCGATGGTGCGCAGGAAGCCGCTCGCCTCGCAAACGCCGTCCTTGGCTGCCTGCCCTTCGCAGTGGTTGGCAACTTCGACGAACTCGATCCCCGTGGCCGACGACAGCTCCGCGCTGACGCGCCGGCCGAATTCCGGGTGGGTGTTGATCCCCGTACCGACGGCTGTCCCACCGATGGCCAACTCACGCAGGGCGCGGATGGCTTTGTGACAGCGCATGACACTCAACTGTGCCTGGGCAGCGTAACCGCCGAACTCCTGACCAAGTCGCACGGGCGTCGCGTCCTGCAAATGCGTGCGGCCTATCTTCACAATATCGTCGAATTTGCCGGCTTTTTCCGTTAGATGCTTTTGCAGGTGTTCGAGCGCGGGGATGAGACTTTCCTTCAAAGCCATCGCGGCCGAGACATGGATGGCCGTCGGAATGACGTCGTTGGAGGACTGCCCCTGGTTGACATGATCGTTGGGATGGACGGGATCGCGCGTGCCGATTTTCCCGCCGGCGATGTCGATAGCCCGGTTGCTGATGACCTCGTTGGCGTTCATGTTCGTGCTGGTGCCCGAACCGGTCTGAAAAATGTCCAATACGAAATGGTCGTCGAGCTTGCCTTCGATGACTTCGTCCGCCGCCTGAATAACCAAGTCGCAAACTTTGCCGTCGACGCGGCCCAATTCCTTGTTGACCGTAGCGGCTGACTTTTTGACCAATCCCATCGCTTTGATGAACGCCCGCCCGAAGCGATAGCCGCTGATGGGAAAATTTTCCACCGCGCGCTGCGTTTGTGCGCCCCAGTATGCACCGGCTGGCACGGTCATCTCGCCCATGCTGTCTTTCTCAATCCGTGCTTCTGCCATCGTTGTGTTCCTTTCGTTGAATCGAATTTCGATTGGAGCAGTGTAACGAGGATTCGCCCGCGAATAAATCGTCGCGCCGGGGCACGTGTCATTTCGAATTGCACGAAACTGGACGAATCGCCACGATCCGGCGATACCTATCTTGCGACATGTTTATAATTGACGTGCAAAATTTGCGGAAGACGTTCCCCTCTCCCGACGGCTGCGATAAGGTGGCCGTCGACGGGCTGTCGTTTTGCGTCGAGCAGGGTCGCATTTTCGGGCTGCTCGGGCCTAACGGTGCGGGCAAAACGACCACGCTGCGGATGCTCAGCGGTTTGATGGCCCCCACGTCGGGCAGGGCGATGCTGGCGGGCTACGACATCGCCACGCAGCCCAACGACGTCAAACGCTCCATCGGATTTCTAACGGCGAACACGGGTCTCTATCAGCGTCTGACGCCCCGCGACATTCTGGTCTACTTCGGTCGCCTGCACGGGATGGCTGATGATCGGGCATTCGCCCGCGCCGAAGAACTCATCACGTGGCTGGAGATCAGCGAATTCGCCGACCTGCGCTGCGGAGCACTGTCCACGGGCCAGCGGCAGCGGGTCAACATCGCCCGAGCTTTGGTGGCTGATCCGCCGATTCTCATTCTCGACGAGCCGACGCTCGGGCTGGACGTGCTCAGCAACCGGTTGATTCTCGATTTCATCTGCCGCGAGCGCACCGAGGGCAAGACCATCATCCTCTGCACGCACTATCTCGACGAAGCGGAGGACATGTGCGACCACATAGGCCTGCTGCATCGCGGCACGCTTGTGGCCAATGGCACGATTGAAGAGCTGCGCATCCAGGCCGGCGCGGAAAGACTCAGCAACATCTTTCTCACAATCGTTCATGAAGACAAGTCGGTGGATATCTGACGCGTATGAATCTCCGCCGAGCCAAGACCATTTTCGTTAAGGAACTTGTCGACATTCTGCGCGATCATCGAACGCTCGCAGCCATGATCGTCGCGCCGATCGTACTCTACCCGCTGCTCATGCTCGGCGGCATTCAGGCGGCCACGAGTCAGGCGCGCGAGATCAAAAAGGACGACATCGTTGTCGGCTTTGTTAAGGAGTCGGACTGGGAGGATGTCGTCAAGCCCATCCTGCTCGAAGATCACCGCATTCTTCGCAGGCAACTGGCCGAAGCCAAAGCGCGCAGCGCGTCGGATGACGAAATAGCGGAAATCCCGATCGCCATCGGTGAAAAAATCAGGCCGCTGCGCACGGACGTAATCCGGGAATCACTGCTCCAGCGTAAGATTCAGTGCGCCATCATTCTAAACGAACCCCCCGAATCCGACGGCCAAACAAGCCTGACCATCGTCGTTCAGCAGGACGAAATGCGCAGCCAGATTGCCGGGCAATTCCTTGAAGAGGCTTTCATGCGCGTGCGCGACGAGCAACGCGACCGCAACCTGGCCCGCCTGCACATTCCAATCGCCGTGGTGGAACCAATCGTGCTGACACGCGAGGAAATCACGACCCCGGGTTCCGTGCTCGGGCTTATCCTGCCGTTCATTCTCGTGCTCATGACCGTGACCGGTGCCATTTATCCCGCCATCGACCTGACCGCCGGTGAGCGCGAGCGCGGCACGCTTGAATCGCTCATGGTCTGCCCCGTACCGGTCATGGACCTCATCGTCGGCAAGTTTATGGCTGTCACCACCATCGCCATCATCGCCGCCGCCCTGAACATCGCCAGCGTGACCGCCACCGTATACTTCGGCGGCCTCGGCGAGACGCTCATGCAAAGCGCGGAGGATGCTGAGCAGGCGTTCCCGTTGTGGGCGTTCCCGGTCGTTCTTTTTTCGCTCATACCGTTCGCCGTGCTGATGTCAGCCATCATGATCGCGGTGTGCTCCTGTGCCCGGACGTTCAAGGAAGCCCAGAACTACGTCATGCCCGTCATCATGCTCGTCCTCGTGCCCGGAGGCATCGCTGCGCTGCCCGCCTCCCGGCTTGAGGGCGTGATGATCGTTCTGCCGGTGGCCAACATGGTGTTGCTGACGCGCGAGTTGCTCAGCGGTGTGGAGGTCAGCATCTCGACTTTTCTGACCGTGCTGCTTTCCACGTCTCTGTACGCAGCCGTCGCCGTCACCGTCGCCGCGCAGGTATTTGGCAAGGAGTCCGTGCTCTTCGCGGATTCGATTTCACTGCGGGCGATAGTATCTCGAAGACTGATGAAGCCTCAAAAGTATCCGTCACTCTCTCTCGCTGGCCTTTATGCGGCTGTGCTGTTTCCCGTCTGGTTCTATCTTCAGAATTCCCTGCAACTCGCATCGCCCGACAATATGGAAAGCGTGTTGCTTTGGACGACAGCACTTATGCCTGTGTTCTTCGTTCTGGCTCCGGTGGGCGTCGCGCTGTATGCGAAAATCAATACCATCGCCACGTTTCGCCTGCGGCTTCCCAGATGGCCGGCCATCCTCGGCGCGATCTTTGTCGGGTCTGCCACATGGGTGTTGGCCCACGAATTGTTCGTGTTTCAGGATCGCCTGTTCGGCACGCCCGACATCCTCAAGGATTCAGGCCAAGCGATGACCGACGCTTTGCAGGCCATGCCGTTTGCGGTGGCAGTGCTGGTCATCGCCATAGGCCCCGCGCTGTGCGAGGAGCTTTTCTTTCGCGGCTTCCTGCTCAGCGGCCTGCGCACGTCGATGCGCAAGTGGCCCGCGATCCTTTGTGGAGCAGCCGCTTTCGGCGCGTTTCATTTCCTGATCTTTCGATTCCCCGTGACAGCCACCCTCGGCGTGCTGCTCGGATGGATTTGTTGGCAGTCGCGTTCCATTTGGCCGGCGGTGATCGTACATGCCATGCACAATGGTTCCGCGCTCGCCCTGGCCCGGGCGCCCGCTCTTCAGGAGCGCTTGGGCCTGTCCGAATCCGGTCCCCCCACGCACCTGCCACCGCTTTACATCGCGATCGCTGTGGCTTTGTTGGCGATTGGCGGATTCCTCATTTCCATCACCGGCGACCGTTCCGCCGATCAGAAATACCCTGCACACTGACCGTCGCGGTGCTCGCACTTCTTCGATCAGTTCGATTCTTGTCTCGCGGTCTCGCCCGCTTGATCGAGAAGCCAAGCTGCTGCTTCACCAACGGTTTTCTTGTCCTTATCGCGATCGACCATGAGGTTGGCGTGGCGCATGGTGTCGACAGAAATCGTGCCGATGAGCGGCTTCAGTGCGTTGACGATTTCCGGGCGGCGAACAGCGTTGGCGGAGAGCAGCAGCACGGCGTCGTAGGGCGGAATGACGTTGGCTGGGTCGTCGAGCACGACGAGATCGAATGCGGCGATGCGCCCGTCGCTGGTGAAGGCGGAAATGACATCGACCTCACCGCGGGCGACGGCTTCGTACATGAACGTGGAATCGAAGCTGACCTTTTCCGAGAAGGCGAGATGGTACGTATCGCGAATCGCGTGCCATTCAGGTCGGCCAAAGAATTCGTAATCGCCACCGATTTTCATGTCGCGTGAATGGTTTGCCAGATTGGCGATGCTTGAGAGGTTGAGTTGCTTTGCTTTTGCGTTCAGCATCGCCAGTCCGTAAGCGTTTTCAAAACCGAGCGACCCCAGACAAACCACACCGTGCTCGGTGGCCAGCCAGTCGGTCATTTCGCTTAGAACGGTCGCGGCTGGGGCGGTGCCCGCGCGTTTCATATGGTTGGCCCAGATCGTGCCGCTGTAATCGACGTAGCAATCGATGTCGCCTGATGCGAGCGCGTCGAACACGACGGTAGAGCCTAAACTCTCGATCTTATCCGACGGCACGTGGGCGCGATCGAGCAGTTGAGCCAACGCATCGGCCAGAATGTACTGCTCCGTGAATGTCTTGGCACCGATTCGCACAACGAGTGGGCCGTCGAAATTGTTCGCGCCCGCGCTCATACGCTTCGCAAGCGTGGGAGCAGCCATGCCCCCGACCAACAACCCCACCAACGCAATGCCGCATGACAGGCCCAGCGCGCGGTTTCGTGTTTTGACGGAACGTTCGATCCCACCGAGCAGCATGTCGAGCAGAATGGCCAACACTGCGGCTGCGACGCATCCGACCAGGACGGCTGTCCAGTTGCGTGTTTGCAATCCGCGAAAGATGAAATTCCCCAGGCAGCGCTGGCCGACGGGCGTCGCGAGTGTAGCGATACCGACGACCCACACGGTGGCGGTTCGAATGCCCGCGATAATTACCGGGGCAGCCAACGGAAGTTCGACTTTCCACAAGACCTGGCGCTCGGTCATGCCCAGACCACGAGCAGCCTCGGTCAGCGCGCCGCTGACTTCGTCGATTCCCGTGACCGTATTACGCACGATGGGCAGCATGCTGTAGAGCGTTAGGGCCACCACGGTCGGCGGCAGGCCCAGGGCTGAGATTTCGAATCCGAAGAGTTTTGTGGTTACCACGCTGAGCGCGACGAGGATCGGCACCATCAACGCGAGCAGGGCGAGGCTTGGTATCGTCTGGATCACGCCGACGACCGTCAGAACGCCGTATCGATAGCGGGCGCGCCTGGTTACAAAGATGGCCAGCGGCAGACTGACGGCTACCCCGATGACCAGCGGAATGACGCTGATCATCAGATGGTTGGCGAGGTTGCCGGGCAGGTCATTCAGTTCGTAGGCTAAGTTGTCCATGAAGCTGTGCTGACGTTTCCGTGATTGCAGCGATGAGCATTAACCGATCGAATTCATGAGCGATTCCAGCCTGTCCGCCTGCCGTTTTGGTGTTTCCATGAGCGAGCGCACGTAGTCGCTGTGCGGGTCGGTCAGCAGGTCGCGCGGCGTGCCCGTCTGAACGATTCGCCCGTTGAGCATGACGGCGATGCGGTCAGCCATCAACAGGGCTTCGGTCATGTCGTGCGTGACCATCACGGTGGTCAGGCTGAGTCGATCGTGCAGGTTTCGGTATTCGTCCTGAAGCGCATCGCGCGTCAGTGGGTCGAGGGCACCGAGCGGCTCATCCATAAGCATGATCTTCGGCTTAGCAGCTAGTGCTCGAGCCAGCCCGACGCGTTGTCTCTGTCCACCGGAGAGCTCGCCGGGCATGCGTTCGCGGTAATCGTTCGGTTCGAGATTGACCAGCGACAGTAGCTCGTCGACCCGCTCATCCGTTCGCCTGCGAAGCCAACCGAGCAGGTTGGGCACGACGGCTACGTTTTCCCCAACGGTCATATGAGGGAACAAGCCGACGCCTTGAAAGGCGTAGCCGATCGATCGCCGAAGCATGACCGGGTCGACGGTTTGCGTGTTTTGTCCATCGACCTCAATCCGCCCGGACGTTGGCTCGATGAGCCGGTTGATCATCTTGAGCGTCGTCGTCTTCCCGCAGCCGGACTCGCCAAGCAGGACGAGAAATTCACCGGCGTCGATATCGAGATCGACCCCGTCCACGGCGAAAGCACCGGCATTGGCGTAGGCTTTGCGAACTTCACGCAGTCGGATCATCGCCGGACAACGTCCACCGGATACGCACGGATGTCAAATCCGATTAAAAGGGGTCGGGAGTCGTTTCTGTGATTACGGGCTGTGGTTCGAACGAAAGCGGGCCGATCCATCTCACGCACAACAAACGACTCCCGACCCCTTTTCCTCGTCCGACCCCTTTTCCTCGTCTACCGGCTGTCGCGAGTAAGGACTTTGTAATTCTCGCGTTCGCCTTGGCCTCGGAGGGGGTAGTCCTTGCGCAGGGGATGAGCTTCGAAACCGTCCCAGGTGAGGATGCGACGCAGATCGGGGTGGTTCGTGAAACGGATGCCGAACATGTCCCAGATTTCGCGTTCCATCCACTCGGCTCCGTGCCAGATTCCGGTGACGGCGGGCACCTCGGGGTCAGGATCGTTCACGAAACACTTCACCCACAGGCGATGATTGCGACGCAGGCTTAGCAGTGAATAGATAACACCGTAGCGGTCGCGGGCTTTGGGAAATTCGAGGTAGTCCACGCAGGTGAGATCGCACAACTGCTGAAAATCGCAGCGCGAATCGTCGTGCAGGAACGTCATCACGGGTTCGAGTCGAACAGCTGCCACACGCACGAATACCTGCTCGACACCCGGTTTACCATCCCGATCGAGGAGCGGTGCCGGTTGGAAGTCGATGTCCGCGAAGGCTTCCTTCAACGCATCGATGACTTGCTGTGTTTCCTGGTTCATTGCAGAATTCTCCGCCGTTGTGAGCGTATGGCCACGCTGCGAAATCACCTCATTCAAACGCAGCCGTCCCACCCACCAACTTAACCTTTCGAGGCACCGGCGTCGAATGCATGATTCCGGCGGTTTGGTCGAGGCTGGTGACGTTCTTTGAGTCCGAATATCCGCGCGAACTGAAGTTCGCGGCTCGCTTGGTGTAAACCAAAATCACTTCAGTGTCGCGGTTCTGGCGCTATTCTTCGCGGCGGACGACGGCGAGGCGGTAGATCGGCCTGCCTTCGCGCAGATACTTCGTTTCGTAGTTCGTCGCGGTCTTCTCATTCTCAATACCGAAAGCGGGGTCGTCGTACGGCACCTCGCGCAATTGCATATGAGACCGTAGAAGCGGTTCGATTTGCTCGTAATACTCCGCGTGATCGGTCTGGACAGCCCAGCGGGCACCGGGGCGCAGTGTACGGACGGCTGCGTCGACGAAATCCTGTTGAATAAGCCGCCGCTTGTGGTGCCTCTTCTTGGGCCAAGGGTCGGGGTGATAAATGTGCAAGGCGGACAAGCACTTTGGGGACAATTGCTGCATGACAAAGTAGCGTGCGTCGGTGCGCATAATGCGGACGTTGGTCACGCCACGGCGGGCCATACGGTCGGCTGTGTAACGGAATATCTTGTTGGCCCACTCGATGCCGATGAGTCGTTTGTCGGGATGGCTCATCGCACGACGCAGCAGGAACCCGCCCTTGCCGCAGCCGATCTCCAACTCAACTTCGCCGGGGTCGTCGAACCACTGCACGGGGTCCACAACAACACCCTCGGCGGGCGGTTCAATTATGATGTCGCTTACTTCTATCATGTGTTTGCCCGAACTTTTTCTGGCGGTGCGGGATGACTCGGTCTATGATCGCCGCATGCGCAAGAGCTACTGTAACATGGGTGTACTCGACGAGAAATTGCGTGGCAACCTTGGTTCGGTTGTGGGCCGAATCGAGCAGGCGTGTCTTCGTGCCCGGCGCGAGCCAGCCGACGTGCGGATGATCGCGGTCACCAAGTACGCACCGATCGAAGCCATCGCCGCTCTGGTGCGGCTGGGCATGGTTGATCTTGGCGAAAGTCGCGTGCAGCAGCTCGTCGAGCGTCGGGAATATTTTGAGAAATATCCGCCGCGCGAGGAGCCGGATGCACCCCCCATCCGCTGGCACATGATCGGGCAATTACAACGCAACAAGGTCAAGCCGATTGTGCCGTTCGTAACGCTTATTCATACGGTCGATCGGCTGCGGCTGGTAGAGGACATTAGCAAGCGGGCCGAGTCGGTAGGCCGGCGCGTTGACGTGCTCCTGGAGGTCAACGGCGGCGACGAACCGCAAAAGGGCGGGGCGGCTGTTTGTGCGGCTGCTCATCTTGGCGAGCAGATCGCGTCGATGCCGGCGTTGCGGTTGCGCGGGTTGATGTCGATGGCCCCAAATATTGAGGATGGGGATGACGTCCGCCGCGTGTTCACGCGCGTGCGCGAGTTGTACGACGAAATGCGCAGCGATTATGACGTCGGAGCCGCGTTCAACGTTCTCAGCATGGGCATGAGTTCCGATTTCGAGATCGCCGTCGAATGCGGTGCGAATCTGGTACGCATTGGATCGGCTTTGTTCGAGGGCATGCAAGAGAACGAAGAGAGCATCCTTCCAAGCGTATAAGGCCACCCCATGAACCTGTCGCTGCTGCTGTTGCAAACATCGCTACCCGGTGAGACCAAATTTTGGCTCATCGCGCCAATCATTGTCATGTTCCTGGCTGCGTTGATCCACACCATCAAAAACTGGAACAAAGCCCGATGACTTTGGCGATCGTCTTTGGCATTTATCTCGCCGCGATGGCGGGCGTGGGGCTGTACTGCTCACGGTTCAACAAGAACCTTGACGATTTCGTGCTTGGCGGTCGCAAGCTGGGCCCGTGGGTGGCAGCCTTCAGCGCCCAGGCAAGCGACTTCAGCGGCTGGCTGCTGATCGCACTCCCCGCAGCCGCCTATGCGGGCGGATTCAGCATGGTGTGGACGTGCATCGGCTGCTCGCTGGGTGTGATGTTCAACTGGATGGTGTTGGCCCCGCGACTGCACAAGTATTCCGTCGCGGGCAACGCTCTGACCATCCCCGACTTTCTCGAAACGCGCTTCAACGATCGCACGCGGATCATCCGCGTTCTCAGCGTGTTGACGATTCTCGTTTTCTACGTGGTCTACATCTCCGCTCAATTCAACGCAGCCGGCGACGTATTCCGTACCGCGTTCGCCGGACGCGTGCCGTGGGGCGAGACCAACATAACCTTCTACCACCAAGGCCTGCTCATCGGTGCGGTCATTATTCTCGGCTACACGGCTGTGGGCGGATTCATGGCGGTCTGCTGGACGGACTTCGTACAGGCCATCCTGATGGTCTCCGCCGTCGTCGTCGTGCCGATTTTCGCTGTGCTAAAGCTTGGCGGGTTCAGTGAGGCGTGGGCTGCCATGGTCGAGCACGCGAGCAGCGATATGTTCCTCGCCTTGGACAACGGGCAGGCGGGCACAGCCTTCACATTCGGCGTCGTGCTGTCGGGGCTTGCGTGGGGTGTCGGTTATCCGGGTCAGCCGCACATCGTCGCACGGTACATGGCCATCGAAGACCCGCGCAAGATCGCAAAAAGCTCGTTCATCGCAATCGTCTGGTCGCTCATCGCATTGTACGGTTCGTTGTTCGTCGGACTGACGGCCCGGGCTGTTCTCGATGTCGAGCTTGTCGGCAAAGATCAAAACATGGCAATGCCCCTGCTCGCACTGGAGTTGCTGCCCGAGGTGCTCGCAGCCTTGGTTCTGTCCGCCGGTGTGGCAGCCATGATGAGCACGGTCGATTCGCAAATTATCGTGGCGGTGTCAGCCGTAGTGAGTGACATCTACGTCAAGCTGCTCGGCGGGCATCCCAGCGGGAGGACAGCCGTGTGGCTGTCGCGGCTCGTGGTGGTCGCGTTCGGTGTGGCAGGCGTGTGGGCCGCTTGGAAGAGTGAAAAGGTTTTCGACACCGTGCTCAATGCGTGGGGCGGTCTCGCCGCAGGGTTAGGCCCCGCCATTGTGCTCGGCAGCATTTGGCGACGTGCTTCGCGATCCGGCGTCATCGTCGGCATGATCGCCGGCGTACTCATGACGCAATTCTGGAATCAGATTATGGACGGCGTGACACGGTTGGGCGGTTCGCTTGCGAACGCGGTGCCCCATCTGAACAGCATTCAACTGCTCGTCTGCGTTGGCGTGAATCTCGGCATCGTGGTGATCATTTCACTCTTCGTGCCAAGCACCGAAACGGAAGGCCAATAGACATCTCCCACCAACGAGCCGCGAACCTCAGTTCGCGCGGACGCTACTCAATACACAAGTCTCAATCGAATAATTGATTGGATGTTTCTTTCGGGCGTTGCTTGCGCACGCGACGCCCGTCAACACGCACCTTTCCGTTGGCTGTGTTCGGTGCGCTGGCGAGCGGGTTCTCCGCCCCATCCAGCGGATGCCCCGGCTGAACGTCTTCCAGACGCTTGCTGCCCCGCGTCGAATAATCCTTGGACAGTTCAAACCCGATCCAGCTTCGCTTGAGCTTCTTGGCCACCACGAGCGTGGAAGCGCTGCCGGAAAACGGGTCGAGCACGAGCTCGCCTTCGTTCGACGAGCTTTTCACGATGCGACCTAGCAATTGCTCCGGCATCTGGCAGCCGTGGAAACCGGCTCGCTCCTTGAACGTGCCAGCCACGCGCGGGAAGTACCAGACGTCGCCGTCGGATTCAAACCCTTCGGGCAAATCCTGCGGACGGAGAATCCACATATCGTCCGGCAGCCGGCCCTTGCTGTTGGCGCGTGCATCGGCGTAAACGAGTTGCCGCGCCGACGGCACGCGGATGTCGTCGACGTTGAATGTGAAATTCTTCGCGTCTTTGACGAAGTGAAACAAATGGGCGTGCGACCGGCTGAACTTGTACTTGCAGTTGACCCCGAATGTGTAATACCAAATGACCCAGCTTCGACAGGTGAAGCCAAGCTCGCGCGTGGCCAGCACTTTCAGCTCGGCCGCGTATTCATCCCCGATGGCCAGCCAGAACGTACCGTCACCCTTCAGCACACGGTGGACCTCCGTCATCCATTCCTTCGACCAGCCAAGGTACGAGTCGCCGTCGCGCTTGTCGTCGTATTCGTCGTAGTCGTAACCAATGTTGAACGGCGGATCGGCGAACACCAGATCGACACAACCGTCGTCGAGCTTCTTCATGCCCGCGACACAATCACCCTGATGAATTTTCTCGACCTTCGGCTTAGCCATTGCGTTCAACCTCCACTTCGCACTGCAAACTACTAACTGTTCCGGTGTCAGACGATGTGGATATCATAGACGTGACCCATGCGTCGCGCAAGCCCCCTGTGAATTGTGCAGCCCGCATGGACGTATCGTTTTTCACTTCATATTATTCCCACATGTTCTTCGCAAATAGAGAATTGGCACAACGCATCGAAAACGCCGAAGCCGCCCTCGGTGCGGGGTGTGTGACTGTGACGGCTGATCGTTCGCCGGATATTGAGGCTACGACGCTTTTAGTCGGCGGCGGAATCGCATGCTTCGCCGGACGGGATTCACACCTGACACAGACCATCGGTTTGGGCATGGGGACGCCGGTGGACGCAGCCGAACTCGATCGCCTTGAATCTTTCTACCGCGAACGCGACACGCCCGTTGTGATTGAACTCTGCCCGCTGGTCGATCCCGCGCTGACCACCGTGCTGGCCGATCGCGGGTATCGCCTGGTTGAACACTCCAATGCGCTGGTCCGCAAGATCGAAGCCGACGAGTCGTTCAAATCGACGCCCGGCATCACGATTCAATCCGTACGACCGGGCGAAATCAACCAATGGGCTGAACTCGTCGCACGCGGATTCATGGACGGCCAAGATGTGACGGCGGACTTCGTGGATATCGTCGCGACCGGAGCACAACTGCCCGAAGCGCGCTGCTGCCTCGCACTGATCGACGGCCAACCAGCAGGCGGAGCGGCAGTCACCCTGCGCGACGGCATCGCAGCCAGCTATGGTCACAGCACGTTGCCAGCCTATCGAGGGCGCGGCATACAGTCAGCGATGATCCGCTGGACGCTCACGACCGCAGCAGCCAACCGATGTTCGTGGGCGTACATGTTCACGCAACCAGCCAGCGCCTCACAACGAAACGCGGAGCGCAACGGCTTCCGCGTCGCCTACACACGATCAAAACTCGTGCGAGATTTTCGTTAGCCTCCACACGGTCGAGATGGGATTCAAAACCTTAAACTAACCACGACCTGAAACTCGCCCAGCGTGAGCAAGTCCCGGTCGTGAATCAGGCGTCGCATGACCGTTTCACCGTTGACCTGCGTGCTGTTCGTGCTGTCGAGGTCTTCGACTTCCCAACTGTCGCCCACCGTTTGAATCGCACAATGTTGGCGGGAAATGGTGCGGTCGGGCAGTTGCCAAAGCGCCGTCTCGGAGTGGCCTATGACGATGCGCTGTGGCGGCAGAACGTTGAACAACGGCGTGGGAATACTGGGGCCCTTCTGCACGATGAGGGACAACGGAGGCGGGCCTGCACGCCGTGTTCGGCGAAGCGCCTCGCGCTGATCGATACGCGAGAACAGCAGGCGGTACCCGGCGATGTCGATCCGGTCTCCAGCAGCCAGCACGAACTCGTCCGTAAGATGGTCGTTGACATAAATCGGATGGTCCGGGCCTGCGGGCTTGACCATCCACTCGCCATCCACGCAATGAATCACCGCGTGCCGATTGCCCGCCCGATCCGAATTGAGCGTCAGCGAACAGCGATGATCGCAACCAGCCACGAATCGCGTGCCCTCGACAAGCTCAAAATGTGCATCGACCAGCGTCGGACCAGCGATGACCTCGACCTCGTACTCGGGAATGGGCGCTGCCAACAAAGCCGAAAGATGGGCTTCGCGATCGATGTCCAGATTTTCCGCAAGTTCAATATCGTACTCTTCCTTGCGCGTAGGATCCGTCAGAACAACGCGAGCCGTTGCGATGGCGTTCATGATATCCTGAATGGCTTCGCGGGTATCACGGTCGTGGTGATCGTGAAAGCGCTTGATGACCCGAAACTGCTTGCGGACGGCCTGGTTGATGCGCTCCGTGTGACTGCAAAAAAGCTCAAGGTCCAGCAGTTCATAGTAATTCGGCGGGCGCGCACCGGCCGGCAGTCCGAGATAGGCTGAGTAAGGATCGAGCGATTCGTCAGTCATTATGGGTGCGTGGACGCGCTTACTCCACCTTCAATTGTGCGATCGCGTCGGTCAGCTCTTCGAGCGTAACAGGGTCGAACCCGGAATCGCGCGTAAAGGAGGCTTCGGATCCGATCTGTGTCGTCTTCTCCCGCGCGTACACGTGAATCATACCGCTCTTGTCGTACTTGAACGTAACCTCCACCGGCGAACCCTGCGGCAACCCCTTGGGCAAGTCGCGAATCACACACTCACCGATCTGCGTGCAGCCGCGCAAGTCGCGCGTCTCCCCTTCGACCACCAGCACACGCACAACACGCTGATTGGCTGCCTCGGTCCCGAACACTTTCGTGCGCGAGGTGGGCAACGGCGTGTTCGCGGGAATGACCACGGAGCTGGCCAGCTTCCGCTCACGCGAGGAACGCACCACCACACCGAGACTGTGCGAGTTCACATCGGACAGCCTCACCCGGGTAGCCACCTCCACAACCTCACGATCGAAAATGGACAGAATGTCCTCGTTCGGATCATCGGGGGCCTCGGTGAGCGCATCCTGCACCATGCCGCGTCCGCCGTCCGCCGCCACCGCGACCGGCGATTGAACCATCTGTGTGATCGCAGCGTGAATAGCCGCACCGTGCGCGACAATCTGCTCGGGAGCGGTGGCCATGTTGGGCTGCTTGCCCGACACGCGCTCCAGCATGCGATGGATCATGGGCATGCGCGAGGATCCGCCGACCAGAAGTATGTCGTCGATTCGGTCCCACGTCAGAAGCGCGTCTTCCAACAGCATCTCCACGGACATCTGCAAACGCGTGAGCAGGTCCGACGTGACCTCCTCAAGCTTGCTTCGCGTAAAAGGGACAGCCAGGTATCTGCCCATGTGCTTCAGTTGAACCGCCACCTGCTCAGCCGTGCTCAATTCGATCTTGGCACCCTCGCAGGCTGACAGCAATCGCCCATTCGCGATCTCGTCATCGCGCGGATCGACACCATGATGACGAACGAAATCATCCGAGACCGCGTCGGCCAACCGCTTGTCGAAATCAACGCCGCCCAGACGCACCTCGCCGCCAGTAGCCAACACGTTGAAATTCTCTCCGCTGATGCGAATGATGGTTACGTCAAACGTGCCACCGCCGAGATCGAACACCAGCGTCGTCGACGGCGCGGTGGCGGCGATGGCTGCGATCTCGAATTGAATCGTCGATCCGCCAGCCGCCAGATATTGCCTGAACGCGTTGGCCAGCGCAGCCGCAGTCGGCTCGTTGATAATGCCCACGACATCCAGCCCAGCCATGCGCCCGGCATCCTCGGTAGCGCGGCGGCGGGCGTCGCCGAAGTAGGCTGGCACCGCAATGACCGCACCGGTGATATCCCCTACGGATTTGCGGAAATCGTCCGCCAAGCGCCGCAAAACCAGCGCAGAGAGCGCTTCCGGGGAAAACTCCCGACCGCCGATGCGACGGTGGTAAAATTCATCGCCCATGTCGCGTTTGAAATTGACCGCCACCCGGTCCGGCTCATCCGCCGCCCGCGTCCGAGCCGCCTGACCCACGATCACGTCACGATCGGGGCCTATGTAGACCACAGACGGCGTCACCGCCTGACCGTCTCGATTCTTGGCCGTCACAGGCCTGCCGTGGCTGTCCACGTATGCAATGGCGGAAAACGTCGTTCCCAGATCGATCCCGACGTATCTTCCGTGCGAATTGCTCATTCAGCTCCACCTTCACTTCATCAAACACCGCCGCCAAGGAAGTGTAGGTCGCCCCAGGTGCCCGTTCAACTGTCAGTGTACAATCGAAAACGGCCCGCCAAGCACCTAAACCCGTTACTTACAATTGTTTAAGGACGATGCCAGTCGTCGCAGGCCCCGCAGAGCGCAAGCTCGTGAAATCGTCCCTCGCGATGGATTGTTCTGGTTGTAGCGATTGTGTTGCCTATCCAGACGTCGGCCAGAGAATCGTCCGCGAGCGACCCCAGCGGTGCGATGCCGGAAAAATCCTGATCGCAGCGGATCACGCTTCCGTCCGCCAGTACCATGACGCGGGAATTCAACCGCCCGCACGCCCGGCGAACCGGGGGGGCCATGATCGTGACGCCGCGGTCTTCAAGCTGCCCCGCACAATGGCTAAATCCAGAAATATTGGCCCAGCCTACCTCGCGTACCCAGCCATCGAAGAACGCATCCATTTCATCCATCGTTTCGACACATTTTGTCATTTCCGGGACGACGACTGGGGTACTTACCTTACGGCTGCACCGCTGCTCCGACAACCGCCGAACGTTGGCGGTCGCCTGCTCCAGCCCCTCGCGTCCGTGAACACATCTGTACAACTCCGGCGTCCACGCGTCCAGCAGGGCGGACACGACATCCACTTCGCACCGAATCAGCGTTTCAATGTGCTCATCGGTCAGGTTCAGGGCGTTTGTGCGCACCGCGATACCGTACACGCCCGCGCTGCGCAGGCAGGTCACGATTTCATCGAATTGCGGATGCAGCAGAGGCTCGCCGAACCCACCGAACACCACCAGCGAATCGTCCAGCGAAGCCAGCTCGCCAGCCACGCGCCGCACGATGTCGGGATCGATCAGCCCCCGATCGCCCACGCGCGAACCGCGTGGGCGCATGCGCGTTTCTGAAAGCTCGTCTTCCGTGGTCAGCTCGATTTCCACCTCGCGCGGCAAAGGCGGCACGTGTCGTTCCTCGCGATGGATAAGCCACGAGCCGATGGCCTCGGCGTTTGTCGGCTGACTGCTGCTCAGAAAATCTTCGACGGTTTTCCACGAACGATCGGTATCGACCACGAGTCGCCCGCCGGCGTGACGGACGGCTGCCGGGGCGGTGAAGCAGCAGGATTTGAATGCCAGGTCCATCATGGGCGCGTCGGGCTTGTAACTCAGCACGATGCCCGGCGGAACACGCTTCTCACCCATCTCGTACAGAATGTCGCGGCTGAAGACAACGCCCGCAAGACCCGGCGGCGCCTGGGCGAAGGTGATGCGCGATTCGTGGGCGGTTTGCACATTATAGTCGATCATCTCGTCGATCATGTCCGAATCGAGCAGAGGAGCGGCAGCCGGCGCGCAAAAAACGGTGTCAGCCTCCTCAGCCTGTGCGAGCAACGCCAACTCGTCGCTTCGGGCGAACTCATCGAAATAGCACGTTCCGCCAATACCCCCGCGCCACGAATCGAGCGACCACTTGCGTGTCACACGAACAATATCCGCAAAAGGTCTGGATTCAACACGGCGGGCTTGAACGACAACACGCTGACCCAGCTCCGCCGGCACAAAGGCGCGACACGTCTCGACCCGTTCCGGCGGGCACAGGAGAAACACACGTTCGATCCGCTCTGCGCTCGCGACGCGTTCGAGCGTTCTGGTCAGCACAGCACGCCCGACCATGTCGTCGGCCAGCCGACTTCGCGTGCCAATCGACGTTCGCTCGAAATCCACGTCCAGGGCTGCTATGCATTTCATTGGGTTTTCCCCTGACTGCGGAGGTCAAAGCGTTTGAGTGTGTCGCGCAGGTATTCGCCCATCCGTTGCGAGGCTTCGCTGAAACTTTCGACGAATCGCTTGTCGCGTGCCAACTGGCTTCTGGCCAACTGCGCGCCCTTGGCGTTGCTGGCGCTGAGCTTGCGGTCGGCGGTGAAGCGTTGAAGCTCCGCCAGTTGCGACGATGCGTTCACGATGCGAATCGCCCGGTGGCAACGTTGAATGCGCGTGCGCAAGTCGTCGACATGAACAATCTTGCGATTAAAAATCACCGGCTGGTCGATCAATCCTTCCAGCTCTGTCAGGGCTTCGTTCATCTGTTCACACAGATCGTGAATATGCTCGACCTCGCCGATCCTGGATTCGATCTCGGCGCGGGCGGCCGCGAACCGCGACGTATCGTTCCAGTTGCAGGTTTTGCGATAATCGAACGCATCGGCTGGGAGCGGTTCGACACAGAACCGATCAACGGCTTCACGAAGCGGCATGACATCGCTGCCGCGCATGCGTGCGCCGCCTTCGGTCGCGTCGATAATGCGTGCGCTCGTGCCGATGAAATCGCGCTCAAACTGTTCGAGATAGGTAAAGAGCAAATCGTCGGTGTAGGCGGTCCGCTCGTCGATGCCCTCAACTTTTCTCAGTATGCTGCGGTTGCGCACGATGCGCTCCCACTCCTTCGTCTCTATCGACACGAAACGGTTCGTCTCGCTCTGCCACGTTTTGTGGGCTTCGACACCGGGCACGTAGAAGCAATGATTCGTAAACGCGAGGTCCTGCCCAATGAAGATGATCGGATCGCAGCCCATGTATCGCGCCAAATAGAAAGCCAGATGTGCCACGGTCGCACCAGCCTGCAGACCGTCTCGCTTGGCGAGTTTTTCTCCGATCAAATCAGACGCAAACGCACTGTGCAGCAGCGACACCGGACCCTTGAATTGATCGAGTACGTGCCACGTGACTTTAGGCTCTGCCACGAGGTGCACGTCGTGAAAATCCTCGATCCCGCCGAAAAACTGCCTGGATACGGAGTGAAAATCCAGGCTGGTGACAAAGTCCGGCACGATCCCGCGTTCCAGCAGCGGCTTGAACGTCGTCTGCACCGCGATGATGACAGCCTTGCCTTTGGCTTCGTGCAGGAGGTCAACGTTCTTGCGCAGCGACGGGCCTGCCGCCACAATCACGCAAGGCCGACCCGCAAACTTGTTCCGCAGAATGTCGATGGGCGGTGTGCGCAGACAATCGGGCAGGTTGTAGGCGATGTTCTGACAGGTGACGGCTGCGTTACCGACCAGAGTCAGCAGCGTCATGCGCGAGTAGGCGATCAGGTCGGTGATCATCTTGGCGGCTTCCGCCTGAAACGCGCCGGCCACCGCACGAGACGGTGCATGCACAACAATCTGCGCACCGAGCATCATCAGCGAGTTGTGCGGCTGAAGTTTTTCGTGCATGCACGACTTGTCCAGCCGATCGAGAATGACCAGCTTGTCCTCCCGGATCAGCTCGGAGAAATCCGTGACCGCGAAGGCTGTCGAAAGCGTTTCGATCGACGGCTCGGCCACCACGATGACCGCGTCACCCTTGAGACGACCGTACAGCGCGATGACATGGTGCCCCAAACCCATCCCACACACGACGAAGCAAAATCGCCCGTCGATTTCGACGGACTCGGCAAACTTGGCTGCCTCCTTCTGCGGATCGTATCGACTGTGCAGGTACGTTTTGCCGGAGGACGTCGATACACACGCCGTCCACGCCCCCGAGCGGGCAGCCTCTATCGACAAACGATCTTCGTCCGGAACTTCGTCAATGCGCTGAGCGAGTTGGGGATCCTTGCGGTACAGGGCGATCAGATTGCGCACAAAGATTTCGTGGTCTATGTCGGCGGGCGCAGCCGTCGCACTGCGTGGTCTGACGAGTGTGGGGACGTCCATGTCCGCTCCGTAAGTACCTGAAACCGGGGATCGTGCCTGTTAATCGGCAAAAGTGCAGTCGAGTCTGGACGCCAATTTCAACCTGCGCAGGTATTGGCTTCGGCTGATTTCGACGGCTCCCAGTCGAACGAGGTGTGGCGTGGAGAATTGCGTGTCGAGCAGCTTGAAGCCGCGTTCGTTCATGCGCCGGACAAGATGTACAAGAGCCACCTTCGACGCATCCGTTTCCGTGTGAAACATCGATTCCCCACAGAACACGCCGCCAAGCGATACCCCGTAAAGCCCGCCGGCCAGCTTCCCCTCGCGGCGCGTCTCGACGCTGTGTGCGAATCCCATTTCATGAAGCCGTGTGTAGGCTTCGATGATCTCGGGGGATATCCACGTGCCGTCCTCGCGATCGGCACAACAGTGCATCACTTCTTCGAACGACTGATCCACCGTCACCGTGAATCGGTCGGAATCACACCGCCTGCGCAGGTTCTTGGAGATGTACAAGCCGTCCAGCGGAATGATCGCGCGGGGATCGGGACAGAACCACATGATCTCGCCCGAATCGTCGGCCATCGGAAAGATGCCGGAGGCGTAGGCACCGAGCAGGATTTCGGGTTGAAGTTCCTCGCACATAGCCGGATCGAAAATCGGCGGACCGTTGGCGGATCGCCCAAGCCAAGCCATCCTGACTACGCACCGGTGACAATCTGAAAACGCAGCTTCCAGAAGGCATAGAACATAATGATCGTCAGCGACAGAACCCCCGTCCCGATGAAGAAGCCGATCCACGACTTGCCGCTGTCCTTGTTACGACGCTGGCCTGCGCTGTTGAAACCGAGTCCCAAACCCACGACGCTCAAACCCCCTGCCGCCAGCACACAGCCCAGAATAATAATCTGAAACATGCCTTCTTTACCGTACGGGATGGCTCGAAGCTCGTGGTTGTAGTTGCGGAAAAGCGCAGCAAAACCAGCCAGGCAAGGAACGATCGCGGCGATGGATGCTGTGAGGCCGAACCGCGCCTGCACGTCGAATTTGCGTAGACTTGGCATGCCCATTTGTTATGACTCCGGTGTTGATTGAATACATCGTCGCGACTGAATGATCCTTGGCAATCGTATGTTCACGGTCAAGTCGAGTCCAGCCGGTTATCGGGCGGCGGTCTGAATTGCCAGGATCGCGTAGGCTGACACAAGGTGCGGGTTGCCTTCAAACCAACGATCGCTGTCGTTCACCCAACTGCCGTCCGATCGCTGTCGCTTGCACAATTTTTCGCACAATTCCCGCCGCCACAGATGAGGCGAGCCGGCGGCGTCCGCAATGGTCTCGTCGCCCCATGTGTCCAACGCCCGGGCGAACGTGTGATAATAGTAGTATAGGCCTTCCTGAGACCGGGCGGCGGGCATGTTGGGGTTGGCGTCGAGCGTATAGTGCTGGCGAAACCAGTCGAACGCGGCACGCACGCGCCGATCGTCGCGAGACAGCCCGGCGTAGAGCATGCTCTTGAACCCGGCGTAGGTCATTGATCCATAGCTGCGCAGGACTTTTTTCCCACCGATCGACTCGACACCCGCCTTGCTCTCGCCGTCGTTGGCCGGCGTGTAGATGAATCCGCCGTCGCTTGCACCGCGTGCGAACTTCTGATCGTTGTGTTCCGCCAACATCTGCGAACGTGAAATGAAGACCAGCGCTTTCTGATACGCAGGATCATCCCTGGACAAGCCGCTTTGCTTGAGCGCTTCGAGCATCATCTGCGTGTTAGACAGATCGGGCCTCTTGTGCGAACCGTATCCCGCGCCGCCGTACCACGAATTGGTCTTATCGATACTCTCAGCCTCGTCCCACTGGCCCTTTTTCAAGAACGCCTGCGCGGATTGGATGACCGTATGGTGCTCAGCCTGTCGCGTGGCGGATAGTGCCATGACTGCGACACTCGTGTAGTAGTTGTTCAAGCCGCGATCGGGTACGTAGATGCCGCCGTCGGATTGCACGTTCCGAAGAATGAATCGAATCGCTCGCTTGGACACAGGATGCCCAGGCCCGTAATCCGGCGATTGGATGAAACACTTAGCCACCAACGATGTGATGGCTGGATCGCTCCGTCCTCGATCCTCCCAGCCGCCGTCGGCCTGCTGCGTGGCTGCTAGAAACACCAAGCCTCGATCTACAGCGGCCTTCGTTTGTGCGCGCCAGTCAGTCTCGTCAGCCGGACAGATGGCCGCACAAGCTAAAACCGTGACAGCTAAACCATATTTGAGAACCATGCTCGGATGATAGTATTCCGGGAAGGCGGTGGCCAGCCTGGTCAGTCCCGAGAGGGTCAGCGTAATGTGACCGTGGCTTGCCGATTAGCGGATGCTACGATGTCATGGGGCGCTCTCTTTGGAGGCAGTGCCCGCTAATCGGCAAGCCGCTACCAGCTCGTAAACCGTAGTCGGGCTGGGGGCCACATTCGCGAAAAACACACCTCAATGGTTGCGACGGGACGCGCGGCGGATGCGTTCGTATTCTTCGAGCCAGGCATCGTCCACAATGGACGCATCCTCGGGCGGCGGATGACGCCTGAGCTGACCCGCACTATGCCCTGCGAGCAAGAACATCACGGTGGCAGCCGCCGCCAACGTGATCGAAACCAGCATGCCGAACCAGTGTGGACCGACCGCCCAGTAGCCGACGGTCGCTGCCAGGTGAATCAGGGCGAGCACGCCCGTCACGAACAAAGCCGCCCGCCCGCTGCCGCGCTGCTCACCTTGCAGACCTATGCCCAACGCGGCCATAGCCAATCCACCACAGAACGATGCCAACACGTTGATCGTATCGAGGGTCAGTGCGCGATTCGGCTCAGCCCAATAATCCGCGAATCGCTCGATGGGCACGCTCGCATCGTTTTGCAATCGGCCGCTAAGGAACCAGTAGGCCGCCGCCGCCAGGAAATAGAGCACGCCGACAAATTGAAACACAACGCCCGTGCCGGTCACGAACGCACGCGGTGTATCGCGTTCACTCGGTTCGCCCCGGTTGGCCTGCGTGTCATCCGGCATGAGCGGTCGCTTTGGTCGTTTGTGCGTGGTAGGACGTTCCCCGCCAGGTCGTCGCACCGAAGCCCAGCGTCTTGCGCAGCGCGTTCATAAGAATACCGAAACAAAACAGGGCGGCCCCGGTGTAGGTAAGCGATCGCCACCAAGGTGCCCCGATCATCCGGTAGTAACGAAAAATAACCGTCTGAAGCATAAACCAGCAGGCCGACGATGTCGCAAGCACCCACCACCACTGCGACGGCTGTTCCGGATTCCCGACGGCCAGCATAACGGCAGAAGCCACCACAGAGACGACCGGGAGGATGCTAAACACCGTCAGCACCGCAGCCGCTCGAATGACGCGCCGCGGAGATTGAAAACACCCCAGATAAATACGCGTCCAGCCCAGCCACACTTCCATGAAGGATGCGTACATACGCGTCGTGTACAAATCGCGATTCTGCATCGCCACCAACCGCACGCCACTTTCCTTGGCCAGCCGGGCCATCTCGATGTCTTCGTTCAACGCGTGTCGCACGCGATCATGCCCATGCCCGCCGATGCGTTCGTAAATATCCCGCCGAAGCAGCATGAACGCACCGTTGGCGTACGCTTCCTTGCGCTTGGGATTGTTCACCCGGTGCGGTTGATGCCAGATCATAAGGATCGCGGTACAGACGGGCTGAATCATCGCCTCCCACACGCAGCTCGGCTTGATCACCGGGATAAGCGAAAGGAATTCCACCTGATGCTCAAGCGTGTATTGCATCGCTACCGAAATGGTCCGCTTGGAAACCTGCTCGCAGTCCGCATCGCTGAACAACAAATACGCGCCGTCAGCCGACGCAACACCCACACGCATCGCGTTGACCTTGCCCATCCAGCCAGCCGGCAGTTCGGTAATCGTGTGAACGCGAAGCCGATCCTTGAACTCCGTCGCCAGTGATTCGAGAATCTCGCCCGTGCGGTCGCAACTTCGATCGTTCACAATGATGACTTCGAAATTCGGATAATCCTGTGCGAGCAGGGACCGGACGCAAGTCTCAATGCACGACTCCTCGTCCTTGGCAGCCACCAGCACCGACACCTTCGGCGCGTTGGCGGGCTGCCCGCTGTACGTCGAAGCGGAAAGCACGTCGCACTTGCGCTGCACGCGGGTCAAATTCTCGTGCCGAAGCGCCCAGGCGAGCGTAAGCAGCCCGCACACCGACCACCAGATTGTCAGCATTGTATCCATGAGAGATTCCGTCAGGCCGACGCTGAGAAGATCGACGTTCTAACCGGCGTTGATCACAGGCAGAGACAAGTCGCCGCCCGGTTCGACCTTGTTGACCGGCGAAGCGCCGCCGCTGGCTGACTCGTCGCGATCCTCGCCGTCCAAGGCGATTTCCGAAAGCTCCGTGCCGTCATTGTCCCTTCGCAAAAGAAAAAACGCGACAGTACTGCCCGAAAAGTAAAAGGACGCAAGCAGCGACCAGACGACCAACCCCAGAAGCGACACCCAAAGACCAATCAAACCAGCCGCCATCCAATCCGCCCCTTGCACGGAACCTGGAATTGCGTGCAGAGATTCAAACGTGGGAACATCCCAAAGTGCAGTCAGCTTGTTCGCACTGCCGGGCCTCGACGCCAAGGCGCTGCCCCAACCAACGAAAAAGTGCGTACTCGCCGCCGTCAGCCAAGCTGCAAAAGACGCAAATAGCCATCCAAACGCCCCGCACACGGTCAGCCAGCCGGCATACCAGAGCGAGCGCAGCGGTCTGGCTGACACGTAATTGAAACTGCGCGAGACGGCGTCGAATGCGTCCGAGCCTTCCACAGCAATCGCCGGGCAAAACAGACTGCCGCCCGCGACCGTCCCCATCGCCATCACAGCCACAACAAAACCGCCGACCAGAGCAACGACGAAGAGCAATCCGCCGAGCAAATCGCCGACCCACGGAATCGACAGAATCGCCCCGTCGACGATGAGCATCACACCAACAACCAGACCCACGCAAATCGGTAGCAGCGGAGCGGTGAACAGGTTCCCCAGATTGGCTCGGGCGAAACGGACCGCTTCACCCACACTGATTTTTTCGTCGCGCGCAATCTCAATGGCAGCCATCCGGCAGATCGCGCCGCCCACAAGCGTCCAAGCCAACATCATCACGGGGACAAAGAACAGGGTATAGACGTAATGATATCGCAACATCCACGCAGCCGCCCGCCCCATCAGCACAACGTTCGACAGCACACCGCGCGCCGCATGCCCGCCGACATCCGCGTTCACGCTCGCCGATTCCTCAAGCCCCCCACGACCCAGCAAACGGCCATACCGCACGGATTCAATCGCGTCGCGCAAGTACTCCATCTCAATCGCACTGAACGCCTGAAACACACCTGCCGACCCCGACGCATCGCCCGCCTCGCCGGTCAACGCCAGCCTCGGCGCATCAACATCCACACCCCAGCCCGCACCGGTCCAGATCAGATCGAGCGTCGTACCCCACACAAGCGTGGCGAGAATCGCGCCCAGCGCAAGAAAAACCTTGCCCGCATGCGCTGCCAGCGAAAAAGTGTGCAGAATCGACGACAGACCGCTCGATTCCGTCCAGCAGACCTGTTCCGTGTGGGTCGATGACGTCGGCTTCATGTTGCCGCTCCGAAGCCATAAAAAAACAATGCGAACGCGCCTCGGACGGAAGTATAGCTGGATGTTGCCGTCACGCCACCAAACAACCCAACCCATCGAATCCAAGCGCATCGCAAGCCATAACCACGCCCCCAGGAGTATTCAAAAAGCATCCCGAAGCACTGCCGTTGGATCGCGACACACGAATTCACCTGTTGCCGCGAGGTCCGCATTCGCAAAAAAAACACTCAGCCTTGACTTTCACTGTTTTGTGCTGTATATTCTGTATTAACAGAAACAGGAGAAACACACATGGCCAACATGACTCCCGCGACACAAGGGTTCATCCTTCATTGGGGCGAAATGGGCACAAAGTGGGGCATCAACCGCACCGTAGCGCAAATCCACGCCCTGCTGTACCTCTCCCCGAAACCACTGGATGCCGAGCAAATCGCCGAAACACTCTCGGTGGCCCGATCCAACGTAAGCAACAGCCTGCGCGAGCTTCAAAGCTGGAACATCGTCAAGGTCGTGCATGTCATGGGCGATCGCCGCGACCACTATGAATCGATGAAAGACGTGTGGGAGATGTTCCAGGTCATCCTCGACGAACGAAAAAAACGGGAGATCGACCCCACACTGGCTGTCTTGCGCGATCTGACTGCCAAGGCCCAAAAATCCGGCATCAAAGACGCCTACACGCACGAACGCTTGAACGACATGCTCGGATTTTTCGAGTCCATGACCACATGGTACGCGCATATTCGTCGGATGCCGACAAAGGCGTTTATCAGATTCGTGAAGATGGGCGACAAGGTTCGCAAACTACTGGGGCTTGCATCATGACAGAACAAGCCAATACCGCAGATTGCAGCAATCAAAACGGTTAGGCAATTCACGACAACCCTCTTGTGTTCCCGCTCGCGTAAAGCGTTTGACGGTCCCTGGAGGCTTTGAAGAAGCCTTGCCGCTCGGAGACAACTCAATGGCCAACAAAGAAATCGCTGATGTGACGGGTGCTTTCGGGTATTCAGGACGTTACATCGCACGCCGGCTTCTCGACGCTGGCGTGGAGGTTCGCACGCTCACCAACGCGCCGGATTCACAAAGCCCATTTGGAACACGAGTCAAGGCTTTCCCGCTCTCGTTCCACGATCACACCCGACTCATCGAAGCGATGCGAGGAGCAACATCGCTATACAACACCTACTGGGTCAGATTCAACCACGCCAGATTCAGGCAGTCGGACGCGGTGAAAAACACGCTCGCCCTGTTTCGTGCGGCACGTGAAGCCGGCGTGCAACGCGTTGTCCATCTCAGCATCACGAACCCTTCGGAAGACTCGCCGCTGGAATACTTCCGCAGCAAAGCCACGCTCGAAAAAGCGTTGGTAGATTCCGGTTTGTCGCACTCGATCCTGCGACCGACCGTGCTGTTCGGGCGTGAAGATGTCCTGGTCAACAACATCGCGTGGTTGCTGCGAAGGTTCCCGTTCTTCGGCCTGTTCGGAAACGGCTCGTACCGCTTGCAACCCATGTATGTGGACGACATCGCCAAGCTCGCCGTGGAGGAAGGCCAGCGAACCGAAAACCGTGTCGTTGATGCCATCGGGCCAGAAACATTCACCTACCGAGAACTCGTCGAGCAGATAGGGCGCGCCATCGGAAAACCAAGGCCGATCATGTCCTTTCCGCCCACAGTCGGACATCTCGTCGGCTGGATGGTTGGCAAAATCGTCGGCGATGTGGTCATCACGCGCGAGGAAATAACAGGCCTGATGGCCGGGCTTCTATGCACAAATTCCAAACCGGCAGGTGAAACCAGCCTGACCGAGTGGGCAACCACAAACCACGAGACACTCGGCCTGCGCTACGCGAGCGAACTCGGCAGACGGAAGGACAGAACAACGTGACTGCCGGGTACACGCAGATGCGAGGGCAACTCACCGGCGCGATCAAAAAGCTCGTAAAGATGGACCACAAGGCTCACTCGAAGCACTTGGTGCGGTTGTCGCGATGTGAATATTGGCTGAGCTGCAATTCCTTTTTTTGACTCAGGATTTTGTCATGACTATAGAATCCGAAAAAACAGTCCGAACAGATTCTCGATCACATGGGTTGTTCAGCTTGCGCGGTGAGATCAATCGGCTTCCCTTCGCTGCAGTTGGCATTGGGCTGTTTCTTGCCAAATATGCTCTGGATTGCACCGTTTCGAATTTTGTGTTTGGGCGGGCATGGTCGATCTTCAATTACCTCAGCGGTCAACAGGCTTCGCTGCTATTCTCAGCTGCGCCGGAAGACCGTTTCTACTTTTGGGCGATGTTGCTGATTGCCCTGCCGTTCATTTGGATCGGCGTCGCCTTGACCACACGCCGGCTTCGATCAGCCGGTATGCCGATTGGGTTGGTTTTTCTGTTCTTTCTACCGACGATTAACCTGCTGTTCCTGGCGACGATGACAACCGTTGCCTCTCGCGGCGGCAGGACGGCACAAGCACGGAAGAGCGCTCCCACATACCGGGATATTATCTCGCGCGCCGTGCCTCGCAATCCATTCGCGAGCGCAGTCTTCGCCGTGTGCTTCACCATCGTTGCAGGCCTCGCCATATCAGGGTTGAGTGTTTACGTCCTTGAGATGTACGGGCTGGGCCTGTTTGTGGGCGCACCTTTTGGTATGGGCTTGATTTCAACAATTGTGTTTGGGTTCTGTGGATATCGCACCGGAGCAGCGTATCGCTTTGTCAGCATAGCCAGCGTCGTCGGGTTGGAGCTACTCATGTTCGCGATAGGTGCCGAAGGCATGGGTTGCTTGTTCATGGCGCTTCCCATTTGGATCGTTGCAGGAGTGCTGGGTGGTTTCGTCGGTGAAGCCATTCAACAACGCGCTGCCGACAAACGCGAAATGGCTCTTTCCACACTTGTTATTATCGTAGCCGTCCCCGCGCTCCTCGGCATGGAATACCTCACCCAACCCAACGCGCCGACACATATGGTCATGACGAGCTTGAGAATCGAAGCTCCGCCCGAACGCGTCTGGAAAAACGTCGTCGGGTTTCCCGATCTGCCCCCTCCTACGGAGTGGCTGTTTCGGTTGGGGATCGCCTATCCGATCAGCGCAAGCATCGATGAAACCGGTGGTACTGGCGAGCGACGGTGCGAATTCAACACGGGCACGTTTGTAGAGCCGATCACAGTCTGGAATCCACCAATACGCCTCCAGTTTTCCGTCACGAAGAATCCTCCACCGATGCGTGAATGGAGTTTCTACGAAAATGTGCATGCGCCGCACCTGGAAGGGTTTCTCTGTTCCCGGGCAGGCCAATTCGTGCTCAAGCCGCAAGCGAACGGAGGCACACGACTCGAAGGGAGTACGTGGTACGAGCACAACATGAGGCCTGTTGGATATTGGCGGTTCTGGTCCGACCGAATCATCGCGACGATTCATCGACGTGTGCTTCGACACATCAAAACGCTGTCCGAGTCACCACGCGCGATCACAATCGAAGTGCCACAACATGTCTCGAATCACAATAATTCTCGCGAGTCACAAGAATAAGCGGTAGTTCAGCCAAGCATGGCTAACACAAAACGCAATCGCAAACGAACCGTGACGCGCGTATTGGCATCGATTTACCGATGTCACGGTGGAACGAAGCCATGCAAACCGATCAGTTTCCACCCGCTCCATCACCTGTTTCGTCATCACTCGTGTATGAATCTTTGGTTGCATTCATATCTTGGGTTGCCTCGTGGATTTCTTTGATCGCAGCAACCGCATTTTGGGTTTGCGGGTGCGTGTCGCCGAGCTTTCGCGACAGGTTTTCATGTGCAGTCGCAACCGTCCGTTCCGCCTCTTCCAGTCGCCCCTGCCTCAAGAAGCACACGCCCCGATTACGCAGAAACACGTCGGCCAGCCAATGGTTTTTCGGAATCCCCTTCTGAGATCGAAGCTCCAATTCGGCGAAGGAACCTTCCGCATCGGCGAACGCAGCCGCGTCCACCTGACACATCGCCAGGTTGTTCAAGGCGATCAACGTCTTGACGTGCGCGGACCCGAGCGTGCGGTCCATAGCCTCGAACGCCTCTTCGAAAAGCGGTTGTGCCGCTTCGTGTCGACCGGACGAACGCATCACATCGGCAAGGTTCGACAAAGTCGTCAATGTCGCAGGGTGGTCCTCACTCATGGTGCGACGGCGCGTATCGAGCAAATCGCGGTAAAGCCCCTCGGCCTCCGTGAAGCGCTTCAGATCGCCATAGGCGCTGGCCAGGTTGCCCTTGGCAGCGAGGGTGACCGGGTGTTCCGCTGACCATCGTTCGCTCATACGGTCGATCGCCGGAACGAGGAGCGCGACAGCTTGGTCGTAAGCGCCGCGTTTGACGAGCAGTTCCGAGAAATTGTTGACCGCAATGAGTGTTTCCTCGTGGTCATCCCCGGCAACGCGGCGCAACGTTGCGACGGCCTGTCGGACGACAGGCTCTGCCTCACTATGCTTACCCTGAGCTTGAAGCAGGGCAGCCAGATTCGTCTGGGCTTTGAGCGTGCTCAGGTGTTCCGTCCCGAGAGTTTCCTGTCGAGTTTCCCAGACGTGACGCACGAGTTTCTCTGATTCCTCAAGTTGCCCGGACTGCTCGAGCGCTCGGGCCAGGTTGGTCTTGGCAGCCAAGGTCTCTTCGTGGTCAGGTTCGAGGAATCGCGCGGACAAGTCCACTGTACGCCGAAGATGAGGTTCCGCCTCTGAGAAAAGCCCAAGTCGCAACAGGGCAAGCCCGATGGTTGAACGCAAAGAGGCTTCGATCAACGGCTGAGAATCGAACCGCGTATTAATCTGGTCCGCAGCCCTTTGAAGAAAATCAACGACGCGCACTTCGTGTCCTTCGTGTTCGGGAACGGGTGAACCGAGCATGTCGTTTAGGAATTCGTTGATGGCTCGAACCTTAGCGGTTTCACGCTGAACCTCGACAAGCCGGTTTCGAAATTCACGTTCCGCGCGAAGGGATTCGAGCAGTCCCCAGCCGAGCGCAACCAGGAGCGCGCACACGCCGCCCACGAGGAGCTTGTGCCGCCGCGTGAATTTTGTGACTTGATACATCGTGCTCGCGGGCCGAGCGCTGATAGGCTCGTCACACAGAAACCGGCGGATGTCCGCGGCGAGGTCCGATGCCGATCCGTACCGGCGATCCTTGTCCGGTTCGAGCGCCTTGGCCACGATCGTTTCGATGTCGCCGCGAAGCGCTTTGTTCATCGTGCCAAGTCGCGCGGGCCGATGTTCCGCAATTGTGCGAATCGCCTCGGCGATGGATTTTCCGCCGATCGCGTGGGGCGGCTGGCCGCTCAGCAATTCATAAGAAATAACACCAAGGGCGAAAACGTCGGAGCGCGTATCCAATTCCTCCGGGCGGCCCGAGACCTGCTCGGGACTCATGTACTGCAGCGTGCCCACGAGTTGGCCTGTGCTGGTGGCCGCGGTTGTGGCCATCAAATCGCAGTCTGTCGCCCGAGCCACGCCGAAATCCAGTATCTTGGGTTGACCCGATTCGGTAACGAGGATGTTGCCCGGCTTGAGGTCGCGATGAATGACACTCTTGGTATGGGCGTGATGAACGGCGTCCGCAATCTTAGCGATCAACTCCAATCGTGCGCGGATTCCCAGCCGGTTCCTGTCTGCGAACTCAGTTACGGACGTGCCCTCGATCAATTCCATGGCGAAAAATGGCTGCGCGCTAGAACCGGAATCATCAATGCCGGCTTCGTAAATGTGTGCGATCCCGGGATGTTGCAGTCGGCCAAGAACCTGTGCCTCAAGTTGAAATCGACGCAATGCCGCATCCGACGCCACACTGGAGCGTACGACTTTCAAAGCGACACGCCGACGCGGGTTATCCTGTTCCGCGAGGTAAACGATGCCCATTCCACCCGCGCCCAGAACCTCGATAATCGCGTATCTGCCGATGGTCGCCGGCACGGCGCGGTCGCGAATAGCGGCCTCCATGCCGGATAGCTCCGAACCAAACTCACGCTCTGCATCGTCGCCGGCTGATGAAGCCTCCCAAATCGCGGGAATCAAACCGCCCGCCGGAATCCTGCCGATAGCCAGGCTGGTGGGTGTTTCCACCTCGACATGGTCGAGAAGGGATTCCACTTCAATGCGCAGGTCCGTGTCTTTTCCACACGATCGGTCGAGGTAGTCCGCCCGGGCCGAGTATTCCATATCGAGTGCCGCGAGGAACAGTTCTCGGACGTATTCGTAGCGCTGCTTGTTCACGACCCCGTGGCTCCGCTGAGTTCGCGTTTGAGCCACGCGCGAGCCATAGCCCAATCACCCTCGACCGTACGGAGGGAAACACCCAAAACTTCGGCTATTTCCTTTAGAGGCAGGTCACCGAAGAAACGCAGCTCGACGATGCGCGCTTGACGCTCATGGAGTCTTGTCAGCTTGGCCATTGCGTCGTCCAGGGCGATCACGTCGAGTTCGCTCGTGCCGGTCCACGCAAGGTTTTCATCGAGCGAAATACGGTGACGTCCGCCGCCGCGTTTGGCGCGTAAATGACCCCGAGCGTGATCAACCAGGATGCGACGGATAGCCTGAGAAGCGACGGCCATAAAATGAGCACGGTTTCGCCATTGTACCGCCTCCTGATCCACCAATCGGATGAACGCTTCATGGGCCAGCGCGGTAGCTTGAAGCGTGTGGTTCGGGCGTTCGTTCTTGAGATAGGAAGCGGCCAAAGCGCGCAACTCATCGTAAATCAAGGGCATCAATTGGCGCAGCGCCGAGTCGCCCTCATCAGTCACCCGGCTGAGGATTTCGGTGACACGGGTTTTGCGTTCGTCATGCACGATGCCGCCACTCCCCCCAAAAAAGTGCTGTCCGATTGCGGGTTCCCCAACTCATTGTCGCGTTTCGAGACAACGGAATCAAGGTGACGCCCTGCTGGCAGCACACGATCGCACACTCCGTCCATAACGTCCCTGGGGGTCTTGAGGGCTGAAAACCGAAGATTCGACCTTGGAAATCGGTTTTCCGGAGGTCTTTGGATGGAGCAAAGAGCACTGTGCAAGCCGGTGAACGCAATTGAATTGTCGAGTGAATCAAGCATTCTTTAGGGAGTTCGTCATGATGCACGCACGTTACGTGGGATTCAAAACAGCCGCTATTTTCTTGTCAGCAACAGCCTTGTCACTGGCAGCCCCGCTGGGGACGGGGTTCACTTATCAAGGGGAACTTCGACTCAACGGCCAGCGCGTGGACTCGTCCGCCGACCTCATTTGCACACTTTGGGCAGCGGCGGTCAACGGGCAGCAGGTCGGACCCGTGGTGGAGTTGAACAATGTCACGGTTGACAAAGGCCTGTTTCAAATCGAACTCGATTTCGGTTCCAATGCCTTCAACAGCGACAAACGGTGGTTACAGATTTGGGTGCGTTCTCCGGCTGGCGACGGCGGGTATTCGGCACTTTCCCCGCGTCAGCCGCTGACGGCGGCACCCTACGCGTCGACAACACGCGGCATCCATGTCGCCCCCGACGGAGACGTCGTCATCGGCGGCGAATACGACCCTGTCCAGTCCAGGTTCGAGGTCTTGGGCCAGAACCAACCGGCGGCCAGGATGTACAGCATCGGAGATGAAGTGGATGTCGTCGTCAATGCTCTGGAAGTCCTCGCAATGACTTCCGGAACACCGGAACCCGGGTTCGGATCGCGTTTGACCTTTCGTGCCGAAGCGGAAAACGGCGGCCTGGCATCAGTCGCCCAAATCGACGCGGTTCTTACGAATCCGAGCACGGCCGGAATAAGAGGCGACCTGATATTTCGAACCATTGAACCGGGATCGTTCACAGAACGTCCGGAGCGAATGCGCATCACCGGCGATGGCCGCGTGTTTGTCGGACGCGACGAATTCGTTTCCAGTGCGGAATATTTCGGGGTTCACGCTCCTGAGCAGGGTAACGGCTTTGGCGGGATGTACGTGTCGACCGAAAGCGAAACAGCCAAGCCATTCTATGGCTATTCGGTGAACGGCAACGTTGACGCATACCACTTCTATGACGGTGTTTCAGATACATGGTCGCTGTACATTGATGGTGCCGAACGCCTGGTCGTAGCATCCAATGGAAACGTGGGTATCGGTGACGACAACCCGGACGCAACGCTCGACGTACACGCGGCCAATGATGTGAAAGGCGTCACGATCACTCAGTCGACAAGCAACCAGATTCCGGCTTTGGAAATCAAAACCACCGGCAACAGTTTTCCGGTCCTGATTACCGCGGAGGGCGGGATTTCAAATCTCGCAAAATTCAGGCTGAACAACAGCACGTCCGTCGCACCAGCCTTCGAGGTTGAAGCCGACACTGTCGGCCCGGTTGCGTATTTTGAGTCGACCAACTCGGTCCACAATCGGGCAGCGATACACGCCGTGAATCCCGGAACCGGCTCCTCAGCCTATGCGGTTGCCGCATTTCAAACAGCGACCAACACGAATACCGCCGCCATCCACGGCAACAATACCAACACGGAGGGTCGCGGCGTCGGCGTGAGCGGCATCGGCGGGTGGCGCGGTGTGTTCGGCCAGGGACTCGGCGACGGGGCGGGCACGCGCACCGGTGTATACGGTGGCGCGGTCAGTTCAGCCGCCACGAACTACGGCATTTTCGGTGTCGCGCTCAACGGTGTTACGAACTGGGCGGGCTGGTTCGCGGGCAACGTCAACGTTACCGGGACACTGAGCAAGGGCGGCGGATCATTCAAAATCGACCACCCACTCGATCCCGAAAACAAGTACCTGTACCACTCGTTCGTCGAATCGCCGGACATGATGAACATCTACAACGGCAACGTGAGCCTGGACTCCGGCGGTGTCGCCAATGTCGAACTGCCCGATTGGTTCGCGACTCTGAACCGCGACTATCGTTATCAACTGACCGCCATCAGAGCGCCGGGCCCAAATCTGTACATCGCCGAAGAGGTGCGCGACAACCGTTTCGTCATCGCCGGAGGTGAGCCTGGCATGCGCGTGTCTTGGCAGGTCACTGGCATTCGCCAGGACGCCTTCGCCAACGCGAACCGCATTCCCGTCGAGCAGGACAAGCCCGCGCACGAACAAGGGTACTACCTCCATCCGAGTGTTCACGGCAAGTCGCGGGCCTCTTCGGTGGAAGTCGCCAACGATCCGACCATGGCGGAATATCTGGGTGTGAACGTCTCCAAGAACAAGGAATAGTCTCAGCCATCGCTCTGTTGAACGACACGAGACAAGAACAGGAGACGCAATGATGAAAAACAATCAAAGCAAACCCAACGAGCCGCGAAGTTCAGTTCGCGCGGCTTCCCCGATCGCCAAAACCACAAACCGCGACCCCCGTCTCGAGTTTGCCTTGGCGGTCGCTCTGGGCATCTTCGCCGCAACAACAACAGCCGGTGCCCAGGAGATTCGCTCGAATTTCGAAAACGGAACGATGCAGGGCTGGACGTTCATCGGCGACGTGGCGGAAGCCACCGTCGAACCAGGCGGACCCGCGGGATCAACATCCTACCTGCAAGTAACCGACGCAGGTGATGGTGGTGTGATCCGGGCAATCGCCCCGTCAGCCTATCTCGGCTCATGGGCAGCGTTTGGACCGCACGCCCGCGTCAGTGCCGATGTCGCACTGCTGTCCGTTCCCGCATTTGGACAATTCAGCCTGCCCGTGCATTTCGAAATCAGCGGGCCCGGTGGGCGGGCGGTCAAAACGTTTGCGTATCCGCCGATCGGACCGTGGATACATTATGAAACACCCATCGTCGAGTCGGAGTGGGTGGTGATAAACGGAACGTGGGACACGCTCGTGCAGAATGTGACTCAGTTCCTGATCCTGGCTGAATACGCCACCGGCTTCGACGTGACCGGAATCGACAATGTTAAGTTCGGGTTCCAGTACGAAGTCGGCTGGAACACTGTGGACGGCGGCGGCACGATGGTCTCGTTCGGTGACCACTCTTCGCTCAAGGGTACCATCGGCCAATCCGATCCGGGCGCGATGTCTGAAAACGGTTTCACGCTAACAGGCGGATTCTGGCCGGGGGCGACAACCAGCGTTAGGGGCGACTGCGACGTCGATGGCGATGTGGATCTGAACGACACTGCGAGTTTCTTCGCATGCACCAATGGGCCGAGCGCGGGTATTCCAGTGGATTGCGCGTGCTGGGATCTGGATGGCGATCTGGACGTGGATTTGCACGATTTCGCGATCGTGCAGCAAGCCTTCACGGGCAGCTGATGGGCGCAACAGTCCTCGAATCTCCAGGGATTCGGGGATTTCGCGCGCGCTGTGGTCGCGTTCATTGTCGCGGAAGTTCTCAGAAATCGCGCGACCACATAACCGCGCGCGGGCTGCGGTTGGGATTGTTGATCGAGCCGACGATTTGGCCTCGATTGTTGATACCACGCGCGAAATTCTGGTTGAACGCGCCGTGATCGGGCAACTGGAAAATACCGCCCTCAATCGTACCGTAGAAGGCCTTGGCACGGTTGGCCGCCGTCGAAGACGTACCCGCAATCTCACCGTTGTCGTTCATGGAAATGATCTGCCCGCCCGTCCCGCCCAGTGAACCGATGTTGAGGATCGATCCGTCGGGAAACCACACGACCGCCACCCGATCACCACCGTCTTCAAGGTTGGCCCGGCCCCCAATACGGCCCAGATTGTCGACGGTGAGTGCTTCGGACAAATTGCCGCCAAGTGTGCCGAGATCAACCATGCCCTCTTCCCGCGTCCAGCGAAAAGCCGAAGTGTCCACACCGCCGGTTTCGGAAACACCCACGACCACACCGTTGTCATTGATCGCGTTGGCAATGCTGCGCTCGCCGCCCTCAAGCGTGCCCAGCACAATGAGCGTACCATCCGGCTCCCACAGCGTGGCTTTCCTGAAAAACTCCTCATCATCAGAGCCACCGATAATTTGGCCCGACTCGTTGATGCCGTTGGCCTCGGAGCTTCCGCCCGCCGCCAGCGAAGACAGCAACTCGGGCGTCCCATCGGGTGCCCAGCGAACGGCAAAGATAACGTTGTCCGCCTGCTGAGAGATGCCGACGACGACATTGTCATCATTGATAGCCAACCCTCGCCCGCGAACTCCGCCAGCCGTCCCAAGATCGATCATGCCGGTCTCTTCGGTCCAGCGCATGGCGTGCTCCGCCCCGTCTTCAGTCCGCGAGCTTCCGGTCACAACGCCGTTCTCGTTAATGGCCCACGCGAAACGATCGGTACCGCCGAGCGACCCGAGGTCCTTGAACCGCACGGGTACCACGGGCGCCTCCGGACCGCCTAACTCAGCCAAGAAACCACCCAGCTCCGTGCAGCCGGCCACCCCGGCCAACAGGAACAGAGAGGCGGAGAACAATTCGTTGGACTTACTCATAATCAACCTCACACTCGGCAGGCGCGTCAGCCCACGATTTCGATATCCGCCATTTCAGGAACCATCCCGATCCGCGCACCGCGATTCAAAAGCTCACGCACCGCCCGCCGACCACGCTCACCATAATCTATGGTCCACTTGTTCACATACATCCCCACGAATCGATCCGCCAGATCGTGCTCCATGTCGCGGGCGTACTCAAGTGCATACGCGACGGCAGCCTCACGGTTCGCCAAGCTGAATTCGATGCTGTTTTTCAGGATACGCGTCACGTCGCGAATCGCCTCTTCGCCCAGATCGCGACGGATGCAGTTGCCGCCCAGCGGCAGAGGCAGATCGGTCTCCTTCATCCACCACGCCCCAAGGTCCACAACATTGTGAAGCTGCTGATTCCGATAGGTCAACTGACCTTCGTGGATAATCAGCCCCGCATCCGCGTCTCCGTTCGCGACGGCCTGCAAAATCTCGTCAAACATGACGACGCGGTGTTTGAAGTTGCCGCGCCCCAAAAGGAGGTTCAGAGCGAGGAAAGCGGTGGTCATCTCACCGGGCACCAGAATCGTCTTGCCCGCAAGCTCCTCGACAATCATCGGCTCGCGCGTCACGACCAGAGGCCCGTACCCGTCGCCCATGCTCGATCCGCAGGCCGTGAGCACGTAGCGGTCCGACACAAACGGGTAGGCGTGGATACTGATGGCCGTTATGTCCAACTCGCCGAGTTTGGCCCGCTCGTTGAGCGTCTGAATGTCCTGAAGCACGTGTTCAAACGACCAGCCCTCGGTGTCGATCAGATTCTTGGCCAGCGCGTAAAACATGAATGCATCATCGGGATCGGGGCTATGCCCCAGCGTCAAAGCACGTTTTTGGGTTGTCGTCGTCTCTTGCACGTTTGTCCTTCTTGCTGAATTCGTGGGTTTCTTTCCAGAGCGATTGGAGAAACCGGAAGTAGTCTGACGAATTTTACAATGATATACTTGACCAGGCGGACCTCCAAGTAGGTTCCGAAAATCCAGGCCGCTCCCCAGCCCGCAGCGCGACGATTTGTACCCGTTGCCGGGGTCTTGAGGATCAGCCGCCGAAACCAGCCGGAATTGCGATGCGAATACTCGTACGAGAAGGCCTCGACCTGATTCACACCGCCGAAATCGACTCTAACCGAGTCCTGATCGGCTCGGACAGCACCGCCACCATCCACCTGCCCGATGCCCGCGTGCTGCCCGTTCAAGCCACCCTCGCACTCCAGGACGACGGGGCGTGGATAATTGAGGCAGCCGCCGATAACCAGGTAGCACTGCTCAACGGACGACCGATTCTCAAGCCAACATCCCTGGAAAATTCCGACGAAGTCAAGATATTCGACTTCACGCTCATAATCTCCCGCGCATCGAACCAGAAGCAAGCCGCACCGAAAAAGGCACCCCGGACGGTCGCAACACGCGAAGTCGCAGAGCTGCGCGCCCATCCTCTGCCGCCCGCATCCGTCGTAAAGCACCTGAAAGACCAGTTTCGCATCGACGGCCGGGAGCTGGTCCGCTCAACCACCCTCCCAGCCAAGCTGCTCGAATCCCCGGATATCGCCCGGCTTATCGACTTTGCCCTGGATCACACGCTCGAAGCGTTCGGCGGGCGGGTCGCGTTCATAGGCGTTCGCCGAAACGGCTATGGCCCCGTCGAATTCGTTCAAGGGCGAAACGTGGAGGGTCGCAACGTCGGCGAACCTCCGGACATGAAGACTTTCATCTATCGCTGTCTCGAACAGGATCAGTTCATCTGCGTGCCCGACGCCCGCAGCGAACACCTTTCGACAACGATGGCTGTACCGTTGTGCTGCAATCGCGGGATTCTGGGGCTTGTGTACATCGACCGCAAACCCAACGCCGACCCCTTTTCACTGGACGATCTCGACCATTTTTCACTCTTCGCGACGCAAGCAGCCGCCAGACTCGAAACGATCGTAACCAGCCAGCAAGGCCTGCAAGAAGCTGTCGATACCGAGCGGTTGTCGTTCCTGCGTGAGGTGCAGACGCGAATGGACCCCACGACCGCCCCGCAGTGGGATGGGCTTCAGATGGCCGTCTATTGCAAGCCCGGCGACAGGAGCGGCGGCGACGTCTTCGACGTCATGCGCCTGCCGAACGGGCTGGCTGCCTGCCTGATCGCCCACGTTTCCGGGGAACCAACGCGAGCGGCGATGGCCATGGTGGAAGTACGGGCCGCCTTCCGTAACGCCGGGCTGCATGCCGATCCGCCGCACATCTTTTTTCGGGCCTTCAACTGGTTTCTGAGCGAGGAACGCGTGCCCTGTAAGCTCGACGCTGCCATGCTGGTCATGAACCCCAAATCGGGTGCGATGGAATTCTGCACCGCCGGAAACGTCGGCGTAGTCGTTGTGGACAGCCGGGGTGAACCGAGGGAGCTTTTCATGGCCGACTCGCCGGCAATCGGGGAACAAAAGGCAGCCAATTACACGCCGGGCAGGGACCGCGTCGCCCCAGGGGAGACACTGGCGCTGTTCACTCGGGGTTGCCTGGCCGTTACGGACGCCGACGGAGCGTCGCTGGGCCGCGAACGGTTCGTGGACAGCCTGTGCGATGGCTTCGGCCAAAGCGCCGCGGTGGCTTTGGATGAGCTGATCGCGGATCACGGTGCATTCTTCAAGGGAGGAACCCAGCCCGACGATATCAGTATTCTGGTGTTCCATCGCGTGAGCGCACCTGCTTAATTGACAATAGGTTACAGAAGATTCTGGAGAATTGGTTGCTCCAACCCCCGGCACATCTTAAACTGTTATGTTCGCTGGAGCACTGAGGAGTTGGGCTTGCGTCGCCATGTGAAATTCCGTTCGAAGTCGCCTTCGGCGGCCTTGTTACTGGCTGGTGTGTTCGCACTGTCAGCCGGTTGCAGCGTCGACGATCCCGCGCTCTTCGGCCAGGAACGCACGGTGAGCACCGACCCCGGCGAGTCAGCCAAGCTGCAAGAGGTCGAGTCTGAGTGCAAAAACCCGTCCCGCGCGGACGACATTTCCGAGCAACTCCTGCGACTTGTGAATTTCGAACGTTTTGAAATCGGCGGCGTGGATTTGGATTCCGAGCTTTCCGCCGTGGCTGCAGATTATGCGTGCTCGATGATCGACGGCCATTTCTTCGGTCACGAAAACCCGGAAACCGGCGAAAAACTGCTCGATCGCATCACAGCCAGCGGATACGTCTACATCACCATCGGCGAGAATCTGGCAGCTGGCTTGACCACCGCGCCCGAAATCCTCGATGCTTGGCTGGCGAGCGAATCGCATCGTGCGGTCCTGCTCGATCCGGCGTTCACCCGAGCCGGTATTGCCGTCCGACACGGCGGCGAATACGGTGTCTACTGTGTCATGCTCCTGGCAGAGCAGCCATCTTAGCGCATGAGTCACACTGTTAGCATCTTAGTTGTTACCTTGCCCGTTTAGCTGTGTCGCGTGCGACACGACCCAAGACCCAGAAAGAAGAATCAATCGACATGTCAAGTTCCCGCTCCCAATCAGACGAACTGTTTTCGGACCCCGGCAACCGGGGCGTACGCGTCGTGGTCACCGGCCAGGTCGGCCTGGACAAAAAAGCGTTTCTGGAGGAACTAGCCTCCCTTTGCAAGGATCGCGGGCAGGACGTGGACCTTTTCCACCTGGGCGATCGCATGTACGCCGAGGCGCCGGATGTCGCCCCCGGGCGCATTCTTGATCTGCCCAAGAAACGCCTCGACCAGCTTCGCCGCAGCGTGTTCAAGGACATCCTCGCCCACGCCGAGCGCGGCGGGAACATGATCGTCAACACGCACGCCACGTTTCGCTGGAAGCATGGCCTGTTCCATGCCTACGACCATGTGGACATGGTGCGCCTCGACGCCGACCTGTACATCACGCTCATCGACAACATGGAAGTGGTACACGAACGGCTCAAGCGCGATCACGACATCCCCCACACGCTCAAGGACATCCTCGTCTGGCGTGAGGAGGAAATGGTCGTAACGCGAGCGATGGCGGAGGCCGTCAACCCCGACAACCCTTGCTACATCGTCTTCCGAGGCGATGCGAAGGTAATGGCTGAAACCGTATACCGGCTGATGTTCGAGCCGGAACTCAAGCGCGTGTACCCGTCGTTTCCCATGACGCACGTGATGGACATGCCCGACACCCTGGCTGAGATCAACCATTTTCGACGTCGGCTAAATGAATACTTCATCACCTTCGACCCCGGCGACGTTGATGAAAAAGACCTGCTCTTCAAAGCCGGTGCCGCGACACAGCGTGGGGAAGACACGATCAAACTCGACGTGAACGGACGGCAGGTCGAGCTGCGCGTTTCGGACATCACACAGGTCGCCCCCGACATCGACGGCCAGATTTACGCCCGCGATTTCGCACTCGTCGATCAATCAGACATGATCGTCAGCTACGTCCCGCAACTACCCGGCGGCAAACCGGGGCTGAGCAGCGGCGTCGAACGCGAGTTGCAGCACGCTTTTGAAGCCACCAAGGAGGTCTACGTCATCTGGACGCCCAAGTCCGAGCCGTCGCCCTTCATCACCGCGACCGCCACCCGCGTTTTCGACAGCGTGGATGCGCTTTTCGAATACTTCGTCGAGTGCGGCTACATCAAGGATTTCCAGCCGGAATTGTTTCGGCAGGCGTGATCAGCCAACCTGACATCATCGCCCACGTGGATCGTGCCTTTTCCCCAGCCCTGCCTCTGACCGAGGCTGAGGCCCTTCGTGATGTGTTCGGGGCGCTTGGCGACGAGGCTGCCCGGCGGGTATTCCTCCAGAATCTGGATTTGGACGATTGTGTTTTCGACCGCCGGGCTGACGTCCGCACCGAAAACGGCACGCTGGTGAAAAACGTCGAACTCGTAGCCGCGCCCGAGACGGGAAATCACCTTAAATATTTATGTATTAATGGTTTACATAAAATTTCAAACGAAGGCAAGGTCGTCGTTCTGCGGATTTCGATCGTTGTTCGGCGGGTCCGGGATTATCCTGAACAATCTGGCCGCGAAAATACTTGAGTTCCGCGCCCGAATGAAGCATGGTGGAGAAGTTCCGGGTGCAATGGTGAGGTAAGCGATGTTTCATTTCTGCATGTTCGGCGGTCACGAGGGTGAGTTGTCCGGCGATCAGGAGGTTTTCGTAACGATGTTCGGCGCGTGCGAGCTTAGGAAGCCGACCATCGCCAAGCAGCTAATGGAGCACCGCACCCGAACCAACGCAGGCCTCCCGCGTCGGAAGCACTTTTTCGTGACGCTGTTCGGGGCTACGGAGCTCAAATCCCCGACGCTGGCCGAGGAATTCCTCTCCATGCAGGAGGCCATCCGCTCGGGTGCCCTTTCCGTGGGCGATTGGGATTCCGCACTGGCCCACCTCTCCTCCGGCGACGGCTACCAATACGGCTCGTTTACGTTCATGGCCGGTATGTCGTCTTCCGAGTTGCCCGATGAAAACGAGGAAATCGAAGGGTTGGCCATCAACCGCCATCTGGGCCACATCGACAACGAAGCCGGCCAAACGCTCGAAATGGGCGTAGGCCGAGGCGGCGCCCAGCGCGCCTCCGTCGTCCGCCAAGCCCTCGCCAGCGCATCCCGCGCGATGGTTTGACCGGCGCAATCCCGCCAACTGGCCTGAATGTCTGTTCAACGCGGGGCGACGGTTTCATTTCACATCAAGCCAAGGCCCATCGTCTGCAAGGCTCTCAGAAACAGCTTGCTTGGCTCTGATCGTCTCCGCCTACCATTTTTCGCGGGACTTCGCCCGTGATCCCTTCGGTTGGCAACGGTCGGGTTGGCGATAGAATCGGTTTGGCTGGCTGCGGTTGCGGGTTGGCTTGGGTGAGACCTCCGGTTTGTTCGCGAAAGGACAGTAGATTTCATGGTAGTAGGTGAATTCTCGCAAGAAACCGACCTTCTCGTCATCGGCGGAGGGCCGGGGGGCTACTCGGCTGCATTCAAGGCAGCCAAGCTGGGTATTCAAACAACGATTATCGAGGAACGCGGGCCGCTCGGCGGCGTGTGCCTTCACTGCGGCTGCATACCCTCCAAAACGCTCCTGTCGATCTCCGAGATAATCTCGATGGCCGACCATGCCAAGGATTTCGGGATCGAGTTCAAACCGCCCAAAATCGACCTCGACGGCGTGCGATCCTGGCAGAGCGGCGTGGTCAGCAAGCTCTCCAAGGGGTTGGACAGTGTGGCCAAGCAGCTCAAAATCGAGCGCGTGAAGGGTCGAGCCACCTTTGAGAACTCAAAATCGGTGAATATCGCTGGCGGCGACGTGACGCGGATCAAATTCCGCCGGGCGATCATCGCGACGGGTTCGTCGCCGATCGGCTTGAAGGACATCAAGATGGACTTCGAGAGTCCTCGGATTCTCGATTCGACATCGGCATTGGCCCTCAAGGAGTTGCCCAAGACGCTGCTCGTTTTGGGCGGCGGGTACATCGGCTTGGAATTGGGGCAGGTTTATGCCAGCCTCGGTGCGGAAGTCACCGTGGTGGAAATGCTGGACACACTCCTGCCGGGTGCGGACGCCGATCTGGTCAAACCGCTGGCCAAGCGACTGGGCAAGCTTTTCAAGGAAATCTGCCTCAAAACGCGCGTCACGGGCTTCAAGGAGACCGCCAAGGGTCTCGAAGTGAAATTCGAGGGGGATCAGGCTCCGAAGCGCAAGACGTATGATCGCGTGCTGGTTTCGGTGGGCAGGAAACCCAACACCGGAAATCTGGGCCTGGAAAACACGAAAGTCCGCGTCGAGAGAGGCTTGATTCAAGTCGACGATCAGCTACGCACGGACGATCCGAAGATATTCGCGATCGGCGACGTTATCGGCAACCCGATGCTGGCCCACAAGGCTGTCCACGAAGGGCATGTCTGTGCGGAAGTCATTGCAGGGCATAAGGTTGCGTTTGATCGGCGAACCATACCGGCTGTCATCTTCACCGACCCTGAGATCGCCTGGTGCGGCATCACCGAGCAGGAAGCGAAGGCCCAGGGTATCAAGGTCGCGGTCAAGAAGATGCAATGGGTGGCTTCGGGGCGGGCGGTGGCGATCGGTCGCACCGACGGTCTGACCAAGATTCTGTTCGACCCGGAGACGCAGCGTGTGCTTGGCGTCGGGATGACCGGCGTGCATGTGGGCGAGATGATCGCCGAGGGTTGTTTGGCTGTCGAAATGGGCGCGGTCGCGACCGATCTGGCAGAGACCGTCCACCCGCACCCAACTTTAAGCGAGACAATCGGCGACGTGGCGGACATGATGCTGTAGCCGATTCACGAATTGTCTCGTGCTTTGGCAAGCTTGGAATGACGGTTGGGTGCCCCACCTCTTCAGAGGTGGGAGAGTTGAATAATCCCTCGGATTCGACTTTCCCACGGCTAAAGCCGTGGGGCACCCAACCCGTCAATTGAGATGTGTCGAAGTACTAGCCGGGAGGTGCGGTCGCGGTTGCGATCGCCGATGCGAGTGACGATGGGACCAGCCGCCTTTATCAAATCGTTGGCAGAGCAGATTGCTGCGGAGGATCTTTTTCCCGAAGACGCATCAGTCGTCGTGGGGGTTTCCGGCGGGCCTGATTCGATGGCGCTGCTGCACGCACTGCACGCTCTGAACGAGGAGTCAGGCTGGCGGCTGACGCTGCACGTAGCCCATCTGAATCATCAGCTTCGCGGGACGGAGGCGGAAAAAGACGCAGCGTTTGTCCAGGGTGCGGCGGACAGTTTGAGTCTGAGTTCGACGATTGACTGTCGCGATGTGGCGACGATCGCCGCCGACGAGGGCCGATCGGTTGAAGAGTCCGCCCGATTCGAGCGTTACCTTTTCCTCGAGCGCGTCTGCCTGAAGACCGGGGCTGAATTCGTGGCTGTCGGCCATCACGCGGACGACGACGCGGAGACGATTTTGCATCGTGTTCTGCGCGGCACGGGGGTGCGTGGGCTGGTTGGCATTCCGCGCAAACGCTCCATCAGCCCCATCAGCGACATTCACGTCGTTAGGCCTTTCCTGGATTTCACCAAGAAGCAATTGCGGGAGTTTCTATCCGAGCGCGGCATACCCTACCGGGAAGATCGCACAAACGAAGAAACAGAGGCCACACGCAACCGCATTCGCAACACGATTCTCCCGCTCATCGAAGAGCAGATCAATCCGCAGGTACGCGAAGCACTGCTCCGCCTCGGCGAGCAGGCCAAGTGGATCGAAGAATACCTCAGCCAAACGGCGCAGCGCACATTCGAGACGCTCATCATCAGCCGCAACGATCAACAACTCATCCTCAACGGCAAATCGCTGGCGCTTAAGAAACGCATCATTCAGACCGAACTGGTCCGGCGATCCATCGCATCGTTTGAATTGGGGATGCAGGAGCTTGGCTTCAATCACATGAAGGCTGTTCTCGATCTCATCGATGACCCCGGCAGCGGCAAGCAGGTGCATCTGCCGCGCGGCATGTCGGTAACCAAGCTCTACGACCGTCTTGTGTTCGCCGTGCCGACCGACGAGCCACGCGAGTCGATCGCGTCGGAAATCGCCGTACACGTTCCGGGCACGACGCATCTGCCCGTACGGCGCATGATTATCGAAACGGAGATCGTCGAGGCCGACCCGCACGAAGTCGATCTCTGGCGCCGGCAGCCACATCGCAACGAGGAATGGGTTGACTTCGATCGTGTGCATCCGCCACTGATTGTGCGTACGCGTCGCACGGGGGATCGGTTCTGGCCTCTGGGTGCGCCGGGGTCCAAGAAGCTGTCCGAGTTTCTGATCGATACCAAGATCGAGCCGGCAGAGCGCGAGCGCGTGGCTGTCCTGTGCGACATGCTTGGGCCCATATGGATCGTGGGGCTGCGTCTCGACGAGCGCGTCAAACTCTCGCGTCAGACGCGGCGCGTGTTGCGACTCAGCGTCAGTCGCATTAAGGACGAGCGTTAGCAAGAAGTGTGGCACGGGTTTTCAACCCGTGTATTCGACGGTCGGTAAGAGTTCAACCGTGTGCAATGTCGAATGGCGACAAACACTGTTGGGTTTTGTGGATGCGACAATAACCCTTTTCCTCCCCTCCTTGGGAAGGAGGGGCCGGGGGAGGTTCTTCTTGCGAACCGAAACGTTGTTTCGGTCCAAACCCCCCTGTATCCCCCCTTTGCAAGGGGGGAAAATATCGTTTCCTGTCGCAAGACGAGGTCGGGTCGTAGCTTCACATTGCACATGGCTGAAGAGTTTCAACGGTCGCAACAATTCAGTAGTCTGCAATTGCAATGTTTCGACATGGATAAACAGGGATTGAAAACAATGTTGAATGGAGCTGCAAATGTCCGCGCGAACTGAATTTCGCGGCTCGCTGCGCTTCAACAGAAACCGTGTTAGATTCCCGTGACTGCAATTCCCGACCCAATCGCCCGCCGTTCAACGATCCGCCCCTCAGTCCTGGCGATATTCATCGTGTTCTCGCTCGCGCTGCTGACACGCGGGGCTTGGCTGACCATTGTCGCGGTCAATGGCCAAGGACACTCCCTGCGTTTTCCGGATGAAATGGACTACTGGTCGATCGGGGAGTCGATTGCATACGGTGAGGGCATGGTCGGCGAGCACGGTTTTCGCGCACTGCGCATGCCGCTCTTCCCGGCGTATCTGTCCCTTTTCGCGGGAAGCGCGAATGGCCTGCTGATAGCCAAAGCGGTGCAATGTGCGATCGGTGCGTTGGCGGCGGTGCTGGTCCTGATGCTCGGAACGCGCGTCGGCGGTTCGCGCGTCGGGCTGGTGGCGGGCGTGCTGGTGGCGGTGGACCCGTTTCTGGTCTTTTTCTCGTCGCTGCTCCTTACGGAAACAATCTACATCACAATGCAATGCCTGTTCTTCCTGGTCGCGTGGAAGGCGTTCGATCGCAATGCGCCGATCACAAAAACCCGATGGATCGTCGTCGGACTTGTGGCTGCTGCCTGCGTGCTCATTCGCGAAGCGTCTGTCCTGCCGTGTCTCGCGTTGATCGGGCTGATGATCGTGGTACGGCGGGACAGGTCCGCCATCGTCGGCGGCGGGATTGCGACGTTGGTTTTTGTGCTGGCCATGTGTCCGTGGGCGGTGCGCAACCAGCAGGTGACAGGCCACCTGTGCTGGCTGACGCATCGCGGCGGGATAAGCCTGTACGATGGCGTCGGGCCTCAAGCCACCGGCGAAGGCGATCTGGCGGACGTGAAGAACATGCCCGCCGTCCGTCATCTCGGCGAGAAGGAATGGAACGACTGGTTCATGCGTGAGTCGATACGCTCGATACGCGACGACGCCATGCGCATCGCGAAACTTGCGCTCGTGAAAATCGCACGCACGTGGTCGCCGGTTCCGAACGCACGGGAGTTCAGAAGCTCCTACGTCAGGCTGGTAAGCGTCGGCTGGACGCTGCCTGTCTACGTATTGGCTGTGTGGGGTTGCGTCGTTCTGCTCCGCCGCAATCGATCCGCCGTTGTCGCGCTGCTGATTCCCGCGCTGACGGTCCTGCTGATGCACGCCGTCTTTGTGGGCAGCGTGCGTTATCGCCTGGTGGCTATGCCCAATCTTGAGTTGCTGGCTGCGATCGCTCTTGCATCGTTTGGGAAGAAGACAATCGTCGCTAAAAACGTCCGCGCCGACTGAAGTCGGCGGCTCGTAAGAAACCTCTTGGTGCGATGCTATCCGTCGAAGAGTGAACCCTGCTCGGGCATGTTTGTTTCGGTCAGGTGTGTAACGTTGCGCACTTCGTCCACGAATTCTTCAACGTCGCTGTACTTGCGGTAGACGCTGACGAACCGGACGTATGCCACAGCGCTCAACTGGCGAAGGCGATCGACGAGGTATTCGCCGATCTGCTCGCTGGTGACTTCGCGATCGTGGTTTCGGAAGATGTCCTCTTCAACATCGCCGACGAGTTGGTTGATCTGCTCATCGGTCACGGGGAGTTTGTAGCAGGCGTGCCTTAGGCCGTGGATGATCTTGTCACGCACGTACGGCTCGCGGGAGCCGTCGCGTTTGACGACCGAGACGCGGATTTCCTCCTCCACGCGCTCTTTGGTGGTGAACCGCCGCCCGCAGACCAGGCACTCCCGTCGCCGGCGGATGACCGAGCCGCGCTCCGTCGCGCGGGAGTCGATGACCTTGTCCTTATTCGCTTTCTTGCATCCGGGGCAGCGCATCGTTCGCGGGACTCCGTGTGTCTGCCCGTATTGTAACCGCCGCACGCCGATCGGTGAACGCCGACTTTTTTCACACCCGCCGCACTGGACGCGACCGGAAACCTCCCTAATGTAGGCACCCACTATGCCGACCTGGATGAACAAACGACGCGTGGGCGACATTGCCCTCGTGGGATACAGCCTCGCGGGCGAGGAAACCGTCATCGGCCTGCCCGAGCTGAACGTCTGCTTCGACGTCGGCAGAGCACCGCGCGAGATCATCCCCATCGACAACGTCTGCATTTCCCACGGCCACATGGACCACGCAGCCGGTGTCGCGTACTACTTTTCCCAGCGCGGGTTCATCGGTGCGGGGGCGGGGCGTGTGATTATTCACCGCGATCAAGCCGCCAACATTCGCAAGCTGATGGACGTCTGGGCCGACATCGAAGGCCACCCCGCGCCAAGTCACGTGCAGGGCGTGCTGGCTGGCGACGAGGTTCAGATTCGCCGCGGGTTGATCATCCGCGCGTTCGACGTCCTGCATCACGGGAAGGCCCTCGGCTTCAGCCTGATCGAGCGTCGTCACAAGCTCAAGCCGGAATTCGTCGGCAAGACGGGGCCTCAGCTTGTGGAGTTAAAGAAGCAGGGTGTGGAAATCGAATCCACCGTCGAACATGCGTTGGTCACCTACTGCGGCGACACAGCCAACGGCGATTTCTTCGATCTGCCGCACGTTCGCGATGCCCATGTTCTGCTGCTGGAATGCACGTTCTACGAGCGGGATCATCTTCGCCGTGCCCGCGTCGGCAACCACATCCACGTCAGCGACATTCGCGAGATCGTCGGGCGCTTGCGCTGCCCCAACATCGTGCTGACACACGTCACACGACGTACCGATTTTCGCCGCGCCCGGGCCATGCTCCAGGAATCCGTACACAGCGACGACCTCCCCCGCCTGTCATTCCTAATGGACCGCCCGCCACGCCGGGTTTAGCGGGAGCGGACAGGCCCCGGCTACCTTTGGGTTGTCATCCGTACGCGATGATGAATTCCGAAAATGCGCAATAGAAAATCGGTGCCCATACCGGGAAAAGAATGTAGCTCCAACGGAAAAAGCGGTACTCGCAAGAACGAGGCTGGCTACGATAGTGAAAAACCCGCCACGCGAGAAAAGGCAACCCCACAACAATGAACACCCCAAAACCACTTGTTCGCGCAGCGGTGACAGGTGATCCGCATGACACGCTGGGTATCAGCAAGTACGAGGACGCGGCAAATAAAGGCGGGAGCAGCCAGAACGCCAACGCGAGCACACAACGCCAAGCAACTCTCAAACGGTCTGTAGGGTTTGATTCATGCATAGCGGCTTTCCACAGACAGGATCGATGATTGCGGTGTTTACTTCTGGCTGAACACCCAATTTACAAGAACGCAACACCGGAATGCACATCACGCATCGAGGCCAATTCAAAGCGTCGAACGAGCGATACCGCGTATCAATCATACGCCCCTTGTGACACGTTTTGTTTTGAGGATTTTTCAATTGAGGAAGCGGGGCGGGCCGATTGAGGATGTCGGCCCCCTATCCCGGCTTGTTTTCATTCTTACTCGCTGCGCCTGCTGTCCGACGTCGCCAGCGAAATCGCTTCATCAGGTAATTCAATCCGACGTTCCCGAGAATAACAGCAAAATTCAACGAAACGAGGAGCACGACACCGCGCACACCTTGTAGCATCGAGGGAACATATGCATTCGCCCCTGAGACATCCAGCAAGAGGAGGATGACAAGTTCAATGAAAGTGATGGTGACTGCCATTGCGATCCCGTTCCTGACTGTAGCCACCTCCTGTGTCCGAGTTTTGTCGTGAGCAGAATGCACATAGCCGCATTCAGGGCACGTTGCAGACGAGATTCCCACGAGCAGGTAGCTGCATCGCACACACAACAGGCACACCTCGTGCTCGCATTCATCGCCGAGCACCTTATCGATTTTGTTGAATAGTCCCAGCACATTGCGTTCATTTTTTCCCCAATCCACGATTTGCGTTGGAAGAATACAGGAACTCGAAACGTCGATCACGCTGTTGCCGGCGACAGAACCCACCTCCACGGTCACGCGTTCGCCGAAGCTCCAAAAACTGAGTGACGCCTTGAAGCTCATTTGATCGGAACCAGGCATGACGGGTTTCAATCGAGCCTGTTCGGCTGCGCCCACGACGACCTCGGGCGTCACGTCTCCGCGCACGTATCTTCGTACTTCCCTGAATATTGCGGGCGTCATGTTCCAGAGGATACCACAAGATGAACGTTCGCCAAAAGAGTAAAGGAGAGCAAACCCTATTGGATATGACAAAACCCACCGCACCATTGCGACGAGTCTTGTGTTGTAATTCATTTTCAGTCGCAGCCGGTCAGAAATTCTTCCACAATGACTGGTTGGTCACCTCGTGGTGGAACTGGACTTCGGACCGCTTGATGATTTCGCCCAACGCTCGCGGGCAGCGATCAGCCGACACCTGCTTGGATTCGGCGTACTTGGCCTGCAATTCCTCGCCCATCAGTCGCGTCGTCCACTTGCTGGCTTTGAAGTTGCGCATGGCGTCGTAAATGTTGTCGGGCAGGAACCGCGTACGCGAACGCTTCTCGGTGTCGTCCGGGGGCGGCGTTTCACCCTCAAGGCCCGTCTTGAGCAGCGTGAAGATGAGCAGATACGGATTGACGTCCGGCGATATCGAACGAACCTCGACCCGCGCCGACCGCTCGTTGGCCAGCGGGATACGAATCATCGACGCCCGGTTCACCGCCGAGGCTTTGATCTGGTTGGGGGCTTCGTATTCGGGATCGAGACGGCGGTAGGCATTGACGCTGGGGTTCAGCACCAGGCAGATATCACTGGCAGCGTGCAGAATGCGATCGATGAATTCCCACGCCAGTGTTGACAGGCCGTCGGCACCGTTCCCGTCGTGAAAAATGTTCTTCTCGTTTCGACACAGCGAGATGTTGGTGTGCATGCCGTTGCCGTTAATGCCCGTCAGCGGTTTGGGCAGGAAACAGGCTGTCGCGTCGTAGTGGTGCGCAACCCGCCGGCAGGCCAGCTTGTAAAGCTGAATCTGATCGGCTGCGATCGACGCAAGCTCGTAACTCCAATTCATCTCAAACTGCGAAGGCGCCACCTCGGGGTGGTCCTTCTCGTTTCCGAAACCCATAGCCCGCTGGACCTCAGCAGCGGTGTCGATAAAGCTGCGTAGCGGATCCTGCGGCAGCGAATGGTAGTAGCCGCCCTCTGTGACGAATTCGAATTCCCGCGCCCGGCAATAATGACGCTCAGCCTCCACGCCCTTGAACAGGAACCCCTCGATCTCAGCCGCGACATGGGCCTCCGTCTTGTCCTTGTCGTAGAGGTTTTTTTCGTAGGTCTTGAGCATCCCGCGCGTGTCCGCGTGATAGGGTGCCCCGTCGCGGGTCATCACATCCGCGAACACCAGCACCTTGCCCGGTCCGAAGATGTCGGACGGCAGCCAGTAGAACGCCGGCCAATCGATGTTGAGACGCAGATCGGATTCCTGCTGCACGGTGAATCCCTTGATCGACGATCCGTCGAAGGTGAGGTTGTCGGCTGAGCGCAGGAGGAACTTCTTGTCGTAGTCCAACGTGTGCATCCGGCCTTCAACGTCCGAAAAACAGACGGTGACAGCCTTGATGCGTTTTTCCTCCGCCAGGTACTTTCGGCGACCGTCCTCGATCTCACCGAAGGCAGCGCGCGATTTTCGCTGCTCCTTCGCTTCCAGATTCATCTCGGCGAGCTGTTCGTACGGTATTTCGAGGAAATCACGAAGCGGCGGAGAATTCATCGTTTTATCCTTGCCATTTACGATTTTAACATTATGACAACAAGAATTATTATAAAATACGTGACAACAAAGTCAACATTCTTATCACGTATCCAATAGGATTCCCGTTTGGTGAGAATCCCCGAGGTTTATCGGCGGAAGCGGCACGATGGGCGAGTTCAAAACAAGAGAACGCCCCCGTGGCCCGCGCAACGAAACGGTTGTTCGTTGCGGCGAACCGCGGGGGCGTCGTTCAGATCGCGAGCGATCGTCGGCTAGGCCACCATGTCCTTCAGCCCCTTGAGCGGCTGAGCTTTGACGACCCGGCGTGCGGGCTTCGCCTTGAAAACGGTGTCTTCACCCGTGAACGGGTTGACACCCTTGCGTGCCTTGGTGGCGGGCTTGACTACCTTCTTGAGTTTGACCAGCCCGGGTAGTGCGAATACCCCCGGTCCGCGAGTACCCAGGTCTTTCTTGATCAGACCTGCGAGTTCTTCGAACAGTGAAGCCACCTGCTTCTTGGTCAGTCCGGTTGAATCCGCCAAACCCGAAAAAATCTCACTTTTCGTACGAGCCTTGCCCGTTGCCGCCGCCTTTTTCTTCGCCTTCTTGGCCATCGGTCATCCTTTCCGCGCCATGCGCCAATACTATAAAGACCTTCCTGTGGTCAAAAAACAACATCGACGAGGGTGATGCACACCAAGCAGGACGATTCGAATCGGTCACTGACCGCGTAATTCGCCCCCGTCGTTACCTGCTCCATCGAGTCCCCCGCCGGTTGCGCCGACCAATCGGTCTCGACGCACGATCGGCAATCCGATCAGAGGATATCGGGGAAACTATAGAGCGCAACGCTGCGCGTCAACGGTTTTCCCCTTTATTTTCAGGGTTTTTCGCACCGCAGCGCAGCGTGGGCGGTCCGTTCAGGGTGTGAAATAGATTTCGGCTACACGTCCAGATTGCGTACGTGGAGCGCATTTTCTTCGATGAAGCGCCGGCGTTCCTCGACGTTGTCGCCCATCAGAACGCGGAAGATTCGGTCGGCTTCGCGGGCGTCGAGATCGATCTGTTCGACGTCTTCCATGTCTTCGGACACGATCACGCGCAGCAGTGTACGCTTGCTGCGGTCCATCGTTGTTTCCCAAAGTTCGTCCGCGTTCATCTCGCCCAAACCTTTGAAACGTTTGATGGCCATCCCTTCGCCGCCGATCTCGCGAATTCCTTTAGCCACCTCAGCCAGGTTGGCCAACTCGCGCGCTTCGCGTTCCTCGTGCTGGAGCAGGAAGCGTGCCGGTGGCAGTTCGCCCGCGTCGTTTTCGACGCGCTTGATGAAGTAATCTTCGACGCTGAGTTTCATCGCCTTGATGGCTGCGATGTACTGTGCCAGGACGCGGCACTCGCCCAGATCATGACGAACGATCCAGTGTTCGGATCGATCCTCTTCCTGATCGCCACCGGCTGACACGTCTGCGTGTCGCGACTCGATGATATCCACGGTTGCGTTGCGTCTGGCTGCCTCTTCATCGCGGTAGGCCATCAACGCGCTCTCCGAGTGGAAGAACTTTCGCTCCGGGATATCCGATTGCGGGTTGTAAACCAGACCGAGAATCACGGGTGCACCGTCGTCATCGTTGTAGTAGTCGAGCATAACTTCGCGCAAAGCAACACCACGCCGATTCAACGTTTGCGTGATGTTCTCGATGGCATCGATGTTGTTCATCAGGTCGCGCAGGTCATCACCTTCGATGATGCGTTCTGGTTCGTCACGCACAATCAGACGCGTGTTCTGCAACCCGACGTTGGACAGCCTCGCGTTAAGTTCGCGATCGTTGAGCACGTATTCGAAACGCTTGCCCCGCTTCAACTGATACAACGGCGGCTGGGCGACATAGATGCGCCCGTCGTCTACCAGAGGCCTCATGTGACGGAAAAGGAACGTCAGAAGCAGCGTGCGAATATGACTGCCGTCGATGTCGGCGTCGGTCATGATGATGATTTTGCCGTAGCGGCGTTTGGACAGATCAAACTCGTCGTGCCCGATTCCGCAGCCGATCGCGGAGATGATTTTCGTAATTTCATCGTGCGACAGCATCTTGTCGATGCGCGCCTTTTCGACGTTCAGAATCTTACCCTTGAGCGGCAGGATAGCCTGCGTGTTCGAGTCGCGCCCCTGCTTGGCGATACCGCCGGCAGAGTCTCCCTCAACAAGGTAGATTTCCGACTCGTCCGCGTTCTTGCTGCGACAATCCCACAGCTTGCCCGGCAACCCAGCCCCGCTGAGCACGCTCTTGCGCGCCAGATCGCGTGCCTTGCGTGAAGCCTCACGCGCTGCGGCTGCTTGAATACCTTTTTCCACGATGCGTTTTGCTTCAGCCGGGTTTTCCTCGAAAAAGGTAGACAGCTTCTGATTGACGACCGTTTGGACGTAAGACTCCACCTCGGGGTTCAGCAACTTGACTTTGGTTTGCCCTTCAAACTGAGGCTCGGGAACCTTGATCGAAACGACGGCGGTCAGCCCCTCCCGAAAGTCGTCGCCGATGGGCGTGAGGTTGCCCTTGATCAGGTTCGACTTCTTGGCATACGTGTTCATCACGCGCGTCAGGGCGGATTTGAAAGCCGAAAGATGAACCCCACCGTGTACGTTGTGAATGTTGTTGGCGAAACAAATGATGTTTTCGGAATAGGCATCGGTGTAGCCGAGCGCAATATCGACCACCAATCCCTGCTCATCATCCTGCGCCTTGAGCGAAATAACATCCGAGTGAATCAACTCGCCGCCGGCGCTGAGATATTTCACAAATTCGCGCAGGCCGTCTTCGAAACAAAGCGTCGCTTCCTTGCCGGCACGCTCGTCGACGAGTTGGATGGTCAGCCCGTTGTTGAGGTACGCCAGCTCGCGCAATCGGGTCAGCAGCGTTTCGAATTTGAATTCGCAATCCGGAAAAATATCCGGGTCGGGCTGGAACTCGATGCGCGTCCCGGTCTTGGTCGACTCGCCGAGGACTTTACAAGCTTGTGCGACATCGCCGCGCTCGAAGCGCATCCCGAACGTCTTGCCCTCACGATTTACTTCGACGCTGCACCATTCACTCAGCGCATTGACCACGCTGACACCCACGCCGTGCAGTCCGCCCGAAACTTTGTAGCTGCCGCGATCGAATTTTCCACCAGCGTGCAGAACCGTCATGACGATTTCGAGGGCGGGCTTGCCGTTCAGCAGCGGATTTTCCATTTCCTTCGGACCGACAGGAATACCGCGCCCGTTGTCCACCACCGTGCAACTGCCGTCCGCGTTGAGTTTCACCAGCACGTCGCTGCCAAAGCCGGCCATCACCTCGTCGATGGCGTTGTCGACCACTTCGTAAACCAGGTGATGCAGGCCTGCTGCCCCGGTTCCGCCGATGTACATCGCCGGGCGATGCCGCACCGCGGACAAGCCTTCGAGCACGGATATGGAAGATTCGTCGTAGACCGATTCGGGCTGCCGAGTATTCGGCTCGGCTTCGATCGGTTGGGACTCGTTGATGACCGTTTCTTCAGGATTCGTCATAGTCTGCTACCAAACACCGCTCAGGGAAACATGGGACGCGGTACGTTGTGTCCGCCGGACGCGCGATATACGAACCGCACACGCCGTAATTTCAAATCGGGCCGAACTCTGCCGACACCTTCAAGCAATTCCAACGCCCAACGCAAACGCATCGGGACAAGCATCCGTGCATCATCCATGCCAAGAATGAGCACGTCGTTCTTAATACCCACAGCCGTACACCGCTGGCGAAAATCTTCATCCACAAGACTACGCAGGTCTTTTTCCAGACCCGTCGATGCCCGTTCGATGGCCTGCTCCAGCCTTTTGAACACCACGGCTGCGGACTCGCCGATCGCACGACTTCGCAATCGAAGCCTGCGATTGTGCGTGATCCATTCCAGTGAACGACGATTCAGATGCACGAGATTCTCACTAATCGAGCGACCCTACGACAAATTGACCGGCATCACCACGTACAGCATGTTCTCGCCGATCTTGAACACGCCGGGTCTGTTCGCTTCCTTGAACTCGAACAAAACCTCGTCGTTGGGCACGACCCGGAGCACATCGGCGATGAACACCGGATTGAAACCGATGTCGATGTCAACGTCCTGATACTCGATGGGCAGGGAAACCTCAGCCTCACCCTGATCGGGAGCACGACTGCTCAACGTCAGCTTGCCCTTGGTGAAGGCCATCCGCACGCCCTTGGATTCTTCGTTGGTCAAAAGTGCCACGCGACGCACCGCGCTGAGCAACTCAGCCTTGTCAAACCGCACGCTCTTGTCGCTGTCCCCCGGAATGACGTCTTCGTATTTCGGAAAGTGACCCTCGAGCAACGTCGAACAAATCAGAACGCGCGCCGTCTTCACCGCGATCTGATTGGATTCGATCCGCACGCTAATGGGCGTATCCGCGGAGGCAAACACTTTGCCGATGAGTTGCATCGCCTTGATCGGCACGATCGCGGTCAACGCCTTTCCGCCTCCGTCGATCGCACGCTCCACGCGGGACAAACGCCGGCCGTCGGTGGCAACCAGAGTCAGGCGATCGCCCTTGCGATCCCACAGCACGCCGTTGATGGCGTACCGCGTGTTCTCCCGGGCGGCGGCGAAAACGGTCCAGTCGGTCAATTCTCGCAGTTGGTCGGCTTCGAGGGTCAGGTCGCCGTCGCCTTCGATCTCCGGGACGGGCGGAAAATCCTTGAGATCCTGGACGTAGATGCGAAAATGACTGTCGTGCCCGCGAACGTGGCAGACATCCTTGCTCACCTCGAGGGACAGCACCTCGTCAATCGACTCGCGGACGATCTGATTCAGCTTGTCCGCCAGCACGAGCACCGAACCCGTCTCATCGACTTCGACCTGGCTGACGCTGACGCGCACCCCAATTTCGAGATCGGTGGCGGAGAGGATGACGTAGTCGTCGTGAACGTCGATCAGCACGCATTGCAGGATCGGCTTGGGCGTGCGCGAGGGCGCTACGCTGGTAACGATCGCCAACGCGTCCAGAAACTCGTGTCGGTTAAGCGAGAGCTTCATCCCTGGTTCTCCCTGTTTTCGCACTGATTATGAATGAAAGTATTTAAAATCTCTATCATCATCTTATGCCATGTGAAATGCGTGCGTGACGCAGCCTCGATGTCGTAAACCACTTTCGGACATGAAGTTGGAATCGTTCGGAAAGACACAGGTGCCTGTTCGGAGGTGTTGCCAAGTCGCCGGTTCGCACCATGTGAAGTCCGGGGTCGGACGTCGCCTGTGAAGATGGGTAATTCGTAACGGTTGCAACCAAAGTATTCAACATGATTCTCACGGGCATTGTTAAGTACCGTTTCGCAGTTCTCGGGACAGGCGTTCAAGCTCCGAATCGAGTTCGGGGCTGGCGGCGCGTTTCTTCTGAATCAGGCGGCAGGCGTGGATGACCGTGGTGTGGTCTCTCCCGCCGAAGAATCCGCCAATCTCTTCGAGGCTGGCGGTGGTCATCTCCCGCGCCAGGTACATGCAAATTTGACGGGGAAACGCGATGGAGCGCGTGCGACGTTTGCCCTGAAGGTCCACCAGACGCAGATTGTGTCGCGTCGCGACGAGGCTGAGGATGTCGGGAATCGCCACCGCGAAGCTGGACGGGGACGAGCCGGACAGCGACTCCAAAGCCAGCTCGCGGTCTATGACTCCGCCGCGCGTCTGACTGAGCAGAGCCAGTTTGCACAACGCGCCCTCCAGTTCGCGAACGTTGGATTCGATTCTGGCTGCCAGCAAGCGCGTGACGTCCTCCGGTACCTCCAAACACCTCATGCGTGCTTTGGTGCGCACGATGGCCATCCGCGTTTCGAGGCAGGGTTTGTCCACCAGCGCGACCAGCCCGGAGTTGAAACGGCTTACCAGCCTTTCTTCGAGGCTGGGAATCTCGGCTGGGCTGCAATCTGCCGACAGGACAATCTGGCGTTTGGATTGGTACAGCGTGTTGAACGTGTGAAAGAACTCCTCCTGGCTTCGCTCGCGCTCCGCCAGAAACTGAATGTCGTCGATGACCAGGAAATCCGCGTGTCGATACCGATAGCGAAACTGGTGCAGCTTACCGCGCTCCACGGACTCGATAAAGTGGTTCGTGAATGTCTCGCAGGACAGGTAGACGATATTTGTCTCCGGCTGCTTCCTGAGAATCTCCTGGCAAACAGCCTGCAACAGGTGCGTTTTGCCCAAACCAACATCGCCATGCACGAACAGCGGGTTGTAAGCCCGGCCTGGGGATTCCGCGACGGCTACCGACGCGGCATGGGCGAGTCGATTACAGGGGCCTGTGACGAAGTTGTTGAATATGTAGTCGTCCGCCAGTTGCAACCCCTCTTCCCGCTCGAAGGACAAGGGTTCTGACGTTTCCTCGTCGGCATCGGTTTCGAAGGAAACGGTCACGATACGCCCGAACAGGTCCTGGGCCGCCTGTGAAAACGCGATTCGGCACCGATCATTGAGGTAGCGGACGCGGGACGGGCTGGTGGTATGAACCGCGAGCACGCCGCCGGTCATCTCGATGGGGGTGAGTTCGGAGAACCACGGGCGGATTAAATCCGGCGAAGAGGCTCGAACACGGTCGATAATGTTCTGCCAGCTTGCGTCACCCAAAGATCGAGCCATGAACCGAATTTCCGCCAGAAAGAACCTGTTTGTGCCGCTGAACGATTTTCATAAACAATTTGAATATAATGGTTTACGAAAAATTTGACCTCGGCGAAGAGTCAGCCCGATATTGTACCACGGGTTCAGTATTTCGTCACCCCGGGAATCGGTCTGGCGGAAAAGTGTGGCAAAAGGATTTCACAGTTGCAACTGCGGGGTAAACGGCGCTATACTGGTGCAGACAGAACGACTCCGGGCGTTTGGGAGCGCCCGCTGTTGTGCTTGGATGGAAAGAGGAAGAGAGAGCGGCTGGGAAGCATCGGAGAGGGATTCACTTCCGGGGTGTACGTTCGGAAAAGGTACGCCCGTGGACCCGTCTGGTTTGGATTATCTCCTGCAGAAACCGACTTCCGTGCGCTTGTGCTCTCGCATTTGACAGGCGGTAGCCATGATTTGGAGAGAGAGGACACTTGCTGCGTTCTGCGCGCTCTGTGTAGGTTCAGCGGCATTTGGTGAGCCCATTCGATCGCTGTACCTGGATGTGCCGGATTCACCGGCGGCAGCGCTTTCTTTTGATTACGATGATCAGAACAGCGACGGAACGCTGGCGGTCGAGATAGATTCGTTTTCCCTGCTGATCGAGCGATCGATGAACGGCGGAACGGTAAACGAGTTTATTCAGGACGCTTCGATCACGCTGACGGCCACGGGTCTCACCGACATTTCGCAGGCGCCGCTGGCGGCTGGCAGTTTTGCGTCGGTTGAGTTCGCTTTACGCGACGGCAACGACGATTTGCTGCTTTCCGGTGCCAACCTGATCGATGCCAACGTCATTTACGCCGAGACCGCCATTGCGGATGTGATGCTCCTGGTCGGCGGATTTCTGCCGATAACCGGCGGCTCGCTCGCGGCTGACTTCGACACGGCGGCTACGCTGGTCGGATTGGCGTACAATATCGACCCCGGAACGGATTCTCTGAACAGCCTGGACACAGACCATTCCGGCGGCATACAACTGAGTATCAATCCCGTCCCCGAACCGGGTGCGGCGCTGATGATGATCGCGATGATCGGGCTGGTGGGTGGAATCGCTTCGCGGCGATCGCGCTGATCGGGAAACACTGAGTAGCGGTTCCCATTTGGGAGAATGGGGACTTTAGGGAGAGAGCAAAAATGGTACGTTTATCGCCCGTTTTCGGGCACATGGTTCTGGCGGTCGCGGTCACCGCTTTTTCGATTTCGCAAGCCCGGGCGGAAGTTCTGACCAGCATCGGGATTAACGACGTGGCCACCACGTACACTTATCCCGCCGGCCAAGACTCCGGCATTTTGACTTTGAGCGACACGGGTCTGGGGTTGCTGGCGACGTTCGCGGACGCCGCGGATCTGAATCTGGTTGACACGCAGCTCACGCTTTCGGTGCCGTTTCTTGGCGAGCTTGGCGACGCCGGTGACGACATCGCCTTCGGCGAGTTCGGCGCGGGCACGATTACGATCGTCGATCTTGGCCCCGAGTCGGGTGTGCCTTTGTTCCAAGCCGACATCGTCGGGTTGATGCTGGCAGAAAGCCAGTTCGTTTCCGGTGCATTTGCTGGAACGGGCACGTTTACAAACGCTACCTACGGCGGAGCGCTCGCGGGCGTTACGCTGCCGACCTCGGGCAGTATCATTACCGACCTGTTTACATGGCGAACCGGGTCGCTGGCTGGACCCAGCGTGGACATCGACAACTTCGTCGACGCACCGATCGGCGGCGAGACGATCTACAGCGACATGCACGATCTGTCGATCGTGCCCGAACCCACGACACTGGCCATGTTGGCCGTCATCGTATTCTCCGTCCGTCGTCGCCGTTAGAGGCAACCGGACTGATCAATAACTTGCATTGCTCCGAAGGCCGGCCCGCTCCTCCGCGGGTCGGCCTTTTGCGCAGCGCATCCCGAGTTGATCGATCGCTCCTGTTGAATATGATGCGACGGTCGCTGCGGAAGTATTCCCTTGGACGAAACCGCTCCCGAGGGAGCCGTCCCGAGCGCGCCGGGAGGTTATCCCATGAGGGTGCGTCCCGTTCTGGGTGGCATGGTCTGGCGCAGCCAGGCCGTGGCGTTTCGCGACTCCCACGGCCTACCGGCTACGCCGTTAGACCGTGCCACACTGCACTACGAATGGCTACCCGTTTTGGGATGCACCCGTACCATGAGCAAACAGATGACGCTCGATTTCGCATCCGCAAAGGCCCAAAAGGCCAAGTCCGCCGATGCGCCGCCGACAAGCAAGAACAGGAATGACGACGTAATGCCACCCGACAAGCCCACGCGCTCGCGCAACGGTTCATCCGGAAAGAATGAAAAGAGCGTGGCGGAGAAGATGGCTTCGCAGCAGCGTGAGATTTCCATCTCGGAATTCTTCGCGAAAAACCGTCATCTGCTGGGCTTTGATAACAAACGCAAATCGCTGCTGACGACGGTCAAGGAGGCCGTGGACAACAGCCTGGACGCATGTGAGGAAGCTCGCATTCTCCCGAAACTGCATGTCGAGGTGACGCAGACGGGTGAAGAGACGTTTCGCGTGCTCATTCGCGACAACGGTCCGGGCATTGTCAAGGCACAGATTCCGAACATCTTCGGCAAGTTGCTTTACGGGTCGAAGTTCCACCGCTTGAAAATGTGTCGCGGGCAACAGGGCATCGGTATTAGTGCGGCTGGCATGTATGGGTTGATTACCACGGGCAAGCCGATCCGGGTTATCAGTCGCACGAAGCGCAACAAGGCTCATCTTTACGAAATCGCCATCGACACCAAAAAGAACAGGCCCGACATTATGCTCGATCAGGAGGTCGAAGTTGATTGGCCTCACGGTACGGAGGTGGTGATTGATCTGGTGGCGACCTACAACCGCGGTCGCCAGAGCATTGATGAATATCTCGAGCAGACGGCCATCGCCAACCCGCACGCGGAAATCAGTTTTGTTTCACCGACCGGTGAGCATGTGATGTTCCCGCAAGCCAGCAAGGAGCTGCCGGAGGAAACGCGCGAGATCAAGCCGCATCCGCATGGCATTGAACTTGGCGTGTTGATGAAGATGCTCAAGGAGACCGAATCCAGCCAGGTCGGCGCATTCTTGCAACGGGAGTTTTCCCGTGTAAGCCCGACGGTTTGCAGGACGGTGTGCGAAGCAGCCAAGATCACGCAGCGCACGTGGGTGAAGCAGATCGACTCGCACGGGGCTGAGCGCATTTTCAAGGCGTTTCAGAAGGCGCGCATTATGGCGCCTTCGACGGATTGCCTGGCACCGATCGGCGGCCGGCAGATATTGGCTGGTTTGCTGAAGGGTTTGAAGGCCGAGTTTTACACAGCCACTTCGCGTTCACCGACCGTTTATCGCGGCAATCCGTTTCAGGTCGAGGTGGGGCTGGCGTACGGCGGGGATCTGCCGGGGGACCAGGGCGCGCGGCTGATTCGTTTTGCGAATCGCGTGCCGCTGTTGTACCAGCAGTCGCATTGTGCGGTGTACAAGTCCGTTTTGGACTCGAACTGGCGATCGTACGGCGTGCCGCAGAGCAACGGGGCGCTGCCTCAAGGTCCGCTGGTCATCATGGTTCATTTTGCGAGCGTGTGGGTTCCGTTCACCTCGGAATCGAAGGAGGCCATCGCCGACTACGACGAAATTCGCAAGGAAGTAGGGTTGGCTGTCCGCGAGTGTGCCCGCAAGCTCCAGATTTTCATACGCCGTCGGAAGCGTACCGATCGTGAGGGCGAACGTCGCAGCGCGTTCCTGCGTTACATTCCGGAGGTCGCGTCGGCGTTGCAGGCGATTACCGGTGCGGACCGGAATCGTGTGATGGATCAGCTTACCGAGATCGCGCGTCTTCGGACTGAGTTGGCTGACCGCGAACTCGACGAAGATGGTCAGATCATCAAAAAGAGGGTTCGCAAGGATCAACTGGATGACGAACATACCGTGATCGTCGAGCGCGATCCGGCGGATTCGAAATCGGACTTGTTTGAACCCGAGGACAATCGCATCATCAAGCGCGGGGTCAAAAGCCCGCGTGCCGGTCGCAAGACCAAAAAGACCGCTCGATCCCGCAAGGGGCGGTAGGGTCCGCGCGGATTGAGGAAGACCATTTGATCTTGCTGGAGGCGGTGGGGTCCGCGCGGACTGAAGTCCGCGGCTCGTTGATATCGATGGAATGTGGCGTGTAAGAAAGTCCGCCCCGGTTTTAGAAAACCGGAGCGGACTTCTTGTATGAACTCGGGTTGTTTGACGCGGCGGGTCAGGCGGCGCGTCTGCGTCGGATGCAGGCACAGGCACCGATCGCGAGCAGGACTACGGTGGCCGGCTCGGGTACCGGGGTTTCCTTGAGCGTGAACAGCGTGAACGGTGCTTGCTGACTTGGGACCACGTCGATGTAGAGGTCGCCGGTCAAACCCGGGAACCAGATTCCACCGTCGGCTACCACGCCGCCGTCGACGTTGAACACGGTCAGGTCGTCACTGAAGGTCTGGTTGCTGAATGGCGAAGTCGTGAAACCCGAACCAAAGGTCGACGCCGAGTTGAACGTAGCGTTGCCGCTGTCGAGCAATTCCATCCGGAAACCGGTCCAATCCGAACCGGTCGAATTCGAAATAATCTCGTCGTTGATGATGATTTGCGAGACCGCCGGCCAGGCGATCTGCCTGAAGACGATCGGAATCGTCGGGAAGAGTCCCGCTTCGTTGGGGCCTTGGAGGAATTGGGCGCTTTTTTCGATGAATACAGCGTCGTCGGTGACGGCGTCGACGGCGATGTCTACCAAGCCGTCAAGTGAGCTGTCCCAAATCGCTTCCCAACCCGAATCGCCGAGGACGATGGTTCCGGCGTGTGCCGGTTGTGCCACGCAAACCGTGAGCGCAAGCAAAGTACCTAGTGCCAAACGACCCATTTTGTGCCTCCTCCGTTCAACTGTGCGCCCCCGTCCGCCCGTTCACCTGCGTGCGGGGACACAAAAAAAAGAGAGTCCGAGCGCATTTGCTCAGAACTCTCTCTCAATAATCCCAAAATCCTACCGCGCACCCGGCCCAACCCGTTCACGCGATCCTGAGTATCCTCAAAACGACCCCCCGGTGTCAAGTAAATCTCAAAATAATCGTAATCTATTTTAATACATAGGGTTGTGGCGTGTCCGATAATTGTTTGCACAGCCTCGAACGGTGGAATAAAATGCGTACCATGGCATGGATTGAAATGGTTCCGATAAAAGCGGCAGAGGGGCTCCTTGGGCGGTTGTACGAGGGGGCGATGAAGCGTGCGGGCAGGGTGTTCAACATCGTGCGTGTGCAGAGTCAGAATCCCCCCGTTCTTCAGGCGGGTATGGGGTTGTACATGGGGATAATGTTCAAGGAATCGCCGTTGTCGCGGGGGCAGCGGGAGATGCTGGCTACCGTCGTCTCGCGTGCGAACGAGTGCTATTACTGAACGTTCGCCCACGGGGAAGACCTCCGGGTTGAGGTCAAGGACGATGTGCTGGTTGAGGCTGTCAAAACCGACTACCGCGAGGCTGACCTTTCGGCTGGGGATCGGGCGTTGTGCGATTTTGCGGCGAAGCTGACGCGAACGCCGGGGGCGATGTCGGCCGACGATGTCGGTGCGTTGCGGCTGGCAGGGTTCAGCGATCGAGCGATTCACGACGCGGCTCAGACGATCGCGTACTTCAATTACATCAATCGAATCGCGGATGGTCTCGGGGTTGATCTCGAACCTGAGATGCCACCGCCACCGGCGCGTTGAGTGCGGACCGGATCGGTCTGCGGCGGGCGTGACGGCAGTTGTGAAAATCATTACAATTCGGCTCGACGCGGAAAGCCCGCGAGCGTGTGGTTTGGGCATCCCCGATGCGCGTTGGCGGTGCCTGTTACTCACTCACCACTGAATTAAAGTGACAACTGATGGACTTTGAACTTTCGGACGACTTGGTAGCGCTTCGAGAAATGGCTCGGCGGTTCGCGGCGGAGGAAATCGCCCCTCATGCGCGGGCTTGGGATCGTGACGGTGAGATTCCGATGGAGGCGATCAGAAAGCTGGGCGAGCTTGGATTTATGGGCACGCTGGCACCTACGGAATTAGGTGGGGCGGAGCTGGGCTATCTGGGCAACGCCATTGTGGTCGAGGAAATCGCCCGTCAGTGCGGCGGGACGGCGCTGATGTTGGCTGCCCACAATGGATTGTGCCAAGGGCATATCCTGTTGTCCGGCAGCGATGAGCAAAAGCGGAAGTACATTCCGAAGCTGGCTTCGGGCGAGATGATCGGCTCCTGGTGCCTGACGGAGCCGAGTTGTGGAAGCGATGCGGCGGCGCTCAAGACGCGGGCGGTTCTCGACGGGGACGAATGGGTCATCAACGGCTCGAAGATGTTTATCACCAACGGCCATCGTGCGGGTGTGTTTGTGGTGACGGCGCGGACTTCTGACGAGAGCAAGACCAAGGGAATCAGCGCGTTCATCGTGGACCGGGAGACGAAGGGCCTGTCGACTGGCATCAAAGAAGACAAGATGGGCATGCGGGCCAGCGATACGGTGCCGGTGAATTTTGAGGATGTGCGGATTCCGAAAGAGAGCCTGTGCGGCGAACTCAATATGGGGTTCATCGATACGCTGAAAGTGCTGGAGCGCGGGCGGATTACGATCGGAGCGTTGTCGGTCGGTCTTGGTCGGGGGGCGTTGGAAGAAGCACTCTCTTACGGCAAGCAGCGGGAGCAGTTCGGTAAGCCGCTGACCGAGCATCAGACGATTCAGATGATGCTGGCGGACATGGCGATGGAGGTCGAGGCGGCTCGGCTGATGGTTCACAAGGCCGGCATTTTGCAGGATCAGGGTCAGGCGACAGAGATTGAATCCGCGATGTGCAAGTTGTTTGCGAGCGAGATCGCGACGAAGGCCTGCTTGAACGGGATACAGATTTGTGGCGGGTATGGCTACACGAAGGATATCCCGATCGAGCGGTTGATGCGTGATGCGAAGCTGTGCGAGATTGGTGAGGGATCGAGTCAGGTGCAGCGGATGATTATCTCGCGGCGACTGTTGGATTTGTAGAAGAAAGGGATCGGTCGAATGGATTATCAGCTTGACGAAGACCATCAGATGCTTCAGCAGTCGGTGCGTGATTTTGCGTTGAAGGAAGTGGCGCCGGGGGCGGAAGAGCGCGATCAGACGGGCGAGTTGCCGAAGGGGCTTCGCGATCAGATCACCGAGCTCGGGCTCATGGGTGTGTGCATTCCCGAGCAATACGGTGGCGCGGGGATGGATTGCATGTCTTCCACGATTGTGGTTGAGGAGGTCTCAAAGGCGTGCGCTGGGACGGGTGTATATCTGAGTGCGCACAACTCTTTGTGCGTGGACCCGATAGTGGCGTTCGGGAATGAAGATCAGAAGAAAAAGTACCTGCCCAAGCTGGCAAGCGGGACGGTGGGGTGTTTGTCGTTGACCGAAGCGGGCAGCGGTAGCGACGCGGGATCGGCGTGCTGCATGGCTGTCGAAGAGAAGGACGGCTGGCGCATCAACGGCAGCAAGATTTTCGTGACCAACGGCAAAGAAGCTGGCGTGATGGTGCTCATCGCGGTGACGGACCCGGACAACGCGCGTCGCCGGTTGAGTGCGTTCATTGTCGAGCAGCCTTGGCCTGGGTTGCGTGTTGGGAAGCTCGAAAAGAAGCTGGGTATCAAGTGCAGCTCTACGGCGGAGTTCGTGTTTGAGGATTGTGTGATTCCGAAGGAGAACCTTCTCGGCGAGCGTGGTAAGGGTTTTAGTGTGGCGCTCGCGACTTTGGACGGCGGGCGGATCGGGATCGGTGCGCAGGCGCTGGGTATCGCACAGGCGTGCTTGTACGAAGCCACCAAGTACGCGCGGACGCGGGAGCAGTTCAATAGGCCTATCGGAAAATTCCAGGCGATTCAGAACAAGATTGCGGATATGGCGTTGCGTATCGAAGCCTCGCGCGGTCTGTTGTATCGGGCGGCGTGGTTGAAGGATCAGAAGCGGCCGTACGGTTACTACAGCGCGATGGCGAAGTTGTACGCGAGCGAGACGGCATCGCTTTGTGCGAATCACGCGGTGCAGGTTTTTGGTGGGTATGGGTATTGTCAGGATTATCCCGTGGAGCGGTTCTTGCGCGATGCGAAGATTACGGAGATTTACGAAGGGACGAGTGAGATTCACCGGATCGTTATTGCGCGGAATTTGATTAAGAATACCGAGGAAGTTTTTTCGGCGCGGGTTTAGGTGAAGCGTGTGTGGGTGACATGGAATGCGTGTCGTGTGATCCACTGCACTTGTGGTTCTTGTTCGACTATTTATGACGTAACAGCGAGACGAGGGTGATGGAAACAAGTAAATCGGTCGCGGTAATTGGTGCGGGGACGATGGGTCGGGGGATTGTGCAGACGTTTGCGCAGTCGGGGTTTGATGTCAAGGTTTTTGATGCTCAACCGGCTGCGCTGGAGAGCGCGGTGGGTTCGATCGGGAAGATGCTGAACAGGGCGGTCGAGAAGGGCAAGATGGAGCAGGCAGACGCCGACGCAGCCGTCAAGCGCATCACGCCGGTGAACTCTGTGTCCGATCTGGGTATGCCTTACCTGATCATCGAGGCGGCTACTGAGAACTCGGAAATCAAGGTTCAGATTCTCAAGTCGGTCGATCCGTTTCTTGAGGCGGGTGGCATTCTTGCGACGAATACGAGCAGTATCAGTGTGACGAAGCTCGGGGCGGTTGTATCGAAGCCGGAGCGGTTCATCGGTATGCACTTTTTCAACCCCGTGCCTTTAATGAAGCTTGTCGAGGTTGTGGTGGGATTGGAAACGAGCGAGGAGACTGTTCGCGAGACGATGGCACTAGCGGAGGCGGTGGGCAAGACGCCGCTGAAGGTGAACGATCATCCGGGTTTCGTTTCGAATCGCGTGCTGATGCCGATGATCAATGAGGCGGTTTTTACGTTGCAGGATGGTGTGGCGGATGCCGAGACGATCGACGGTGTGATGAAGATGGGGATGAATCATCCGATGGGGCCTTTGGCGCTGGCGGATTTGATCGGTGTGGATGTTTGTTTTTTTATTCTTGAGGTGTTGCACCGTGATCTTGGTGAGGATCGTTATCGGCCTTGCCCGCTGTTGAGGAAGATGGTGGATGCGGGGCGGTTGGGTCGGAAGGCGAAGCGCGGGTTTTATGTTTATGACTGACGATCTTCCGGCAGTCGATGGGTATCGTCAAAGCACGCTTGATTGGTGCGGCGGGTGATTACCATACTTTCAGATTCGAGGGTTGCGATCGCGGAACTCTGCCGCCGGTTCAAGGTGCGGCGGCTGGAGGTTTTCGGATCGGCGGTGGATGGGACGTTTCACCCGGAGTCGAGCGACATCGACTTTCTTGTCGAGTATTCTCGGCTGGCTTCCGGCGAAGCTTACGACGTCTATTTCGGATTACTGGAATCTCTTCAGGAGTTGTTCCAACGGCGCATTGACCTTGTTGATGTGGAGTGCCTGACGAATCCGTATTTCGTCGCAGGCGTGAACCGCAGTAGAAAGGTAATTTATGACGCGCGATCCGCGGATGTATCTGTGTGACATGCTGGACGCCTGTCGATTTTTGCTGGATTTCACGAAAGGGAAGTCGCTCGCGGATTACACATCGGATCGCGGCTTTCGTTCTGCGGTGGAGCGTGAATTGCAGATTGTCGGCGAGGCGATGGTTCAGTTGGATTCGACTGCGCCCGAGCTTGCTGCACGCATCACCGAACACGACAAGATCATTCACTTTCGACACGTGTTGGTTCACGGATATCATAGCTTGAAGCCGCAACTTGTGTGGGACGTCATCTCGACGAGACTTGACGCGCTGCGTGCGGAAGTTGAGATATTGATGACAGAGTCGAGTTAACAGCATCTCGTGCGTGGGTTGCGGTGAATTCACAATTTGAAAATGAGGAAGCCATCAACATGAGCATTACAACGCAGAGTACGGCGGTCATTGATGGGGCGTACGCTACAATCACTATCAGCACCGAGTCGGGGTTGAACGTGATGTCGGCGGAAGCGATGCGCAGTCTGGGGGCTGCGGTGGAGAAGGTTGCGTCGGCGGAGGGTGTGCGTTTCACCGCGATACGGGCGGAGGGGAAGGTTTTTGTCGCGGGTGCGGACATCAAGGAGATGTCTGCCTGCGACGCCGATCAGGCGCGGGAGTTTGGCCGACTGGGGTCGGGCGTTTGCGATGCGATTGCGGCGTTGCCGTGTGTGACGGTGGCGGTGCTTCAGGGTGCGGCGGCTGGCGGTGGGTGCGAGATTGCATTGGCGTGTGATTTTCGGATCGCGACGGCCCGGGTGAAGATCGGGCTTCCGGAAGTGACGCTGGGTCTGATTCCCGGATGGGGTGGGATTCCTCGGGCGGCAAGGATTTTAGGGTGTACGCAGGCCAAGAGATTGATTTTCAGCGGTTCACTTATTTCGGCTGAGGAGGCGAATCGCATAGGATTGATTACGTCGGTGGTGGCGGATGCGGACGGGTTGGCTGACGAGCTTGGTTCTTTGTGGGAGTTGTTCGTCAAGGCGAGTCCGGCTGCGATCGGGCTTGTGAAGCGGGCGTTGCGTGATGGAGATGATGTGGGTGCGTTTGCCGATTGTTTCCGCAATGCCGAATCGCGTGAGGGTATGGCTGCTTTTGTGGAAAAGCGGGCGGCGAAGTGGGCTGGGTAGGTTGTTGAAGAAGTGTGGTGTGGGTTTTCAGCCCGTGTTATTGGGTGACTTAGGATGGTTGCTATGGTCCGCACCGGTTGAAAACCGGTGCCACACGGAAACCGGTGCCACACGGAGACCGGTGCAATAAAGAAACCGTTGCGTTGAAGGGTTTTGCGAATGAGTACGAAGCCGAGTGCGAATCACAGTGCAGCCTCAGTGGATTGCGACGAGAAGCCGTTCGCCGGTCTTGAGGATATGTACGCCTTCGACGCGGAGTCCATGCTTGCGGAGCCTGGGGTTTTTCCGTTTACGCGCGGTGTGCATCGGGAGATGTACCGCAAGAAGCTTTGGACGATGCGGCAGTTCGCCGGGTTCGGCAGCGCTCAGCAGACCAACGAGCGGTTCAAGTTTCTGCTGGACAAGGGGCAGACGGGCCTGAGTACCGCGTTCGATCTTCCGACGCTGATGGGCAGAGATAGTGACGACTCGTTGTCACTTGGCGAGGTGGGTCGGTGTGGCGTGGCGATATCCTCTTTGGACGACATGCGGCGATTGTACGATGGGATTGACCTTTCGCGTGTCAGCACGAGCATGACGATCAATGCGCCAGCGGCGATCATTCTCGCGTTTTATGTTTGCGTGGCCGAGGAGCAGGGGCACGGGCCTGACGAGCTTCGCGGGACGTTGCAGAACGATATTTTGAAGGAGTTTCACGCTCAGAACGAGTATGTTTTTCCGCCTGGCCCCAGCGTGAAACTTGTGATCGATACGATCGAGTACGGCACGCATCACATGCCGCTTTGGAATACGGTTTCGATCAGCGGGTATCACATTCGTGAGGCCGGCGCTACGGCGGCGGAGGAACTGGCATTCACGCTTGCGGACGGGATGGAATACGTGCGTCTGTCACAGGAGCGTGGTCTGGATGTCGATGATTTTTCTCAGCGGCTGAGCTTCTTCTTCGACGTGCATAATGATTTTTTCGAGGAGATCGCGAAGTTGCGGGCGGCGCGGCGGATTTGGGCCAACGTGATGCGTGATCGTTTTGGTGCGAAGAACGATCGCAGCCTGTGGTGTCGGATGCATTGTCAGACGGCTGGTGTGACGCTGACCGAGCAGCAGCCGATGAACAACGTGGTGCGTGTGGCGTTGCAGGCGATGGCTGCGGTTCTGGGTGGTACGCAATCTTTGCACACGAACAGCATGGACGAGACATTGGCATTGCCGACTGAGGAAGCGGTCAAGGTGGCATTGCGTACGCAGCAGATTATCGCGCATGAATCCAACGTGACGCAGACGGTGGATCCGTGCGGCGGGAGCTATTTCATTGAGAAGCTGACGAATGAGATGGAGGCGAAGGCCAACGCGATTTTCGATCAGATCGACGCGATGGGCGGCGTGCTGAAGGCCATCGATCGTGGCTATTTCCGGCGGGCGATCGCGGAGTCAGCCATGATGGAGAACAAGCGTATCGAGTCCGGTGCGCAGGCGATCGTCGGTGTGACTGATTTCGTGGATGAGGAATCGCACGGGATGGAGACGCTCAAGATCGGGCAGGATGTTGAGGATGCACAGGTCGCGAGCTTGAAACAACTCAAGGCTGATCGCGATCAGAAGCGTTGGCGCGCATCGCTCGACCATCTGCGCGACTTGGCCCGTGAGGGTGCGAATGTTATGCCGGCGCTTATCGCGGCGGCCAAGGCGGACGCGACAGTGGGCGAGATGATGGAGACGATGAAGGGTGTGTTCGGTGCGTACGACGGTGGGCCTGAGTGGTGACGCTTGGCTGCTCGGTGTTTTTGGTGCGCGTCCGATGCGTGGATTGCGCGTTTGACGACTTGAACTCCTTCGCTTGAAACCTATGCCACGCATGTTCCGGCTGGTTCGATTGCTGAAGCGGCGGCCTGCGGTCAGAATAAACAAACCATGAAACGACCTATACGCATATTGCTGGCTAAGATCGGTCTCGACGGGCATGACCGTGGGGTCAAAGTGCTCGCGCGGAGTTTTCGTGAGGCTGGTTTCGAGGTCATTTACACCGGATTGTGGCAGACCTGTGAAGCTACGATGTACGCGGCGATGCAGGAGGATGTCGATATCGTCGGTGCCAGCCTGCTGTCGGCGGCGCACATGACGGTGGTGCCGGAGCTTGTTCGTTACCGTCGCGAACTCGGCGTTGAGAATATTCCCATTCTGTTGGGCGGCATCATTCCGGAAACAGACCATGAGACTGTTCTGGGCATGGGGGTGGCTGCGATTTTCAACCCCGGTGCCTCCACGGCGGACATTGTGACGCGCATTCGCGAGATGGTTGCGTCGTCCCGGTCGGAGTCGGACGAGGACTTGGTCAGGGGTTACAAGAATCGCGAGCCGGTGTCATTGGCCAGGCTTATCACGCGTTTGCAGCGCGACGGTTTGCCGGGCGGAATCGATCTCGAGCAAGGCAAGGCAACGATTGTCGGTGTGACGGGTGCGCCTGGCGTCGGCAAGAGTTCGTTTATTGGCAAGCTGGGCGGTGCGTTGCGCGAACGGGGTTTGAAAGTGGCGGTGTTGGCCGTCGATCCGACGTCGCCGATTAACGGTGGGGCGTTGCTGGGTGATCGTCTGCGCATGATGCGCGGCAAGCCGGACGCGGATTTTTTCATTCGGAGCGTGGCGTCCGGCGATGTGCAGGGGGGGCTTGGGCCCAAGAGCGAGGAGATCATCAGGCTGTTCGACGGATTCGATTTTGACGTTGTGCTGGTCGAAACCGTCGGTGCGGGTCAGTCCGATTTCACGGTGCGTGAGATTGTCGATCATGTTCTGCTGCTGGTCATGCCGGAATCCGGCGATGCGATTCAGTTTTCCAAAGCTGGCATTATGGAGATCGCGACGCACTTTGTGCTCAACAAATGTGATCTGGATGGCGCGGATGCCACGCATGCACAGATGATCGGTGCGCTGGGTGATTCCAGGCCTATCTGGCGCATCAGCACGATAAACGGTGAGGGCATCGGCGACGTGGCTGACTGGCTTGTTCAATCTCGCAGCCGCTGAAATCACGCCTTGAGTCAGTCATTACCGGCTAGCTTGGTGTCGGCCTGAGAACGACCAACGCGGGAGCACGACGGGAGTGGTCTTCCGACAACAAAGCGGACCGCTCCCTTACGGTCGCGGCTCTGATAAGACTTTTTTGGACACGCCTTGAGAACCAATCGCATGGAGCGAACCATGAAGACCAAAGCATCTATTTTCAGGGGCGCGTGCGTGTTGACGCTCGCGCTGGTGACGTTTCCCGAGGCACATGCCTGCACGAATTTTCTTGTGACCAAGGGGGCTTCGGTCGACGGCTCGACCATTATCACCTACGCAGCCGACGCACACGTGTTGTACGGTGAGCTTTACTACACGCCGGCCGGCAGGTTCGCGCCGGGGACGATGCTGGATATTCACGAATGGGACACGGGGAAATTCCTCGGTCAGATCGAGCAGGTGGCGGAGACGTATTCGGTCATCGGCAACATGAACGAGCATCAGGTCGCGATCGGTGAAACGACGTTCGGTGGTCGGAAGGAGCTGCGCGACCCCAATGCGATTATGGACTACGGCAGTCTGATCTACGTCGCGTTGCAGCGTTCGCGAACGGCTGTCGAAGCGATCAAGATCATGACCGATCTTGTGGATAAGTATGGTTACTACAGCTCGGGTGAGTCGTTTTCGATCGCTGATCCGAATGAGGTTTGGCTGCTGGAGTTGATCGGCAAGGGGCCTGAGCACAAGGGTGCGGTCTGGGTGGCGCGCAGGATCCCCGACGGGTACATCACCGGGCATGCCAACAGCCCCCGTATTCGGCGGTTCCCGTTGCACGATCCGGAGAACACGCTTTACGCAACGGATGTCATTTCGTTCGCGCGCGAGATGGGATTTTTCGACGGCCGGGACGAGGAGTTCAGCTTTACGGATGCTTATTCGCCGGTTCGCTTTGGCGGTGTCCGATTTTGTGATTCGCGTGTGTGGTGCATGTTCAAGCGGGCAGCACCGTCGATGACGCTGAATTCGGATTGGGTTCGCGGTGTGGATGGTGCGGAGCCGCCGCCGCTTTGGATCAAGCCTGATCGCAAGGTGTCGGTGCAGGATGTCATGGGTTTCATGCGCGATCACTTTGAAGGTACCGATCTTGACATGACCAAGGATGTCGGCGCGGGGCCTTACAAACTGCCCTACCGCTGGCGACCGCTGACGTGGGAGGTCGGCGATCAGAAGTACTTCAACGAGCGTGCGACCTCGACGCAGCAGACGGGTTTTTCGTTCGTGACGCAATCGCGATCGTGGCTGCCGAATCCGATCGGCGGCGTGTTGTGGTTTGGTGTGGATGATACGTACAGCACTGTTTACCTGCCTATCTACTGCGGCAATACGAAGCCGCCGCACAACTTCGCCGTCGGGACGGGATCGTTCGACGAGTTTTCGTGGGAGTCTGCTTTTTGGGTTTTCAACTTCGTTTCGAACTATGCATACTCACGTTACAGCGACATGATCCTGGATGTTCAGTTGGTGCAGCGCGAGTTGGAGGGTCGTTTCGCGGCTGATCAACTTCGGGTGGAGGGGGCAGCCCTTGCGTTGTACAAGCAGTCGCCGCGTCTGGCGGTCGATTATCTGACGGACTACTCGTGTTCAGCCGGTGACAACGTGGTTAAGCGTTGGCGGAAGCTGGGCGAGCATCTGGTCTACAAGTATCTCGACGGCAACAAGAAGAACGAGCACGGCAAGGTTACGCATCCCGGTTATCCGCAGGCGTGGTACGACCGGGTGGCGGCGGAGACGGGCGATCATCTGAAGATGCGCAAGCTGGCGTCGGAGGTGGATGAGGCTGAACCGGATGAGGCTGACATCGCGCGCAGGACGGCTGTGGCGGACAGTGTTTTGGCGCTGCTGGATGTGCGGCAGATCAAAGTTGTGGAGTCGGCTCGCGATCGGATTCTTGGTTGTGAGGATATCAAACTTCTTGAATCCTGGCTTCTTCGTACCGCCACCGCTACGGACGTTGCGGACCTGTTTGGGGCGGATTGACGCTGGTGTGGTGTTGGGGCGTGTCGCACGCGACACGGCTAAGCGGGACGTCGCGCGAATGCGCAAGTGTTGGTCGTCTGGGATCGTGTCGCACGCGACACGGCTAAACGGGTGGGGGTGACCTGAGATGCGAAGAACGTGAGTTCCTTTGCGGGCTTGTATCTTGTCGCAGCGTTCTTTTTGTTTGGCGGGAGCGGTGATGCGCACCGGTCGGTGCACTTCGAGTTGTCATGTGGCGCGGATGATCGTGTCGCGCGGATAGTCTTGGCGGATATGGAGCACACGCTGGATCGTGTGCTTCGTTTTTGTGACCGCATCGGCCTCAAGTACGAAGTCGGTGTTGATCGGATTCGAGGGCGGGTTGTGTGCGATGAACGGGCGCGTTCCGCGTTGCGCCAACCGGGCATGCAGTGGGGTGTGTACGATACGAACAGCGGGAATATTTATCTGGACCCGTCGATTTTCGCGCCCGGTGAGGTGGCTTTGTCGGGGCCTCGATTGGCTGCCCTGCGTTTGACGGTGCGTCATGAAACTGCCCATCTTGTCCTGGACCGCTTGTTGCCCCGATTCGGAACGAACGCGCCGGCTTGGCTTGCGGAAGGGTTGGCTTGTTTGTTTGAGCATGTTCCGGAAGACGAAGCGGATGCCGATACTTTACCCAACGCTTTTCGACAGGCGGACCTGCGTCGATTGTGGTCGGCGTCGCGACGGAATCCGGCAATTGAATTTGACATTGTGCGTGTTCTTGAATCCCGCGACTGGCCTGACGTGTCGGGTGTTTCCGCGTCCAAAGCCGACAAGCGGTTGAGTGCGTGGTATGCGTCCTGCTGGGCGATTGTTTATTACTTGTCTGAGCGGGAGCCGGCGTGCCTTGCGGATGTTGTGCGCATGTTCAATGGTGCTGCTGAGGGCGCGGATTCAACGGCACGTGCGCATGAGGCTCTTCGCGGTGCGGCGGGCTGTTTGAATGGCGATGTGTCTTCGCGCGTCGTACGTTTTGCGCTCGGTGTTGAAGCCCGTCATTAACGAGCCGTTGAAAAAGTGTGGCACGGGTTTCCAACCCGTGTCTTCACCGGTCAAGAAAACTGGCGCTGCGTAGAACACCACATCTGGCACCGGTTGGAAACCGGTGCCACACCAAAAGCTCGTGTCCTTAAACAAATCGTCAGCGCGACTCCTTGGCGAAAAAGTGTTTGTTTGCTTCGGCGGGATTCCGGGCAGGCTTTACGTTGGCCTGTTGATCGTCGAGAATAATGGGTTGTTCGCTTTGTGCGTTCCGAAGTGTACGCCGAAAAGTGCGAAGTGTGGATCGAATGTTCTCGGCGCGGTTAAGAACGTCATGAATATCGTCATAAGTGGCGCGGGCACGGTGGGTCGTTACCTGGCTGAGGTTCTCTGCGGTGCCGGGCACGACATTACCGTAATCGAACAGCAGTCTTCCGTTCTGCAAGCACTGGAAAACGAGCTGGACATTCGCACGCTCCGCGACCACTGCGCGCACGGGGCTGCTTTGCACAAAGCCGGTGTCGCGAATTGCGACATGTATGTGGCTGCCACAAACAACGATGAAGTGAATCTGCTGTCCACATCGGTCGCATCAAGCATGGGTGCGCGTTGCACGGTGGCGCGTATTCATCACCGTGCCTATTTCGACAAAGAATATTTCGACTTCCAACGGCATTTTGGGATCGACCATATCATCTGTCCGGAGTATGCGACGGCTGTTGCGATCGCGCAGACGCTGCGTAACCCCGGGGCGTTGGCTGTGGAGATCTTTGCGCGGGGCGAGATCGAGATGCAGGAGCTGCGCGTCAGCGATAAAGCCAAAGCGGTCGGCAGCACGCTCGCGGGCTTGGCGTTGCCGGCGGGCGTGCGCATCGCCACTGTGACGCGCGAGGAGGAATCGTTCATCCCCAACGCAACGACGACGATCGAGCGCGACGATGTCATGACGCTGGTGGGCGAGAAGAAGGCGTTTGAAGTCGCTCGCAAGCTGTTTCAGCCAGCCAAGAGTGCCAAGAAGCACGTTGCGATTTTGGGTGAATCCTCGATGGGGGTTTGGCTTTGCAGGGCGCTGCGTCAGCGGCATTTTTCGGTGCGCATTTTCGTGTTCACGCCCGAACGTGCGGAGGAGTTGGCCGCCAAGCTGCCGCACGTGACGGTGATTCAGGCTGACCCGACCGAATCGGCCGTGTTCGATGAGGAGCACGTCGCCGACGTGGATGCGTTTGTCGCACTTACCGACGATGACGAGCAGAACATCCTGGCCGCCGCCCAAGCCAAGAGCCTGGGGGCCAAGCTGGCGATTGCGGTGACAAGCCGATCGACTTATTTGCATCTTCTGACTCACGTTGGTATCGATCAGGCGTTCAGCCCGCGCACGGTGGCGGCCCGCGAGATTCAGCTCTTGCTCGAGACCGGGCCTATCCGCGTTGTGGGGTCTCTCAAGGAAGCGATGGCCGACGTTTACGAAATCCGCGTCGGCAAGAGTGCTCCCGCGACCGGTGCCAAGCTGAAGGATATCAAGTTTCCGGGTCCGAGCGTGCTCGCGGCGATTCAGCGGGGTGATTCCGTGTGTGTGCCAACGGCTGACACCGCGATCGAGGCGGGCGACGATCTTCTGGTCATAGGCCGGCGGGAGATGGTCAAGGACTTGAAAAAGGTCTTTTGCGGGTAACCCAGACACGTGAACCTTCGTCTTGTCGCACGTCAACTTGGTCTGCTGATGATCGTCATGTCAGCCTCCATTCTTGTGGTGGCGTTATGGTCCGCCATTGCGTATCTCAGTGGAGAGACATCGGAACTGGCGTCGATGCGCGCCCTGATGGTGACGGTGGGGGTCGGCAGTGCGGTGGGGGTGGGCATGTGGTTCGGCGTGTCCTCCGCGAAGGCTACGATAGGTCGCCGTGAAGCGATTCTGCTCGTGTCGCTGAGCTGGTTTGTCGGGGCTGGGCTTGCTGCATTACCGTTCAGGCTTTGGCCAGTGTTCGCCGGTGGGTTGTCCGATCATCCGTTCTCCGGTTTCGTGAGTTGTTATTTCGAGTCGATGAGCGGGCTGACAACGACGGGGGCGAGCGTTCTCACTGAAATTTCGGCGTTGCCGCGCAGCCTGCTTCTTTGGCGGGCGTTGACGCATTGGCTTGGCGGTTTGGGAATCGTCGTTTTGTTTGTGGCGGTTCTGCCCATGCTGGGCGTCGGCGGCAAGCGTCTGTTCCGTGTGGAGGCTGCTGGTCCGTCGCCCGACGGTGTGACGCCGCGTATTCAGGACACGGCGCGCGTGCTTTGGCTGATATACCTGGGGCTTACCGTCGCTGAGATTCTCGCGTTGCGTGTCGTCGGAATGGGTTGGTTTGACGCGGTCTGCCACACGTTCGCCACGCTTGCGACGGGTGGTTTCAGCACGCACAACGCAAGCCTTGCGGGCTTTCGATCGGTCGGTATCGATCTGGTCGTTCTGTTCTTCATGGTGCTCGCGGGCGTGAATTTCGGGCTTTATTTTCATGTTCTCAAGCGACGCTGGCGAACGGTTTGGACCGACGTGGAATTGCGGTGCTATCTTGGCATCATTGTTGTCGGCTCGGCGGTCGTGGTGTGGTCGATCCACGGACAGGCGTACGTGACGATTACGGGCGAGGTCGCGCCGCAGACGATCGGGTCCACGTTTCAGTACGGTGTTTTTCAGGTCGTCTCGGTGCAAACCACGACCGGGTATTGCACGGCTGACTTCAATCAGTGGCCTGTGCTGGCGAAAATCGTCATGCTCCTGCTCATGTGTGTGGGCGGCTGTGCGGGGTCGACCGGCGGGGGATTCAAAGTCGTACGTTGCATCATGGCCGCCAAGATCATCATGGCGGAGATTTATCGCTCGTTCCGCCCGCAAGTGGTCAGGCCTATCAAGATCGGCAACGTGACCGTGGATGCGGATCTGAGATCGTCGACCATGATCTATCTGTTCACGCTCGTATTGCTGACCTTTCTGGGTGCCGCCGGATTGATGGTGCTGGAGCGCGAAGCCGGGATGGACGCGACCACCGCGACCACGGCATCGCTGGCTATGATCAACAACATCGGCCCCGGACTGGGGCGCGTTGGCGCTGCCAACAACTACGGCTGGCTGACGGACGGAAGCAAGATTCTGACGTGCGTTCTGATGGCGTTGGGACGGCTGGAGGTGTTCAGCGTGATCGTGTTGTTCCACCCGCAGTTCTGGCGCAAGGATTGACGGCGGATACCGCGTTGGGTCAGGGGTTGTATGCGCCGCCGCTGGCCACTGTTTGCAGCGCTCTGATGAATCCGAGCACGAAAAACAGTGTCGAAAGCGACGTGACCGCGCCGATCACGACGAAACATGAGACGACAAAAACGCTGCCCCTGGTGGGGGAGTTTATGTTCATGGTGGCTTCGATGTGCGGGCGGGCGAGGAACAGCATGGACGCGAGCACGGCTGCGATCGTTGGCCAAATGCTGATCGAGTGAACGAAGCTGTAAAGCCAGACGTTTCGCGATACCGGATCGGTCGGTTTGCCCGAGAGTGCCCACAGGAAATGGCCCCGGAGATGGTAAACGCCGTCTTCGACGAATCCATTCGGAGCATCGCCGCCGAGATACCAATAGATCAGCGTGTAGGCGACAAAATTCACCAGGCCAAGGGCGATGACCCAGAGCAGCAGTTGGTTGCGTTTTTGTTGATCGTGCATTTTCTTTCGCCCGTTAGCGTCGGGTCGTAAGAATGCTGCGGGTGTCCCTGTGTGTCAACGGCGACATGGAATTGCCGATCGAAAACGGCTCGCACTGGAGTTGCGCATCGCGCAAGCCGCTTGACATCCATGCGTTTCGGGCGAGAGTGCGCCGACATAAACCCGGCTAAGTGTTCGGGATGGAGGTGGTCAATGCTCAAGCGTCTTGCAAAGCGTTATCTGGCAGTGTGTGTCGTACTGGCCTGCGGTGCTCAGGTCCACGCGGGGTTTCTGCCGTCGAGTTTCGGGTTCTCATTCTTGACGGATTTCATTCAAAACGTCTTTTTTCTACCTTTCCGATTGGTCGGCTGCCTGGGCTGATTGAGTGACGACGGTTGTGATGTAATCGGGGCTGCTCAACCTCGCTTTCGTTTTGTCCGATAAAGCGCCGGGGTTGATGCTGATTCAATTCCAGCCGCCGCACGCGGGATTGTGCGTCGCGCTTAACCTGAATGCGGGAGGATGAGCCATGCGCCGGATTCGTCACGTTGCACTGTTTGCATTGTTGTTTGCGGGTTGTGGTTTGCCGGTGGCGGACCTGCTGAGTGCGTCGATCGCGTCACGTTCGCAGATTCCGCCGGACGTCTTGGCGGTTTGTTCCCCGCTCTTTCGGTCGGTCGATATTGAGCGTATCGTGATCGAGGTGAATTCCGGCATCGATGAGAACGTCGTCAAGACGACGGCCATCACCGCCGCGGATGACGCTTGCTCCGAGACAGCCACCGTGCTCCTCGCGGCCGGTGAAGAGGATGAAAGCCTGATGTTCAACGAGCTTGACGCCGCAGTCTACAGAACCGATTGCGGAATCTGCTACATACGGATTATCGACAAACTCTACGACCGGTAAGTTGTCCGCGATCTTCCTCAAATGTCCCTCGACACGATGCCACGACGGTGGGCATCGTTGCATTCCCCTCCCGCCGAGTTAAAAAGACGGCTGATGAAGATCGTTGTCTCAATGTCGTGCCTCGCTTTTGCGCTGCTTACCGCTCCCGGCTGTTCAGGTTCGGGACGAATCTATTGCATCACCACAAGCGTCAAGAAGCTGTCCCAACGCGGGCCGTTGTTCGTCGAAATGTCAGCCGATCGATGTCACCATTGGCTCGACGAGGCAGGCCGACTCCGAATCGCAATGAGCGGAGAGAACACTTCGATCATCGGTGATGCGGGCAAGCGTGTGCTGAACGCATCGCTGGTTCTTGGCCTGCCGCCGCAGGACAACGCACGCAACTATCACGTCACGCGCGACACGCTTCGCGTGCGCCTGCGCAAAGGTTACAACCATCAGCGGTGGGCGTCGTATGGCGGGATCGTGGCCGTCTGGAAACATGGTGCGAAGGGTTACCGTGGGCGATTTCGCGTGCGCGCGAATCAGCAGTCCTTTCTCATCACCACCGGGTGGACCGGCAATCAGCGGGTGATTCTCACCGGCGAATTCACATCGACGGAGGATCCAGCGCGAGGCCGGCTGATCCTGGAGCGGACGGAGTCTCCGGGGATGGAGCGCCCGATCGAGCCTTGAGTGCGTTCAGGGCTGCGCGCAGTTGCTGATCGATCGGAATCGCGTCGATTTCGTGACGATCGAGACGAGCACGGTCCGCGCGGATGCGTGCGTACGCTTCGTCCGACAGGGGCACGACGATATCCGGCAGGACGCCCCAATCGCCCGTCTCGCGATTGGCCTTGTTGCGATGAATGGAGCGTCCGCCCGGCAACTGATAATGGGCGATGGTGATCTTCACACCCCCCGCGTTACCGTGCAGCTCGAAGAAACCCTGCACACTGCCTTTTCCGAAGCTCCGCTCGCCGACCACGATCGCCCTGCCGTGGTCTTGCAACGCGCCCGCGACGATCTCCGCCGAACTGGCTGATGCACCGTTGATGAGCACCGCGATCGGTATTTTCACATCGCCGCGACCATTGGCGACCCACGTGTCCACAGCTTTGCGACGCGTAACCGTGGTCAGAAGCACGCCGTTCTCAACGAATTGGTCGATGAGTGCGAGGCTCTCCTGCATGACGCCGCCGGGGTTGAAGCGCAGGTCAAAGATGATTCCCGTTATGCCGGTTTGACGGGCGACCGCTTCCGCGACGCGCTCCGCCATGCCGTTGCTGAAATGTGCGATGCGCAGATAAGCAATCCGGGGCGAATTCTGAATAATCAAATCCCATTGGTCGGCCGCGTCGTGACGCACACCTTTAATGAGTATCTTCTCGACCGGCATGCGCGTGACGCTCTTCCGTGTGCGTTGGCCATCGCCTCGACGAATCGAAAGCGTCACCTTTGACTGTGGCTCACCCGCGAGCAACGCCCCGGACTTTTCGTAGTCGGTCGGGCCGAGGGGAATGTCGTTCACGGCTTCGATGACGTCGCCGCAGGCGATTCCCGCTTGGGCGGCTGGTCCGTTTTCGATGGGTGCGATCACGACGATTTCGCCATCGACCAAAGCCGTCTCGATGCCGATGCCGATGTACTCTCGCGCGTGGCGGCGGCGGAAAGCGTCCATCTGACGCGGTGGAATGTACGCACTGAATCGGTCGAGCTTGCCAAGCATGCCGCCGATGGCTGCTTCCACGAGTCGCGCGTCGTCGATTTCCTCGACGTAGTGACGTTTGATCAGCGTGTCGATTTCGACAAGCGGCCCGTAGGTCCGATAGATCGTGTCCTGCTCCGCGATCATCGGCGTCAGGCCGACGAACATGGTCGCAGCCGCCGCGAGAATGCAGAGTGTCACCAAAACGCGCTTGGACATCACGCTAATCGGTATCGGCCTGCCTGCGTCGGGCGGTCAGTCGTCCGTGTTCAGCCTGACCAAGCCGAGCACTTCCAACGCCCAAAGTAGGTCGCGACGGTCGTGCCGCGTGGTCGGGAAGGCCTCGTTTATCGGAATGAGGTGGACGCGATCCTTCTCGCAGCGGAATAGTTTGCAGACCGCGCCGATCTGGTTCTTCAGTTGGACAACGGCGGTGCGGCCTTCGCGGGCCGGTTGATCGGGCGACACGATGACGAATTGACCGTGGCGGATTCGCGGCTTCATGCTGTCGCCGTCCACGCGCAGTGCGAACGCGCGCGGATGCTTCTTCAGGAAACGCGGCGCGTCGAGGCATTGCGAGACGGAAGCCCCCGCAAACGATGTAGGGCGATTCAACTCGACGAGGCGAATCGATTCTTCGCCCGCACCTTGTGGAACATGCTCCTCGCTGACCACGCCCGACTCGTTCGTTTTGTACGTGACGTTTCCGGTTGTGGCTGCGTGAATCAAAATATCGGTTTCACTGCCGTCGCGCCAAAAGTGTGGCACGCCGGCTGCGGTCCTGCCGAGAACGGGGATCATCATCGCGCCGCCGCTGGTTGGGACGGGCGATAATGTAGCGACTACGTCTGATAATTCGCGCGCGTCGTCGAGCAGATCGATCATGGCGATCAGAGCGGGCAGCGCCTTGGGCCGGCGATTGACGATGTGTGCGAACCGACCGAGCGCCTCACGCGATGCCCGAGTCGCACCGACCGCCGCCCCCGATCTCGTGCCTTGTGAAAATTGCCCGGTCAGCAGCCAGCGAATATCGAGGCCGGAAACCTCGCAGGTTTTCAGAAGGATCGGCATCGGCGGCAGACGGTCGGATTCGTAGCGTCGCCACGTTGACACATGCACACCGACCGCGCGTGCGAAGCGCGTCGCACCTCGCTCGCCGAACGTGCGCAAGCGCGCCTCGCGCAAACGGCGGCGAACACCAGCTTCCTTGGGCTGTCGAGCGGGCATTCTGGATAGCCTACATCGTGAATTGCCGTGGGCAACGGCGTGATGATTGACCGAACGAAAGCGATCCGATGAAATAGCCCGCGAATCGTGGCCTGTGTCTTGGAAACCCAGCAAAGGATCAGCATCGTGGGCAGGAAGGAAAAGTGGTACGCCGCGGGCTTGGCGTTTGAATGTACGCAGTGCGGAAACTGCTGCAGCGGGCCGCCGGGCTACGTGTGGGTCACGAAAGTGGAAATCGGGCGCATCGCGAAGTTCACGGGCCGAACGGACGGATGGCTGCCGAAAACTCAGCTTCGCCGCGAAGGGTTCCGATACAGCCTGACGGAATTGGCCGATGGCGACTGCATTTTCCTCAAGCGCGAAAACGGAAAATCCTATTGCGGCATCTACGACGTCCGCCCGCTTCAGTGTAGGACTTGGCCTTTCTGGACGAGCAATCTGAAATCGTCCGACACCTGGACTCAGACGGCTGAAACCTGCCCGGGGCTGAATCGCGGAACGCGCCGCGATTTCGTCGCCATCGAAGAACTGCGGTTGAAAAAGGAATGGTAACCGGTGCAGCCGACATCCTCCCCGCCTGGCGTATTCTCGAACTCGCCACCGAATCAGAATTCGTTGACGCGATGGGAGCGCTTTACGCACGTCTGGACGAACGGATCGCAGCCCGCACGCCGGTTTGCGTCAACCGGGGTGATTGTTGCAAGTTCGCCCAATACAAACATCGGCTGTATGTGACCCCTGTCGAGCTAGCTTATTTTGTGGCGACGGAACAACTTCCCGCCGAGCCTTTTGACGACGGGGTCTGCCCGCATCAGCGCGAGGGGATGTGTACCGTTCGCACTGGTAGGCCTATGGGGTGTCGCGTGTTCTTCTGCGAGCTTCGAAGCCAATTCTGGCAGGGCGACGAAACGGAGGCCACCCTCACGGAGATTAAGCAGCTGCACACGCGTTTTGACGTACCCTACGCCTACGTAGAGTGGCTTGAAGCCTTGCGATGCCTTTCCCCGGCGTGATTTGACACCGCCAACCCTGTGACTTAGGATTTTACTGTTGTCTGGTTCGGGATTTGAGTTTGCTCCTCTGTACGGTGATCGGCGATGAAGAAAGCCTCTTTCATTTTGGCGATGGCGGGTTCCGCCGCGATTTTGACCACAACCGGCTGCCTCGGGCGCATCGTGGCCAGCTCCAGCTACGCGGGCAGGGTTATGATGAGAACGCTCGAACCAGGCCCCACCATCACCCAGAGCACAGGCGACCACCTTCATTCCATCAACGCGGTCATCGAAATGGACCGGCGAGCGCTTTTTGAGGACATCGATTTGCTCATGCAAACGAACCGTCCCACACGCCTGACCCGCTGGGTCGAGCGTTAGGCGTTTTTCCAACTGTCTTGTCAATCCTGGATTCTTGCCTGCGGACATGCTGTACGAGAAGATGCCGCGCACGCGCATTGGGGCGTCTCATTCAGCATGCAACCGGATAACGCCTTGACCAGAAAGCCATCCACAAGAATTGACTATATCTCCCGCCGCGGAGGCCGCAATTCGACTCCCGACCCCTTATTAGCATTAACGGATGTTCGCGCTGGTCGCATGATTCGGATCGGCGTCATTGCCGCCAAGACGGCGTGGGTGGCCTGTGCCGTGGCGGTGCCGCTCATTGTCTTGGTTGACGTCGAATCCGTGCTGGTGACCGGGTCGATCGTTTTCCTGTCCGGCATAATCAGTTTTTGGTGTGGATGGCGGCGGTACACTCGGTTGACGTGCCTGGCAGTGGCCAATTGTGGCATCGTTTTGCTTTTCGTCGCATTGGTGAATCTGTTTGGCTGGGGCCCTCCCGACGCAGAAATTCCTTTCGCCTTGATGGGCACCGCGTTTGCCGCGATGACGTTACCGGCGATCATCTCTGTCGCGCGCAACGTTCCGATTCAAGACCCGCGCGTGTGTGCAACATGTGGCTACCTGTTGTACGCACTTGTCACGCCCCGCTGCCCTGAATGTGGCACAGAGTTCAACGCTTCGCTTCTCACGACCGATCAACGCGGCGAGCTTGCCGACCAACGAAGATCGAACCGCCAATGACGGCGGCTGCGGTTCCCAGGGATATCAGCCCGGTGAAAACGAGTGGGGCGATGTGGGAATCGGCTGGGCGGGTTTAGCCCGTTGCAGCTCCCGAACGGCCCGCTTCGGCGAATGCCGCCGGTGCTGAATTGGGCCCGGAGGGATTCGAACCCACGACCAAGCGATTATGAGTCGCCTGCTCTAACCGCTGAGCTACAGGCCCGTAACGATGTATGAAGGCCGGCGGACCGGCGGAACGATGTTCGCGTGCCTTCTTACAGGATTCGACACGATATCGGCGTGCATTGCAACCGGCGTGGAATATGCTCTTGGGGCGGGGTGCGGGGGGAATAGGCCTCAACCGGGAACTTGATCGTGGCCGATGAATCGGTGTGAAGTCTTTCGCGCAGGCCGTCGCGACGGCGCGGTTGGCGGCGGTCTCCCCTATACTGTTCGGCCCGGTCGGCGATGACGCTGATGCGGCGCGAGGGATTACGAAAAGGAGCAATCATGAATCGACGCTGTGTTTTCGGATGGGCTTTGTGTGTTGTTCTTGCGGCTGGTGCCACTTCGCGCGTGTCGGCGATCGAGGGCGGCGGCGATTCAAGCGAAGGAGACGATTCGTGGATGAAGGCGTCGAATTTTTCGGCGTTGAAAGCGCGGTCGATCGGGCCTGCGTTGATGTCCGGGCGCGTCTGCGACTTCGCCGTCGATCCCAACGACGACAGCAACTACTTCGTGGCGGTCTGTTCGGGCGGCGTGTGGAAAACGACCAATCGCGGGACGACGTACGAGCCTGTATTCGACGGCGAATCTTCCTACTCAATCGGGTGCGTTACGCTTGACCCGAACAATCCGCACATCGTGTGGGTGGGTACGGGCGAAAACAACAGCCAGCGCAGCGTGTCGTTCGGCGACGGTGTGTATCGCTCACTCGACGGCGGCAAGAGTTGGAAAAACATGGGGCTGAAGGAATCCGAACACATCGGCAACATCGTGGTCGATCCTCGCGATTCCAACACGGTGTACGTCGCAGCCCAGGGCCCTTTGTGGCGATCAGGCGGCGACCGCGGTTTGTACAAGACCACCGACGGCGGCGAACGCTGGGAGCGCATTCTGCGCATCAGCAATGATACGGGCGTGAACGAGGTCCACATGGACCCGCGAAACCCGGACGTGTTGTATGCTTCGTCGTATCAGCGGCGGCGGCATGTGTGGACGCTGATCAACGGCGGGCCTGAGTCCGCGATTTACAAATCGACCGACGCGGGCAAATCGTGGCGCAAAATCACTTCGGGCATCCCCAGTGAAGACAAGGGCCGCATCGGCATGTGCGTATCGCCTGCCAACCCGGACGTGGTCTATGCGATCGTTGAGGCTGCGATGGGCAAGAGTGGTGTTTTCCGATCGACGGATCGGGGCGAAACGTGGTCCAAGCGAAGCGGTTATGTCGCCGGCAGCCCGCAGTATTACAACGAATTGGTCTGCGACCCGATCGACGTTGACCGAGTGTACAGCCTGGACACGTTCATGCATGTAACGACCGACGGCGGCAAGACGTTCAAGCGTGCGGCGCGCAAGTATCGTCACGTCGACGATCACGCGCTTTGGATCAATCCGAATGATACGGAGCATCGGCTTGTCGGTTGCGACGGCGGCGTGTACGACACCTACGACGGCGGTGAGAACTGGGATTTCAAGGCTAACCTACCCGTAACGCAATTCTACCGCGTCAGCACGGACGATTCCGAGCCATTCTATTACGTCTACGGCGGTACACAGGACAACAACTCGCAAGGCGGACCGTCACGCACCAACAGTCGAGCCGGCATCACCAACGCTGACTGGTTCGTCACCGTCGGTGGAGATGGATACGAAACCGTGGTCGATCCAGTCGATCCCAACACGGTCTACAGCCAATGGCAGTACGGCGGGTTGGTGCGTCACGACCGGCGCAGCGGCGAAATCGTGGACATCAAACCGCGCGAAGCCCCCGGGGAAGAGCCGTACATATGGAATTGGGATTCGCCGTTGATTCTCAGCCCGCACAACCACACACAGTTGTACTTCGCGGCGAACAAATTGTTCCGCTCGGACGATCGTGGGAACAGTTGGACGACGATCAGCGACGACCTCACGCGTGGGCTTGACCGTGACGCGCTCGAGATCATGGGTAAGATTCAGAGCGTCGATGCGGTGGCCAAGAATCGCTCGACGTCGATCTACGGCAACGCTGTGTCGCTGTCGGAATCACCGTTGGTCGAAGGGTTGTTGTACGTGGGAACCGATGACGGTGTGGTGAGTGTTTCCGAAGACGGTGGCGAAAACTGGCGACGCAGCGACCTGTTCCGCGGCGTGCCGGACATGTCGTATGTAAGCTGCCTGACTGCGTCCGAGACCGATCCCGACACGGTGTTCGCCGCGTTCGACAATCACAAGAAGGGTGACTTTCACCCGTATCTGCTCAAGAGTACTGATCGCGGGAGAACGTGGAAGGCGATCGCGGGCGACCTGCCCGATCGCGACGTTGTCTACTCGATTCAGCAGGACCGTGAAAACACGGACATCCTGTTCGCCGGGACGGAATTTGCTGCCTACTTCACGCTCGACGGTGGCGAGCATTGGCTGAAGATCGGTGGTGTGCCGACCATCGCCGTTCGCGACATTGCGCTTCAGCGTCGGGAGAACGACGTTGTCCTGGGTACGTTCGGGCGCGGATTCTATGTTCTCGATGACTACACCCCGCTGCGGCATGCAAGTGCGGAAGTGTACGAGGAAGACGCGCACATTTTTCCGATCAAGGACGCATTGCACTATGTCGAGATGAGTCGTCTTGGCGGGCGAACCGGTCGCGGTTCCCAGGGTGCGTCGTATTTTGCAGCCCCCAATCCGCCGTTCGGCGCGGTGATTTCGTATGTATTGAAAGAGGACATTCAATCGCGCGTGCAGCGCCGGCGAGAGGCCGAGAAGAAAGCGTACAAAGCCGGCAAGACGCCGGACTACCCCGATATCGAAGCACTTCGCGCCGAAGACGAAGAGCACGATCCGGGCGTGTTTCTGCTCATTCGTGATGAATCCGGCGAGATCATTCGTCGCGTACATGCGCCGCGGACCAAGGGCATGCACCGCGTAGCCTGGGACTTGCGCTATCCGTCGTCGTTGCCCGTACGGTTGCGCGATTCGTCCGAGTTAGCACCTTGGGATCGCGAGCCGGTCGGGCCTCTCGCTCGCCCGGGAACGTATAGCGCTTCGTTGGCCAAGTCGGTCGACGGCGACATGGTCGAGCTGACCGACGCGGTTTCGTTCGAGATTGTCCCGCTCGGGTTGGCCACGTTCGCCGCGGACGACAACGAAGCCGTTATCGCGTTCAATCGCCGGGTCGCCTCGCAGCGCCGCGCGGTACGCGGCGCCATTCGGGCCGCCGGCGAATTCAAGAAGCGAATCGCCCACATTCGCAAAGCCATCCTGGTAACACCCGATTCCGATCACGCTCTGTTGGCTGAGGCCCAAGCACTCGAGTCCACGCTGAACGTGCTGTCACGCGCGTTGTCCGGTGATCGAACCAAAGGCAAGCATCAGCGCGCCGTGCCGCCCTCGATCAGCACGCGCGTAGAGATCGCAGCCGATTGGTACGTTACCTCGCCGCCCACGCAAACACAGCGCGACAGCATCGGTTATGCGGAAGAACTGTTCACCGATGTCCTCGCCGGTTTGAAGTCGCTGCGGGAAGACTTGGCGGCGTTGGAAGGCAAGATTGAGAACATCGGCGCTCCCTGGACACCGGGCAGGCTGCCGAACTGGTCGGCGGAGTAATCCCGAAGCGTGCGGCCGGTGGTGCAGGGTGGATGGATCGATGCTGATTCCACGGCGTGCTTACGAGAGAATCAGCATGGCGCTGGTGAGGTAGATTGTCACACTGAGCAGATCGTTGGCCGAGGTGATGAGCGGGCCTGATGCGATGGCTGGGTCCACGCCGAATCGCTTGAACGCGAAAGGCAGCGTGATGCCCAGCGTGACCGACTCGGCGATGGCGCAAATCATGCCGAAAAAGATGGCCACGCCCATGAGCGTCGGGCGGACGTCTTCCGGTATCGCAACCTGAAACTCCAGGCTGCGCATCGTGGCCAGCAATGCGCTGCCGCCCACGCCGGTCAGTGCAGCGCACAGAATGCCCACAAAAATAGCCACGCGCACCTCGCGCGCGAAAACATACTGAATCCTGCTCGCGCCCAGCTCGCCGGTGGCCAATCCACGCAGAACAATGGTCGAGGCTTGTATGCCCGCATTACCGCTTGTGGCTGCGATCATCGGAACGAACAGCGTCAGAGCAGCCATCTGTGTCTTGGTGAGGGACGACGACGCGAACAGCGCGATCACGCCGCCCGCCAACAAGGTTCCGATAATACAGGGGACGAGCCAGGCCATGCGTACGCGAGCCGCCCGGAAAGGCGAGTGCGTTTCCAGTTCAGCCGCATCCGTACCAGCCATTCGAAAGATGTCTTCGTCCGCCTCCTCGCTGGCAACGTCCATGACATCGTCGTAGGTAATGCGCCCGAGCAGAAGTCCATCCGCATCGACGACCGGGACGGCAGCCAGGTCGTACTTTTGAATGGCCCGCAATGCTTCTTCCTGATCCGCATCGACGCGGACGGTAATCGGATCAGGTTCGGCAATGGATGCCAATACGGTGTTCGAGTCACGAACCACCAGCCGCCGCAATGGAACCATGCCCACCAGCCGCTTGGATTCGTCAACGATGTAGACGTAGTGCAGATCCTCCTCCGGCGCGAATTTCCGCAGCCCGGCGATGGCGCTTCCCACCGTCTCGTCGGAGCGCAACGCAATCAGCCTGGGATTCATGATCCCGCCGGCGGTTTCCGGGCCGTAAGTCAGCAATTCGGTAATCTGGTCGGAGTGCTCGCGCGGGACGTGTTCAAGGACTTCGTCCGATTGCTCGACATCGAGGTCCGCGACGAAGTCAGCCGCATCGTCCGGGGCAAGCTCGGTGACGATCTCGCTCAGCGTCTCGTCGGTCATCTCCTCGACGACTTCACCGCGGACGGCGTCGTCGAGCAGAACTACGACCTCCGCCAGCGTGCGCGGGGGCAGGCTGTAGAGCACGCGGGATCGATCTACATCTTCGAGCAGATCGAACGCCTCGGCGATGTCAGCTGCCCGGGCGTCCCGGACGGCGGCAGCGAGCGCACCTTCATCGTCCCGCTCGAGGCAGGCTGCCACCTGATCGTAGAGTTCTTGCACGTCCGGATTCATGCCGACGCTCATTGTTGGGGACTCGTTCTTCACACGTCGTTCGGGTGCGTCATTATGCCCGTCGCGTGTGACGACGCAACGGCGGGCGGTTTCTCTTCGCACCGACAAGCAAGGCTGCGAGAGGTTTCATGTGATCGGGGAAGTCAGGGTTTGGTCCTCAGGGGATCGCGCCGACCATGCGCGAAAAACCGTCTCAGACAGCCAATTTATTGAAGAACACTGGCTATCTGTGTGGCACCGGTTTGCAACCGGTGCAAGCGACAGCGTTCTACGTGGCACGGCTCTTGGGAGTCGGCGAAGACGCACGGATTGAAATCCCGTGCCACACTTGTTCGACCTCAAGCCACCGCACAGTCAGCCGCTAGGTCTTCGTATCGACGGGCCATCTCACGATAAGCGGGGCCTGGGTCGGGGTAGGCATCCGGCGCGGGCAGGTTCCATTTGGCGAAAAGCTTCGCGTTGTCGGTCTGACCGATGGGCAGGTCATTGATCTTGCGCTCGTCGTGAAACTCTTCGTGGTGAATCAGCGATCGACGACAGCCCATGACTTTGTAGCCCGACTGCAACTGCACTTTCAGCGAAAGATCGGGATCGAATCCGAAGAAGTAAAATCGCTCATCCGCGAAACCGATTTCCGCCAGAAGCGATCGGCGGATCAATCCGAAGTTCGCATACGGATAGCCGCGCACGTTGTAGATCGAGTAACGTCGCCCGTCGCGTTCGACGCTGTCGAGCACGTTTCGTTCGCGGCTCCAGTCGTGGTAGAACGCGACCATGCCGACGTCGTCGCAGCGTTCGATCATTGCGACGGCAGCTTCGACACTTCCGGGCAGAGGATGAGCATCGTCGTTAAGCCACATAACATAATGACCTTTAGCCGCCTTGAATCCCTTGTTGAAGGCCCGCACCGCGCCCTCGCGTTCGGGTTCCAGGATCACGTGGGCACCACCGTCGCCAGCCAGGTACGCCCGAGTACCGTCGGTCGATCCGCCGTCCACCACGACAATTTCATACGGGAGCTTCACGTTAGCGCGCACCTTGGCGATGCACCGGCACAGGCGAGCCAAGCGGTTGTATGTGGGGATGACGATGCTGACCTTGATTTTTTGCAATGATTTCCCCGTCTTCCCGTTGTCATTTTCCGTACTATATCGTGGTGTATCGGCGGAAACGGGCGACTGGCTGGCGGGTTTCCTGTAGAATAACCACGGGTTGACGTAAGATCATGATTCGTACCACCACATCCATCATTCTTCTCCTGGCTGTTGCATCCGTGGGGCAGGCACCCCGGGATCGCGATGATGCAAACGCAAAAAACACCCCGCCGAACGACGGGTTCTGGCCGACCGACACCATGATGCGATCGTTCCTCGGTCGTTTCGCCGACGACGAAATCGACAAGTACGAGTTGTCCGATGAGCAGGTAGACGCATATGAAGCCCGGCTTATGGATCGCTGGCCGGCGTTTCTGAACGAGCATCGGGCGGATATTCAGCCATTGCTCAACGAGTTTATTGAAGCCCGGATTGCCAAGGAGCCGCCGGGCGAAGATAGCGTCAGTGACTGGGCGGAGCGTGCGCTTCCGATGTTCGATCTGTTCGAGGAGCAGTTGCTGGAGACTCAGCGCGATCTCGAGCCGATCTTGAATGCGAAGCAGAAAATAGAATTGATCGGCGAGTCGGTCAAAATGGCAGCCGGTCTTCAGGCGTTTCGCGCGAAGCTCGAGCAATGGCAGCGGGGTGAATACGCGGAGAACGAATGGTGGGATCCACCCCGGCGCGTGCGCAGACAGCGCCGACGGGAACGCGAGCTTGAACGCGATCGGCTGGAGGCGATCAAGAAAGCCGAGGAAGAAGCGGAGAAGAACAGGGGCCGGGTCAGCGAGGAACTCGATCGCTGGGACAAGTTTGTTGCGGAATTCGTGGTGCGCTTTCAGTTGGACGACCCTCAAAAGGAGTCAGCCTACTCGATACTGCGTGAGTGCAAGCAGCGTGCGGAAGCTCATCGCGACCGTGTCCGCGACCGTATGAAGAAACTCGATGACCAGCTTGCCGACAAGCAGGAGATGGACGACGAGCAGAAGGCTCTGTTCGCCGAACTCTACGGCCCGGTCGACGCGTTGTTCGCAGAGATGTCTTCGCGCCTGGACCAGATTCCGACGGCTGAGCAGCGTGAAATTGCAGAACGGGCGGCACGGGAAAAGGCTGCGGGCGAAGACAAAGCCGGTTCGGAATCGCCCGAATCTCCGCCCAAACCGTGAGCCTGTGAATTCTGCCGACCGATCGCTATAATGCCGCACATGTTCGCGAATTCTCAAAGTCCACTCGTTTCCAAACAAACCGTGTGACGTACGGGGATTTCTCCTTGTTTTGCGGGGTGCGTGCTTCGCCCCTCAACAATCAGCACGGATTACGATGGTGTCGTTCGGGAATAACAAACCAGATCACGCGGCTGAACGCACCAGGGTCGTTGTCGCGATGAGCGGCGGCGTGGATTCGAGCGTGGCAGCCTGTCTCCTTCACGAACAGGGCTACGACGTGGTGGGGTTGTTCATGCGCGTCGGTGTGGAAGCCCCCCCGGAAGCGAACCCTGCGTCGGGGCGCAATCATCAGGGTTGCTGCAGTGCAGCCGACGCAGGTGATGCACGTTTTGTGGCTGGCAAGCTTGGCATCCCGTTCTTCGCCTTGAATTTCGAAAAAGATTTCGATGAACTGATCGACTATTTCGCCGACGAATACGCCGCCGCACGCACGCCCAACCCCTGCGTCATGTGCAACCACAAGCTGAAGTTTGGCAAGGTCGCGGACTACGCAGACGCGGTGGGCGCGCAGTACATCGCCACAGGTCACTATGCCCGTGTGTGTCGAGAAGGCGGACAGACCGCGCTGCTGCGTGCCGTCGATCAGCGTAAGGATCAATCCTACGTACTCTTTGGCCTGCGTCCGCAAGTGCTCGATCGCGTGATGTTTCCCATCGGGCATCTGAACAAGGACGAAGTTCGTGCGGAGGCGCGACGCTTCGGGTTGCCGGTTTCGGACAAACCCGATTCTGTTGATATCTGCTTCGTGCCTGACCGGGACTATGCCCGCGTCGTGCGCGAACGCAGGCCTGACGCGTTCACCGAAGGCGACGTCGTCGACGAGAAGGGCCAAGTCGTTGGCAGGCACGAGGGCATAGGCCACTTTACCGTCGGGCAGCGTCGCGGGCTGGGCATCGCGATGGGGCTGCCCATTTACGTGACGGGTGTCTCCGCTGAATCGAACACCATCACGGTCGGTCAACGCGACAGCCTGCGCAAGAGCACCGTGTCAGCCGATCGCGTCAGCATGCTCGCACCGACGCCCGAGTGTTTCCGCGCTCGCGTAAAGATTCGCTACCTGCACACGCCGGCTGACGCGACGGTCACGCTTGAAGACAATGATCGATGCCAGGTCGTTTTCGACGAGCCGCAATCCGCCCCCACCCCAGGTCAGGCGATCGTGTTTTACGACGGCGACCGCGTCCTCGGTGGCGGATGGATTCAGTCGTCGTCGGCATAGTGTGATTACGCCCCAGGCGCAGCGAGCCGTGAACTTCAGTTCGCGCGGATTTCCCCGCGCCCACAATCGAAAATCACCGCGAATCGACTGAAATCGCCTCCACAAGCGCAAAAGTCATCCCAAATCCACGCCGCGGGCGATTTTTTCAAAATAAATAACGGAAACCGCGTGCAGTTCGCGTTTGTTTAGCGCTATGAGGTAATGGAAGGCGTCATTTTTTTGTGATTCAGCGGGTACGTCCGAATTGTATGGTGTTCATGAGCGTATGGGCGAGCTTGTCCGGGCCGCTGGGCAAACAGCGAATCGCCGCTTCCCGAGCATCGCATGGCGGGACGATCGGATTATCAAATCCCGGAGAAACCGAGACCGAAGCCCGAGATTCAAGTGAGACCAGACGAACACATGACCATTATGACCAGAAATACGTCGTTGATTGACCTGTGCGAGGCCAATGACCCGCTCGCGTGGACCGAATTCCTGCACCGCTACGGCGAGATGCTCGTCTCGTTCGCCCGGCAGGTCGGCCTCAGTGATCGCGAAGCGAGTGATGTCGCCAAAGCCACGATCCTCGCCTTTGGCGACGCGCTTCGCGATCACAACGATATCGCCGAACAAAGTCGCGTGAGAATCAAGCAATTGCTGCGAGACATCGCGCGGAAGCGGGTCTTGGCTGTGTCACGGCACGATTCCAGTGACGGGAGTTCGAGCGCTCGTGTGTGGATAGGCCAAGCCCATATTGGGAACTCGGTTCGTGAAGAAGCGATGTTTGATCTCGAATGGCAACGAGCCTGTTTGAGACGGGCGATGGATATGGTACGTGCGGAAGTCGGCGACCAAACCATGAGTGCGTTCGAGCAATACGTATTGCGTCGCCAGCCTGTCGGGGAAGTTGCCCAGGACTTGAATACAACGCCGACAGAAGTGTACGTCGCGAAGACGCGCGTGTTGCGACGTATCCAGGCGAGCCTCGTAGTGATTCAGGCTGAGGAGTGACGGCTTATGAGTGAATGTGCCTCCAGTTTCCAGATGATGTCGTTTGCACGCGGTGATTTGGGGCGATCCGCGACACAGGCGATCGATGCCCATATCGAAACATGTCAAACCTGTGCAGCCGCCATCGCCGAGTCGGACGTCCACGAGCGTCTTGTCGAAGCGCTTCGGGAGTCGGAGGCATCACGCTGTGACAACGAAAACGCGGTCGCGATGTTTGAGGCTGCTCGCGCGGCGATCCTGGCTGCCTTGCTTGACCGTTCGTGAACCCCGTCCGCAGAACACGGGCTGGTTGCCCCATCTCACGGCAGGCGTTTCCCGACCCCCGGTAGCCGGATGTGGCGTAAGCTACAGCTTGCGAGAACCCCACGCAGCGCTGAAAAACACTGATTTCGAGACACATCAAGGTTTTCATCGCTGAATTCGTTGGCTTGTCGTCACGCCTGATTTGAGCACAATGGCGGGCACGTTTCCTTGACCCAAGCGGATTCGGTTCGCATTGAGCCGAACTCAGGAGAATAGAATGTTGAAGTCGATCGCCCCGGCGTCGCTGCTCGCGGTGGCCGTGATGACAACGTGTGCGAATGCTCAGTCCAAAATCGCCGTTGTGAACCTGACGGCTGTGTTCGAGCGATACCAGATGGTCCATGACCTGGAGCAGGTCTTTGAGGAGCGTCGCCAAAGCGTCAAAGCCGAAGGCCAAAAGAGGCGCGACAACGTGACCATGCTGGGCGAAGCCTTGCGCGACATCAGGCCGGGTACACCTGATTTTGAGCAGCGCGAAAACGCGCTTATCACCGCCGAGGTGGAATTCCGAGCGTGGATCGAGATTCAGGAACGCCGCCTGAAGGAACAGCATAAGACGTGGCTGTTGACGATCTACAGGGATTCGCAAGCTGTCATCAGCAAGTTGGCCAAGGAACGCGGCATCGAGCTTGTGCTCAGCTACAGCGATGAAATCGAGGACGCGCCTGATTCGGTCGCATTCAAACAGCAGATTTTGCTTCGCAGCGTTCTTTTCGCGGACGCGCGTATCAACCTGACCAACGAAGTCATCGAGATTCTCGATACGGAATATCAGAAGCGCGGTGGAGCAGCCACGCTCTCCGGTGGCGGTGCCAAAGCAATTTCACCGTAGTGCTCTTTTTCAATAGCTCGCGGTCGACCGGCAATCCATGGGAAAAGTGTGGCACATTGTCATTTGCACCGGTTGAAAACCGGTGCCACACGGTACAACCGGAGCCGAAATTCATGGCGACCTCATTTACGGTATCCGAAATTGCCGAGCGCGTTGGGGGCACGGTTCGGGGACAGTCCAATGTGCGCATCTACGGCGTCGCGTCGTTGGAGGCGGCGGGTGCGCACGAGGTCTCCTGGATCACGCACCCCAAGTACGCAGCCGTGCTGGCTGAATGCAATGCCGGTGCGGTGTTGGCACCTTCGGACTACGGCGAAACGCCGATGGTCGCGATCTTGTGCCCGTTGGTTGAGGCTGCGGTCGGCAAGGTCATCAACATGTTCGCGCCGCCGATTCCGTCCCCGCCGGTCGGCGTTCACCCGTCCTCAATCGTGTCGGAGTCAGCCCGGATCGGCGATGAGGTCGCGGTCGGCCCGCACGTCGTGATTGAGGACGGGGTTGTCGTTGGCGATCGGACGATCCTGCACGGCGGCGTTCATCTCGGATGCGGCGTACGCGTCGGGAGCGATTGCCGGATTTGGGACCACGTCGTGATAGGCCACGAATGCGTGCTGTTGGATCGTGTTGTTCTTCACCCCAGCGTGGTGATCGGCGGCGACGGCTACGGCTACTTTCAGGACGGCGGTCGCCACCACAAGATTCATCACAGCGGGACGGTCCGAATCGAGGCGGACGTTGAAATCGGGGCGGGATCGTGCGTAGACAGGGCCAAGTTCGGTGTGACCGTGGTCGGTGAGGGCACGAAAATTGATAATTTGGTGCAAGTGGGACATAATGCGATCATCGGCAAGCACTGCCTGCTCGTTGCCCATTCTTCAATGGCTGGCAGTTCGAGGCTGGAAAATTCTACCGTAATCGCCGCCTATTCGGGCGTGCGCGAACATTGTGTCGTCGGCGAAGGAAGCGTGGTGTTGGTGCATACCGGCGTGGCCAGTGATGTTCCCGCCGGCCAGGTGGTCAGCGGATCTCCGGCGCAGGTGCATAGTCGCCGATTGCGAGGGCTTGCTGCCACGGACCGTCTGCCTAATTGGATTCGGCGAGTCAAGGAATTGGAAAAACGGATCAAACGCCTTGAATGCCCAACGAACGATTCTTAAGCCCGCCGAGACCAGCGGAAAAGGGTTGTTCACCGGCGAGGCTGCCACCGTACGGTTCACACCGGCGGCCCCCTGCTCGGGAATCACATTCGTTCGCACCGACCAATTGGAACCTGTACGCATACCCGCCCGCGTTGAAAACGTCTCGCGACGCGCCCGCAGGACGTCGCTCAAAAACGGCTCCGTCACCATCGAGACCATCGAACACTGCATGAGCGCCTGCGCGGCGCTTGGCATTGACAATCTCGATATCGAACTGACCGGCATGGAATTGCCCGCCGGTGATGGCAGCTCACTTATCTTTGTCGATCTCATCAAGGAAGCTGGCGCTTGCGAACAGGACGCCGAGCGCGAGGTGTACCGTGTTTCCGATGTGATTCGTGTTTCAGAGGGCGATTCCGAACTGGTGGCACTGCCGCCGCTTTCGCCCGATTCATCGACAATGGAGGTTTTCTACGACCTCGACTACGGCTCCGAAAGTCCCATCGGCCGACAGGTGCTTTCCGTGCGTCTTTCGCCCGAATTCTTCCTCAAGGAGATCGCCCCCGCGCGTACGTTCGTGCTGGAGGCTGAAGCCGAGGCACTGCGCAGCAACGGGCTGGGAACGCATCTGACGTATTCCGACATCGTTGTGTTCGGAACCGACGGCCCCATCGACAACACGCTGCGCTTTCCAAACGAATGTGTGCGGCACAAGATTCTCGACCTCATCGGTGATCTGGCTTTGCTCGGTCGCCACATCGTCGGGCGGATCTACGCACGCAAGAGTGGCCACGCCCTGAATCACGAGCTTGTCCGCGCGATTCAGAGCGCCATTCAATCCGAGGAGTCGGCCCGCACTCTGCTCGAGCCGCCGACGCTCGATATTCAGCACATTCAGCGTATTTTGCCGCATCGCTATCCGTTCCTGATGATCGATCGCCTCGTCGAGATCGACGGTTGCCACCGCGCCGTCGGCATTAAGAACGTTTCGATCAACGAACCGTTTTTCCAGGGTCATTACCCGGGGCAACCGATCATGCCCGGCGTGCTCATTATCGAAGCGCTGGCCCAGCTGGGCGGAATTCTGCTTTCGCAAAAACTCGAACACAAAGGCAAGATCGCAGTGTTGCTGAGTTTGGACAACGTGAAATTTCGCCGGGCGGTCAGGCCCGGCGATCAGTTACTGCTCCACGCCGAGACGCAACGCATGACGCGTCGTGGAGGATACCTTAAATGTTACGCAAAGGTCGGTGCGAACGTCGTCGCTGAAGCGATGATCAAGTTCGCCATGACCGACGCCAACAGGGAATAAAGACTCGATGAGCGGCAATCTGCGACCAGTTCCCAGCCCCGAAAACCACCGCATCCATCCGTCCGCGGTGGTCGATCCCGGCGCGAATCTCGGTTGCGGCGTCGAGGTCGGTCCGTTTTGTGTTGTGGGGCCTGATGTTACGCTCGGGCACGATTGTGTGTTGCACAGCCACGTCGTCATCGACGGTCATACGACAGTGGGCGATCGGTGCGAATTTTTCCCCGGCGCCATCATCGGCAAGGCTCCGCAGGATCTAAAGTTCCGTGGCGAAACGACTTATCTCGAAATAGGCAACGGCAACGTGTTCCGCGAGCACGTCACCATCCACCCCGGCACGGGCAACGGCGGCGGGTACACACGCATAGGCCACAACAACTTCCTGCTCGTCGGCGTGCATGTGGCCCACGATTGCACCATCGGGGACAGTTGCGTTTTCGCCAACGGCGTGCAGATCGCCGGGCACGTGAACATCGAAAACAACTGCACGTTCGGCGGCGGTACGGGCATCCACCACTTCGTCACTATAGGCCGATTCGCCTTTGTCGGCGGCCTGTCGCGCATCGCGCAGGACGTTCCGCCGTTCATGATCGCCGTCGCAGCCCGCGGACCCCGGAGCGAAATCCGCATGATTAACGGCGTAGGCCTGCAACGCGCGGGATTCACCGAAGAGCAGATTCTCGCGCTCAAGCAGTCGTTCCTCCGCCTCTTCTCCCGTCGGGCCAGATCGTCGGGCGTGCCCATTGTCACCACGATCCACAAAATCCTCGGCCAAAAACCGGACACGCACGTCGAATACCTGTGCAAATTCCTCCTCCGCGCTTACGAGCATGGCCGCCACGGTCGCTATCTCGAATCGCTTCGGCATGACGACAAAAACGCGGATCGATCCCAATCGTCTTCCGAATCCGGTTCAGGGTCGGGATCGTGACCAAGGCACTACGCACAGCCGTCATCGGAGCCGGTCGCATGGGCGGGCACCACGCGCGCGTTTATTCCGAAATGCCCGATGTCGAGCTGGTCGGTATCTGCGACGCGAACATCGATCGCGCCCAGGAACTGGCGGACAAGTTCAAGACCGTAGCCGTTTCGCACGCCGCAGACTTGCTCGACAAAGTCGATGCAGTCACGGTGGCTGTCCCAACCGTGCATCATGCGGAAGTTGCGAAACCGTTCATCGAACGGGGTGTGGCCGCGCTCATCGAAAAGCCCATCGCCCCCGACAGTGCGACAGCCGCCCAAATGGTCGAATGGGCCAAAGAGAGCGGCAGCGTGCTCAGCGTCGGGCATTCCGAACGCTTCAACCCCGTGGTACTCGCGATGGGACGCATGAATGTGGAGCCGAAATTCATCGAGGCCCACCGCGTCAGCCCGTTCACATTTCGCAGTGCGGATATCGGCGTCGTGTTCGACATGATGATTCACGACATCGACATCGTCCTGCACCTGGTCAAGTCGCGTCGCTATCGCATTCACGCAGTGGGCGTCAACGTTCTGGGCCCGCACGAGGACGTCGCCAACGCCCGCATCGCCTTCGACAACGGCTGCGTCGTGAACCTGACGGCTTCGCGCTTGGCACTCAAGACCGATCGCCGCATCCGCGTGTTCTCACCCGACGCCTACCTCACGCTCGATTATCAGAAGAAGTCAGGCCTCGCCGTGAAAAAGGACGCCAATCTCGATCTGATGAAGATGGCCCGCGAGCACGACTACAGCGACCTGTCCCAGATGAGCCATCTCGACTTCGGCAAGATGCTCAAAGTGGAACCCCTCGTGGTAAACGACGTCGAACCCCTCCGCGCTGAGATCGAAAGCTTCCTGTCAGCCGTCCGCACCGGCGATCCCCCCGCCGTCACAGGCCAGGACGGATTGGCCGCCGTCGTGCTGGCTGAGGATATCGTCGCGGCCCTTCGATCGACGGATTGGACGCTGGATAACGCCTGACCAATTGTCCGTGTCGCTCTGTTCCCGCTATTTTGCCGCGACAAACGATCGTATCTGCTCTCCGATCGCTCTCACCAAGACAAGTTGAGCGCTGTCGTTTGATCTATGCTGCATCGATCGAAACAACCGGCATCGGCTTACTAAACCCTTTCAGTTCATGACACGCGGTTCGCATTGAATTTCTCGGGATTTCGGCTCCACTCGATACGATTTCTTGAAATACGGATTGCGGCACACAGATTTGGCCAGCTGCGGCTACGCTCATGATGCGATGTGCAAGATTAACTTCACTTCCAAACAACTCGTCGTTTCTTACGTCGACCTCTCCAATGTTGATCCCAATTCGGAGATGGATTTTCGAGTGACCTGTATCGCTGGCGATTCCAAGAGAAAAATCGAATGCATCAAGAGGGCACTCAAAAAACGCGAGAATACCGTCGCCAGTTTGCTTTACTATATTGCCATCGTGCAGGCTAGCGTGAAAATTCAGTCTCCCAAAATGGCTTGAAAGAATCTTGTCCCACGCGATGTCGCCTAGTTTATTGTTGAGTAGCGAACTATCACAAATATCTGAAAAAACAACTGAGATTTTTCTGCGCCCGTGCCGAAAATACGAATCTGCGCGATTAGTTATCCGATCACGTTCGACCAACAATTCTTTCTCTCCCCATCTCGTTTTCAATGTGTAACGACGTACTATTTGCTCGAATCCCAGCGATGTAAGGCTGGCAGTCCAGCTACTGTGGCCATGCTTCAGATAATGGTAGCTTGGGTCTTCTTCGCGGTCGTACCAAAGCGGTTGGCAAAAATACTGTGCAGAGATGTGACCATTAGTCGTGACAAAAGTACCGGTTAAGATTCCTTGATAATCTGTTCGTACTAAATTAGCTGCAAAATCGGAAGCTTGATTCTCGGCGTAAATCGCGGCGTTGAATTTGAGTGACTCGCAAAATGATTGCAAAACGCCTTGCAAGTTATTGATTGCAGCACTTTCCGCGGTCGCGGCGGCCTCGGCGGCTGAAGTCGCATTTCGATTCTAATACATGCGGCCGTGCGCTGTGCCAGCGCCGCCTCCGGTTGTTCGTTTGAGCGAGCCTTCGACGGTTCCTGCAGCTTGCCGAACATGGTTGGCTGCCTGCTGCAGATGGTACGCAAACCTTGTTTTTTCATCCAGTAGTCCCATTGCGCGACAAGCCGCAATGGAAACACAAGCGTCAATCACATTGAGATATTGGCCCAGTTTGCGAAATTGCGTTGGGTGCGTCGTCCACTCTGGCAGCCAGCATAGTGGCTGTACGCGCATCGCACAGCGAGCCGATATTGCTGATTTGGAATGTATCGGGAGGGATTGGATTTTGGTCTTTGTTAGCGGTGGCGTGGATTCCATTCTTAATACGCTTCCAATACGAGTAGGATCAAATCTCCAATGGCATATTGATCACTCGTTTTTTCGCAGTGTAAGGAGAACATGCAAACGGCTTTCTGCACCTACGCAGCCTCGTTCACTTACTCTCCAACCAATTCAACCCCGAATCAATATCCACCGCCAGAGGCACATCCAGCGGAATCGCGTGCGTCATCTTCTCCCGAATCATGTCCGACTCAGCCTCAACACGCGACGCTGGCGTCTCGAAGACCAGTTCATCGTGAACTTGCAGCAACATACGCGACGGCCGATTCTCTCTGTGGATCGCGTCTTGAATATCGATCATAGCCCGCTTGATCAGATCGGCAGCGCTGCCCTGCACGACGGTATTCACAGCCAACCGCTCCGCCATCGCGGACCGCTGTTTGTTACGCGAATCGAGACCGTCAATAGGGCGACGCCGACCTAGAATCGTCTCGGCGAAACCCACCTCGCGAGCCTTTTTGATGCACGCGTCGATGAACGTGCGAATGCCAGGGTAACGCTCGAAATACGTGTCGATGAACGTCTTGGCTTCCGCCATCGAAACACCAATCGACCGCGACAAGCCAAACGCGGTCTGACCATAAACAATGCCGAAATTGACCGCTTTGGCTGCACTGCGCTGCGCACGCGTTACGTCGCCCAACGACACGCCGTTCACCTGTGCAGCTACAAAGGCGTGAATGTCCTGCCCCTCGCGAAAGGCCTGCATCAGATTCTCGTCGCGACACATGTGGGCCAATATACGCAACTCGACCTGCGAATAATCCGCCACGATGAGCATGTTTTTCGGTGTGCCGGCTACGAACGCTTTACGAATCTTTCGGCCCGTCTCCGTGCGGATCGGAATGTTCTGCAAGTTCGGATCGCTGGAAGACAGTCGCCCGGTGATGGCACCGATCTGATTGAACGAACTGTGTATCCGGCCCGTGCGTTTGCAAACCATATTGGGCAGCGAATCGACGTACGTGCTCTTGAGTTTGGTCAGCTCGCGGTATTCGAGCACCAGCTTGGGAATGTCGTTCGTGGCTGTTTCCACCAGCGTTGCCAGCGTATCCGCATCCGTGCTCCGACCGGTCTTCGTCTTGCGCACGACCTCCAACCCCTGCTCGTCGAACAGCACGTTGGCCAACTGTTTGGTCGAATCGATATTGAACGTGTGACCAGCCGCACAATGAATTTCCTCGGTGAGCTTGTCGAGTCGTTCAGTGATTTCAACGCTCATTTCCGTCAGTACGGACGCGTTCAAAGCGATTCCGTTGTGCTCCATCTCAGCCAGCACTTCGACGAGCGGCATCTCGACGTCTTCAAACACGCGGCAAAGCGGGGATGATTCGATTTGGGGTTTGAAGAACTCGAACAGTCGCCAGGTAAAGTCCGCGTCCTCGCCCGCGTATTCGCACACACGGGCTGCGTCCACCTGATCGATCGTGATCTGATCGCGCCCCTTGCCGATGAGATCGGAAATCGGAATCATCGCATGGCCGAGGCAGTCACGGGCCAAAGCGTCCAGCCCGTGCGACGAGCGCAGCGGATCGAGCACATATGACGCGATGAGCGTATCGAAGAAAGGCCCAACGACGTTAAGACCCGCCTGCCGCAGGACGACTGTGTCGTACTTGAGGTTTTGGCCACACTTGAGACGCTTCGGATCGGCGAAGATCGGCGATAGTTTTTCAACGACGAGTTCAACCGGCAGCGTCGCGCCCATCGCAGCCCGAACAGGAATGTACACGCCTGAACCCGATTCCCAACTGATCGATATCCCCGCCAGCTTGCACGCCACCGGATTCAAACCCGTCGTCTCGGTATCGAATGCGAAGGCGGTCGTTTTCGCGAGGTCAGCCACAAGCGCGTCGAGTTTCTCGGGCGTATCGGCGAGTGTGTATTCCCCGCGCGAGGACTCCGTTACGAGAGCGGCTGACTCGACGGCTGCCCCGTCACCATCGACCGCCAACTCCGCCAACTGCTCCGTCATGCGATGCAGGCCGAGGGTTTCAAAGATCGGCAACAGGCGCTCGCTTTTCAACCCCGTGAAGCGGGCGGATTCCAGATCGAATTCGATCGGCACGTCTCTGCGCAATGTGACAAGCTGTCGCGTCAGGTCCATTTTGCTCGCGAATTCCTTCACCCTGTCGCGCTGCTTAGGCCTCAGATCGTCGGCATGATCGACGACGGCCGCTGCGGACCCGTATTTCTCGATCAGCTTGATCGCCGTCTTCGGACCCACACCCTCGATGCCGGGAATGTTGTCCACCGAATCGCCGGTCAGTGTTTGAATCTCGACAGATTGCTCCGGTGTGAAACCCTTGTTCGCCACAAGGCCTGCCGCGTCGATGATTTCGCCCTTGATCGGGTCGAACAGCCGGACACGGTCGCCGATAAGTTGGTACAAATCCTTGTCGCGGCTGACCAGGACCACATCGACGTCCATCTCGGGTGCCCGGTCTGCCAGCGTCGCGAGCACGTCGTCCGCCTCGAATCCTTCGGCGGACAGAATCGGGATTTCTGCAGCCCGGACGATCTCGAAAATGCGGTTCGCCTGCGGGGCGAAATCCTCCGGAGGCGGCTCGCGATTGGCTTTGTATTCGGCGTAAAGGTCGCGGCGGAAGACGGTTGCGTCGCTGATGTCGACAGCCATCGCCAGATAATCGGGCTTTTGCTTGCGAATAAAATTGAACAGCGTGCCGCAGAACGCGTGAACAGCCTTGGTCGGTTCGCCCGTGGGCGATGAAAGGCGGCCGAAGGGCGCGTAGTAGGCCCGAAAAATGAGATAGTGACCATCAATGATGTAGAACGTGCTCATACCCAGCCTCAGCATGTCGTGCCCGGCGACGGCGGTCTCGAACGATCCCGCCTCGGGTCAAGTTTGGTCGCGAAGGCTGACGCTGGCAAATGATCGGGCGGGCATCTTGCCCCCGGCCAATCAAGCGTCGCGAGAAATCGTCGAGGGTTACGTCCTGAAACGCACCAAAAACCGGCACGACACGATGATCGAATCGTACGATTCGGGTGAATTTGTTCGAAACCGGTTCATGATCTAGGGAGGGTAGAGGTATGGGAGCAGGCATTCGAAATCGCATTCGCCCGATCGAAGGACCGTGGTATCGCGCGACGCCGCCCCTGCCATGCCCCGGTGCTCCGCCCAGCGTGTCGGTCGGTATCAAGAAAGCCGTCGCTGTCCGATTCGACCCTTGTAGACGAACACGTCGAGGTCGCGTGACCTGGACATCCGCCCGCATGCCATCCAACGACTGATTCGCAGGCGTCTCCAATCGCCTGGCACCCGCGTCACAGCGGGAGTGGTCGCCGCTTTGCCGAGATTTTGAAATCTGCCGCCCCCCAGCGCATGCCGAACAGCCCCGTCACGGCGGGACTGTTCGGGTCGTTTGTTTGAGCGGGTTCTGCCAGCTGCCTACGTCAGGTTTCGAGCGCGCCGGAAATCTCGACGTAAAGCCCGCGAACCCCGTCTCCGAAAGTCTGCAAGCCGACGATCGCAGCCACAATGATCACCGCGAGCATGACGGCGTATTCCGCCGACGTCGGGCCATCGTCCTCGCGACAAAAATTCCGTCCCGCCGTCCATAGCCGAAGGCATGTATTCTTGAATGTCGTCACAGTATTTCCTCCGTGAAAATAAGTCTTCGAAACCACTCTACAATCGTGTTTTCGAGGCGGCAAAGTCCGGATTTCCCCGGTTGCCCCTGGTCAGATAATGTGGGCCGACCCGGTCGTTGCGTTTGGTATCGAGTGCCTTAAGATCAGAAAATAAATGTTGTTACGTGCGATAGGGTTGGCGATATGGGACGTTTGCGAGATTTGCTCATCCGGGGCGGCGGTCGCGTGTAACAAGAAGGTGTGGAGATGTCCGCTTTTTGTGGGCAAGGCGTTTGGGACCTGGATTTTCAATTGACACTTGAATCGGCGGTAATGGCGTGGCTTTAGGTGAAGTACTACTGAAGCGTGGGAAGATCACGGCGGACCAACTGAGCGACGCCCGGGCGAGCTGCAATAAGCCGACCGATCGCGTCGAGTCCCAGTTGGTCAAAATGGGGTTCGCCAGCGAGCTGGACGTCCTCGAAGTCGTTGGCGAGCAGCTTTCGATCCCGGTTATTGACCTCGGATCCATCGAAGTGGACCGGGAACTGCTCAAGCTGGTCCCTTCGCGCATCGTGCATCGTTATCGGCTTTTCCCCGTTTCGCGCGAAAACGGCACCATCCGCATCGCCACAGCCAACGCACTGAACCTGTACGCCTTCGACGAGATCCGCATGCTCACCGGGTCGCGGGTCGAGCCACTGCTCGCCACCGAAGCCGACGTGCAGCGCTCGATCAACAAATATTACGGCGTCGGCGGTGAAACCATCGGAGCCATGGTGGCCGACGAGGGCATCGAACTCGTCACCGACGTTTCCGAGGAGGACAAAGACCTTATTGAGATGGCTCAGGAGGCCACCGTCGTCCGGTTGGTCAACGAGATTCTCCTTGAGGCTATTCGCGATCGTGCCAGCGATGTTCACATCGAGCCCTACGAAGGCGGCCTGAAAATCCGATATCGCATCGACGGCGTGCTGCACACCACGAACGTGCCGCCGGAAATCCGCCGGTTTCACGCAGCCATCGTCTCGCGTATCAAGATTCTGTCCAACCTCAACATCGCCGAGCATCGCCTGCCGCAGGACGGCGGTTTCAAGATTCGCGCCCAAAATCGGGATATCGACCTGCGTGTCAGCATCATTCCCGCGGTCCACGGTGCTGCCGTCGTCATGCGAATCCTCGACAAGTCGTCCGCACTGTTAGGGCTTGAAGACCTGGGGATGGATGGCAATGTGCTTACGCAATTCAACAAGATCATCCAGCAACCCTTCGGCATCATTCTGGTCACCGGGCCGACGGGTTCGGGCAAGACGACCACGTTGTATTCCGCCCTGAACTCCATCAAGAGCGACAAGATCAAGATTCTCACGGTTGAAGACCCGGTCGAGTACCAGCTTGACGGGATCAATCAGGTGCAGATGCGTCCTAAAATCGGCCTGACCTTCGCGTCGGGCTTGCGGGCGTTCCTGCGTCACGATCCAGACGTTATTCTCGTCGGTGAGATTCGAGACCTCGAGACGGCTGAGGTCGCCATCAACGCATCGCTCACCGGTCACCTTGTGTTCAGCACGCTGCACACCAACGACGCTCCGACCGCCAACGCCCGTCTGCTGGACATGGGCGTCGAGCCGTTCCTGGTCAGTAGCGCCATCGGCGGAGTGCTGGCCCAGCGTCTTGTGCGAAAGATTTGTTCGGACTGCTGTGAGGAATTCACCCCTGATCCGGACAAGATTCCGCCGGACCTGGAACTCGAACCCGGGCAAAAACTCTCCCGTGGGAAAGGGTGCCGCGAGTGCCGGAACAGCGGCTATCGAGGCCGACTGGGCATTTTCGAGTTGATGACCATGAACGACAAACTTCGCGAAATGGTCGTCCGCCGGGCGTCGATCGGCGACATGGTCGTGGCCGCCCAGGAAAACGGGCTGGAACCCATGCGCACGGACGGCTGGGACAAGGTTCGCAAGGGTCTGACCTCGATCGAAGAAGTTGTGCGCGTGACCAAAGCCGGCCTGTAGCGCACGATAGCGCACGATAAGGTACTGGTTCCGTCCTCCGCACCGCAGGCGGCGGGATTTTCTCGCAACAATCAACGTGATTCGCCTCTTCCTCCCCTTCTGTGTGAAGCTTGGTTTTGGCGCAACCTCCGGTTACAACATGGTTTATGCGGACTAGAAGCTGTGAATCTTTTGCGCGGACGGTCTAACCGACGGGTTTGACGTGTGTCTATTGGTGCAGACGTGGAAGAACGGTCGGATCGGTCAAGCGAGGAGGCGGCACACGATGCTCGGTTGGTGGAACAGGTCCGCCGCGGGCACAGTTCTTCGTTTGACGAGTTGGTGAAGCGTCATCAGCGGAAGGTTTTCGCGGTGGCTTATCGGTTGCTCAGTCATCGTGACGACGCCTGGGATGTGGCTCAGAATGCGCTGTTGCGGGCTTATCGGAGCCTGGATCAGCTTGACGATCCAGGCCGATTCGCACCGTGGCTGATGCGTATCGCACGGAATCTGTCGCTCAACTACCGTCGTTCGCGCTCGCGGACCGCGATGGGTGAGCTGGGCGAGGTTGTCGAAGCGACGCAGGCCACGCTTCGGGCGGCGGACGGTACGGTGCGTTCGACGGGGGGAAACGACGGCGGGGGTTTGGAGGATGTGCGGTCAGCCGTCGCGAAAGCGATGGGCGACCTGCCGGACAAGCAGCGGATGGCGCTCGTGCTGTCGAGCGTCGAAAAGGTGCCGCAAAAAGAGATTGCTGAAATGCTTGGCTGTACGGTTGAGCTGGTGAAGTGGAACGTGTTTCAGGCACGCAAGACGTTGAAGGAATCGCTGGCGAAATTCATGCCATCGAATGAGGATTGACCATTGACGCGACCTGGCGAGGACAACAAGGGAATCGAGTTTCGCGTCAGCGAAATGCTCGACGGCCAGTTGGGCGAAGTTGAGCGGGCGAAGATCGAGGGTGACGCGCTCGCCAAGGCGACGGCGGAGGATTACCGGGCTGTTGACGGCTTGGTTGAGGCGTGGAGTCGCGATGTGCCGGAGGTCGACTGGTCGGCCTTTGAGCGTGAGGCGGCAGAGCGTCGTGCGGGCGTTTATCGGCGGGACCGTTTGCGTTTTGCGATACGCCTGTTCGCGCCCGTGGCCGCTGCGGCTGCGATTGTGCTGACGTTCATCACGATGGATTGGCCTGTGCGGACGAACAATGGCGTCATTGACACTGTGACGCAGGCGTATGAAGTCGAAGTTTCGGTTTCGCGCCCCGAAGAGTCTGAATTTGAAGAGGGGTCTATGGTTTCGGTTGTCAGGTATGGGCCTGCTGATGGCGAACGTGTTGTGGAATCTCGGGCGGAAAGCGCAACGGTGGTCATCGCATACGCTTCGGTGGGCGGTGGCGACGGTATGTGGGGGTCGCGATGGTGAAAACTAGGAACAGTATGAAGAAACATCCCAGCCTGCGGTTCGTGGCTTATGTGTTTGTCGCGGTTCTGTGTCTGTCGATGGCTGGACGTGTGACCGCACAGCCCGATCTTGAATCGCTGGTTCATCAAGCTCTGGACCAGAAAATTACGCTGGAGGTTAAGGATAAGCCGTTGTCATCGGCGTTTCTGAAGGTGGCGGAGCAAACAGGTGTGTCGGTCACGATCAAGCCGTCGGTGCTCGCTTTGCTGCCGTATGGGGCTGACACGCGCATGAACGCGCGCATCGTCGATACGCCGCTGCGTGTGGGTATTGAGCGTTTGCTGACGCCGTTGGGTTTGACCTATCGCGTTGAAGGCGGTGGCCTGGAAGTGATTCCAACGGAGCCATTGAGGCGCATCGTGGGGCGGGCGACATGGGATGAATTGGAGACGATCGCGTGGTTACGCAGGACTGAGTTCACCGGCGACGATGTGCAGAAGGAGGAATTGTCGCGGCGGTTGCGGTTCGAGGATTACAACAAACTGCCTGAGCCGTTGCTGAGGCTTTTCCAGGCAATGCAGGATAGTGGTGCCGGCACCCTGGATGAGGTTCTGACCGCCGCGCTCGGAGAGGGCAGGCCTTGGTATCCATCAGGCAAGCGCATCGTCGTAACCGGGGTTCTTCAACAGAGTCAACGCGAGCTAAAGCGTCGCGTGACATTGACCGCCAGCCACAAGCCGCTCTTTGACATTTTGACGGACTTGTCGAATCAGGCGGGCATCAGAATAATTTACGGGCCTGATGCGCTCGTCTCCCTGCCGATCCGGGCGCAAAAAGACTTTTCGATTGTCCTCAAGAATGCGACGGTCGAGCAAGCACTGGAAGAAATCAAGGCGGCTACGGGCTTGACGTATCAGCTCTATGTCGGCGGCGTGATTATCAATCGTGGTAGTCGGCGGAAAGCGGAATCGCGCGAGCGCGTCGGAGCGGTCCTGGTAATTCCCGGTCGTGGGGAAATTCCCATTTACGAAAGCGATATGTCGCCCGAGACGCGCAAGGCCCTCGACGAGCTGATTGATCGCCTGATGCGGGCGATTCCTGACGAGAGTGAAGAGTCACCGGACGCCGATCAGTAGAGCCGATTCAAAAGCATACCTGGTGATTTTCGGTTGTGGAGTTTTGGGAAGTCCGCGCGGACTGAAGTTCGCGGCTCGTTGGATTTGCCTGCGTTATGCGAGATCGTTTATGGCGTCGCGGACTCGGGCGCACTTTGTGAGAATCGATTCCAACTCAACCAGGGGCCAAACGGTGGCGGCGTCGCTTTTGGCGTTGTCGGGGTCGTCATGGACTTCCAGAAACAGTGCGTCACAACCGGCTGCGACGGCTGCGGCTGCGAGTGTGGGGGCGTATTGGCGTTGCCCGCCGCTTGCGTTGCCCGCTTCGCCGGGCAGTTGGCAACTGTGTGTGGCATCGAACACGACGGGGGCGAAGGTGCGCATGCGTGGAATGGCGGTCATGTCGTTCACCAGGCGGTTGTACCCGAAGAACGTGCCGCGCTCGGTCAGCAGCAGATTTTGATTGCCGGTCGATCGTACTTTTTGGATGGCGTTGCCCATTTCCTCGGGCGACATGTACTGCCCTTTTTTGACGTTGACGGCCACTCCGGTGTTGCCGGCGGCTAGGAGCAGGTCGGTTTGTCTGCACAGAAAAGCCGGAATCTGGATGCAGTCCAGCACCTCGCCCGCGGGGGCTGCGTGGGCGGCTTCGTGAATATCGGAGAGCACGGGCAGGCCGATGTCTCGTTTGACGCGATCGAGGATGGCCAACCCGTCGGTCAGCCCCGGTCCCCGGAAGGAGTCGATGGAGGAGCGATTGGCTTTGTCGAAGCTGGCTTTGAAAATCAGCGGCAGGTTCAGGGTCTGGCACACGTCGTGGATGGCTGCCGCAAGCCCCAGCGAGTGTTCGAGGGACTCGATCACGCAAGGCCCGGCGATGACGGTCAGCGGCCGACCTGGACCGATTCTGACGCCTGCAATGCTTGCCGTTTCTGACATGTAAATTCCGACCTTTCCACAGGTAACGACGGTATCTTTGTCCGATTGTGTGGTCCGTGTGCGTACTGGGGCCTGTTCGCTTGACAATTGGCCCAAAGCCTTATGATACACGGAATTAGGGATACGTAGAGGGGGGGGCGCGCGCGAGTTCGTCGATGCGGGCGGGCCTCGGTCTCGATTGAAGCCGGTGTTGGTTCGCGCAGACCGTCTCGAAAGGTGTCGGGCGGTGGTCGGTTCCTTAGAGGGGCGTTGGAAACGGTGAAGCCGTGATTGCACAAGCTGAAACCCGTCAAGCCCGGATCGCGGAACGGTTGGCCGGCGAGCACATCCTCGTGACCGGTTCCACCGGTTTTCTGGCCAAGATTTTCGTCGAAAAATTATTGCGCTCCGTGCCTGATGTGGGTTCTATTTGTCTCCTGGTGCGTCCGCGCGCCGACGGGACTGCGGCTGGACAGCGTGTCCGACGCGACGTGATCGGCAGCAGTGCGTTTGATCGCCTGCGTGCCGTCCTCGGCCCGGGTTTTGAAGAATACTGGCGGTCGAAGATCGACGTTGTTTCGGGCGATTTGACGCAGGACAGGCTTGGGCTGTCGAAAAAGAACTACGCAGCGCTGGCCCGGCGGGTGACGGTCGTGGTCAACAGTGCAGCCACCGTTACATTTGACGAGCGGCTTGATGCTGCGCTCGCGTTGAACGTCGAAGGCCCGCGCCGGCTGCTGCGCTTTGCGAAGGACGCGGGCAACGTGCCATTTTTGCACGTCTCGACTGCGTACGTCAGCGGCGTGCGACGGGGGGACATCCCCGAGGAATTGACACCGGCTGGTCATTCCGTCGCATCGTACATCGACTCGAAGAATGGCAAGCCTGACGTCGCGGCTGACTTTGACATCGAACAAACGCTCGCTCGCCTGTACGGCAAGGTCGAGGACGTAGTGGCCGAGCATGGTGGAGCCGGCTCGCGTGCCCGGCGCGATTTGATCGCGGTCGGCATGGATTATGCACAGGAGCATGGCTGGAACGATACGTATACCTGCACGAAATGGCTGGCGGAGCAGTTTCTGGCCCGTGATCGCGATCAGGTTCCGTTGGTGTTGCTGCGTCCGGCTATTATCGAAGGCAGCTACGACGAGCCGGCGCCGGGCTGGATCGATGGTTTGCGCATGGCGGACCCGCTGATTCTCGCGTTTGGCCGTGGCAAGCTGAAGGAATTCCCGGCGGACAAGTCGGTCGCGCTCGATTTTATCCCCGTAGACTTTGTGGCCAACGCGATGGTGGCAGTTCTGCCGGCGGGTCGGAAGAAACCGATGCTGGAGGTTTACCAGTGTGCGTCGAGCGGTCGCAACCCGGTGCGCATGACGGAGATAATTCGCTCGGTGTCGCAGGCATTCCGCAAGCGCCCGATGCGGGATGACTCCGGGCGTCCGATTCGCGTTTCGGATATGCAATGTATCCCGCGTGACGAGTTCCTCCGCCGCTGGCAACGACGACTGAAGTTCATCCGGCGGATGCGCGGGTTCCTGAAATCGACGAAGATCGCACCGCGCTATCGCAAGAAGCTGGCCTCCGTCGAGGCGCAGGTCGCGCAGCTCATCTACTTCGTGAAGATTTACGCGCCGTACACGCATCTTGATTGCCGATTCCTGGATGACAAGTTGCATTCCGTGTTTGAATCGATGCATCCGGAGGATCAAAAGCAGTTTTCGTTCGACGTAGCCCGCATCGACTGGCGGGATTACATCGTCAATCGGCACGTTGTGGGCGTGCGACACTTTGTGCTCGGTTCGGGTACGGAACTCGAAGCGCCCATGCTGGCGGCTGGCTACGCTGTCGAGGAGGAATCGCCCGCGGCTCCGTCGCCGATGCAGGTGTTGGCGCCGTTGCGTGGCGAGTCGATATTCTCTGTCATCGAAAACGCCGCCGTCCGTTACCCCAAGCGCATCGCGTTGCAGGTTTGTCGCGACGGCCGCTGGACACGCTGCACGTACAAGCAGCTTCTCAACACGACGGCTGCCGTTTCGAGACGGTTTCAGGAGCAAGGCCTGTCGCAGGGCGATCACATCGCCATCTATTGCGAGAATGGGCCGGAATGGGGTCTGACCTACATCGCAGCCATGCGCAGCGGCCTGACAGTCGTTCCGCTGGACAAGCAGCTGCCAGCTTCGACGGCCGTCGGGATGGCGGAATTCGCCGATGTGAAGCTGTTCTGTGCAGCGCCGGGCGTGCTGAAGGATATTCAATCTGCAGTGGACGCTGAATCGACCATGAAGATCGTCGCGCTGGATGCGACGTTTGTGCCGCCACCAGGTACCGCCCGCGATCCAGGGCCTGAGCCTGCGAGCGTGCCGGGCGATGCCGTTGCGTCGATCGTGTTCACGTCAGGCACGACGCTCGCGCCCAAGGGTGTCATGCTGCGGCACGCGAACTTCCTGGCCAACGCGCGCAGTCTGGTACACGTCCAATCCGTACATGCCGACGATCAGTTTCTGTCGGTGCTGCCCATGCACCACGTTTTCGAGTTTACCGGCGGATTTCTCGTGCCGCTCTCCAATGCGTCCACGGTGACGTATGTGGAGAACCTCAACGCGACCGAAATTCTCGAAACCATGCAGGCGACTGGCACAACGGTGATGATGGTGGTCCCCCGACTGCTCAAACTGTTTCACGATGGCATCATGCGCGAAGTCGACAATCGCGGATGGTTGGCCCGCAAGGTGTTCAGCCTGCTCGGCTGGATCGGCGATCGCGCCGGCGGTGAATTGTGCAAGAAGCTGTTCGCCCCGGTCCACAAGAAATTCGGCGGGCGATTGCGCATGTTCGTGTGTGGTGGATCGGCGCTGCCATCCTGGTTGTTCCTCGCGTTTCGGCGGCTTGGATTCCCGGTGTACGAAGGTTACGGCCTGACTGAGACGTCGCCGGTTTTGACAGTCAACCCCAATGGCGATCCGCGGGCTGGGTCGGTCGGCCTGCCGCTGCCGGAAACAGAGCTTGAAATCCGCAATCAGGACACATCGGGCGTGGGCGAACTCTTCGTCCGAAGCCCCAGCGTGATGGCGGGCTATTACAAGAACAAAGACGCCACAGCCGAAGTGCTGGAGGAAGATTGGTTTCGAACCGGCGATCTGTGCCGGCGGGATGCCGACGGGTTCGTCTATGTGGCTGGCCGGGCGAAGGATGTGATCGTTACGGCTGCGGGCAAGAATGTTTACCCCGACGAGGTTACCGCCAACTACGCCGATCTTCCGCATGTCAAGGAGATGTGCGTTTTGGCGGTCCCGAACAGCGATGGCATCGGTGATCGGGTGGATGCGGTGGTCGTGCTTAATCTGGACGAGGTCGCCGACGTCGATCACGGCAAGATTGAAACCGAAGTCCGCGATGCCGTGGCAGCCGCCGGTGAGAAACAGCCCAGTTATCAGCGCATAAGCCACTTGTACTTCTGGAGCGGTGAGTTGCCGCGCACGACAACGCTTAAGGTCAAACGCAATGAAGTGCTCCGGCAATTGCTGGCCCGCCGCACCGACGCGCGGAGTCGCGGCCGGCGGATGGGCGACGGCTGGTCTGCGGAAGAAGCGTCGGCGGCGCCTCAGACCGCCAACGAAGCCTGGCTTCGCGATACGTTGATTCGATTTACGAATCGATCGCCGGCCCAGGTCAAGCCGGAAGCACACCTTCTGTTGGACCTCGGTGTGGACAGCCTGCTCAAGGTGCAGGTTCTCGGCGAGATCGAATCGTGTTTCGGTGTCGATTTGTCGGATGAAGTAGCCGCCCGCGTGAGTCGTGTCGCCGACCTGTTGGCCATCATCGGCAGTCGCACGCCGGTCAATGGCTCGTCCAGTGGAAAAGCCGCGTGGCGATCCAAAGTGCAGGGTAATCGCAACGGTCAACCTTTCGTGAACGGTCGCACGCCGCTTCTTCTTCGGCCGCTGCGCTGGACGTTGCGCGGTGTGATCGCATTGCTGTGCAACAGCTACATTCGCGTTCGGGTTGAGGGTGTGGAAAACATTCCCAAACGCAGCGCGTTTATCCTGGCAGCCAATCACGCTTCACATCTCGATTCCGCCGTCGTGCTCGCGGCTGTTTCCGGTGCGCTACGCCAAACGTCACGGCGATGCTACGTGGCCGCTGCGGAAGATTACTTCTTCGACAGCCCCTTCAAAGCCATGATCTTCCGGGACTTGTTCGACTCCATCCCGTTCGACCGCAACGCCGACGGCATGCGCGGGCTGAGTCGCTGTGCGGAAGCGCTCCAGCAGGGGCACGCTGTGCTGCTCTTCCCCGAGGGTACGCGCACGGTGACGGGCGAGATTCAGTCCTTCAAAATCGGAGCGGCTGTTCTGTCCAGCGAAATCGGCGTGCCCGTCGTGCCGGTGCGCATCGCCAACACATTCGATCTGTTTCCCAAGGGCCGACGCTTCATCAAACCCGGGGCTGTTGAAGTTCGATTCTCGCCGCCCGTGCAGCCGGCCGACGTAGACAAACTGTCCGCCGACGCACGCTACAAAATCTACCGGGATGTCGCAGCCGAGGTGCAGCACTGCGTCGAGTCGGAAAACGGGCGGAGCGTCCTCACGCATGTCTGACGGGCAGGCTCGAAGCGCCGAAAATTCGCCCGGCGAAGCCGCTTTCTTCGACGTTGACGGCACACTGGTATCCACGCATATCGTCCACCAATACGTCTTCGCGCGCAAAATGCTCGCGCACGATCGCGGTGCGGTAAGCCAATTGATGCACCCGCTCTGGTTCGCAGCTTTCACAGTCAGGTGCCTTCAGTATCTCTATCTCGATCGTGTCAGCCGGACGCGTATGAACATTGCCTTCTACCGCAACTACGCCAACCTGCCAGCCGATCGCGTGCGGGCTGTTGCGGGGGATTGTCTGGAGCACATCCTGAAACCGAATCTGTTTCCCGCCGGTTTCGCCTGTGTCGGCGAGCATTTGAAAGCTGGGCGACATGTCGTGCTGGTCACCGGATCGATCGACTTTTTCATCGCCCCGCTCGCACAACACTTTGCGCAATGTCACGACGCATCGCCGCAAAACGTGCGTGTGTTGGCCCGCACGCTCGTCGAACGCGAAGGTCGATTCACGGGCGCGCTTGACGGTCCGCCCATCGGCGAGGGCGAGAAGGCTGAGGTCATCCAAAAATACGCGAAAGAAGAGGGCATCGCTCTGGATGCGAGCTATGCTTACGGTGACAGCATCGCCGATTTAGCCATGCTCGAAACCGTCGGAAACCCCGTGGCGATCAACGCCGATTCAGAACTGACACACGTCGCGCGCGAGCGCGGTTGGCCTGCCTTGACCTGGAAAAAGAACGCGGGGGACGGATGAACGCAGTCGTTTTCGAAAAGAGCATTCCCCGATACGCAGCCCTGAAAATCCTCGGGCCTCGGCGGGCGGCGCGCATCGCGGTCAGCAACTTGCTCAAGCTCTGCCCTGTATCCATGCGCGATATACCCGAACCGAAGCTGCCCACGCGCGAATGGCTGCGCGTAAAGCCGACGCTGTCCGGCGTTTGCGGCTCGGATATCGGCGTCATCCTCTCCAAGGGCAGCCCCTACCTGTCGCCGCTGACCTCGACCCCGTTCGTGTTGGGTCATGAGGTTGTGGGCGTCGTCACTGAGGTTGGCGCGGATGTTGCCCGCTACGAGGACGATCGCGATTTGTCGCGCATGCAGGTCGGCGATCGCGTGTTGCTCGAACCCGCGCTGGGATGCGAAGCCCGAGGCATCCGCCCACGGTGCAAGCCCTGTGCCAATGAGCAGGCAGCGCTGTGTCGCAACGTGACACGCGGGACGCTGTCCGCCGGGATTCAAACGGGGTACTGCCGCGACACGGGCGGCGGATGGTCAAGCGGATTCGTCGGCCACCGATCGCAGCTTCACCGTGTGCCCGAAGGAATGTCCGACACGGTGGCTGTCCTGACCGAACCGCTTACCTGCGTGATGCACGGCGTGCTGCGCGCCCTGCCCCCGGACGACGGAACTGCCCTGGTCATCGGTTGTGGATCGATAGGTTTGTTGACCGTAGCCGCCTTGCGTGCGAAGTCCAAAGCGCGCATCGTCGCCGTCGCGAAGCATCGCCATCAGCGAGAGATGGCTGCGAAGCTCGGTGCAGATGTCGTGTTGCACGCCGGGTCCGCCCGCAACATTCGCGAACGCTACCGTACCTGGGCTGACGAACTGAACGCCGAACTGCACTACCCCGAAATCGGCAAGCCCACCGTCGTCGGCGGGGCATCGGTAACGTACGATTGTGTCGGGTCTTCCATGAGCATCGACGACGCCGTGCGCTTCACCGATGCTGACGGACACTTGGTGCTCATAGGCATGCCGGGCATTCCTTCCAACATCGACTGGACCGCGATATGGTACAAGGAGCTTTCGGTACACGCAGCCTACGCCTACGGCCCCGAGCAGGTAATCGACGACGCAGGCAAACCGCGTCGCGTGCAGACGTGGGATCTTGCCGTCGAAATGTTGAGCGATTGGGGGGATCGGCTGGCACCACTGGTCGGCGAGCCGTTCGCACTGGGCGATTACCGTCGCGCTTTTCAAGCCGCACTGTTCACGGGTGTTTCTGGGGCCGCCAAAACCGTATTTCGGATTGAGTCATGATTGCAGGAAACGAAGAAGCCCGCCGCACGCCGATCACAAAAAACGGGGACAGCCCCTACACGCATTTCGTCGGCTCGGACGACCCGCCGTACCTCTTTCACTGCGGCGAGAACTTCGAGATGCACAAGCTGCCCGTGGGCACGCGCGTGCTCCTGCCCAAGCCGCCGCTCCCCGGTATCCGCGACGTGCGCGGCGCGATCAACCACTCGCTCGACCATCCGCTCGGCAGCGAACCGCTAACCGATCTGCTCAAACCGGGCATGAAAGTTACCGTCGCTTTCGATGATATTTCCCTGCCACTCCCGCCCATGAAAAGCCCGGATATCCGCAGGCAGATTATGGAGATCGTGCTCGATCGTCTCGAACGTGCGGGTGTGGAAGATATTCACTTTATCTGCGCGATCTGCCTCCATCGTCGTCTCACCGCCGGTGAGTTGAAGCACATCACCGGCCCGCGCATCTTCAAAGAATATTGGCCCGATCGCTTGTACAACCACGATGCGGAAGACCCGGAGGGCAACGTCACCGTCGGCGTGACGCCCGAAGGCGAAGACGTGGATATCAACCGTCGAGCCGTCGAATCCGACCTCATCATCTACGTCAACATCAACCTCGTTACGATGGACGGCGGGCACAAATCCGTCCCCGTCGGACTCGGTACGTACAAGACTGTTCGCCACCATCACAACGTCAAGACGATGATGGCCACCAACAGCTACATGGACCCCGAGACGAGCACCTTCCACCGCTCCTGCGATCGACAGGGAGACGTGCTCGCAGGCCACGCGCGCATCTTCACCATAGAAACCACGCTCAACAGCGACACCTTTTCACCCCTGCTCGGATTTTTGCAAAAGCGTGAATCGGAGTGGTCCGCGTTCGACCACCTCAACTACCGGGCCAACCGAACACTGCTCAAAGTCTTGCCCGGCGCTGCGCGTCGCTGGGCTTATCAAGCTTTACCCGCACCCTACGGATTGACCGGCATCCACGCCGGTGCCACCGCACCCGTTCACGAAAAAACACTCGTAAACGTACACGAACAACAGATGATTGACGTCGACGGACAGGCGGACATCCTGCTCGTAGGCCTGCCCTCCATAGGCCCGTACAGCGTGCATTCCACGCTCAACCCCATCCTGGTGTACTGCATGGCCGCCGGTTACTTTTTCAATTTCTACCGAGGCCAACCCCTCGTGCGCAAAGGCGGCGTGATGATCGTCGTCCACCCGCTCGAGAACAAATTCCACAAAGTACACCACCCGTCCTACATCGATTTCTTCAACGAAGTGCTGACCGAAACGCGCGTGCCGGCTGAGCTTGAACAACGCTTCGAAAAGCAATACGCGGAAAACGAACACTACATTCACCTCTATCGAACGTCGTACGCCTACCACGGCGTGCATCCTTTCTACATGTGGTATTGGGGGTGCAAGGGTATGGATCACATGGGCAGAGTCATCGCGGTCAACCCGAGCAGCTCCGCCGCCGCCGAACGGATCGGCTTCGCACAGGCTCCGTCGCTCAACACCGCCATTGGACAGGCCAGAGAGTTCCTCAACATGCCCGCAGACCAAACCAGGATCACCTACTTCCACTGTCCGCCCATCGTGATGTGCGACGTACACTAGCTGACCAATCATGGCTCGCGTCGCGTCCTACACCATCGTCTACAACCCCGTAGCAGGTCGGGGTCGAGCCGCGCGAATCGCTTCCGTCGTGCGCGATGAACTCATCCGCAGGAATCAATCCTGCACGCTCATCGCCACCGAAAAACGCGGGCAGGCGGAATCAATCGCCCGCGACTTGATCTCAAGCAATTCCTCGGGCGGGCCGGTCTGCGTGGCTGCCTGCGGCGGCGATGGAACGATCCAGGACGTCGCCAACGCCCTCGCGAACGTACCCCCGGACCGCGCCGTGATGGCTGTCATCCCCGCTGGGCGATGCAACGATTTCGCCCGCGCGCTCGGCCTGCCAAAATTGCCCACCGAGTTGGCCGGCGTGTTGATCGACGGCGTCGCCCGCCCGACCGACCTCGGCAGAGTAGGCCAACGCTACTTCTGCACGATCGCCGCAATGGGGTTCGACGCAGCCGTCTCGCGATTCGTCAACGACATGCGCATGCCGCTCAAAGGGCCAGCCGCCTACGTCTACGGCACACTGAACATGCTCCTGCGTTACCGCACGCCGACGCTGCGTCTCACCGGCGATTTCGGCCAACACGAAGGACCGGTGTTCCTGGCTGCGACCGCCAACACACCCTGGTACGGCGGAGCAATGCACATCGCACCGCCAGCCAACCCCTTCGACGGAAAACTCGACGTGTGTCTCGTCGGGCCAACGACCAAATTCCGCGTCCTCGGCATGCTCAGTCGCGTCATGAGAGGCCGACATGTTGAACTGCCCGAAGTGAGCATGCTGCGGACTACTCGCCTGAACGCGGAACTGATTTCAGGCCAGGATGTCGAAATCTGGGCCGACGGTGAACCCATAAGCCAACTCCCCGCCACCATCGAATGCGTCCCCGGTGCGGTGACCATCATGCTGCCGCGCGAGAGGCCTGTTGATAAATCGCCGGTGAATCCGTAGTGTAGACGACTGAAATGACCGAAGAAGACCAGCCCAAAACGTATCTCGCGGAAACCAAACCCAGCGTCGAGTCGGCGTCCGCCATCGCCCATGCGCTCGAGGCGATGGCCAACGAAGCCTTCCAAATCTTCACCAACGCGCCGGGCCGATACCGCTACGATTTACACAATAAGCAAGGCTGGCTCGATCTGCGCGAGTCTCTGTGGTCCCGGCGGCTGGTGGAATCAATTCCCGAGCCGACGCGCCGCCAACTTGATCTGCTCTGCGTGAGATGGCTGCACCTGCACAAACATCTCACGTTCATCTCCGCCACCAAGCCGGTCTGGAATTCCTGAAGAATAGAGCAATCCCGCAACGTTTTAACGAGCCGCGAACTTCAGTTCGCGCGGACGTTCAAAACACGATCATTCATCACCAAGTCGCGCACCGCATTCAGAGCAGTAGATCGTGTCATCCTCAACCGCCGTCACAACCAGCTTGCCGTGACACTGTTGCGAGTTGCAGCGTGCCGCCCGATGGCCTGTGTCTTCCTTGCAGTACGGGCACGTGACCGGGAACCGGCGAAATCGGAACTTGCGCTCGATTACGAAATGCCGCCCGCAGGACGAGTTGTAACAGACAACGTCGAAGAGCGCCGTCGTCGCCCGAGGCTCCACACGCTTCCCGCCAGCCGGTGCCATCGCGTTGATGCCCGTATTCACAAACAACAGCAGCATCAGCCCGCCGATACTGTACACACCGTAACGAACGACCGGCGTCTGCCAGATAAGCGACGGCTCCTCGCGAACAGCCCCCATCCAATCGCGAAATTGCTCGCGCGCATTCTCCTTCCGCTCCTTGGCAGCCTCAAGTAGATCGACCCATTGATTGCGATTCGGTGCCGGCATGTGTCACGTCCTTCACCGCATTCTATCGGCGCGGACGACACGGTCGAGTCGGCCCTCAACAACCTCACGGCGTCGTCGCAAACGCAGCCTCGGACCCAAAGCAGGGTATCCCGGTCGGATACGGATCCGCCGGCAGCGTGTCGACCTGCCAGCGCGAACCGAACGGAACATCACCGCTGCGAATAATCACGCAATGCCAAGTTTGATAGTCGCCCGATGGATAAGAACGCAATCGCGGCTGCGGAATCTGATGGCCATTGATGTAGACGGAATCAACATGACCATCCACAAACGCAGCCTGGTAGGTCTGCTCAGGGCCGTGCCAACCCTTCATGGCGAATTCAACATCATCCGCCAACGGTCCCCCGCTCAGAAAACTGCAATCGTCGCTGCCGAAGTTCTTTCGCCACGCAAAACGCCCTGCGTTTTCGAGAATGAAAAGAGTTTCCTCCGCATTGGGCACGGTCGACAGAGGACGAAGGAGCGACGTATTGGACGAGAGTGTGCAACCACCGCCCGGGACGCCGATCCACTGCGCGCTGGCTGTATAGCTGTTTCCGTAATGATCGTAGGACGACAAGCCGGAATCGCGCCAAGCAGAGAAGTGATGTCCCGCGTAGCCGTAATCTTCCGGACAGCGATAGACATCAAGCTCCAACCGAATATCACGAAGCCAGTTGATGTTGTTCTTGCCCGGTTCATCCTGATAATCCGTGAAAACATCACCGAACAGAACCTGATTAAGTCCCCGCGTCGCAGGCCCCCGACCGGCGGCTGTGCCCCACTTCGAAGTGTACGGATTGGTCTCGACCTGCGGCTCACCGCGACCCGCCTTCCCGCCCCATTCCGCCTCGTTCATCGTCCCCGGCTGAGTTCCAAACAGTGCATGCTTGGGCAGACTCAACTCGTCCGGATCGGTCATCGCGTGAATCGCGCCAGCCATGCTGATTTGCGCCTGATTGTCGCGACACTGCGCGATCTGTGAATTCCCCCGCACGTCAGCCGCACTGGTCACGACCACCGTCATGACCGCCCCGACGGACATCATCGACATCGCCGCCTCGATAAGCGTCAAACCTCGCGCGCGGAATCCCCGCGCTTGCGTGGATTTCATCCAACCGCCGCGGCTGCGACGATCCTGCAACAACAGACTTCGTGATATTCTCATGGCTCGGCTCCTCGTACACGGTTCCCATAATCGCTTCGTCAAACGACAGGCTGTCCCGCCCGCCGCGTTCTCTTAATATGGATGTCTCGGTTGGGAGCAATTTCTGACACGAATTCCAAAAAAAAAATGAAATTTTTCACGATAAAGAGTGAAATTTGAACCCACCCCACGAGCCGCGAACTTCAGTCCGCGCGGACGCCCCCAGACCCATACAGCGTTGTTTTCAACCGCAATGTCCCCCTACCGAAACATCGCCGTAGCAGACTGATGATTCGATACGAATTCCAAGTATCACGATCTTTGCGACAGGGGTGTGGCCATTATTCGTGGCGTGGTTTGGTCCGTCCAGAAAAGGTAAGTGAGTGTGACCGTGGCTTGCCGTTTAGCGGACGCAACGATGTCAGAGGGTGTCCCCAGTGGCAGTGGAAATATCGCCCGCCAATCACTGGTTGCCGGTTTTCTGATTTCGACTTTCGAGGGCCCGTGAACCGTAGTGGGACCGGAGGTGTTTCCGGGAGTTTTCACCTGCCATACCAACCCGATACATTTGAAGTCTCAAGAGACAAATCTTCCGATGCCACAATGTTTGGCGACACCCTCAAAGAAGCGCATCAAGCGACGTGATCGTCGTGCCCGCTGCCCCACCCGGTGCAGCCGGATTCCGCACATGCACACCACCGGGCCGATTGACGAACACTGTTCGCCAACCCAAAGCGTTCGGCGCTACAAAATCCTTAGCCGGATTGTCCGCCGCGTAAAGACAGGCTTCGTGTGGGACCGACAATCGCCGCGCCATCTCCTCGAACGCGCGTGCGTGCGGCTTCCAGAACTTCCTGCCCCAATCGTCGGTAACGATGATTTCGTCCACGCGATTGCGAAGGTTCAAAGCGTCGATCTTGGCGTGCTGCGTCACGGCGTACCCGTCCGTAATGATGCCGATTCGGTAAACCGACGACAGCCGCGACAACGCATCCTCCGCGTCCGCGAACAGCGAAATCGTCGGCCGATGGTTGCGGTAAACGTCGATCATATCGCGCACAAGATCGGGATCGTCATCAAAGCCGCACTCAGCAAGAATGGCATTGAACACGCGGGCACGATCGGGCGAATCGAACAGAGCACGCATGCGTTCCGCCGGATCGAACGGAGCATTCAGGCGATCCGCAAAAGCATCCGCCACCGCACGGTAACCGCTGAACACATACGCACGTTCGGAATAGAGTGTGTCGTCCAGATCGAACACAACAGCCCGCGTGTCCGATGAAAGAACTACCACTGGCGTCGATCGGCTTTGTAGAAAACAGACTCGTCGAAACGAAGCATCGCCAGGTGGTTGTCGAACGCCGTCGGCTTGATCGGCACCGGTCGGCCCAAATGCTCAGCCATCAGCCACAGCGGAAAGTCCGCACCCGCGTGAATCGCCAGTGGCGCCCCGCCGCCGAATCGTGGGTTGATTTCAATCACCCTAATGCGTTTGTCAGCCGTAACAATACACTGCACCGTGACCACGCCGCGACAGTCCGCAAGCGCCGTCGCAACCTGCTTGCCGATCACGATGATGCGCCGATCCTTGACGATGACACCCTTTGACACTTCCCCGTTGCGCACCTCGATGCGTCGCCGAGGCACGATGCAACGCGGTATGCCGTCGAAACCGGTGTACACATCGAGCGTGTGCTCAACGCCGACGACCAGCTCCTGCACAATCGGGTTCGGCACGCGACGGGCCAACACACGCAGATCGTCTCGGTCGTGAACGACGTAATTGCCCATGCCCGCACTGCCCTCGCGAGGTTTCATGAACAACGGGAACTTCAACCGCTTGCGCTCGATCGCCTGCTCGTATGTCCACGTTGCGGGTGTGTCGATCTCCGCCCGTCGCAGCATATGATAAGTTTGAATCTTGTCCTGACACGTGTTGATGACATTCTCGCCCGAGATCACCGCCCGGCAGCCAAGCGCGTCAAAACGCACGTAGGCTTTGCTAAGCGACATCAGCTCGATATCGATCAACGGAATAGCCATGTCGATACGATGCTTCCGCACGATCTCCAGCAGCGCGTCGAGATGCTCCGCCTCCTTGATTGCGGGCACGATGTGGGCTTTGTCTACGTGATGCATCGCCGGCGCGAAACAGGTCATGTCTGCCCCGTGTACCGTCAGCCCGATGCCCAGCTTCTTCGCTGCCGATCGAAACGCGCGCACCAACTCCACGCGCCGCCCCACGCTTGTGAACAAGACGTTCAGACTGCGCTTCGCAGAATGCTTGCGTGTGGTCTTGCGGGTTGTTTTGGAATCGCGCGTCGCCATAGACATCACTTATATCGGCTTCAAACACCCACCGCTATGCAAACCTTCTTCGTAACTCTCCAGCTACGCGTAAAACGAAGCCACGTCCTGCCATCGCTTTGCGACAGGAAACGATCTTTTCCCCCCTTGCAAAGGGGGGATACAGGGGGGTCTGGACCAGAGCAACGTCTTGCTTCGCAAGAAGAACCTCCCCTGGCCCCTCCTTCTGAAGGAGGGGAGAAAGAAGGTAATCTTCGCGTCTATGCAGCCCAACAGTGTTCGTTGCTATTGGGCATTGCTGAAGAGTTACCCTTCTTCCAAGCCGCTTCGCATCGCGGTATTCTAACGCATCGTGCGTGCCAAAATCATCAGCATCGGAACGGAACTTACCTTCGGCTTGACCGTGGACACCAACGCTGCCTGGTTGGCAGCCAGGCTGGCTGCGGTCGGCGTCACCGTTGATCAACACGTCACCGTCGCCGACGATCAAACTGTGATCGCCGATTCCGTGACGAGCATCGCCCGAACAACAGATATCATCGTTATCACCGGAGGCATAGGCCCCACCCCCGATGACCTGACCCGGGCCGCCGTCGCACAGGCCGCCGGTGTCGCGCTGAGATTCGATCCCGATTCGCTGGAACACATCAAGGGCTTCTTCGCCTCGGCAAACAAGCCAATGGCCGCCGGCAACGAGGCGCAGGCCTATCTGCCCGAAGGAGCCACGGTCATCCAGAACACGCGCGGAACCGCGCCCGGCTTCGCGGTGAGCATCGGCCAAGCCCGCGTTTTTGTGTTACCCGGCGTACCTCGTGAGATGCGCCGAATGTACGAATTATCCGTCGAACCGGAAATCCGCCGTTCCGCCGCAGGGGCAGCCGTGGTCCTTCGCGCCATCCACACCTTCGGTGCCTCCGAATCCGACGTGGCCGAACAACTCGGCCCAATGCTGTCACCGGGCCGATCGCCAGGCGTCGGCATCACCGCTCATGACGGGATCATCAGCCTGCGTGTTTTCTCCGAAAACTCCACCCCGGATTCCGCCCGAACAAAGGCCGACGCCGACGTTGCGGAAATCAAGAATCGGTTGGGAACTTTGGTTTTTGGCGAGGAAGACTCGACGCTTCCAAAAGCGGTGGCAGACCTCCTCACGCAACAAGGAGCCACTGTCGCGACGGCTGAATCCTGCACCGGCGGGCTGCTGGCCAAGATGCTGACCGACATCCCCGGCAGCAGCGACTACTTTCACGGGGGGTTCATACCCTATGCGAACGCCGCCAAGAAAAGCTGGCTCGACGTGCCGGCCGACATGCTGGAGCGCGAAGGTGCCGTTTCCGAGCCTGTAGCGGAGTTCTTGGCGGAATCCTGCCGAAAAAAGGCCAAATCTGACTTCGGATTAGCCACCACCGGCATCGCCGGGCCTGGGGGCGGCATCGCAGGACCAAGTGGTGGCACGCATGAGAAACCGGTTGGGCTGGTTTTCGTCGCGTTGGCCAGCGCGTCCGCCACCGTGGTGCGGCGGTTGCTCGTGCCCGCGCATTTCGGGCGAGATGGCATCCGCGATCGATCATGTAAAGCGTTATTGAATATGTTGCGTCTTCACTTGCTCGAAGTTTTGGATTGATTCAGGATGGAATCAGCGATCAGCCGATGCGGAAGAGGGATTCCTGCTCTTGCAAAACAATGCATCCAAAAATAGAATCCCGGCGGTTTCGGAGGCGGAGTCGGGTGGCCGCTGCGATTCCCAGATGACTGATCGTTCAGGACACGTAAACTCCTTCCCCGGAACGCCTCATCGCCATGCGTGAATATTTTCACAATCTCTACATGACGCTCAAAACCATCCTTATTGGGATGCGTATCACGCTCAAGTACTGCTTTGCGCGGACCATCACGCTTCAATACCCGGATCGCCCGCCGGCGCTTCAGCCGCGATTCCGCGGATTTCACTATTTTGAGATCGAAAAGTGCATCGCCTGCGATTTGTGCGCAAAAGCCTGTCCGGTCGATTGCATTTACATCGAAAAAACCGGGGCACGCAAAATCGACAAAGCCAGCGGAATCGCCAAGGGCGGAGCCATGACCCGCTACGCGATCGACTACTCGAAATGCATGTTCTGCGCCCTGTGCGTCGACCCCTGCCCGACGGATTGCATCCATATGGGCAATTTGCACGATCACTCCGGCTACACGCGGGAGAGCATGACCGTGGAATTCACCGATCTGGCGTTGGAAGGCCTGCAAACACCCCAGCCGTTCTGGATGCAGAGCGAAAAGCAGCCCGAATGGGTGAAACAGACCAAGCAGGACTGGATCAATCGCGGCGTGCCGGTTCGTGAGGAAATGCTCAAAGCGCTCGAGGAGCAGAAGTAATGCCGTTCAACCTGTCCATACCGGCCCAGGTGGCCGTGAACGCAGGCGGTCCGTCCAGTACGGAGCTTGTGTGGGGTATTTTGCTGTTTCTGATCCTGGGAATCATGATGGCGCTCGGTGCGCTGATTGCGGGCCGATTTTTGCGTCCGAAGCTCTCCCACCCGGAAAAAGGTGCGCCTTACGAATGCGGCGAGCCTGCCATCGGCGACAGTTGGGTGCAGTTTGACCTGCGTTTTTACGTTGTGGCGCTGGTTTTCATCATTTTCGACGTTGAAATCGCCCTTTTTTGGCCTTGGGCGGTGGTTTTCGGGGCGGCTGACGCTTCGACGGCTGCCGGCTACGCCATTAAGACGGTGGCGGTGCTGGATATGCTGTTTTTCTTCGGTGTTGTTGTGGTGGGGTTCCTGTTCCTGTGGCGGTTCGGATACCTGGATTGGGTCCGGGCGTCGACGGGGCAGCGGCGGACCTCTCGACTTGGGGAGACCGCACGTCTTTCTTCGGGTTCCAGCAACGGTGCCGGTCAACCGCTCCCTTCGGGCTCCCGTCCTGGTCGCTCTCAGGGTCGCGAACCTGATGGGTCGAAGCGTGACGACGAGAAAGTGATGGCGACGGTATGAGTTGGATCGAAAATCGCTTTGAAGAGGGCCTGATCATCACGTCGCTGGATTGGGCGATCAACTGGGGTCGCAAGAACAGTATTTGGCCCATGACGTTCGGGTTGGCCTGCTGTGCGATTGAGATGATGGCCGTCGGGGCTTCGCGGTTTGATATTGACCGTTTCGGGGCGGGTGCGTTTCGCGCGTCGCCGCGTCAGTCGGATTTGATGATCGTCGCGGGCACGGTGACGTACAAGATGGCCAGCCGGCTGAAGCGTTTGTACAACCAGATGCCCGAGCCGAAATACGTGATCGCGATGGGCGCGTGTACGATCGGCGGCGGTCCTTATTTCAAGCACGGATATCATGTGGTCAAGGGTGTGGATCTGGTCGTGCCGGTGGATGTGTACATTCCCGGCTGCCCGCCGCGTCCGGAGGCGTTGCTCGAGGGTTTGATGCGTCTTCAGGACAAGATCACGCATCAGACGCGTGCGAAGAATCCGATGTCGCGTTTGAAGGAAAGTGCGCTGGCGTGATCGTGCCGGTTGGAACTGTTGGTGCGGGAAAAGATGTGCGACGCGTTTACGGCTTGGTTGTCGCTTTCACGCTTCCGTGTTGGTCGCGTTCAGTGTCACGGTTCTGGCAACAATAGGCCGCTCCCCTCATGCTTCCTGTTCGGGCGCATTATCGGTGTTGCGGTTCTGATTGGTCGCTTGCACGCTAACGGACGCTTCATGGACTGGTGCTTATCTGCTGGATAATCCGGATTGTTTCGCTCGTGCATAAAAGTACACAGCAGGGCGGCTGCCGAAACGGAGAAGGTTGAACATGGCTCCTGAAGAGGTTTGCGACATATTGAAGGAACGGTTCGGGGCGGCGGTGCTGGATGCGAAGCTCGATGCTCGGCGGCCTTATGTGGTTGTTGACGTTGCGCGGTGGCATGACATTGCTCTGTTTCTTCGCGACGACGAGCGATTGCAATTCAACATGCTCGAATGTCTGTCGGCGCTCGATTTGCTTGAGGACAACAAGCTGGCGGCGGTTTATGACATGTTCTCGGTTCCGGTGGTCATCGCGTCCGCGTCGACGGTAGTCGGCGGCTCGGGGTGCAAGAGCACGCCGTTGTTGCGACACCACATGGCTGTGCGGGTGGAGGTCGATCGTGACAAGCCTCGCATCCCCACGGTGAGCGATGTTTGGCCTGCGGCGGACTGGCATGAGCGTGAGGCTTTCGACATGATGGGCATAGTGTTCGACAACCATCCGGACATGACGCGCATTCTGTGTCCGGATGATTGGGAGGGCTATCCGCTGCGTAAGGATTATGAGTTCCCGCTGGAGTATCACGGGATACCAGCCACGACCGAGCACACGTTGACCAATCCGAAGCATTGATTAGATGGGCAACAGGCATCACGGGACGCACTTGATATGGCGACAACGGTGATTGAAACGAGGCCGGACGTACTGATCGATTTCGACAAGGAATCGCAGGGTGATGTGCGTACGGAGGAGATGCTGATCAACATGGGGCCTCAGCATCCGGCGACGCACGGCGTGTTGCGTGTGGTGCTGCGTACCGATGGCGAGCTGATACTCGAATCGGTACCGCATATTGGGTACCTGCACCGTTGTGCGGAAAAGATCGGTGAGAATCTTCAACCCTACCAGTTTATCCCCTACACGGACCGCATGGATTACCTGGCGGGGATGAACAACAACCAGGCCTACGCAATCGCGATCGAGCAGTTGGTGGGGATTGAGGTTCCGGAGCGGGCGTTGTACATCCGCATGATATTCGCGGAGCTGAATCGCATCGCGTCGCATCTGGTTGCATTCGGCACGTACGGATTGGACATGGGGGCGTTTACGCCCTTTTTGTACTCCTTCCGCGAACGCGAGATGATTCTGGACTTGTTCGAGAGTGCTTGCGGTGCCCGGCTGACCTACAGCTACATCAATGTTGGTGGCGTGCATGACGATCTGCCGGACAAGTTTCTCGACGTTCTGCTGGAGTATCTGGACTATTTCGAGCCGAAAGTCGCCGAATACAACCAGCTTCTCAGCTACAACCACATTTTTGTGAAGCGGACCGCCAACGTTGGCGTGATTTCAGCGGCGGACGCGGTGGGCTGGGCTTTGACCGGGCCTGTGTTGCGCGGGAGTGGTGTGAACTGGGATTTGCGCAAGAGCACGCCTTACGAGATTTACGATCGTTTCGAGTTTGATGTGCCGGTGGGGCTGCCCGGTGGTTCTGAGGGTGTGCCGCAGTCCGTGGTGGTTGGCGACTGCTGGTGCCGATACATGGTTCGGGTGCTTGAGATGCTTCAATCGTGTCGCATTATCCGGCAGGCTATCAAGCAGATGCCCGATGGTCCTCATCTCGCGGGCAAGCTGAAGAATCTCAAGCTGCCTGACGACGAGATTTACGTTGAAATCGAGAACCCGCGCGGGCAGCTAGGGTTTTACGTTCGCGGAGACGGTTCGACGATTCCGGCGCGTGTGAAAGCCCGTGGGCCTAGTTTTTGCAACATCTCCATTCTCAACCATGTTGGGAGTGGATGCCTGCTGGCAGACATTCCCGCGATTGTGGGGAGTATTGATATTGTGATGGGTGAGGTGGATCGCTGACGCGGCGTGCGGCGCGGTTTCAAGATTGAACGCGCCGCGTTAGAATGCCCGCCCCACAGACATTCGGCCGTTCGGCGCGGCGGTTCGGAGGAATTCGGTGACGCAGATGTCCGTTCCCTGGCGACCCAGGGGCAAAGTTCGATATACGGGGTTGTCCGGCTTGATCGCCGGGTTTGCGCGAGCGATCTACGGGATGGCTGCCCCGGTGGTGCGCGCCTTTCCGGGCAGCATTCTGCTGGGTGCCATCTTCACGGTGATTCTCGTCGGCTGGGCACACTTTTTACTTTTCGAGTTTGCGGACAACCACCTGATCGGTGCGGACAGCAATATATCGGCTGTGCGCGGGTTTCTTGGGGCTGAGTTGACGCTGGCAGAAATCGAGAACGGGTTGGCTGTGGCTGGTGCGCCTGCGCCGGGGGTTTTGCAGTACGCGTTTTACCCTATCCAGTTTCGCATCGTGCGGGATTTGCTCAGCGCCGGCGGGATTCTCGGGTTCATTTCGGTGATTCCGCTGTACACGATTTGGTGGGAGCGCAAGGTGGCGGGCAGGATTCAATCCCGCACCGGGCCTATGCGTGTGGGCGGCTGGCATGGTTGGTCGCAGTCGATGGCCGACGGCATCAAGCTGATCAACAAGGAAGATTTTGTTCCCGATCATGCTGACGGGGTGCTTTTCCGGTTGGCTCCTTATGTCGCGTTTGTGCCGGCGATTCTCGCTTTTTTTGCGCTTCCGTTCGGTACGTACTGGGTGTTTCGTGAACTGGATGTCGCCCTTGTTTTTATTTTGGCGATGTTGGGCATCGAGGTGCTTGGGGTAATTCTGGCTGGTTGGGCAAGTAATAACAAGTGGAGCGTCTATGGCGCTATGCGCGAAGCCTGCCAGATGGTTTCGTATGAGATTCCGATGGGGATGGCGTTGCTGATTCCGGTGATGGCGGTCGGGACGCTGAGCATGACCGAGATTGGGAATGTGCAGGGCGACGGGTGGACGTCGTGGATTGTGTTTCGCAATCCGTTCACGTTCGCGGCTGCTGTGGTCTACTACGTGGCAGCGCTGGCGAGTTGCAAGCGTGCTCCGTTCGATCTTCCCGAGTCGGAGAGCGAGCTGGTTTCGGGCTTTCATACCGAGTATTCCGGGTTCCGCTGGTCGCTGTTTTTCTTCGGTGAATACGCGGCTATGTTCGTGGTCAGCGGGCTTTGCGTGATTTTGTTTCTAGGTGCTTGGCACTCGCCGCTGCCGATGTCTTTGGCCGACCGTTTTCTGGGCGACGATCTGTTGTCGCGTGCTGCCAAGGGGTTGTTTTTCTCCGGGCCTCTGTGGTTTGTGTTGAAGTGTGTTTGGCTGCTGTATGTGCAAATATGGATTCGGTGGACGCTTCCGCGTATCCGCATCGATCAGGTTCTTTACGCCTGTATTCAGTACATGCTGCCGTTGATGATGGTGATTCTGCTGGGTCACACGCTGTACGAATTGCTCGTGCCGGTTCACGGTATCGTGTGGACATTTTTCAATATTGCGCTTTCGGTCATTGGGGGGGCGGTCATGCTGTTCCTGGTGTCCATAGCATGTTATGGATACCTGAATCGTGTGAAACTGGTTGGTTGGCTGGGAGTGGAGACGCTCCCCGGATCGTAGAGATCGATGAAGACGCTGATGCGATACGACAAGACGATTTTGGCGGGGTTGTTGCTGGCTGCGATGGCGTGCTGTTCAGCCTCTGCCGTGGCCCAGGATTATCCCGACCCCAAGGAGAGGCCTGAGCGGGTGGTCGAGGGTGAGGCTGTTCCGCAGGATGCGTACCGATCGGAAGTCACGCCGGTGGTGGAATCCGTTTTGTTTTACATTTTCGGCGGGGCGCTCCTGTTGTCTGCTGTCGGTCTTTGCATCTGTCGCGATGTGGTGCGGATGGCTACCTGTTTGTTTTTCACGCTTGGGTCCGCTGCTGTGTTGTACTTATTGTTGGGCGCGTTTTTTCTGGGTGCGATTCAGTTGATCGTGTATGCCGGGGGGACGTTGATTCTGCTGGTTTTCGGCGTGATGCTGACCAATAAGTCGCCTTGGGTGCGGTTTGATTGCAAGCCGGCTGAGATGATTGCGGCGGCTGGTGTGGCGATTGTTCTGTTCTTCGGGTTGGCGACGATGTTGACCACGACCGAGTGGGCTCAGTCAACCGGTGAGGCGCGGTCCACGACGGTTGCGCAGTTCGGCAAGGCTTTGCTGACGACGTATCTGGTGCCGTTTGAGGTGGCCAGTGTGATGTTGCTGGTGGTGATGATCGCGGCGGCTTACATGGCGAGGCAGGAGTAGGGATCGAACGATGTTTATCGTCGGCTTGACACACTATTTGATTCTGGCGGCTGTGCTGTTTTGCTGTGGCGTGTTCGTGATGATGACCAAGCGTAACGCGATCGGCATTCTTATGGGTGTCGAGTTGGTGCTTAACAGCGTGAACGTCAATTTCGTGGCTTTTGACCGTTACAGGCCCGGTGGGGGTTTTGACGGGCAGATTGCCGCGTTGTTCGTGATCGTGTTGGCGGCTGCTGAGGCGGCGGTTGCGGTTGCGATTTGCATGAATGTTTACAAGAACCTGAACACGATCGACGTGGATCGCGGCGACGCGCTGCACGGGTAATGATTCCGGCGATGTGCGGTCATTCGCCAGACGGGCATTAGCGAGTTCATGAGCAACTACGAAACATATCTCACCCTTGGTGTGGCTATTCAGTTGGCCAGCTTCTTCTTGCTGATGCTGTTTGGGCCTCGTTTGGGCAAGCCGTGGGCCGGCTGGGTCGCGGTGGCTGCCATGGCGTCCGCGTGCGGGTTGGCGACGATCACGCTTGTCGGATGGATGGGCGAGATTGAGAACGGCACAGCCGCTGCTTTGACGGCTGCGGCTGCCCACAATCAGTTCCACTGGGCTGACATCGGCAAGATGCCGGTCAACATCGGTGTGAAGCTCGATTCGCTCACTGTGATTATGTACTTCATGGTCACCTTCATTGCGACTTGGATTTTCGTTTTCAGCGTTGGGTACATGGCTGGCCACAGTGACGAGGTCGCGGGCAAGAGCAAGTTCCACCGGTTTTTCTGCTACCTGTCGCTCTTTGCCTTCAGCATGCTGGGGTTGGTTATCAGCAGCAACCTCTTGTTTCTGTTCATTTTCTGGGAGCTTGTGGGTCTGTGCAGTTATCTGCTGATCGGCTTCTACTTCGATAAGAAGTTCGCCTCCGACGCAGCCATGAAGGCTTTTATCACCAACCGCGTGGGTGACTTCGGCTTCATTTTCGGGCTGATGATGGTGTTCTTTTTCCTCGGGACGCTCGATCTGGACGGGGCTGCCCGTGTGTTTGCGGATCAGTTCCATTCGCAGGCGGGCATCTTCGGTCGGGAATACGATATCAATCTGCTGGGTTGGCATGTGTCGTCCGTCAGTGGCACGACGCTGGCCACCATGATGGGCATAGGCCTGTTTTGCGGGGCGATGGGCAAGAGCGCTCAATTTCCGCTGCAGGTCTGGTTGCCCGATGCGATGGCGGGTCCGACCCCGGTGAGTGCTTTGATTCACGCGGCTACGATGGTGGCGGCGGGCGTTTATCTTGTGGCCCGTGTGTTCCGCCTGCTAACGCCGGAAGCCCAGATGTTCATCGCAGCCGTGGGGTGCATCACGCTGACCGCGATGGCGCTCATCGCCATTGTGCAGACCGATATTAAGAAGTGCCTCGCATACTCAACGCTTTCGCAGCTTGGCTACATGGTTTTTGCTATGGGTTGCGGAGCGTGGATCGCCGCGTTGTTTCACCTGATGACGCACGCCTTTTTCAAGGCCATGATGTTCCTCGGCTCGGGGCAGGTTATTGAGGGCTGCCACCACGAGCAGGACATGCGCAAGATGGGCGGGCTGATGCGCAAGATGCCCGTTACGGGATTCACGTTTCTCATCGGCGTGCTGGCTATCTCCGGTTTTGGCATACCCAAGACGGATATCGGTCTTGGCGGATTCTTCAGCAAAGATGAGATTCTGGCCGTCGCCTGGGATCGTGCGTACATGTGGGACGAACCTATTGAGGATCACGGCGGGCATCATGCGGATATCGCGAGCGCGTCGGCGTTTCAACTCGTGTCGTTCAGCCCCGATCAGGAGCACGGCGATCATGGCGGCGGGCATGACGAAGGTCGCGATACTCACACAGAATCGGCTGGCGAACACGGAGATGCGCACGCTGCGCACGGTCCGGTCATCGAACAGCCGCACGGTAAGGCTGCGATCATGGCTGGGGTTTCTGCGCTGCCGCGCTGGATGTTCTGGTGTGCACTCATTACGGCCTACGTTACGCCTTTCTACATGATGCGCTGCTGGTGGCTGACGTTTATGGGCAAGCCTCGCGATCAACACGTACACGATCACGCCCACGAAAGCCCGATGATGTGGTTTCCGCTGGTCGTGCTGGCGGTGTTTACGTTCGTTTGCAGCTATGCCATTTTCCGCCCGCTGATTGCTGACGCGGCTGTGGTTGCGTCGGATGCGGTGATGGTCGTCGGGCTTGATGGTGTGGCGGTGCCGTCAAACGATCCGGTCGCGCGGAGCGAGGCGGCTGGTGCGTTCATTCATTTGCATGAAGCTCATGATTTTCTTGCGTACGCCGTCGGCGGCTCGTGGCTGATCTCGTTCATCGTCGCGTTCCTGATCTATCGGAATGGTTTGGAGGTCGGGGCGAAGCTCAAGTCAGCCTTTGGTCCCATCGCGACGCTGCTGGAACGAAAATATTACTTCGACGAAATCTATGGCTTCTTCCTGGTCATGGGTTGTCGTGCGGTGGCACAGGTCTGCCGGGCGTTTGATACGTATTTCGTGGATATGCTGGCCAACCTGTCAGCCAAGATTACCGAGCGGTTTGCCGCTTTTTCCGGGCGGGCGGTGGATGCCTACGTTGTTGACGGCGTGTTCAACGGTATCGCGGCTACGTCAATGGATGTGTCGGATGTGTTCCGAAGTCCGCAGACAGGGCGGATTCGCAATTACGTGCTTTTTGCAACCGGCGGGGCTGCGATTGTGATACTTGTTCTGCTGTTCATCGATGGTTCGAGCGGCCCGGGTGTGGTGCTCGGGGCCAGCGGTGGTGGTTGATCGCGTCGGTATTGCGAGCGTGCAGTCGGCTAAGATCGCCGATGGATGCGCGGCTGTGTTCGAGATAGGTGTGGGGGAGTACTAGTGCTTTGCCAACCCGTCAACTGAGGTGTGTGTGGCAGGCTTTTGCTTGCTAGACCGCTTCCTTACGGGCGCGGCTCTGATGGTTGGAATTGCTATTGACGCGGTGCTTGTGTTTGAATGCATCGTGTTGTGACTGGATCGTTATCGAGAGGCTGAGGATATCGTGGAAGGTTCATTGCTGACGCTGCTTGTTTTCCTGCCTCTGATGGGGGCAGCCGGTTGTGTGGTCATGCCCAAGGAAATGGCCCGCGTCATCGCTCTGCTGACGACGCTGGTGACGTTTCTGGTTTCGCTTTGGCTGATCCCGCCGTTTCTGGCGGGTGGCGACGCTGCGCAGGCGGTCAACATCTTCGGGAGTTCCTACGGCGAGACGCTGCATTTCGTCCAGCGCATACCGTGGATTACGGGTGACAGCTTTTCGATCAAGTATTTCGTGGGTATTGACGGCCTTAGCATGCCGTTCGTCGTTCTCACCACGCTGGTTTCGCTTTTCGCCTGTGCTGCCAGTTGGAACTGTCACACATGGAAAGTGACCAAGAACCTCAAAGCGTTCTTTGTGCTCTTTCTGATGCTCGAAACCGGCATGATCGGCACGTTTGTCTCGTTGGATTTCTTCCTGTTCTACATATTTTGGGAAGTCATGCTCCTGCCGATGTATTTTCTCATCGGTGTGTGGGGTGGGCCTCGGAAGGAATACGCTGCGATCAAGTTTTTCCTGTTCACGCTGGCCGGCTCTGTGCTGATGCTGGTGGCGATGATCGCCATGTTCTTCTACAGCGCGGACGCGGTGGCGGGCGGCGTGCCCAGTGGTTACCAGGACGGTGTGACCATCACGCAGGGCACGTTCGACATGATCGAGCTGGCGACCAACTCAGCCATTCAGGAGAACTTTGCAGCCGCGACGTTTATGGGCGTTCTGCCGTTTGCGTCCACCATGTTCATCTTCATGTTTATCGGTTTCGCGGTGAAGCTGCCGCTCGTACCGGTGCATACCTGGTTGCCTGATGCGCACGTTGAGGCGCCTACGCCTATTAGTATGATTCTGGCTGGCGTGTTGCTGAAGATGGGTGGGTATGGTTTCCTGCGATTGTGTTATCCGATTTTTCCCACCGGCGGTCACTTCTGGGCGTCGACGCTGGCTGCTTTGGGTGTGATCAGTATTCTTTACGGCGCGCTGTGCGCGATGGCCCAGACGGACTTTAAGAAGCTGGTGGCGTACAGTTCGATTTCGCACATGGGGTACGTGATGCTTGGCATCGCGGTGATGACGCATACCGGTGTTCAGGGGGCGATGTACCAGATGATCGCCCACGGTATTTCCTCGCCCATGTGCTTCTTCTTGGTCGGCGTCATTTACGATCGTGCCCACCATCGCGAGATCAACCGCTTCGGCGGCCTTTGGCTGACGATGCCGAAGTACGGCACGATGGCCACCATCGGGTTTTTCGCGTCGCTGGGTCTGCCGGGTTTGTGCGGATTTATCGGTGAGATTTACGTTTTGCTGGGTACGTTTGAAGCGCGGCACACGTTTGAATGGGCGGTTCCGGCGGCCATTCTGGCGGCCTTTGGCGTGATCTTTACAGCCGGTTACGTGCTCTGGCTGATTCAGCGTGTCTATCTCGGACCGGAGAAAGAGGAATACGCCGGTTACCCGGAAGCGAGCGGGCGCGAGATGGCTATCTTGGTGCCCTTTGCGGCGTTGTGTGTGGCGTACGGCGTGCTGCCGAAGCACCTGCTGTTCGATTACGTGAACGGGACGCTGAATCATATTGTCGACACGATGCAGTCGAGTGGGGCGATCACTGCTTTGGCGGCGGGGTCTTAGTGGCGTTTCAGGTGCGATTCGAAGGGTAATTCGCACCGCGACAGTGTGTGTGAAAATGGGCGTAATAGACAATTGTCTCGGTCCACCGCTCCCTTGCGGTCGCGGCTTTGTAAGATTGACGCCGAAACGGCGATTGGATTGATTCGGTAATGTTTGAAAGTTTCTGGCGACCGACGCTGACCGACCTCTACTGGTTCTCTCCTGAGCTTGCGCTGGTCGGCACCTTGGTGACGCTGCTCATCGCTCCGATGATCGTCGGGCGCTCCTCGCGCAACGCGACCTGGATCGTCGTGCTCGGCACGCTCGTGACCATTCTGCTTAGTTGGAAAGTCGGTGGCGATGTGCGCTCCGCCGGGCTTAGCGGTTTAGCCCCGCCCGAAGCGGCTGGCATGCTCATCCTGGACAATATGTCCGTCTACTTCAAGATCGTCCTGATGGTCTTCATGCTCGGGGTCGCCCTGTTGTGGAGCATCGGGTCAGCCAAGAAGGAAAAACACGCCGAGGAATTTCTCATCCTGCTCGTCGGCAGTGCGCTGGGCATGATCCTGATGGCTGGCACGCTAAATCTGCTGATGATTATCATCGCCATTGAACTGGCATCGCTGCCCAGCTACGCCATCGTCGCGTTCAACAAGAGGAATCGGCGATCGGCCGAAGCGTCTCTCAAGTACGTCATCTTCGGCGGCATTTCGTCAGCCATCATGCTTTACGGCATGAGCCTGCTTTACGGGCTTTATCACACGCTGGACTTCGCCCGGATCGCGTACGGTGTGGTCGCCGATTTGCAGGCGTTCGCCGCCGTCGATGTCAGTTCCGTCGCCCAGAGTGTCGATGCAAGCATGCCGGCTGCTCAGAACACGGTCGCCATCGGCGTTGCGTTGGCCTGCTTTTTGGCCGGCATCTTTTTCAAGATCGCAGCCGTCCCCTTCCACTTCTGGTGTCCTGACGTTTTCGAGGGTGCTCAGATCGAGGTCACCACGTGGTTGAGCGTGTCCAGCAAGTCGGCTGCCATTGTGCTGCTTCTGCGGCTGGTCGATACGTTTTCCTCTGCCACCGGTGCTTTTCCGGGTGGCGCGTCGCTGTCCGCACTCACCGGTCTCGCCTGGGGATTGGGGATTGTGGCTGCGGTTACGTGTACCTGGGGAAACTTTGCTGCTTATCGCCAGAACAACGTCAAGCGTCTGTTCGCCTATTCATCGATCGCCCACGCGGGATACATGATGATGGCTGCCTCGGTATTTGTTCACCCCGACAGCCCGCTCGACTATTCGCCGATCGCAGCCGTTCTGGTTTACATTCTCATCTACGTGTTTATGAACCTTGGGGCGTTTGGTGTGGCTGCCATGGTCGTTTGGCGTTCGGGCAACGAGAACATCGATGCGTTCCACGGTTTGGGACGTCGTGCTCCGTGGCTGGCGATCCCGATGTTGTGCTGCCTTGTTTCGCTCGTTGGCCTGCCTCCGTTCGCTGGGTTCATCGGCAAGATTTGGATTCTGTTGTCGCTTGGTGCGTCCGGCGGCGGACTCTACTGGGGTCTGGTCATCGTTGCAGTGCTCAACACGCTGGTCAGCCTGTTCTTCTACCTGCGCATCGTGAAGGCGATGTTCTTCGTCGACGACGGGCAGGAATCGTTCACACCGCCAATTAGCGGCTTGGCGATGGTCAACGTTTGTGCAGTGGTGCTGGTGTTGATGGGTACGCTGTTTATTGAAGCCCCGCGTCGCAAAGCCGAGTTCTACGCGAGCAACCTGTTCAGGCCAGCCATTCTCAAGGGCGGGATGAGTCATGCAGAAAACGCGGCAATCGATGCCACACAGGGCGAGCTTTTGCGATTGACCGAGGGTGTGGCTCGAATCGAGGGCGAACGAAACCGCCGGTCGGATCGACAGGCACAAACACCATGAGCGACACCAAGACCATCGACATTCTCAACGAACTGCTCGAACGGGAAGCCACCGACCTCGTCTGGCGACTTCGGGAGGCTACTTGCTTCGTTTCCTGGGCGTCCACCGACGAGGGCATCGCCATGGCGCGTTTGGCCGGCGAAGTCTCGGAACATCAGCAGTGGCTCGTGGATACGATTCACGACCTCGGTGGCGAACCGTTGCCCATCATCGCCGATATCAACACCTCGAACCTGCACTTTCTCGAGTTCGATTACGTCATGCCTCAAGTGATCGAAGAGAAGAAGCAGCTCCTGGCCGCCTACGAAATGGCTGCGGGCTGCGTCGGGGGCAACCCGCGTGCCGCCGAGGTGATCTCCCGCATCGCCGACCGCCATCGTCGCCACCTCGATCAGCTCATCCGCCTGACCGCCAAAGCTCAGGCCATTTCCTCTGCCACCTCCAAGCTGTGATTTTCAGGCCTCAGGAGGCCAACCGCTGGGCATTTGACGCTGCCGATCACACCGATTTTACGCTCAATTGTATTTTTTAGTAACGGTTGGCGTGTTTTCGTCTTGGATCGGGCTTGGTGTTCCTGCTACACTTGATCCTTGGCACTGGTGATTCCGCGCGATGAGTCCGTTCGCCTCGAACGGTGTGGTCCCCGCTTGGATGAAGTGCCTGGCAAAATATGCAAATGGTCAACCGAAGGAGGTCTGAAGATGTGTGGTCGAATCATGGCTCGTGCGCATTGGGTAGCGGTGCTCGCCGCAATCGCGTCAATCGCGAACGGGCAAACGCTGAATATTGACTTGGGCGATGGGCCTGGGGGAGATGGAGACTACGTGGGGGTGGCTGCCAGCGGGCAGGGCGGAACATGGAACTACATCAACGCCGCAATGGACGCCGGCGTCCCGGTCGACCTTGTCAATGCGGACGGCTCGGACACAGGCGTGCAACTCGTGGCGTCGATCGACACGCAGGTGTTCGACGCAGACGAGCCGACAGATAATTTGCTCGATTCGGACCTGATGGGAGATTTTCACTGGGAAAACCCAGGGAACGATTGCACCTATGAGATCCGCAACCTTGCACCGAATCAGTACAACCTGTTCGTCTATGCGTACGCTGGTGACGTGATTAATGACGATACCGAAATCGAATACAACGGTGAGATTCAAACGGTCGCGCACATTGGCCCCGTTGATCCGTTCTCGCATGAATTCCTGGACACGTTTGGATTGTTCTTCCCGGTCGTGCCGGACGAAAATGGTACGGTCGCATTCACGGTGCGTGCGGGGCCTGGCGTGCCGCAGATACTTAATTTCTGGCAGGTGAACGGGTTGCAGCTTGGTGTTGGCGATCCGTCGCAATTGCCGCCGCAGGTCATATTCAGCCAGCCGACACGCGGAACGAACAAGGACGGTTGCTGCGTGTTCAACTGGACCGTGCGCAATTCGAACCCGGTTTTTGACGTGGGAACATTCCATATGGAATTGGAGGCTGCCCTTGGTGGACGTTTGCCCGCCTGCACGGGTGCGGACACGATCACGGTGGACAACCCCGGTTGGACGGCGAATTTTTGCTACCCGTGGGATTTGGGGAAGGGTGTGTCCGCTCCGTCAAGCCGTGCGGTGATTACGTTTGAAGGCCCACCGCTCGGCCCGGGGCAGACGATCGGCGGCACGATCGCCCTGGAAGTCAACGGAGAAGTCAGCTTCGACGAACCGGGCCCTGACCCGCTTGTGTTGCCATACGTGCCGCCCGGGAACCACATCGTCATTCCAGCTGGCGTGCATGTGCATGCGAACCAGGGGCCGCCGGACGCACAGTGCGAAACCGGTGAGTTCAACTCGCACAACGGCCTTAGTGACGGCTGGGGCAGCAGCATCAACGTGGAGTGTATCCCCGCGTTCCTCCCGGTCCCGTCGATGAGTTTGGCTGCGAAGGTCATTCTGGCGTTTACGGTACTGCTTGGCGGGCTGGTGCTTTCCGTTCGGCGGCGCACGCAAACCACGTGACAATGACCTGTCACCGAATTCCGAGAAGCGTATCGTGAAGGAAACGATAATGCCGCTGGCAGCGCGAAATGCGCGCTGCCGGCGGCTTTTGCACAAGCGACGATTGCCGTGGATGTGTTTCGACTCAGTCGTCGACAGAAGAGCTTCGGATGCGTAGGCATCTCACCGACATCCCACCTGCCCACCTTCGCCCAACTCCGAAACCGAACACATGTTCGCAGCCTGTTAGGGTGTTCACGAATTCTTGTTGCATTTGTCGAGAAGTGTCTGGATGATTGGGGTTGATCTTACCGGACGCAGCCGAGAGACGGGCGCGATGGTCGGGCCCGCGTCGGCGTGCATGCGTTCAACCACCATTCGGACAGCCGGCGGCGGCCGTGAACGCTATGGCTTGAACAGCTACTTCAAATTCTTGGCAATGTTTCAGCCAATCTTCTAAAGGGAGATTTCAAAATGGGTGACAGGTTCCAGGTGTTGACCACGAGACTTCAAGGGTCTGCGTTTGTAATGGTCGCTGTACTTTCGGCGGGTTTGCTGGGCTGGGCTTCACAGGCGACGGCTGCTCCGCCGCCGGGTTATTACAACACCGTGGATGCGACCGATTCCACGACGTTGCGGAACACGCTGCACCCGGTGATCGACGATCACCTGCGGTTCCCCTACACATCCGGCAGCCGTGACACGTGGGACATTCTGGAGGACGCCGATCAGGATCCCAACAATGCGGGCAACATCCTCGACGTCTATTTGAATGCAAGCTACGCCAAGGTAGGCGGTGGAACAGGGCCTTACAATCGCGAACACTCCTGGCCTTCGTCTTACGGATTTACCAACGACGGCTCCACCAACATGCCGTACACCGATTGCCACCATCTCATCCTCTGCAACAGCGGCTACAACACATCGCGGAGCAATCTGCCCTACGACACCTGCAATGCGGGATGCACGGAAAAGACGACCGTTGTCAACAACGGCCAGGGCGGGGGAAGCGGTACATATCCTGGAAACTCCAACTGGCGGACAGGCTCCGGATCGAGCGGAACCTGGGAGACGTGGATCGGAAAACGGGGCGACGTGGCCCGGGGTCTGTTCTATATGGACATCCGATACGAGGGCGGAACGCACAATGTTACCGGTGTGTCGGAGCCGGATCTGATTCTGACCGACAACCGCTCACTGATCGTTTCAAACACGCAAAGTAACCAGTCCGTGGCATACATGGGTATGCTGGCGACGCTTCTTCAGTGGCATCTGGATGACCCGGTCGACGCCAACGAGATGGCTCGCAACGATTCGATCTTTGCGGACCAGGGGAACCGAAACCCGTTTATTGACAATCCCGAGTGGGTAGACTGTTTGTTCAACAACGTCTGCGGTGGCGGAGGGTGCAGTGTTCCCGCCGATTGCGACGATGGGATATTCTGCAACGGCGCGGAAACCTGCGTAGCCAACGTCTGCCAATCCGGCAGCGATCCCTGCCCGGGACAAAGCTGCGACGAAGGCACGCAAGCCTGCGCTGATTGCTTCAACGATCCTCAGTGTGACGATGGGCTGTTCTGCAACGGTGCGGAAACCTGTGTGGCCAACCTGTGCCAAACCGGCAGCGACCCTTGTACGCCGCTGTCGTGCGACGAAGTGACTGATACTTGCGGTGGCGGGGGCGGCCCGGCTGGCGATCCGTGGATCAACGAGTTCCATTACGACAACTCCGGCAGCGACACGGGCGAGTTTGTGGAAGTGGCGGGTGCGGCTGGTACCGATCTTACGGGTTGGTCCGTCGTGGGCTACAACGGCAGCGGCGGCGGGACGTACAAGACGGTCAACTTGTTGGGAACGATCCCGGATCAGGGTGGCTGTATGGGAACTCTCGGGTTCACCTTCACCAGCATGCAAAACGGTGCGCCGGACGGGTTGGCCTTGGTAGACGACCTTGGCGCGGTGGTTGAATTCATCAGTTACGAGGGATCGTTCGCGGCGACCAACGGTCCGGCGTCCGGGATGACTTCGGTGGATATCGGCGTGGCGGAAACGGGCAGTACGCCGATTGGCAACTCGCTTCAACTGGCTGGCACGGGCGGGCAGTCTTCGGACTTCACTTGGCAGGCCGCTCAGGCGAATACACAAGGTTCGCCGAACACCGGTCAGACTTTTGATGGCTGCGGCGGTGGTTGTACAACCGATCCCGAGTGTGATGACGGGATATTCTGCAATGGGGCTGAAACGTGTGTCGCGAGCGCATGCCAATCGGGAACGCCGGTCAATTGCGACGACGGCGTGGGTTGCACGGATGATTCCTGCAACGAAGCCACCGGCTCTTGTGACAATGTGGCCAACGACGCCAATTGTGACAATGGCCTGTTTTGCGACGGTGTGGAAACGTGTGATTTGGTGCTTGATTGCCAAGCCGGCACAACTGTCAACTGCGGCGACGGTGTGGGTTGCACGGACGATTCGTGCAATGAGGCGACCAATCAATGCGATAATGTGGCCAACGACGGCAACTGCGACAATGGCCTGTTCTGCGACGGGGCTGAGACGTGCGATCCGGCGTTAGATTGTCAGGCTGGCACAGTCGTCAACTGCGACGACGGTGTTGGTTGTTCCGACGACTCTTGCAACGAATCAACGAATCAGTGCGACAATGCAGCCAACGACGCGAACTGCGATAATGGCCTGTTCTGTGATGGAGCAGAAACGTGCGATCCGATCCTGGATTGCCAGGCGGGGACGGCTGTAAGTTGCGGAGACGGCGTAGGATGCACAGACGATTCGTGCAATGAGACGACTGACTCCTGCGACAACATTGCCAACGATGCAAATTGTGACGACGGGTTGGCTTGCAACGGCGCTGAAACTTGCGATGCGCTCCTTGATTGCCAGGCGGGTACAGCCGTGAATTGCGACGACGCCGTTGCATGTACGGACGACGCTTGCAATGAGCCGGCGGGTTCGTGCAGCAATACAGCCAACAATGCCAATTGCGACAATGGTTTGTTTTGCGATGGCGCGGAAACGTGTGATTCGGTGTTTGATTGCCAAGCTGGTACGACCGTCAACTGCAACGACGGCGTGGGTTGTACGGACGATTCGTGCAATGAGACCACCAATCAGTGCGACAACGTGGCCAACAATACGAACTGCGACAATGGCCTGTATTGCGACGGGGCTGAGACGTGCGATCCGGCGTTGGATTGCCAAGCCGGCACAATCGTCAACTGTGACGACGGCGTGGGTTGCACTGACGATTCGTGCAACGAAGTTTCCAATTCGTGTGACAACGTGGTCAACAATGCGAACTGTGACGACGGGTTGTTCTGCAACGGAGCGGAAACGTGCAGCCCGACACTTGATTGCCTAACGGGAGGCGATCCGTGTCCGGGCCAGGCCTGTGACGAAGTGACCGACACTTGCGTAGGTTGCCTGAACGACCCCGAGTGCGACGACGGCCTGTTCTGCAATGGCACTGAAACGTGCGTTACGGGCACGTGTCAACCGGGGACGGCGGTGAATTGCGACGACGGTGTCGGTTGCACGGATGATTCGTGTAACGAGGCTACGAACTCCTGCGACAATGCGGTCAACGACGCCAATTGCGACAATGGCTTGTTCTGCGACGGCGCGGAAACGTGTGACTCGGTATTCGATTGTCAGGCCGGCGCGACCGTCAATTGCGACGATGGCGTTGGTTGCACGGACGATTCCTGCAACGAGGCTACCAACTTGTGCGACAACGTGGCCAACAACGCCAACTGCGACAATGGGCTATTCTGTGACGGTTCGGAAACGTGTGATTCGGTGTTCGATTGTCAGGCTGGCACGACTGTCAATTGCGACGATGGCGTTGGTTGCACGGATGATTCGTGCAACGAATCGACCAATTCCTGCGACAACGTGGCCAACAACGCCAACTGCGACAATGGGCTGTTCTGTGACGGGGCGGAGACTTGCGATCCAGTGTTTGATTGCCAATCCGGCAGTGACCCTTGTACGCCTCTGTCGTGCGACGAAGTGACCGACACTTGCGGTGGGGGTGGAGGTGGTCCGGCTGGCGATCCTTGGATCAACGAGTTCCATTACGACAACTCCGGCAGCGACACGGGCGAGTTTGTCGAAGTGGCGGGTGCGGCTGGTACCGACCTGACCGGTTGGTCCGTCGTGGGCTACAACGGCAGCGGCGGCGGGACGTACAAGACCGTCAACTTGTTGGGAACGATCCCGGATCAGGGTGGGTGCATGGGAACCCTCGGGTTCACCTTCACCAGCATGCAAAACGGTGCGCCGGATGGATTGGCTTTGGTGGACGACCTTGGCGTGGTGATGGAATTCATCAGTTACGAGGGATCGTTCGTCGCGACCAACGGGCCGGCGTCCGGGATGACTTCGGTGGATATCGGCGTGGCGGAAACGGGCAGTACGCCGATTGGCAACTCGCTTCAACTGGCTGGCACGGGTGGACAGTCTTCGGACTTCACGTGGCAGGCAGCTCAGGCGAATACACAAGGCTCGCCGAACACCGGTCAGACTTTTGATGGCTGCGGCGGCGGATGCACAACCGATCCCGAGTGTGATGACGGGATATTCTGCAATGGGGCTGAAACGTGTGTCGCGAGTGCATGCCAACCAGGAACGCCGGTGAATTGCGACGACGGCGTGGGTTGTACGGACGATTCCTGCAACGAAGCCACCGGCTCTTGCGATAATGTGGCCAACGACGCCAATTGTGACAATGGCCTGTTTTGCGACGGTGTGGAAACGTGTGATTTGGTGCTTGATTGCCAAGCTGGCACAACTGTCAATTGCGGCGACGGTGTAGGTTGCACGGACGATTCATGCAATGAGGCGACCAATCAATGCGATAATGTGGCCAACAACGCTAATTGCGACAATGGCCTGTTCTGCGACGGGTCTGAGACTTGCGATCCGGCGTTAGATTGTCAGGCTGGCACAGTAGTCAACTGCGACGACGGTGTTGGCTGCACGGATGATTCGTGCAACGAAGTTTCCAATTCGTGCGACAATGTGGTCAACAATGTGAATTGTGACGACGGTTTGTTCTGCAACGGATCGGAAACATGCAGCGCGACGCTCGATTGCCAAGCGGGAGGCGATCCATGTCCGGGTCAGGCCTGCGACGAAATAGCCGACATGTGCGTCGGTTGTCTGACCGATCCCGAGTGCGACGACGGCCTGTTCTGTAACGGCGCTGAAACGTGCGTTACGGGCACGTGCCAACCGGGAACGGCGGTGAATTGCGACGACGGTGTTGGCTGCACGGATGACTCCTGCAATGAGGCTACCAACTCTTGCGACAACGTGGCCAACGACGCCAACTGCGACAATGGCCTGTTCTGTGACGGGTTGGAAACGTGTGATTCGGTATTCGACTGTCAGGCAGGTACGACCGTCAATTGCGACGATGGTGTTGGCTGCACGGACGATTCGTGCAACGAGGCTACCAACTCGTGCGACAATGTGGCCAATGACGCCAATTGTGACAACGGTCTGTTCTGTGACGGCGCGGAAACGTGCAGCGCAACGCTCGACTGCCAAGCGGGAGGCGACCCCTGTCCGGGGCTGGGGTGTGACGAAGCGCTTAATCAGTGTACCGGCGGCGGTCCAACTGCCCAGTTGGAGGCCGGTGCTGTAACGGTGGGCGGCAGCTTGGTGACTGTAACGCTGACCAATACCTATACCAGCCCGGTGGTTGTCTGCTCGATCCAGTACAGTAACAATACTGTGCCGGTGGTTACGCGCGTCAGCAGCGTGACCCCGACCAGTTTTGATGTTCGGCTACAGAACCCCTCCGGCGGAGGCGTGGCGACTGAAAACGTCAGCTACATTGTCGTAGAAGAGGGTGTCTGGACCATCGACGGCGTGAACATTGAGGCCCAGACCTACCTGTCGACGGTGACGGACCGGAAGAGTAACTGGAACGGACAAATTCAGAGTTACGGACAGAGCTATACGAACCCGGTGGTTGTCGGCCAGGTGATGAGCGAGAACGATGCGTTGTGGTCGTTTTTCTGGTGTCGTGGGGCTTCGCGTCAATCTCCGCCGTCGGCGACGGATATCAGAACTGGCAAAGGCGTAGCAGAGGACAATGTGACATCTCGCGCGGACGAAACCGTTGGGTTTATCGTGTTCGAGGCTGGCCACGGGACGATCGGCGGGGTTGAGTTTGAGGCGTCGGTTGGTGTGGACACGGTACGCGGTATCGACAACAGCCCAGCATACACCTACTCATTCAACACCGCTTTTGCGTCGGCACCGACGGTGGCTGTGACAACGATGGCAGCCATGGACGGTAACGACGGCGGATGGGCTCAGATACACGGTGGGACGATGGCGAGCAGCACGAGCCTGTTCCTTTCGATCGATGAAGATCAGATCGGTGGTTCTGAGCGCAGGCACACGACCGAACAGGTCGGCTACGTGGTATTCGCGACGACGGTGGTTTCTCCATGAGGCGCCGCTCACGAATAGCCTGATTTGACATGGCATGAGAAAAGCCCGGCGGGGAGCGATTGAGTAATTCGTCCCCGCCGGGCTTATTTCGTGGTTTTTGGCGCGTCTCCTGCTATTTCGGATGTCCGCCGACGATGGCAACGCGGACTTCGATTTCCTCGGAGACGACCATTGGCCCCATGTCCGGTTTGATGTTGAAATCCTTGCGGGCGATGGGGAATTCGGCTCGGATGACGATCAGATCGCCCTCGATGCCGCGTTGGCGCTGGCTGAGCATGCCTGGCAGGTAGGTCAGCGTGACCGGAACGATCATCTTTTTTGTGATGCCTTTGCAGGTGAATTCACCCTTTACGGTGAGCTCGTACCTGTTTTCTCCGATTTTTTTGGATTTTTTGACGGATTTTATTGTGAATTCGATATTCGGATGATGCTCGACGTCCATCCAGTCAGGCCCGTGAAGGTACTTTTTCATCGTGCCGTTCGGCGTGTGCAGCGATTTGGCCTCGACGACGATTCTTCCGGTCGTTTTTTCCGGGGCGGCGGGGTCGAACGAGACCTTCCCCGAAATGCCGGAGGCCAACCCCATGATGGGTTCAAGCTTGGAATCGAGCGTGAATGCGATGCTGTGAACGCCTTTGGGGTCTTTGCAATCGAATTCGATTGGGGCAGCGTTGGCCCATGTCGCGAACGCGGTGGCGACAAGCAAGGCGGTTGGAACGATTGGAATCGGGCGCATTGAGTTACTCCTTGGAGATCTCACAAATCTGAGTCGCGAAACACCGTTCGTGTCGCGGGATGCGTACATTGTAAGCGAGAGCGGCCTGAGATGACCAACCTGAGCGTCGCCTTGGCTACGGTGGTGTAACAAATTGTCGCGCACGGTGGTGGACGAATCGTAGACTGGTATCTGGTGTGCCCCCGAAGTTTCGGTACGATCTTCGCAGTAGGGCGACCGACGCGGGCGGTTTTTGAAAGCCTGTTTTTCGACGCCTATTGTTTCGCGGCTGGCGGGGAAAAGCTTGTGCGCGAAAGGCGGCACGTGGCCGACTGTCTTACGGAAATCGATATCGAGAATTTGATTGTGGGGGCGTTGGACAGCGACACCGCCAGCCGCTTCGCGGTGCATATGCGCGCGTGCGCGGATTGTCGAGCGGCTGTCAGCACGTATCGCATGGAAAACCCGACGGAGGTTGATCGCACGCACTCCACGCCGGGTGTGGGGCCGACCAAGGGCGGTTTGAAGCTGACGATCTCGCCGACTCCTCCGCGTGATATTCCTGGTTACGACATTCTTTCCAAATTGCACGAGGGCGGGCAGGGCGTTGTCTATAAGGCGTTGCAGTGCTCGACGGGCAGGACCGTGGCCATCAAGGTGCTTCGGCGGGGGCAGGGCGCTTCGACGGAGCAACGCAAACGATTTGAGCGTGAGGTCAAATTAGCCGCCGGGCTTCGGCATCAGAATATCGTCACCGTTTATGAGAGCGGCAGCACCGCATCGGGCGATTACTTTGCGATGGAATACGTCCACGGCCTGCCGCTGGACGAGTACGTGTTCTCGAAGTCGATACCGTGTGAGGCTGTTCTTCGCATGTTTGTGAAGATCGCGGACGCGGTGAGCCATGCTCACCGGAACGGCGTCATTCATCGCGACCTCAAGCCGGGCAACATTGTCGTCGACGCCGGCGGCGAGCCGTTTGTCCTTGATTTCGGACTGGCGAAGTCTGCGGTGACAGAAATTGCGGGCGACGCGCCACTGACGGCGACCAGCCAATTCATGGGTACGCTGGCCTACGCTTCGCCGGAGCAGACGCAAGGTGATCCGCGTCGTGTTGACATTCGTTCGGACGTGTACGCGCTTGGCGTGATGCTTTATCAATTGCTGACGGGTGACTACCCGTATCCGGTTTCGAGCGATCTCGTCAAGACTTTTCACAATATCAACGAAACCGCACCTATCCCGCCGTCGCGCATCGACCCGGCCCTCAAGGGTGACATCGAGACTATACTATTGACTGCGCTGTCCAAGGAACCGGATCGACGATATCAAAGTGCGGGCGAGATGGCGCGGGATATTGAGCGCTACCTGGCTTGTGAAACGATCTCCGCCCGTAGAGACAGTGCTGCCTACGTTATCAGGAAGCGTTCGCAGACTCTTGTACAGAAGCACCGTTGGGCTGCGAGCTTCTGGGTGGGGCTGGCAACTGTTCTTGTCGCGCAGTCCCTTGGTGTCGCTTTTGTTTTCCACTGGACGGGGATCAATAGAGGTTTTGAGCAGTTTGCCGCCGTCGTGGCGAAGGCGGGGCCGGATGATGTTCTCGATCACGTGCGCTTCGTCCTTATCACCGACGACACACCCATAAATGATGTCGCCGCGACTGAGGGTGTGGAAGGTGTATCCAAAGACAACCTCAAGAGTTGGCGGCGGCTTCACGGCCAATTGATGAAAAAGCTCGTCGACGCCCGGCCGCGCGTCGTCGCATTTGATATCACGTTCAGCACGCCTTCGGAGTATGACGCGGACTTCGTCAGCGGTGTTCAGAGCCTTCGCGATGTCGGTATTGACGTGGTGACGGCTGTTTTGGATTGGGGACTGGATCCTGACGGTCGTCCGGCTTTGAGCAAGCACATCGCGGACAACGTGCGGCGGGGATCGGCTTCGTCCAGCTTTAATTCCGGAGGGCAGTGGCGAGCGCAACTCGCTGCTCAACGCCCCGGTCGTGATGTCATGTCGTCATTCAATTTTGAGACCTGTGCCGCCTACGAGCATCCGGGGTTGTCCACAACGGTTCAGATGTATGAAGAAGAGGACAAAGTTAGCGTTTCATTTTGGACTCTTGATTCGGAGATGGAGGGCGTTCGCCGATACGTTGGCCAACCGCATATGTTTGACGTGACGCGCGTCTTTGATTTGGAGAAGGATGATCCGAAGGCGAAACTGCGGAAGGGCGACCGATTGGCTGTTCATCGGTTTGACCTTCCGAACGATGCCACGATGGAATCATCGATGGTCGATTACGGCGACATGTTCTCGATGACACCGGCTGCATTGCGCGGCACGTTCGGTGGGAAAATCGTCATGATCGCCGACTCACACGATGGTGCGGACATGTGCGAACACGACGCACGAGGACGGCTACCGTGTGCCTGGGGACACGTGGCTGTGTTGGAGAATTTGCTGGCTGGAACGTCTGCTGCGCTGCCCGGTCCTCGCACCACATACCTGTGGACGATTTTCGCTTCCGTCGTTGGGCTGGGGGTCGGTGCGAAGTCTCGTGGCCGGGTGCGCGTTGTCTTTCTTTCGACGGTCGTAGTTGTTCTTGCGGCTGTCGTGATGTCCGCCGCCGCTTTTCGATATTGGCATCTACTGTTCAATCCGTCGGTTCCACTCATCGGTTTCTTCCTGGCGATGTGGGCGGCTCGGGTTGTGGAGAAGATGCGTGTTCGCACCTATTGAAGGAGCTATTGGTATGCACCGAGCTATGATTATCATGTTGTTGGCTGCGATGTCCGGATGTGTTTCACATGAGCCAGCCATGCAATCGAAGTCCGGATCCAGGCGATTCGAGAGAAGTCGTCGGCCATACAACGCGAGTCCGACGACGGCTGGCGTGTCGGATTCTCACTTCGGGCATCGGCATCACTCCAAGGACCATGAGGAACAACACCATGAACCCTTGATTCCCACGCCCGTCAGCGCGACGCGGGTGTATGCGTCCGTGGTTGGTTTTCTGGTACAGAAGCCCGATACAAACGGAAACTCTGCGAACGATTACGATTTTTTCAATCTATTGAGTGAGCCTGTGCTGGGTCCGCCTGCCGGCATACCCTGGATCGTCGGGACAAGGCTGCAAACCACTAATTACTGGGTCAAGGCCCGCGTAGCGCGTTTCGAGGACGGCGCTTTCAGGCACTCGGAAATCCTGTTCGGTCCGGACCCGACGCACCCGACGGGTACGCCCGTCATAGCCAGGATCAATCCGGTGACCGGTGCGGTGCAGATCCAGAATGGTTTGCTGGGGCTTTCCGGGGAATGGCCTCTGGCGGAGATCGCAACCGTGTCGGCTGCTGCACCCGGTACGTTTATGTTGATGCAGGATTTCGAAGAAGGTATCACACCGATCAAGCACGCGCGCGTGAGCTACCTTACCGACGGATTGGGAAGCACGGACAAGAAGATTATAATTAGCTACACAGACAGCGGCGGCAATACTGGATCAAAAGTTTCGTTGGAATACGGAAAGTCGGTCACGTTTCGACGACGCACTACGCCTGGATCGGTTGATATTACAGCGTGTGATGTGTCCAACGGAAAGGATGTCGTAGATCGCGTCAAAGCCATGGCGGAGAAGAGCGGAATCGCCAACTTCGGCGACAAGTGCCCGTAGATCGTTGCCTCGCTTAATCTTGTGTTGGTTTCTCCGCGAATCCGCCGATGATTCGTGCGAGGCAAATGATGCGTATTCTCGTACTTGATACATACTATGAGGAGTTCCTAGCCGAGCACTTTCGTGGGTTGAAGAACGCGGCTGATCTTTCGTATGCTCAGATTTTGCGATCGTTGCTCGATACGCGATTCGGCACGGGCGATGCGTACGCTGTCGAATTGAACAGGCTGGGGCATCAGGCTGAGACGCTGGTCCTCAATGCCAATCTGTTGCAGGCTCGGTGGGCTGAGGAAAACGGCTTTGCGATCGGCGATCCGTCGGCGCGCTGGCATGCGGATGTTCTCGTCGAACAGATTCGCGCGTTTCGCCCAGACGTGCTTTACGTGCAGGAGGTCTCGATCGTCAATGATGCGATGCTCGCTGAGATCAGGCCGTACGTCGGCATGATCGTTGGCCAAATCGCCTGCTCGCTTCCACCGCGGCGAACGTTTGAGCATCACGATCTGATCGTTTCATCCTGGCTGCCGATCGTCGAACACTTTCGCAGCCTCGGAAAGGCGGCGGCATTCCTCCCGCTGGGATTCGACCACACGGTACTCGAAGCGATGGGCCAACAGGAGAAGCGGTTCGACGTGTCTTTCGTCGGCGGCATCTCGGCTGTACATGGCGATCGCGTCGCCTTGCTGGAATACCTGTGCGAACGCCTGCCGATACACGTTTTCGGATACGGCGCGGAGACGCTTCCGGCTGACTCGCCAATCTTGCCGAAACACCGAGGCCAAGTCTGGGGAACGGAACTCTATCGTACGCTGGCCAGCTCGCGCATCGCGGTAAACGTACACGGTGCGATCGATGTGCGAGGTTCTGTCACAACGGGCTTGGCCAACAATGCGCGCATGTTTGAAGCTACCGGATGCGGCACATGCCTGGTTACCGACGCAAAGAGCAATCTGGGTGACTACTTCGAGCCGGACGCGGAGGTCATCGCCTTTCACGACGCGAAACAGTGCGTCGACGTAATCGAACAGCTTCTCGCCGAGCCGGACCGATGTGCAAGTGTCGCAGCCGCCGGTCAACGTCGCACGCTTTCTGAACACACCTACGCACACCGCATGGCTGAGTTGACCTCAATTCTCGAACAGCACAAGCGCTTCCTGCGATCTTCGCAAGCAATTCCCGTAACGGTTTAGGTCAACATCGCCTGATCGTTCCGCCGATAGACCGATAACTGCGGCACGTGCGCGCGAGATTCGCCCGGCTGCTGTCCGGTGTTGTGCATTACCAATACTGAAAGGCACATCATGAGCGTTGCGATCATTGGAGACGGCTGGTGGCGATCGGCGTGCGAAGCTGCCGGAGAAGACCACTTCATTCTTCCACCGGCGGTCCAACCGCCCGCAAACCCCTACTCGGCCGACGCACGCGCACGCATGGCGGCAGCCGCTGGTTGGCGGGAACAGTTTGAACAGAATCGCCCCGAGTGCATCGTTGACAACGGGGCTATGGGTTTGGCATTCGCGGTGGATAGCCAGGACGCGGGTTCCGCCAAACTGTTTCACGAGGTCATGGAGACTCCGCTGTTGTCGCAGTGGATTGATCCGCTGGTGACGGTTTTTCAGGGGTTGCCGTGGAATGCTGCGTGGCCTTCATTGTACTCCGACACGTGGCACAAATTTGTCTGGGATAAGCCTCAGGCGGACGAACTGGCGTCGTTCGGCGTGCCATCGGTGCATCATCTTCCGATGGCGGCGATGGATCGAGACTACAAGACCGATTTGCTTCAAGCGGACGAAGCAGCTTGTGCGGTTTCGTTCGTCGGAGGGCAAAACACGACGTACTTCCAGGCACAGCGCAGCATTCCAGCGGAATCGCTCGTGGCGGGCACGCTCGCACAGTCGGTTCGGGCGGAAATGCCCGACGTGTGTTTTTATGACGTGTTTTTTAACCTGTATCGCTTCGTCGAGCCGCCGCGTGCGGACGAATCGGTCGAACAGCGCGCTGCAAAAGCACAAAACTACTTCAACCACAAACTATTCTACAACGCGTTCAGCTGCATCAAGCAGCGCGACCGCTTCGTGATTTTTCTCAAGCATCGCCTGGGAGACGTATTCCGGTTGATCGGCACGAATTGGGACAAGGCTTACGGGTTGCCTTGCGAACCGCAAATCGCCTCGACCGACGACTACTTCGAGCATTTTCGCAAGACAGCCGTCAACCTGAACTTCGTCAACGGAAATTCCGACAGCGGGTTGAACATGCGGCACTTTGAGATCACAGCCGCCGGCGGATTCATGCTGTGCTACCACCAGGACGAGATCGACGAGCTGTTCGAGGTCGGCCGGGAGTGCGACACGTTCCGCAACGAGCACGAGATGCTCGAGAAGATTCGCTTCTACATTGAGCATGCGGATCGCCGTAAACAGATCGCGTTGGCCGGCCAGAAGCGCACACTGTCCGAGCATCTCTACAGCCATCGTTTGCGCAACATGCTGAACGTGCTTCGCGACGGTAAACCAGCACTGGCCCCATCAGTCGAAAGCGCAACAGCCGTATGAGTGTCTCGATTGCGACCGACCTTCTGACCGGCCCACCAGCGTCGCAAGATAGCGGCCCGCCCGCGCTGCGCATCGCTGCACAGGCGGACAGCGCGCAATTGAAAGATATCGCCGCAGCCGGGCACGTCGCGGTGCCGCTGCCGGTATTGGACGACCATCACTTCAACAGGCCCATGAATCGCCGGTTGGCCGACGGTGAAATCTATCGCTTGTTCTTTGAATCCGAATCCATCGATCTGCTGTACGACATCGAAACGGCGGCCATGACATTCGTGCCGGACCCGAACGGCACCGAGAACAGCGTCACCATGACGCACTCTCTATTCGGCATGCCGTACGTTGTGCATTTCATCGACCCAATCACAGAGACCATGCAACAAGTTGACTGGCCGGTCCGCTGGCAACTGCTTGAACACCCCGGCTGGATCAAGTGGGTGTGGGATGAAGCGCACGCTCGGGAATTGCAGCGTCTTGGCGTGACCAACGTTCTTTCGATGCCAATGGCGGTCGGCGGGTTCAACTATCCCACGGAGCCATTACCGCATAGGCCGACTGGATCGCCGGTTCTTTTCCTTGGGCACCCCGCCACATCCTGGTTCAAGGGTGACGCGGTGCGACCGGCGGACATGCGTATCGGATTGATGGCCGCCGCCGCGAAGGCGGACGACCCTGCTCTGTGTTTTCACGAATTCTACTTCGACCTGTACCGTATCGCCGAGCCACCGAACGCCGGAATGGATCCCGCTGCGCGTGCCCAAGCCGCCGCCACCTATTTCCAAACCAAGTTTACCTACAACGTGTTCTTGGCGGTCAAGCAGCGCGACCGATTCGTTCACTTCCTGCAGCGCAACCTGGGCGATCAATTTGATCTTGTGGGCGACTTCTGGTCCGACTGTCACGGAATGACGCACAAGCCCTCACTGCGTGGCCGACGTGCGCTGACCGACGCTTACCGTAACGCCGGTATTTGCGTCAACCTCTTCAAGGGAAATGCGGAGACCGGATTGAATCTACGGCAATTCGAGGTGACAGCCGCAGGTGGTTTCCTGTTGACTTACGACATGCCCGAGTTGTCGCGATACTTCGACGTCGGCAAGGAGTGTGTCGTTTTCAGAAACGAAAAGGAACTGCTCGATCGCATTCGCTACTATCTCGCCCATCCGGACGAACGCATCGAAATCGCGTTGGCCGGGCAGCGGCGGGCGCTGTCGGAACACTTATACAGTCATCGCTTCACCTCGCTGGTGGAGAGGCTATCGCTGTCGCCGCGCGCGGCGGGCAATGGGAGCCGAGCCGCGGGAAATCGGTAATTCACACACCGCCGGAACCAAAACATCGTGGAAACGGCTGAATACGCAAGGTTGGCTGAGTACGAGGATTGGTACTGGTGGTACCGCGCTCAACGTCGTGCCCTGGTTGAGGCTGTCGGCCGATTGCGCTTGCCGCCTGGTGCGCGCGTGCTCGATGCGGGTTGCGGGAGCGGTCGCAATCTCAGGACGTTGGCGGAGGATTTTCCGGTGTTGGCGTTCGGGTTCGATCGATCCGACGAAGCCGCACGTTTGTGGAACGGCGATACTGATGTCCGTCGCGGGCTTGCATCCATCAATGAACTTCCCTACGACGACGAACAATTCGAAGTCGTCGTAAGCGCGGACGTGCTTTGTTGCGAGGAGGTTCGCGTTGAGGCGGCGATGGCTGAGATGGTTCGCGTGCTCCGGCCGAACGGGCATTTAGTGCTGCTTGTGCCCGCTTATCAGTGGCTTCTATCGAGCCACGATGCAGCCGTCCATTGTGTTCGGCGTTTCAGTCGCGGGCAGTTGCGACAATTGTTGACAGGCAGCGGCCTGTGCGTGGAGCGCATTCGGTTTCTCTTCGGATTGTTCTTCCCGGTAATCGCGATGACCCGCGTGACGCGAAAGTCCGCAGGCGACGCGCCCCGCTCCGACTTGAGGCCTCTGCCACGCTGGCTCAACGAAGGGCTGTACGCCGCCGCCTGCGCGGAGCAGAGTTTGGGCCGACGATTGCCCTGGCCTTTTGGGACGACACTGTTGGCCGTCGCACGCAAGGAGGCCGGATGACGCTCGCGAAATCGTGGCAATTCATCGGCTCCACCGAGGGCATTCCGTACCGATTCTACGACTGGATGCGGCGTGGTGTGAACGCGCGACTCGTGCGCTTTCTGGTGGCTGAATTGCACGACGAAGCGCCTGCGTTCGTCCTGGAGGCTGGTTCCGGCACAGCCCACGCGTCGACCTTAATGGCGAAAGAAGCGTCCGTGTCGGCGGCGGTCTGTCTCGATATTGATTTCGAAGCGTTGTCAAAATCCACAGGCCGGTCGCGAAACGTGTTCGCCGTGGTCGGTGACATCAATCGCATGCCGTTTTCCGACGACACCTTCGCGCTCGTCTTCAACAACAGCACGGTCGAACACTTCGACGAGCCGGTTCACGCGATCAGGGAAATGCGACGCGTGTGCAGGGAATCCGGCCGAGTGTTCGTCGGCGTGCCTTACGCGCGCGGGCCGCTCTGTTTTGAACCGTTCGTGCGAAACTCGAAACTGGGAGTCTGGTTGGGGAGAGTCTTCACGGAACGATCGTTGGACGAGACGCTTTCGGCAGCCGGACTGACCCCGCTGCGACACCTCCGTTTTTTCCTGCGATTCTTCGTCGGTGCTCTGTCGGTCAAACACACAAGCCGATCGGTGGGTACATCGTCATGACACTCGCTGTCGTAGTCACCGTTGTTCTGTTCGGTGTCTGTTGGCTGATCCGCGCGCCCTACCGGTCTCTCCCGCTGCACATCGACACCGGGTTCTACGTCTCGAATGACACCATCGCAACGGGGCGATTGCGATTCAAGAATGGCTGGAACGCGCGTTACGCTGCATGCAGCAAGGTTGTACCCGAATTCCTATTCAGCCTCGCTTATCTCGTCGGTCGCGACCGTGCCCCGGAGCGTTACAAGACTCGCATGCGATTCGTCGCGACGCTCGCGTGTTTCGCAGCCGCCGTCACCGTCGGCTGGGTTGGAATGGTCTTCACCGGCGGCGATGTACGTGTCTATGCGATCGGCTTGCTGCTGTTCGTTCTGCTTTCCAGCGAGCCGCAATGGGGCGCGTATTTCGAAAGCGGCGAGTTGTTCGAACTGCTCCCGCTCACCGCGTCACTAGGCTTGTCAGCCGTGGGAATCCAACTCGGCGACCCGACCACAATCGCCACCGCCGCGTTCATCTGGGCCGTCGACGCCTTCTTCATCAAGCTCAGCTCAGCCGTCGGATTCATCGTGTTCTTCGCGGGAGTAGCCATCCTATCGCCGTGGACCGCCGGCCCGATCATCGCCGGTGGCGCCGCCGCGACCGTGTTGTTCCTGGTGTGGATCGCACGCAACGGAAAGAATCCGTGGGCTATGTTGCGCAGCCTCCGAGGCCACGAAACTTCATTCAACCCACGCGTCGGCGTCGCGATGATTCACCATCGGTTCATGGAGAAACTTCGGCTGTTCGCGCGCACCGTGCGCGTTCAGCCGATTATTCCAGTGCTTGGTGTTATTGGTCTCGCGTTCGCACCACCAGCCTTCCCACTGTTCTGGCTCTTTTCAGCTGCCGTCGTCGCCACCTACGTTTTTCAAGCGACCGACTGTCGTTACTACCTGCTGCCACTGCTCGTTCCACTAAGCGTTCTGGCTTGCATGGGCGTCGTCGTGCTGGCTGAAAACGAGTCGTCTTCCGTCGTTCTCGTGCTAGCCGCCACGGTGTGGATCGCGAACAACCCCCTGCGCGCCAAACGGTTGGACCGGCATGCGGTTCACGAATGGGTGTGGCAAGGTGCTATGTCGCCGGAATTCGTTTCACGAAACGCCGCACTCGAACGCTGTGCCGGCGACTTGCAACGTGCGGTCGGACAGCGTTCTCTGCTGGTCTACGGCCCGCTCACCCAGGCGTACGCATTGGCCGGAACAAGTTACGCCACACCAATCATCACGCCCGATCATCATCTGGACGACATGGATGAAACCTGGCAGGCAGACTTGAATGCTCGCCTGAATGACAACCCACCACGTTACCTGCTCGACACGGGCTTGTGTTTTGACGTAACCGCCGCTCGATCCGGGCTGGGTTTGGACTACAAACTTGTACGTTCGTTCGATAGCGTCTTCCACCTGTACGAACTGATCGATCGCAAGCCCGTACATGGTGACGCTCAGACGATTCGAACCTATCGCCCCATGTCATTGGTTGAAATCCACGACGAACAATCGCGTCTCGCCGCCGCCGATTTCCACGAACCCAGCCAGGCAATTCACGATCCAGCCGCTACCGCGCTGGCCGATCTGCTCGCGCGTTTGGCCGACAACGGCATCAAGCGCGTCGCGATCTACGGCGCTGGGCGCTTCACCGCACGGCACGCTGACGTGATGCGTATGTCGGGGTTGAAGGTTGTGGCCGTGCTCGACGATCGATGCATAAACGACCACGGGCGATTCCTGGATTGGCCTTTGAGACGCGCGGACTGTTGGAATCCCGCCGACGCCGACGCCGTGATTCTCTCCTCGGATCGGTTCAGCAGGATGTTGGCCAACCGCGCCAGCAAACTGTGGGCCGACCGCCTGCCTGTCTACTCCGTCGGAGAAGATAAGGGGTCGGGAGTCGTTTTTCGTGATACAGTGGCCAACGCCTGCGCGAGCTGAGGTCCGCGATCCTGTTGCCGACGAATACTTCCGGACTCCGTCACGCGGGGTCGCGGCGTTTGGCTTTGAGGGCTTCGATCGACAGCCAACGTGAGTTGGAAACCAGCGCAATGAAGGCCAATCCGGTCAACGCGGTGTTCTCGCGGAGTTTGTCGCAGATGGGAATCTCTCCGCCGCCGCAGCCGCAGTCGAACTTGATATCGCAGAACGCGATACCCCCGTCGTTGTAGATACCGATAGCACGGTACGCCACCGCACCGGTGAAAAAGACCAACAGGCCAAAGATCATCAACGACGCTCCGCGAAGCCAATAGCCGAAGACCATGAGCAGCCCGCAAAGCAACTCGACCCACGGCAAAATAATAGCCGTCAGGTTCATCGCGTAAGCTGGCTGTTCCGGAAGGAGTTGGTATTCGCGAATCAGCTTCAAAAACGTCGCCGGTTGCTGAATTTTGCCGATACTAAGCCAAACAAAAACCCCACCGACGATCAGTCGGGCGAGGATCATAGCCACATGCGTCTCGAAAGGCCTCTTGATCGCCAGTGCCGGGGTGTCGCTCATTCAACGCCGCCTTCCTCAACTTCGAGACCGTCGTCAAGCCACTCCGCGATACCGCCCTCAAACACGAGCACCTTGTCACGGTCGATATCGCGATCCATCACCAGTTCCGACGCGAGGTAAATACTGTCTTCGCACTCCCCACCACCGCAATAGACTACGATCTTGTCCGCTACAAGTATCGCGTCCCGTACCTTGTCGAAGTATTGATCCGAATCGTAACGGTCGATGTGCAACGCTCCGGGAATGTGCGCCTCGGCAAAATGCGCGTCGTCCCGCGCATCCACAAACAGGACAGTCCCAAGCCCGTAGTCCTCACTCAAGTAGAAATCGACCATCTCATCGAGCGTGACGTTCGGAAGCGGATTGTCGATCCCGGATTTCGTGTCCGACTCAGCCTGTCCCGACGCGTCGCCGGGCGAATCCTCTGCCGACCCGTCAGCCACCGGTGCGATCGTGGCGAAATAGCTGCGCGTCAGCTTCAGCCCGCCCTTGCCGCGAACCCCATTGAAGCCAAGCCCGGCGATCGAGCCGATCAAAACAATCCCCAAAAAGGGAAAAACCGTTGATTTCATCTTGCCAGACCTTTCTGGAGCCCGAGCGTCCGCCCAGTTTCGACGCGGTTCCCGCTCCGCCAACCCATGCGATTCTGGTATTTCAGGCCACAAGAGTCAACGCAATCGTCAAGCCTCGTTACGGTGTCGAAACAGAGGTGGGGGTGCGGCGATCCGGCGCGGATTTACAGCCGGAGCGTCTTGGCTTACCTTGGCTTGGTTCGGTCGCGACGGTCGGGAATCCCTGATTCGCGGACCGATAACGAGGGTCGGTCGCAGAACCCGCGGCCCGAACACCTCGGCGGCTGAAAAAAGAAGCGTCACCGTTCGATGGAGAATTTCGCCTTGAACACTGAAGCTATGCGCAACATCGTTCTGATGGGTCATACCGGTGCCGGAAAAACGACGCTGGGGGAGGCCTGCCTGTTCCATACCGGAGTTACCAACCGCCTCGGCAACGTCGACGAAGGGTCCACGATTCTCGACTCCATGGACGAGGAGAAAGAGAAGAAGCACTCGCTGCAAACCGCCGTCTGCACCGTCGAACACGAAGGCGTTCAAATCAACATCGTTGATACGCCCGGCTTGGCCGACTTCTGCGGGCATGCCGTGCCCGCGCTGGCGGCTGCGGAAACGGCGGTCCTGGTTGTTTCCGCGACGGCCGGCATCGAGGTCAACACGCGAAAGATGTTCCAGCGCGCCCGCGACTATGGCCTGGGCATCATGATCGTGATTAACAAGATCGGCCTGGACAACGTCAACCTCGAAGAGTTGGTCGAGCACTTGCAGGAGACCTTCGGCCCGCAATGCATTCCGGTGAATCTCCCGTCGGAGGGCGGCAAGAAAATCATCCGCTGCCTCGGCGGAACGGGCACGCCCGATTTCGGCGACTTCGAAGCGGCGCACACCGCCCTCGTGGAAGCCGTCGCGGGCGCGGACGATGAGCTGATGGAACGCTACCTCGGCGGCGACGTTTCCGACGACGAGGTCGTGCGTTACACGGCTTTATCGGTGACGAAGGGCGAGTTGGTTCCCATTCTCTTCACCAGCGCTCTGCACGATGTCGGCATACCGGAATTCCTGTCGGGCACCGTGCGCTACGGAGCCAGCCCGATTGCGGGGTTGAAGCGCAAGCGGGTCAACGACGAAGTCGAATTCGAGATCGATCCGGGCGACAAGGAATTCATAGGCCAGGTCTTCAAGATCGGCAGCGACGTCAAGAGCAACATCAAATACAGCTTCATCCGCGTTCACAGCGGCACGTTGAAATCCGACACAACCTTGCACACCGCCAGTGAAAAGAAAAACGTCCGACCGGGCCAAATCTACCGTATGATGGGCGGCGGTCACACGGAAATTCCCGAAGCCGGACCGGGCGATCTTATCGCGCTGGCCAAGCTGGACGTTCACATCGGCGACGTGGTCTATTCAGGTGAGGGCGGATCCATCGAGATGCCCAAGCTGCCCAAGCCCATGTATTCGTTGGCCATCGAATCCAAAAATCGCGGCGACGAAGACAAAATCGCAGCGGCCTTCCGGCGGTTCGCGGAAGAGGATCCTTGTTTCGTCATCGAGCGCAACCCCGACACACACGAGACCGTGGTCCACGGCGTGGGCGACGTTCACCTGCGGACCTACCTGCATCGATTGGCCACGCATTACAAAGCCGAAGTCGAAACGCATCCGCCCAAAATTCCCTATCGCGAAACGATCACCGGCAAAGCCGAAAACATTGATTACTCGCACAAAAAGCAAACGGGCGGCGCGGGGCAGTTTGGCCGCGTAATCATCAACGTCCTGCCCAATGAGCGCGGTGCGGGTTACGAATTCGTCGACAAGATTTTCGGCGGAGCCATCGACCAGTCGTTCCGCCCGAGCGTTGACAAGGGCGTCCGTGCTCAGATGGCCGTCGGCGTGTTGGCCGGCTACCCGGTCGTCGATGTTAAGGTCGAGTTGATCGACGGCAAAACACACCCCGTCGATAGCAAGGACATCGCGTTCCAGATCGCCGGGCGCGGAGCATTCCGGGAAGGCTTCCTCAAAGCCAAGCCGATCCTGCTCGAACCGATCGTCACGATCGAAGTCACCGCTCCCGTGGAATTCCTCGGGGATCTACAGGGCGATCTCGCTTCCCGCCGAGGCCAACCGATTGGCCAGGACATGCTCCCCGGTCAGATGGCTATCCTGCGCGCCAGTGTGCCGCTCGGTGAAGTCGCCGATTACCATTCGCGACTTTCCAGCATCACCGGCGGGCAAGGTAGTTTCATGATGGAACTGTCGCACTACGACACTGTCCCGGCGAATGTGCAGCAGAAGATTGTGGCGGAGCATCAGGCCGCCCAACACCATTCAGAGTAGCGATCTCTCAATTGAACGGGATACGCTGTACGCCGCTGGCGACTGTAATCTATTTGTAATTCAAAGGTTACAGTTGTGCGGCGTCTTTGCGCTGTCCTCGCCGTGGCGTAATTCCGGCGCTGCGCATTTGCCCACGGTCGATTGCGGTTCTATAGAATTTAGTAGCTGCGAGGCGCTCCTCGCACAGAATCGCGATGAACCGCATCCGACGCGGTGACCATAGAGCTTTTCCCCTCCGGAAGCACCGGGTTGGCCTCGCAAGAGGGCTACCCGGTGTTTTCTTTTCGCGCGCCAAGTCCTGACGCTGCCGGCTGGCAGGTGAAGGCAACGTGCGTGCGACGGGCGGGGTGTATGCGGCTGGTTGTGAGGCGTTCGATTTCGACTTCGCGGGGTTTCAGAACGGAATCGCGGAGTAGCGTGCGTGCCCGGTCTTGTGCGCGTCGCACGCGACACAGCTAAGCTCTCCGGCGTGACGTGGGATGCGCATTAAGTGGTCTAATTCGCAGCGTGCGCTGGTCTGAAATATCGAGCTTTATCCGAAGCTCGCAGCGCTTGGCGGAATCGAGCTGAACCATCGAGTATCGAATCGTGCGCACGTTAGTGCAACCGCACAAAATATGGATTCGCCGGGATTTATCATTTTTCTTGACCCGACGCGTGGTCAATCTCTACAATTCATTCGTGGGTCGTGCAGCGTCGCGACGGTTTCCAAAGCGCCGGAAGCCCGCACGTCTTGGCAACGGCTTCACCGCGGGTGAGTTGAATCACTCGCGAGGCGGTGTCGGTGACGGCTGGCACCTTGGGCAGGCCCGGTTGATCCTTTCTCACCATTGGATCGGTCGGGGAGTCGGCCCTTAGATAAGGAGGTGATTTGTGGAATCAGGTGAATGTACGAGGTGGCTGCGATAGTGCAGCGAACGTGGCTGCGTTCGCAGCAGCCTTGAGATTTCGGCCCGTTGTCGCACATGCGGCAGCGGGCCGCTTTTATTTGAAGTGGGTGTTGACGAACTTGCCGGATGGGACGAATCGTCGGAAATCATCGCTGAAGTCTTGATTTCGGACCTTGAACCGCGATTGTAAAATCTATACGATTATATACGTATCGACGGATTACGGGTTCCTGAGTTCATGAGGTGTCAGCATGATCAGCTTCCGGGTTTGCAAAATCTCCCTGCCATGCGTCTTGGTATCAGCGTTGAGTCTCGCGTTTTGTGGTAGCGCTGGGGCTGTTCCTCCGCCTGCTCACGACGCGGCACACGGCGGAATTCCCGCACAAAGCAGCCGCCCCGTGGACATGAGCCATGTTCCGCAGGAAGCGTTCGGGCAGGACGCGGGGTGTATCACCTGCCACGCGAACATCGAAAACGCAACTGAGAACATGGGTTTTGAGTTGAGTTGCGTGTTTTGTCACGGCGGTGACCCGGATGCGACGACGATCAAAACGGCGCACGTTCTGCCGACGCTCCCGGTCATTATGGACAATACCGTCCCGCCACTCGATTACGATTTGCCCTATCAGCGATTTCTGAATCCCACGAACCTGCGTGTTGTTAATGATACCTGCGGAATCTGCCATCAATACCAAGTTGATATGACTCTGAAGAGCATGATGGCGACGGCGGCTGGGCACTACGCGGGGGGGCTTTATCAAAACGGCGTTGTGGATACGCAGACGCCGATCTACGGAACGTTCAGCGTCGTGGACGATGACGGTTTTGTTCCGACCGAGCAGGGCGCGGTGGCGGAGCTTCTGGACCTTTTGAGTTACGATCCAAGCGGTGACCCGAATGAGATCGCCACACACTTTGCAGCCGTACCGGGTCAGGCCTGCGCTCGCTGCCATCTTTGGTCGCGCGGGAAGGGTTATCGTGGTGCGGAGAACGCGGAGGGTGTTTACCGGGCTGACGGGTGCGCCGCCTGCCACATGCTCTACGCCAACGATGGTTTATCCCGAAGTGCGGATCCCCTGATCGATCACACGGAAACGGGGCACCCAATGTACCATACCGTTACGCGGGAGATTCCCACGGATCAATGCCTGCATTGCCATCATCGCGGTGCGCGTATCGGCCTGACGTTTACCGGGCGGGGCCAGATGCCGCCGCGGCTGCCGTCCGGTCCGGGGATTGCGGGGACGACCGACGAGCGTTTCAACAGCAACTTCCATTACACCGATCCCGAAACCAATCCGCAGGACATCCACGGCGAGCGTGGCCTGCATTGCATCGATTGCCATACCAAGACCGAGGTCATGGGCGACGGCAATCTTTGGGGTCACATGGACCAGGCTACCAAGATCGAATGCCGCACATGTCATGGGCTACCCGGCTCGCTGGCCACCTTGAACGACAACGACGGCGATCCGCTTTCCAACGTCCTGCACATGCTGGATGGCACGACCGTATTGACGTCGAAAGTTGACGGGGTTGAGCATGTCGTGCCCCGCGTCATGGACATCGTCAATCCGGATTCAGACCGATACAGTCCGCATGCGGCCTGCGCCATGAACGGAGACCACATCAAGGATGAGGGCGGGTTGGAATGCTACGCCTGTCATACCTACTGGACACCCAACTGCTTCGGATGTCATTTCGAACGCGACGAACGATTCATCGGTGTCAACCTTGTGACACGGCAGGAAGAGGTCGGCCGTGTGCGAACCAACAACAAGGTGTTCGCATCGTTCAAGAACTTCTTCTACGGTCCCAACGCGGAGGGCAAATACGCGCCGTACATCGTCAGTTGTCACCCCATTGCGGATGTGACCGCGCCGGACGGCTCGAAGATTCTGGATTTTGCGATGCCTTCCACCACCAACGGCAAGTCCGGCCTGGGTCACAACCCTGTTCAACCACACGCCGTACGCGGTCACGGCCAAGTGCGAACTTGCGCGGAGTGTCACCGCGCCCCGTCCTCTCTTGGGCTTGGGACGGGCAGCTATGCCCTCGCCCGCGACTTCGCGTTCACAGCTTCGGAAGACGGAGTACGCGTTTACGATCGTCGAACCGATCCTGAGAATCCCGCGATCGTCGGCACGCTTCCGACAGGCATGCCCCTGGCGATGGCTACCTATCCCGACATCATCGAGGGGACGTCAAACTGGTTGTTCGTTGCGGCTGGTACCCAGGGTCTTTTCGCTTACAACATGCAAGGCCCGTTCCCGATCCCACCCGCGTTGCAGTTGGCTGACACCAATGCGATCGACGTCGCTCGGGCGGCTCGCTACCTGTACGTCGCGGTCGAGGGGGTCGGCGTAAACATTTACGACAACGAAGACCCAGCCACCGCGACGCTCGTCGCCACCGTACCCATACCCAGTGTCCGGCACATCGTGCCCTGGGGCATTCACTTGTTTGTGGCTGCCGGTCCAGCCGGCGTGGTTGTGGTGGATATTTCCGATCACAGCGCGCCCGTTATCGCGGGCGGATACGCCGGCATCAACGCGGCGGACATTCATCTCTACGCCCATATGCAGAAGACGCGGCACTTCGCCGCACGCGCGTACGTTTCGGATCCCAACACCGGTGTTCACGTGCTGGACCTGCTGCCGGAGTTTGCGGCACCTGTTGCGGTCGGCCTGCTGCCGTTGCCGGGTGCGCGTGGCATGGACACTTATACTGCCTATGTGGCCGCCCAAGACGACGTGCCTTCGCGCGAGCACGATTACCTCTACGTCGCCGCCGGGAGTAATGGATTGGCTATCTATGACATTACCGAGCCTGACGATATTCAAACGATCGCCATGCTCAACGAGCTCGCCGGAGCAGCTGTGCATGTTGATGTGGCCAGCGAGATGGCGCCTCCGGGTGTGGACGACTATGCTCTTGTGGCTGCCGGCAAAGCCGGTGTGCATCTGATCGATGTGACTGATCCTGCCAGCCCGGTGTTTCTTCAGACGATCCAGGCGGCGAGTACGACGCGCGTGCTGGTCGAGGTTCAGCAGATGGATCGCTTCATGGACGAGCAGGGGAATCAGCTCAAGGAGAATTCTCATCCCGGAATTACCGTGATGAATCGTGCGGACATCGTGCGTATTCTTTCGACGGATATCTCCGCCCCGTGCGCGCAAGACAGCGATTTTGACGGCGATTCGGACACGGATCTGATCGACATGGCCCACTTTGTCGCGTGCATGGACGGCCCCAACGTCAGCGCCGGGCTCGGCTGCGCTCCCGGCGATGCCGACGACGACGGCGATGTTGATTTCGGGGACTTCGCAGCGTTCCAATTGGCAGCGTCAGCCATGAGCAACGCCCCATCGCCGAGCGCCCCTGAGCCGATTGCGTGGGCGAAGTAGGTGCGAAAAACGACGGTGCCCTATGCGTGGCACCGCTGGCAGTGCTCCGACACAGCTCAATTGATGAGTCGGATGACGTGATTGGGTGCGGCGCATGCCTTGGGTACGCTGTCAGTGCCAACATGCCCGCCTTCGAGGCGGGCATGCCACCCATCGGATAACGCATGGTTCCGTTGGCAGGCTGTCATCTTGCGGGCGCGGCCTTACTTGGAGTCGGCAACGTCCGCCAAGCAGGCGTCCAGGCAATCAGCCAGGAAATCGCAGTCGTCTTTTGTGATGCACATCGGCGGTTTGATACGGAGGACGTTGCCGTAGTATCCGCCCTTGCCCAGCAGTAGCGAACGATCCTTTGCCAACTCCACGACGCGGGCGGTTTCCGCGACGGCTGGCTCCTTCGACTTGTGGTCCTTGACCAATTCGACGCCGAGCATCAATCCCATTCCGCGTACGTCACCGATGAGCGTGTGCTTGTCTTTCAGTTCAAGCAAACGATCCTTGAGATAGCCGCCCACTTCGCGTGCTTTCTGCTGAATGTTTTCCTCATCGATGATTTCGAGCACGGAAAGACCCTGCAAAACGGAAACCGGATTGCCGCCGTACGTGTTGAAATGCAGGCGCTTGGCCATGTGTGCGGCGATCTCGGGTTTCGTCGTGCAGGCACCAAGCGGCGCGCCGTTGCCGATGCCTTTGGCCATCGTGACCATGTCGGGTGTGACGCCCCAGTTTTGAAACCCCCAGTATTGGTCGCCGGTTCGCGCGAAGCCGGTTTGCACTTCGTCCGCGATGCACAGCCCGCCGTAGCGGCGTACGATGTCGTAAATAATTCCGAAGTATTCCGGCGGCGGGACGACCGTTCCGCCCACGCCCTGAATGGGTTCCGCGATGAAAGCCGCGATCTCCCCGCATGTTTCGTAGCGAATGACGTCCTCAACGCTCGTCGCACATTTCAAATCGCACGACGGATACTCCAGCCCGAATGGGCAGCGATAACAGTAACCCGGCGGGACGTGTTTCACACCCGATGCGCCGGGCACGGGGTATTTCCACGTGCCGACGGCGGTCAGGTTCATCGTCACCTGTGATCCGCCGTGGTAGCTGTTGCGCAGGGTGAGTACGTCGTGCCGCCCGGTATGCAGCTTGGCCATAAGGATGGCCAACTCGTTCGCTTCCGACCCGGCGTTGGTGAAGTAGGTCGATTTCAGGTCCGATCCTTCGGGCATGCGTTTGGCCAATGCTTCGGCGAACTTCACGATGTTGGGGTTGAGGTAGATCGTTGTCGTATGGACGAGTCGGCCGACCTGTTCACGTACAAGCTCGGTGATCTTGGGGTGACAATGCCCGACCGAAACCGTCACGATGCCTGCGATGGCGTCCAGATACTGCCGCCCGGTTTCGTCCCACAGATACTGCATGTGACCTTCGACGATGCAGATGGGGTCTTTGTAGTAGGTCAACACACCGGGGTTTACGTACTCACGTCGCAGCGTGAGGATTTCGTCACGACTTGGGCCCGTGTAGGGCGCGGGCGTGTGATTGCAGACGGGCAACGGGATGCGCTTCGCGGTCGATTCTGTGGATGACATCTGTCAATTCTCCGTGTGCGGCTCGTGGATGATCGGGGCCTCCGGCTCGCCGGCGTGCGGTGCGGTCAGCCCTCGTTCCGCCGGTGTTCCTGGTATTAGGTTGTCCAGCAGGATTCCGAAGAAGGCAGCCACCGCCATCCCCGTCTTCCCGATTGATTCAATGATAACACGAATCGTCTCCGGGACGTTCGCCAATAATTCAGCCGCCCCAGGTTTGTAGATCGTTACCGAGCCGTCGAAGTATGCGGGCAGCGACAGCCCCATGAACAGGCTGAAACCTGCGATGAAGAGATTGCGATCGCTCGACAAATCCGCCTTGGCGAGCTGCTGAATCCCCACCGCAGCGATGAGGCCGAAAAGTGCGCAATAAAGCCCACCGACCACCGGACCGGGGATGGTGGCGGCGAACGCACCGAATTTCGCGACCAGGCCCAAGCCGATCAGGATGATCGCAGCCGCCTGCACGACGTATCGGGAGGCGACCTTGCTCAGGCCGATCAAGCCGATGTTCTCCGAGTAAGAGGTCGAGCTGAACCCGCCCAGCAAACCGGTCAGCAAACAGCCGATGCCCTCGCACCCGATACCGCGTGATATCTGTTTCGGTGTCGGATCGTCCGCGCCGGCCATGTACGCACAGGCGTGGTAGTCACCGAACGATTCGACCATAGACGCCAGGAACGCAGCCAGACAGGCTACGATGAATCCGATTTGAAACTCCGGCATGCCCCACGGAAGGATCAACTCGGCTGGGTTCAGGCGAAGCCAGGGCGACGACTCGACGACGGTCATGCTCATGTACGAGGGGTGGCCTTCCTTGAAGATGCCGAGGGCGGAGCAAAGCCCCGCGACGCCGCACGCAATGACGATAGCGGAGAGAATCGGGAGGATGCGGAAGAATCGCGATTTGCGCGACAGGACGAGCGAGAAAATGATGATGAGGAATATCGTCAAGCCTGAGATAGGCCAATGCGTTCCCGCCTTGGGCGCGCCGTGCTGAAACAATGCAAGCCCAATCAGCATGATAACCGGGCCTATGACGACGGGTGAAATGAGGCGGCGCAGGTGTCCAATCAGCCCGGTGAACCCGACGATGATTTCGACGATGGACCCAGCGATGACGGAACCGGCGATGAGCTGCATCATCTGGGCGGCTGACAATCCGTTCTCAACGCCGAACGAAATAATGGCGAAAAACGCAGCGAGAAACGCGAACGATACACCCTGAATAATCGGCAGGCGCGAGCCGAAGGTGGCTTGAATGAACGTTGCGACACCGGAACACAACATAACCGAGCTGATGAGCCGGGCGATTTCCTCCGACGTCATGCCCATCTGAGGCCCGAGCAAAAGCGGCACGGAGACTGTGGCACCAAACATGGTGAGCACGTGCTGCAACGCGAGCACCACCGTGCGCGGAAGCGGGGGTTTGGAATCCAGCGCGTAAACTACGCGGTTGTGAGCCATCGACCGATCCTCTTGGCAGCCATGTTAAAGAACAGGGGGTTTCCGCGTTGCACCGGTTTCCAACCGGTGCAAACGATGGTGTTCAATGTGGTACCGATTTTTCCAGCCGGTGAATACACGGGTTGGAAAATCCGTGCCACACTTTTTCAACAGCCTGCTAGCCGGCGACGATGCCGTCGTAAGCGTCGGGTCGGCGATCGCGATAGAACTGCCACACGTTGCGAACTTCGCGGATCATGTCGAGGTCCATGTCAGCCACCACAATATCATCGGTGGTGCGGCTTCCTTCCGCGACGATCTGTCCGCGCGGATTGCAGAAGTAGCTTTGCCCGTAGAACTCGCCGATGTTCCAGGGTTCTTCGGTGCCGGGGCGATTGATCGCGCCGACGAAAAACTGATTCGCCACCGCGTGGGCAGGCTGCTCGAGTTTCCAAAGATACTCCGAAAGACCCGCCACGGTGGCCGACGGATTGAATACGATTTCCGCACCGTTGAGTCCGAGGCAGCGTGCGCCTTCGGGGAAGTGTCGATCGTAACAGATGTACACCGCCACCTTGCCGACGCGCGTGTCGAATACGGGGTAGCCGAGGTTGCCGGGGCGAAAATAGAACTTTTCCCAAAAGCCGGGTTCGCAATGTGGAATATGCGTCTTGCGATACTTGCCCAGGTAGGTTCCGTCCGCGTCGATGACGGCGGCGGTATTGTAGTAAACGCCGGTGATGTCCTCTTCGTAAACCGGAACGACGATCACCATTTCGTGCTTTTTCGCAAGCTCGCACATGAGCTTCGTCGTCGGGCCGTCAGGAATGCGCTCCGTCATGTCGTACCAGCGCGTGTCCTGCTCGGCACAAAAATAAGGGCCGTAGAATAGCTCCTGCAAGCATACTACCTGCACGCCCTGATCGGCTGCCTGCCCGATGAGATCGACGTGCTTGTCGATCATCGAACGTTTGATTTTCTCGATGGGCGATGTCCCCGGTTCGCTCAAGACAGCCTGAATCAAGCCGCCGCGTACGATGCGTGCCATGATGTGCATCCTCTTTAGTTGTTCGTCACGACGAACCACGGATCGTCGAAACCAAAGTCTAATGGCCGATCGGAGGTTTGCAAATCCGGGCGAATCTTCGACGTAGCACGCCCGTTTGGGCTTCGTGCCTTGTCCATCGGCACCTTCGACGCCAGAATAGGTGGCTGTCCGCGAACAGTGTTCGCCAATCGAAAGCAACAGGAGCTAAACAACCATGCCAGACACCCAAACATGCAAGTGCCTCATCGGTGGATCGTGGGTCGAAGGGAAGACGGATCGCTACAGCCAGGTCTGCAACCCATCGACCGGTGAAACCATAGCCAACGTGCCGAATTGCACGCCCGAAGACGTCGATCGCACCGTGGCAGCCGCCGTCAAAGCGTTCCCCGCGTGGCGCGACACGCCGGTCGTGGATCGCGCCCACCTGATGTTTCGTTTTCACGCCCTGCTGCTCAAGCACGCAGACGAGATCGCGCGTATCGTCTCGCGCGAGCACGGCAAGACTCTGAACGAATCGAAAGCGTCCATGCATCGCGGTATCGAGATGGTGGAGTTCGCCTGCGGGCTGCCTTCGCTCATTCCGGGAGAAATTCTTCAGAACATCGCACCCAACGTGGACAGCGAGACGTTGCGACACCCGCTCGGCGTGGTCGCCGGTATCACGCCGTTTAACTTCCCCGCGATGGTGCCCCTTTGGATGTACCCGATCGCGATGACCTGCGGCAACTGCTTCATTCTCAAGCCATCACCGCGCGTGCCGCTGTCCGCCTTGCGCATCGCTGAATTACTCGTCGAAGCCGGCGTGCCCGAAGGAGTCTTCTCCGTCCTGCACGGTGACAAGACCGTCGTCGACGCATTGCTGAATCATCCTCAGATCAAAGCCATCTCGTTCGTCGGCTCGACGCCGGTTGCGCGCTCCATTTACCAGACAGGAACCGCCAACGGAAAGCGCGTACAAGCCGCCGGTGGTGCGAAGAATCACTTAATCATCATGCCCGACGCGGACGTGGATTCGACCGCAAGAGCGTTGCTTGGCTCAGCCTTCGGGTGCGCGGGTGAGCGCTGTATGGCCGGCAGTCTCGCAGTGCCGGTCGGTGGCATTGCGGATGACGTCGTCGGGCGCGTGTGCGAACTCGCAGGAGCCATGCGCGTCGGGCGCACCGACGAAGGCCAGGACATCGACATGGGTCCGGTCATCACGCGCGAGCACCTCGGTCGCGTGCGTGAACATGTTGACAATGCCCAAGCGCAAGGTGCGTCCATAGCGCTCGACGGACGCGCAACGAAGATCGCCGACGCCGCCGACGGTTTTTTCATCGGGCCGACCGTCGTGGATCGCGTGACTACCGAGATGGGCATCAGTCGCGACGAAGTCTTCGGGCCTGTGCTGGCTGTTTCCCGCGTGAAAACGCTCGAAGAAGCCATCGCCCTCGGAGACAAGTGCGAATACGGCAACGGAGCCGTCATCTTCACGCAGTCAGGCCGAGCGGCTCGTGAATTCAAAATGCGTTTCAACGCCGGCATGATCGGCGTCAACGTGGGCGTGCCCGCACCGATGGCCTGGTTCCCGTTCACCGGGTGGAACATGTCCTTCTTCGGCGACCTGCACATTCAGGGCAAGGAAGGCATGATGTTTTACACGCAGCAACGCATGACCATGACACGCTGGCCGGAACCAAAGTCCCAGGACAAGGTGGACCCCGTGTGGCGCACCGGGAAATCCTGACGTCGAACGATCGCGATCGTCGCACAAGGAATCCGACATGAATCCGTTCAAGGCCGTGGTCAACGGTCGGCTTCTCGATTCGGACGGTTTGCACACCGTTCGATTTGACGCGGGCGTTATCGATTCGATCGCCCCCCAACCCGACACCGTGACCGCTTTGCCCGACCAGTTTAACGCAGGGGGCGGCATCGTCATGCCGTCGCTCGTCGATCCGCACCTGCACCTGGACTTAGCCTTTTCGCTGGAAATTGTTCCGCCGAACAAGTCGGGAACATTGCTGGAAGCGATCGGCCTCTGGTCGACAGCCAAGCAAACGTTGTCAGCCGAAAATGTTTCCCAACGGGCCGTCCGCGCGATTCGCGACGAGGTGTCGTACGGCAGTGGGTTCATCCGCAGCCACGTGGACGTCGCCTCCAGTGCGGGCATGCGTTTGACTGAAGGCGTTTTGGACGCCCGAGACAAGTCGCGTGATCTTTGCACGATTCAATTCGTCGCATTTCCGCAGGACGGCCTGGTACGCGACCCCGGTGCGGTGGACCTGGTTCGCCAGGCTTGCCGCGCGGGCGTGGATCTGGTGGGCGGCATTCCGCACATCGAACGCACGCCGCGCGAATCTCAACGGCACCTCGAAATCATGTTCGACCTCGCGGAAGAACTGGACGCGGACATCGACGTACATATCGACGAAACAGACTCTCCCAACAGCCGTTGCACGGAAAATCTCGCATCGCTGACCTTGCAGCGCGGATGGACAGGCCGAGTGACCGCTTCGCACGTTTGCGCCCTCGCGAGTTACGATGATGTGCATGCATCGAAAGTGATGGACCTTATCGCCGAAGCCGAGATCAGCGTCATAACCAACCCCGGCGTCAATCTGCACCTTCAGGGACGCTTCGACAACTACCCCAAGAGACGAGGCCTGACGCGCATTCAGTCGTTGCTCGAGCGCGGGGTTCGTTGCGCCGCCGGTCAGGATTGCATCATGGACCCGTTCTACCCGCTCGGCACGGGCCAAATGCTCGATCAGGCATTCCTGCTCGCCCACGCCGACCACATGACCACCACGCCTGAACTGTTGCGTAAATCGCTCGACATGGTGAGTTCGATGGCCGCCGAAATCGTGGGCCAAGACAACTACAGCCTCAGCAGTGGACACCCCGCCAGCATGGCCGTATTCCCCGCCGCCAACGTACGCGACCTGATCCGCACACGCCCGCGCCCGTCGCTCGTGTTGTTTCGCGGGCGACAGAAAAGGGGTCGGGAGTCGTTTTCGTGGGTTGAGTGAATTGGCCCGTCTCCGCTCGTGTAAAATCTCAAAATCACAGAAACGACTCCCGACCCCTTTTACTGGATCAGGCGGTTGGCTGCCGACCCCGGCTTCTGTTAGAATCATTGTTCGTATGGATTTGGACATTCTAGGCTCGTAGCGTGCGTCTCGCAGTTCGCGGGGTGTTCGGGATGCGGGTCGTCGTCGGCGGAAAGACCCGCCTCACCCGGGGTCGGCGGCGAGGGATTGGTGAAGACGCGGAGTTCGTCCCATGGCGAACGACTTTCTCCCGATCAAGGGTTATGACCACATCGAGTTCTACGTAGGCAACGCCAAGCAGGCCGCCCACTTCTACGACAAGACATTCGGATTTCGTCCGATCGCCAAACGAGGCTTGGAAACCGGCAGCCGAGACCGGGCCAGCTACGTCATGGAGCAGGGTAAAGTCCGGTTCGTGCTAACGTCCGCCTACGGGCCTGACAATGAAATTGCACGCCACTGTGCCTTGCACGGCGATGGTGTCAAAGCAATGGCACTGACCGTTGCGAGCGTTGAGTCAGCCTTGCGCGAAACCAAAGCTCGCGGCGCAACGGTACTCAAGCCGGCCACCGCACAGGAGGACGAGCATGGCACGCTGGTCACGGGCGAAATCAAATACGCGGGCGACACGGTGTTTCGGTTCGTCGAGCGTGAGAATTATCGCGGCACGTTCGCGCCCGGATACATCCCCATCGAACGACGAGGCCAAACCGACGAAGTGGGCATGGCCGTCATCGATCACATCGTGACCAACGTCCACATCGGCGAAATGGACTACTGGGTCAAGTGGTTCGAGGAAGTGATGGGTTTCAACAATCTCCTGAGCTTCACCGACGACGACATCTCCACCGAGTACAGCGCCCTGATGAGCAAAGTGATGGAAAACGGCACGGGCAAGTGCAAGTTCCCCATCAATGAGCCGGCGGAGGGCAAGAAAAAGAGCCAAATCGACGAGTATCTCGACTATTACCAAGGCCCGGGTGTGCAGCACATCGCGATGGCGACAGGGAACATTTACGACACCGTCACCGAGCTTCGTTCTCGCGATGTCGATTTCCTGCGCGTACCAGACACTTACTACAAAATGCTGCGTGATCGCGTCGGCGACGTGGATGAAGACTGGGACCGCCTTCAGGAACTCGGCATACTCGTGGACAAAGACGATGACGGATACCTGCTGCAAATATTCACCACGCCGGTCCAGGACAGGCCGACGTTGTTCTATGAAGTCATCGAGCGTCATGGCTCGCGCGGGTTCGGCATTGGCAATTTCAAAGCCCTCTTCGTCAGCATCGAACGCGAGCAGGCGTTGCGGGGTAATCTCTGATTTCGATGGTCTCGGAATACCGGTATGGCGATTCGAATTGCGACATCATCTATTGAACAGAGACTCGGGATGATCCATCATGTACTCTCCCAGTCGTTTATGCCGAGTCGTCCGTATGTGTTCCCGCGTCGCTTGTGGGACAGTGTTGGCCAAATGGTCTCCAATCCAAAATGGGTACAGATCGTCGCCGATGACATTTGCGGATTCCTTGGACTCCATGAGCGAATCAATGTAACTCTCGTAAATGAACGTACAGGCGGGTTTTACAAGTCGTCAAATGATCGTGAGCGAGAAATTCTAGTGGTCCAGCGGGAGCACCAGGACTCTCGCCACGTACTTGCTGTCTTGGCGCATGAATTAACTCATTATTGCTTTGACGTCCGCCGCGTTTCTGGGGCTAACGTCGAGGAGGAGGAAATACTCACGGATATCGGCACCGCGTACCTTGGGTTGGGACACCTTGTGCTTGACGGATACAAGCCCGTTGTCTGGGAATCGCGCAACGGCTTCTTCAGCAACTCTTATCAGCAGAATTCGCTAAGAATTGGCTATCTACACCCTCAATCAATACGTACTGCAATTGTGCTCGCCGCGTATCTTCACAGATGGCCATCGAAGCAAGTCGTCGCGGGAATCGCCTCTAGATGGGACAGGCTTGTCATATCTCACCTGCTTCGCCGAGAGTTGAAGCGAAGAGGCAGGAGGGTGCATGCCGCCACGCCGTCTTCCGGTAAGTCGCGATCGCAGGGAATGCAAGCGAGTGTTGTAGCGGCGAAGGCCGAGAATGCAAAGCGTAGGATTGAGGCCTTACCTGCAGCTCTTCGTGTTGCACAGGCGTTGAATCCTGGGTCCATAGAGCACAGCGACAGCTTGCGCATGGTCGAAATCGCAAATGAGTTATGCCTTGGGACACTTGCATTGCGGATCGATTCAGTCATGGCGACAGTGAATTCTCTTGATGGTAACAAGAAAAACCGCGTGCGACGAAATGATCTCAAAAGAGAGGTTCGGTGTATTGTTGATATAATTTCGGGTTGGGAAGAGTTGTTTGCGAAATACGGCTGCTCGGAGGAGGACATCGCTCGATGATGATGGCGCTGACTGATGAGTTAGTCGGGAAGATTCGCGATCAGTTGGTTGAGGTGCTACATCCGCAGCGCATTTACCTCTTCGGATCGCACGCCTACGGCCAGCCCACACCGGAGAGCGACATTGATCTGCTCGTTGTGGTTCCGCCGAACGGCGAACGGATGCTAGATCTGGAGATCAAGGCCCGACGCGCCATCGGCATGAACGACGTGCCGATTGACATCCTGGTCTATCCGTCAGACCAATTTGATCATCGTGCTTCGTGGCGGGCGAATTTCGAGCACACGGTACGAAGCAAAGGCCGCTTGATCTATGGCAAATGATGGCTTGGAATTCGCGATTGAGTGGCTTCAAAAAGCCAGAAATGATTGGCGGTCGGCTCGCGCTCTGATCGCGATGGAAGACCCGCCGACGGACGCGGCGGCGTTTCACTGCCAACAGACTGTTGAGAAAATACTGAAGAGCTTCCTGGTTTCTCACAATCAGCCGTTTGGTAAAACGCACTTGTTAAGCTCACTCTGTACGGTCTGCGCCAAGATCGACGGCGAGTTTGACGGGTTGATCGCAAGGACGGCACCGCTCTCGCAATATGCGGTAAGATTTCGATACCCTGGTGTCGAGTTGCCGACTGTCGACGACGTTCATGAGGCTTTGGAGGTTGTGGCGCTCGTGGCTGAATTCGTACTGCAACGTCTTCATGGCGATGCGCGCCGCGTCTTCGAATCGCAACCAAAAGAGAGATGAGAACAGCGCCGGCTCGACCATCGAAGCAAGCAAGGAGAACGACATGATCCATTATCATAAACTGGGCGACGTGCCGCCCAAACATCACGTGACGCACAAGGAAAACGGCAAAATGCTCATGGAGCAGTGCATGACCCGCGTCGCGTTCAAAAGCACCTACAGCATCATCTATTACCGTACACCGCCGACGGACGAGTGCAAGGTTCGCTCAATGGAGTTGCCCGGCTTCTGTCCGGTCGTACCGATCGCGGAGCAGCTTCTACACCGCAGGCATCTGCGCACGCAGGACATGCAGCCCACGGGCGACTTCCTCACCGGGCGACGAACACTGCTGATGAACGCCGACATTCAGGTCGGCGTCTGCAAGATCGCTCAGCCGGCAGGCAAGTCGTGGTTCACCAATGGTGAAGGCGATGAATGCTGGTTCGCATATGACTGCGGCGGCACGCTCGAAAGCGTCTACGGCGTGCAGTCATTCAACAAGCAGGACTACATCCTGATCCCCAAGGGGACGCCGTATCGTCTTCATCCGGACAATGACCGCGGCACGTTCCTTGTGTTCGAGTCAGCCACGTCCATCGATCTGCCCCAACAGTTCCGCAACGAGTCGGGCCAGATCACGATGGACGCACCCTACTGTCATCGCGATTTCCACGGGCCGACGGAACTGTTGAGCTTCGACGAATCCCGACACGGCAAACCGCCGTACGATTGGGTTGTCAAGTTCGGAAACCGCCTGAGCGTGCATGAATACGAGCATTTCCCCTGGGATGTAGCCGGGTGGGACGGTGTTGCCTATCCCGTAACGTTCAACATTCTCGACTATCAGCCGAAGACCGCGACGATCCATCTGCCGCCGACGTCGCACATTACCTTCGCCGGGCGCGGGTTCGTTATTTGCAGCTTCGTGCCGCGCAAAGTCGATTACTACGACAAAGGCGAATACAAAGCCATTCCCTGCCCCTATGGCCACGCCAGTGTGGACTGTGACGAAATCCTCTATTACGTGGAGGGCAACTTCACTTCCCGCAAGGGCATTGAGTCGCAATCCATCAGCCTGCACCCGATGGGCGTGCCGCACGGACCGCATCCCGGCACATACGCCACAAGCGTCGGCGCGGAGCGCACGAACGAGTTGGCCGTCATGTGCGATACGTTTAAGCCGCTGCTTCTGACGAAGGCGGCCGACGCGATCGAAGACAAGGACTACCACTATACATGGGTTCGGCGCGAGAATACCCCGATGGAAACGAGCAAGTAGGCTCAACATTCATTGCGAGTTCCCCCAAGGTAACAAGGGCTATGAGTATGCGAATCACGAGCGTCGCGGCATTGACCTTGTGTTGCGTTTTCCTGTGCGGCTGCCCGACGGGTGGCCCCACGGGAAACACGAACGCAAACAGTGATCTTCCCAAGGGGTCACCCTGCGGGCAGGTCGTGATCGCGTGCTACGACGAACTTGCGCGTCAGCCAGCCAGGATCATCTGCTTCCGCGAGCAGTCGCGCTGGCCTCGGACCGACCTTACCTGGCGCATCGCCGAACCGTGGAGCGGCGCGAGCGAGGCGGATCAAATCGACGCAGCCGAAGCGGCATTCGCTCTGTGGGCTGACGCATCGAATCTCACGTTCGCGCGTGCCGATTCGGACGTCGCCGATATAGAGTTGGCCTTCTCAAGTAACGACCACGGCGATCCGTTTCCGTTCGACGGACCGGGCGCCAACCTTGGGCACGCCTACTTCCCCGGCACAAACCGCGCGGGACAGGTACACCTGTGTGCCGACGAAACATGGGCTGTGGGCGGCGGAGACGGCGCGTTCGACATGTTCACGGTCTTCATTCACGAGATCGGTCACGCACTCGGGTTGGAACATAGTCTCGACCCTGACGCGGTGATGGCCCCTTCGTATATGGGCGGCGTTACGGAGTTGACGGCTGACGACATCGAATCGGTGCAACGTCTCTACGGCAATACCGACGGCAGCATTCCGCCGATCGTCGAACGCAGCGACGACTTTGAAGCCTTCTGTGCAGAAGCCGCCGACCTGACCGCATTGAATGACCCGGATTCCGACGGCGACGGCATCCCTGACTCGCTCGAAATCTTCGTGCTCGATACGGAACCGCTGACCGTCGACTCCGATGCCGACGGGTCAGACGATTTCGCGGAGGTGTTCGTCCAAAGCACCGATCCGATCGTACCCAACACCCCGGTGGATATCGCATTCGCCCGTTTGTTTGCGGACGGTGAATTGCTGGAGACCTTTTCGCTCGGCGGAACAGCCACAATCGGCACCGGCGAGGGCGATACGGAAGGCAGCGAATACCAGATCGTCTTCATCAAGGGCGAACCGCGATCCACAAGCCAGGCTATCATCGTCTTCACCGAGCGCGCCGCCATCACAGGCCAATCGCTTGAAGTCGGAGACGCGTTCAATGGCTACTTACAGTTGGGCGGCTTGGTTGACGACACTGAAGTGTTCGCACAAGTCTGCCGCAACTTCGACGACCCAGCCTTCGTCGCAGCGTGCGACCTGGCCACCGAAAGCGTGGGCATGGGCAGCATTCGCCTGCGACTTGCGGGCGGGCGCATCGCCGGTACGTTCGATTTTTCGATCAATTCGCCCAACGGCGGGCCTTTCCGTGTCGTAGGAGAAGTCAGCCTGCCCGAAGAATTCGCGCAGGAAGGCACGCTCGGGACGATTTTCGATCTGGGCAATCCGCAGGGCGGCTAGTGTGTGGTCACGCGAAAAAGTGCGGGTTTCGCCCGCTCTTTCAGAGCCGCGACCCTGAGAGCGACCAATGCGGGAGCACGAAGGGAGCGGTTGGCGGGAACCCGTAAGATCAGGTGTGACAATGCACTAGGATTCCGCCACGCATGACAATGGGGCGGCCGTCACCCGTGCGACAAGTTCCTACAACCCCTCCCGTTCGTCGGTGACCTCAACCGATCGCTCTTGGAATTCCCCACAATTTTCTTACAGTTGAGACGATTGTTCGTCATAATCGGACCGTAATGTTTCGGGGGCCGCACCGTCGGGAAGTGAAGCGGTGTGGCTGCTGCTACCGGGCGGAGTCGAGAGTCACGCTCCCACCATAAACCATTCGAGGGGATATCAGGATGAAAAGCGTAATCGGTTTGCTCGTGTGCGTAACCAGCGTCCTTTGTTTGTCCACGTCCGTTTGCGGACAGATCGGAAACTTCCGCATCACCGAGGTGGACGTGATGGCCGACCAAGCTGAGGTGACCAATACCGGTCCCGCGCACGTGACCACATCGTCCCGTCCGTTCTGCCACCGCTTCACTTACTCGTCATCCATCCCCACCGCTACGTCATTCGCCCCCGGGGAGGTACGCGTGTTTTCGGTCATCGGCTTGAACGGCGTGTCGAGCGACTTATGGCTTTACACCTCAGGCCCGTTCTCCAGTGCGGGAAACATTGTTCATGGTTTGCAGTACGGTGGAGGCAACATCGGGCGATCCACGTTGGCGTCCGGTGTCAGCCTTTGGTCGGGCGGCGGAGATTTCATCAACATGCCACCGATCGGTGCCACGCTTTCGTATGACGGCTTTGGTTTTTCACCGTTCGACTGGTACATCGACGAAACACCCTCTATGGGTTCGGACGACGTAACCACACCCGGAACGGTCGCGCCAAGTCTTGCGCATCCCGCCGGCACGCAGGATTTCGAATCGCTGCTTCTGGGTGACGAAATTATCGCCGTACAGGACTGGATCGTGGTGGATTCGAGCTTGGAGCAGGGACGATTCACAGCCCGCGTGGTCAACGATGTGCTCGGTGCGATTGTTCCGCGCAACGGTTCAACGCAATGGCTTCGCATTCGCGATCAGGATGAAACCGATGTTCAGAACCGCTTGTACACACCGATGATCGCCACGCCCGGCCCGGCGAACTACACCTGGACATTCTTCGTGAATCTTGAGCAGGCTCCCCCCGGAGGCGGCGATGTGAAGCCGCGTATCACGGTGCAACACCCGGACGGATCATTCGCGAATGCCTGGGGTATCGAGTTCACGAGCACCGGTGCCAACCTCGTCGTCACCGGCGTCGGCGGGCCTGCGGCTTCGACGCCCTTGTATTCGCTTTCCTCGCCTACCGGTATCGGCGATTGGGTGAAGCTGACCCTCTCCGTTGATTTTCTTGCGGGAACGGTTTCGTCGCAGGTCAACGATGGGGCGGCAGTCTCGCTGCCCATCGCGTTGAGCGGAACCGCCGACGCAATGGTGTTCCGCCTGTGTTACCGCGGTGAAGGCGTCGGCAACGTCATGACGATGCTCCTCGACGATGTGTCAGTCGTGACAGCCGACAGTGGAATCCCAACGGTTTCCGAATGGGGATTGGTCATACTCACGCTGGTGCTCTTGGCGGGGGGAACCGTCATCTTCAAACAACGACGCGTCCCGGTAGCCTAGTGCTTTGCCAAGCCTGAAACGACAAGTGGGTGCCCCGCTTCTTCAGAGGTGGGAGAGTCGAATGGTCCTCGGGATTCGAGTTCCCCACGGCTAAAGCCGCGGGGAACTCTATCTGTCGGTTGAGCTGTGACGATGCAATAGAAACACCAGACTGCCAAGAATGTCAGCTCTGCGTTGTTATCGAGATTTCCGCCGCATGGTCGCTTTGTAGTCCGCTTTGAGTTGCTGAATCATGCGGCGGTTGGCGAGTTCGGTGATTTCGGACATGGCGTCCACTATCAGCACGCCGTCGAGATGGTCGTTCTCGTGCTGACAAACGCGGGCGGCGAGATCGACGACCTCAGCCTTTTGCGGCTTGCCCTCAATATCGAACCCCTCGATGGTCAGCGTCGCAGCCCGACGCTTCGGAACGGTCACACCGGGGATCGAGAGGCAGCCCTCTTCGCTTTCAACAACGCCCTCAAGGTCTGATAAAACAGGGTTGATCCACACGGACGTGTCGTCCGGCTCGCCCGTCGGGTTGCAAAGGAAAAGACGAATGGGCACGCCGACCTGCGGGGCAGCCAACCCCACACCGTGGGCCTCATGCAGCAGCCACTCCATCCGCTGAACAAGCTCCGCCAACTGCCCATCAAACGTGTCGATGCGAGTGCATCGCTCGCGCAGGACGGGGTCGGGATACAGGACGATATTGAGCTTCTCGATCGCGCCAGGCAGTCTCACCTTTGAAGCCTTTCCATCGGAATCACTGCCCACCGGGCGACGTTGCGTTCACGTCCGCACCCCCGTAATGTATACTAGCAGGCTAGTGCAGTCTGTAAAGACAGGCAGAACAACGACTAACGTCGATTCCTGCCTGCACCCAATCGAGCAGGTAACGGGCAGCGGCGAACACAACGCCCCCCGCAATGGATAAGCGATGGCCAACAAAGATCAGGACAAAAGCGAAAAGGACGGCGAGAGCGGTCCCCCACCGGAGGCGGCAAGATACCCGGTAACCGAAGAAGACAAAGCCAAAGCGCGCAGGTGGTTCGCGCGGGCCAAGGAGCTGACCGAAGGCAAAAACTTCGACTACGCAATCCAATGCTACGTGGACGGCTTGGCCCATTGGCCCGAAGCCGTCGAAGAGGGGCACCAGCTCCTGCGATTGGCTGCGTCGGAAAGAAACCTCCGAGGCGGCAAGAAGCCCGGCTTCGCGGACACCATGAAACGCTCGATGTCAGGCAAGGATGCGAAAAAAGCGATGCTCAACGCAGAGTGGCTTTTGTCGCAGGATCCACAAAACATCTCCTACATCGAAGGACTGTTCAAGAACGCCAACAAGCTGCACTGCGAAGACACGCTCAAATGGATAGGCCCTATTTACACCAACGCGTGCGAAGCCGAAAAGAAACTCAGCCCCAAGCGGTTCGCCCTGATGCGCGAGGTGTACGAGGAGGCCGGCGACCGTGCCGCCGCCCGAGGCGAAGGGGCCATCGCGGTCGAGTTCTATGAGTTGGCCGCCGCCGCCCTGCGAACCCAATCGCACGTGGACCCGAAGGATCGCTCGCTCGAAAACGAGCTGCGCGATCTCAGCACCAAGCTCACCATTCTTAAGGGAAGATATGGGACGGCTGACACCTTCCTCGAAAGCATGCAGGACGCCGACGACCAGAAGGCGATTCACGATCAGGACCGCAAAGTGCAAAGCGGCGACGATCTCGCCAACCTCGTGCAGCGAGCCGAGAAAGACCTCGAAGGTACGCCGGACAACCCCGCCAAGATCGAACGGCTTGTCGAGCTTCTGTGTCGCGACGAGAAACCGGAAAACGAAACCCGAGCCGTCAGAATACTCGTCGAAAAATTCAAAGCCTACGGCGACTTCCGGCTCAAGGCTCGCGCGGAAGACATCCGCATCAAGCAACTCCGCCGCGCCGTCCGCAAAGCGAGAGCCGCCAAAGACCCCGCTGCCGCCAAAGCAGCCCGCATCGCACAACTGACCTTCGAAATAAAATCTTACCGCGAGCGGGTGAAACAATACCCCACAGACAACAAGTTAAAGTTTCACTTAGCCACCTGCCTGTTTGAGGGCGGCAAGCACGACGAGGCGATTCCGCTGTTCCAGACGTCGCGGGCGGACCCCAAAGTTCGCACCCAGGCTGACCTGCACCTCGGTCGATGCTTCTACGCCAAAAAGTTCTTTGCCCAGGCTATCGGACTACTTACTCAGGCGGTCGCCTCCCACGAAATGCCCGACGACGCCGTCGCCAAGGAGCTGCGCTATTGGTTGGCCCGGTCCCTGGAAGCTGAAAAACGCGGCGACGAAGCCAAAAAAGCGTATGGCGAGCTCTTGCAGACGGATTACAACTTCCGCGACGTTCGCGACAGGCTTCAGGCCTTGACAAATGCGGAAACGACGTGAGAATAACCGGGCTTTGACGAACAGCAGGAGATAATTGTGCCGAACACGACATCAGCCAAGAAACGCATGCGACAGGACGGGGAACGCCGGGATCGGAGCCGTGCCCGCCGCAGCGTAGTCAAGACCCACATTCGCAAGTTCCTGGAGGCGATCAGGGCCAACGACGCCGGAACCGCCAGAAGCGAATTCAGTACCACGACCAAGCTGCTCGATCAGTCGGCGGCCAAGGGTACCTACCACAAAAACACCGTAGCACGCAAGAAATCGCGGTTGGCAGCACGTCTGAACGCAATGTCCCAAGCCGCAGCCTGAGCGGGGACGGACCGGTCATGCCCACGGACACCCCGCGTCGCTACGTCTCGCGCGCGGGTTTCAAGCTCGAACACGCACTCGATCAGTTCGACATTCAGCCAACAGGGTGGGTGTGCGCGGACCTCGGCAGCCACACCGGGGGATTCGTCGATTGTCTGCTCCAAAACGAGGCAGCCAAGGTTTTCGCAGTCGATACCGGGGCGGGCACCCTGGCTTGGACGCTGCGAAACGACCCCCGCGTCACGGTCATGGAGCGAACCAGCGCCCTGCACGCCGCCCTGCCCGAACGCGTCGCACTCGTGACCATCGACGTCGGCTGGACCAAGCAGCACCTCGTTCTGCCGCGTGCGATCGAATTCCTAGCGCCGGGCGGCAGGATCATCACGCTCATCAAACCACATTACGAATCCGATCGCAGACAGTTGGCCAAGGGCGTTCTGCCGGACGAACTCGTCGAGCCGACCGTGCGCTCGGTCGTTGACCATCTAGCGAACCTGTCGATTACGATCGCGCGCACAGTCGATAGCCCGATTCGCGGCGACGCGGGCAACCGCGAGATTCTGGCGTTGATTGAAACATAGAGACCTGCGGGGAATCGTGTGTCGCAGCATTCTCGGACGTTTGCCACATCGCTTTCGCGTGTTCTTTGGCGCACTTGTTTCACCCATGCGGCAAATACCCCACTTGCTCGCGTCGTATCGCACACAGCGGCTGGTTTGCCATGCTGTCCAAGGGGGTTTGGTTGGCCGACGATTGTGGCACACCGCGTGCCTTGAAAATGGGGGATGCGTGCGTGGAAGGTGCGCTCTTCTGTCCCTCGGGGTTCCAGTAAGAGGAGGAAAAGATGTCCGTCCGGTTCCCTAAGTGCCTGATGACCAGAACGAGAATCGTTTTTGCCTTGTCGGCGGCTCTGCTTGTCGCGGGGTCAGTGCGGGCGCCCGCCGACGTAGTCGAAGTCGCGGCGAGCCGGGATAATACTGTTTATTCCGAATCTGACGACAAAAGCAACGGTATGGGCGATTACTTTTTCTCCGGCACGAACGGAACCGGCAACTTGAAGCGGGGGCTGATCGCGTTCGATATTGCCGGCGCTGTACCCGCCGGCTCGACGATCAACAGCGCCACGCTTCAACTGTACATGTCCCGCACCTCAAGTGGATCCCAAAACCTCTCCATCCATCGCGTTTTGAGTGATTGGGGCGAGGGCGCTTCCGATGCCCCCGGGCAGGAGGGTGGCGGAGCAAGCGCAGCCGCAGGGGACGCAACGTGGCGATACAGGTTTTACGACACGAACAAACCGACAAGCGCCCCTCAGTGGAGCACCCTGGGCGGAGACTTCAGCGCTGCGGCCAGCGCCACCGCGAGCATCGGGGGTGTCGGCCCGTACACATGGGCAACGAATCCGAGCGTTGTGGCCGACGTTCAGGCCTGGCTTGATGTGCCGGCGGGCGATTTCGGATGGATCGTCGTCGGTAATGAGGGGCCTTCCACGACCACCAAACGCTTCAACTCCCGGACCAGCTCAGACGTGAGTCGCCAGCCGAAACTGGTCGTGGATTTCACGCCGACGTCCGCCGACGGAGCGTGCTGTTTTGACAATGGCAGTTGCATGATTCTGACGACATCCAATTGCTCGACCCAATCCGGTCAGTACCAGGGCAACGGTACGGTTTGCATACCGAACTCCTGCCCGCAACCCGGAGCCTGCTGCCTGCTTGATGGTACATGCGGAAACCTGCTCCAATCCGATTGTCTGGGTCAGTCCGGGTCGTTTCAGGGCGAGACCACTGTTTGCGACCTGGCGATTTGCCAGGGGGCATGCTGTTTCGACAACGGGACGTGCCAGCCGTTGTTCGTGAACGGTTGTGCGAGTCAGGCGGGCGCGTTTCAGGGAGCGGGCGTGGCCTGTGTGACCGACCTTTGTCCGGTCGTGCTGACGCCGTACCTTGATGCTCTGCCTCTCCCTGCTGTCGCGCAGCCGGTGTCCGGTGTGCCCGGCGGAGCGGCTGACTATCAGATCGCCATACGCGAATTCGATCAGCAACTACACACCGATCTGCCGCCGACGCGTGTGTGGGGATACGATGATGGAGGCGGCCCGACCTTTCCCGGCCCGACTTTCGAGGCTGCCAGCGGCGCGCCCATTTCGGTGACGTGGCTTAACGATCTGCGTGACGATCAGAACAACCCGCGTGTGGACCATTACCTCAGCGTCGATCTGTGCCCGCATGGTGCGGCCAACGTCGCGAAGACGGTTGTACATCTGCACGGCGGGCACATTCCCGCGAACGTCGATGGCTATCCGGAGGACACTTTTCTGCCGCTCGAATCCGTAGTCTACAATTATCCGAATAATCAACCGGCTGCGACGTTGTGGTACCACGATCATGCGCTGGGCATAACCCGTTTGAACGTTTACATGGGGCTGGCTGGGTTCTATCTGATACGCGACACGGACGAGGCTGCACTGAACTTGCCGAGCGGCGAGTTCGAGATTCCCCTGGTCATTCAGGACCGCAGCTTCAACAGCGACGGCACGTGGAAATACCCAGCCACCTGGCAGGACCATTTCTTCGGCGACACCATCCTGGTGAACGGCAAGGTTTGGCCTTTCCTGAACGTCAAGCAGGGCAAGTACCGGTTCCGATTGCTCAACGGGTCCAACTCGCGCGCGTACACGCTGTCGCTGTCCGACGGAGCGACTCTTGATCAGATCGGATCGGACGGCGGCCTTCTTTCGGCCCCGGTTCCGTTGACTCAGATCACCTTCGCACCTGGAGAGCGGGCTGACATTGTGGTGGACTTCTCGTCCTACGCACCCGGGACGGAGCTTATTTTGACGAACAGCGCGCCTGCGCCCTTCCCGGGGTCGCCGGGCGTTGGTGTGATTCCGGAGATCATGAAGTTCGTCGTGACAGCCGACGCGGGGTTTTCAACCGCTCTGCCGGTTCGGTTGCGTACGCTGGAGATGCTTGACGAACTGAACGCGGTCGAGTTTCGAGACTTCGAGCTTCGCAAATCGTCCGAGCCTTGTTCCGGCGAAGCGTGGCTTATCAACGGGCTGGCGTGGGATGACATTACCGAGTTTCCGGTACTGGGTTCGACCGAGGTTTGGAGCTTCATCAACCGCTCCGGCATCACACATCCGATGCACATGCACCTCGTCTTTTTCCAGATCATTGATCGCCAGAACTTCGATGTAGTGAACGATCAAGTCGTGCCCATCGGTGTTCCCGTTCCGCCGTCCGACGAGGAAGCCGGCTGGAAAGACACCGTCATGGTTCATCCGCAAGAGATCGTGCGCGTGATCGCGCGGTTCGAGGACTATACGGGCAAGTTTGCGTACCATTGTCACATCCTCGAACACGAGGATCATGAAATGATGCGCCAGTTTCAGGTCGTGGGCGATCCTATACCGACGGCTTCAACGTGGGGCTTGATTGTTATGGTGATGCTGTTGCTGACGGCTGGCACGGTTGTCTTTCGACATCGTGTGCATATGAATGCGCGTGGTCGGGGCGTTGTTCGTTAGGGTGGTATCGTGGCGTGGCTATGGGCACGCTGTTCATGCAACATGCCCGCCTTCGAGGCGGGCATGCCACACGTCATTCAATGACGCGCACTTTTGAGTGAAGTCCGCGCCAACTGAAGTTGGCGGCTCGTTGTTGGGAATCGAAAACGGTCAGTCCAGTTGGGCCATCACTTCGTCGGAGAGGTCGAAGTTAGACGCGACGCTTTCGACGTCGTCGTGGTCTTCGAGTTCCTCGATGAGTTTGAGCACTTTGGTGGCGACTGCGAGATCGAGCGAAACGGTGGTGGACGCGATGTTGGTCACGTCCGATGACTCGATGGGGATGCCCGCATCTTCGAGCGCTTTTTTGAGTTGGTCGTAGGATTCCGGATCGCAGGTGGCTTCACGTATTCCGGCGGAGCTGGTCACATCCTCGCCGCCGTTTTCGAGGGCGATTTCCATAAGCCGGTCTTCGGTAACGGCTTCGTCCGTGAACGTGAAGACGCCCTTTTGCGAGAACATCCACGCGACGCAGCCGCTGGCACCGAGGTTGCCGTTTCGCCGTTCGAAAATCTTTTTGATCTCCGGTGCGGTGCGTGCGCGATTGTCCGTGACCGCGCAGGCCATGATGGCTACTCCGCCCGTGCCGTAGCCTTCGTAGACGACTTCCTCGTAGCTTTCGCCCTCCAGCTCGCCGGTGCCTTTTTTGACGGCTTTTTCGATGGTGTCGCGCGGCATGTTGTCTGCTTTGGCTTTGTCGATGGCGAGGCGCAGACGCGAGTTGTCTTCGGGGTTGCCGCCGTTCTTGGCAGACATGGTGATGTTGCGGGCCAGCTTGCTCCAGTTCTTGCCGCGTTTGGCGTCGAGCCTGGCTTTCTTATGCTTGATTGTGGACCATTTGGAGTGGCCTGACATCGTCGTTTATCCGTTCTGTTTGTTCTATTCCTTGCGTTCGCCGACCGTCGCCACCTCGGGCGGTTCACCGGCGGATACCGCATTGATCTTAGCTTTTATCGCGTCCAGCAGCATGCGCTGATCGGGCCTGTCCAGCACGGCAAGCTGTTCGTCGAGCAAGTTCGAGGCCTTTGTCCATTGTTCGACAGCCTGGTCGGTTTGCCCCAGTCGCCAGCGCGTGTCGCCCAGATGATCGTGGACCACGGGGTCGCCGCCATCGAGCAGGTTGGCAGCTTTTTCAAGCCACGCACCGGCCTGCTCAAACTTACCCCTCTTGTACAAAACCCAGCCCAAACTGTCGAGATAGGCACCGTTGTCGGGATCGCGCACAACGGCGTAGCGGATCATCTCCTCGGCCCGTGTGAGGTTGATCCCGTTGTCGGCGTAGGAGTAGCCGAGATCGTTGTGAACACCGGTGACCGACGACCCGGAGAGCGTGTCCGTCAATGCGAACGCCCGTTCGAGTGCTGAGATCGCCTTGGCTTTTTCACCCTGATACTGACGGCAGAACGACAGGCGGGACAGATGCTCGAATTTGTGGTTGGGGCTGGCGGATTCCTCGATCCAACGGTTGAGACTGGTGACGGCTTCGTCGAACCGGCCGGCTTGGATGAACGCGTTGACGCTCACGTTGCGCAGCCACTCCACACGGCGAACATCGCGTTGGGAACTCACGTTTTCTTCGGCTTCTCTGAGCCATTTCTTGACGAGCTTGACGGCCTCTGCGTGTCGGCCCAATTGCTGGAGGATGACCATCTCGAACAGATTCCGCTGGTCGGGGTCGATTCCGCCGAGGCGAATGCCTTCTACAGAACCCGGGACGATTTCGCGAAAGCGAAGGTCATTGACCAGTTCCAGGGCGTCATCGAAGCGCTTGGCGGCCAGCAGCGTTCTGATGAACGCGTCGGAGAATCTCCGGCTGTTGGGGTCGTTCTCCAACTCGGTCAGCACGACCTGCTCCGCTTCCGTGTAGCGTTCCGCCTGCACGAGCGTTTCGCGCAATTCCTCCAGCCCCCGTGCGCTGGGTTCACGGGCGTATTGTTCGCGGGCCAGTGCAATCGCTTCATCGTAGCGTTTGGCATCGCGATAGGCTTGCAGGAGTTCCCAAGTCCAGATGACGTCTTCTGTGCTCATTTCGCGCCACTGTCTGATCCTGGCGATGCGTTCGTCATGCCGCCGCGACCGGAGCAGGGCGGTCAATGCCACCGAGCGGTAGTGGTTGGTCACGTCGTCGGACAGATCGGGCTTTGCGAGTTGTTGCATGGCGAATGTGTAGGCAGCATCAAAGCGCTGATCGATCAAGAGCATGTTGGCTTTTCGTGCAAGCCAGGGCGCGCGGTTGGGGTGGCGGGCCAGCAGCTTGTCCATGAGCTTGATGGCTTGATCGTATTCGAGGGATGCGTTGTGAACGAAGACCATCCCCAGCAACAGGTCGCTGTCGTCCGGTCGCAGCTTGAGTGCTTCCTGAATGGCGAAGCGGGCCTGCTCGGGCTTGACCTGTTGAAGGTAGCTTCGCGCGATCAGATCGTACGTGTCGGCGTCGGGGCCTGAACGCTCGAGGGCGTCGTAGAGCAATCGGCGATACTTGTCCCACTCTTCGCTTGTGGGGTTGTCGCTTCGTTCCAGGCGGGCGACGCAGCGGGCGATGCGGTGCGGGGAGGCGGACAGGCGACGCATCTCCGCCAGTTGTTTCGCAGCTTCTCGCCTGTGGTCCTGTTCGGAATCGTAGAAAAATAATTCGAAAAGCCGCTCGCGTGAGGCTTCGTGCAGGGGGTTGATGCTGAGAATCTGCTCGAGCTGTCTGCGTGCCCGACGCGGTTCCCCACGGTCGATCAGCATGTCAGCCAGCGCGTCCATCGAGTCAATGTTCGCGCGGTCGCGACGGATGGCGGTGTTGAAATCCTTGTCCGCCTCGTCGAACTGGTCCAGCCCGGCGTGGGCCAACCCGCGCAGGTAGGGCAGCTTCGCGCTCGATTCGAGCGTTTCGGGCAGATCGGACGTCAACGTCAAAACGCCGTTCCAGTCGTAGCGATCGACCAGAATGCGGGCCAACGCGACACGAACGGGTTCGAATTCGTTGTTCAATTCCAGCGAACGACGGAAGAGCACCGTCGCTCGATCGACGTTCTCCGATTGCAACGCGACCGTGCCGAGAAGATAGGCGGCGGCATGTTCGGAAACCTCGGCGACCGGTGTGGACCAGGCTTCGCGCGCACCGGGCATCTCGGCGGCTGCCAGCACATGCTCGCGCGCTTCGGCGCACGCGGTCGAATCGGAACGCAGCGCCTCCGAAGCCGTCGCGAGTGCGTCGGACCATTGGCTTCGCGCGACGAGGATGTCGAACAGTTTCCAGTTCAATTCCGTTGTGCGCGGCTTCGCCTCGCGCAACACCCGTTCCGCCTCTTCAAGGCGATCGAATTTTTGCAACACATTGACGTAAGCGACGAGAAACTCGGGGCGATCCGGGCGTTCGGCGCACATGCGGGCGAGGTCGTCGATCACGGCTTCGGGGCGACCGGTCTGCCCGTGAATTTCCGTCAGCAGTGCGACAGCCCGATTCGGTTCATCGAGCAGGCGGCGCGCCTGGGTGAGGGCTTCGTCGTTGCGTCGCGAGCGCATCAGCAGACGGGCCAGACGCTCGCGCGCGTTGGCGTCCAAGGTACGATCGTCGAGGGCGGCGGACAGCGCGTCGGCCGCTGCGGAGAATTGGCCGAGTTTTTCGTAGGCGACCGAAATCGGCTCGCCCGCGTTGCCGCCGTTGATGGCCAGCAGGATGGCAAGCTGCGGCTCGGACTTGTCCTCGTTCGACATGTCAGCTACCGCGTGTTCGTAGATGCGATATTGCTCGATCGCAGCCGTGAGATAGCCTTCCGCATTGAGCGCCCGCGCCAGGTAGAAATGCGCTAAGGCGACGTATGCACCGTGCGTGTCGATGTTGGAGGCTTTGAGCGCGATGCGGTATCGCCTGATGGCTTCGGTCGCGTCGCCGTCTTCGAATGCAAGTCGGCCCAGCAGGTAATGGGTGACGACGTCGTCCGCGTCGCGCTGAATCGCCTTCGACAGGTGGGTACGCGATCGCTCGAAGCTGCCGGCTGCGAAGTATGCGGCTGCGATTCGCCGATGCAGCACCGGGGAATCGGGTTCCCGCCGGAGGGCTTTTCCAAGCTCGATCGAAGCCTCCGTGTAACGCTGTTCCGCGTAAAGAGATTCCGCTCGGGCCAGGCGCCGGGCGATTGGCCCTGACAATTCTGCCGCCGGCGTTTGGGCAGGCTGCGGAGCGGCTGGCTCGGGAAGGATGAGGTCGAGTGTAAGCCGAGCACGGGCGGGATCGATCTCTTCCGTCGCACCGTTCGACAGCGCGACCCGATCAACGCCAGGGGAACTCGCGCACCCCAGACACACAAAGAGGTTCACACAAATTAGCGGCAGGTTTGTTGCGACGCGCGTTGACTGCATGATTCGGGCGACTCCGTGCTTCAGCGAGCGGCCGTCTTCTTGCGCGACTTGGCGGCCGGCTTCCTGGTGGTTTTCTTACTGCTGGTACTTCGGGTCGTTTTTGCCTTGGGCTTTGCGGATTTTTCGCGTTTCGCCGCTTTTGGAGGGGCGAGCTTGGCTGCGACCTTGGAACTTGCGAAATGATCCATCAGCAGGCAGAAAATCTTGCCGTCGCTGGCCGCGATGTTGCGCTCCAGAAACGCCTGAACCTCCACCACCGTCGCTTCGGGGTTGACCAGATTCGTCTTGCGCAACGCATTGCACATTCGGTCGCTCACCGGAACAGCGTGCCCGCCGAGGCTCCACAGCATGACGGAAGCGGCGGTACACGCATCGATACCGTCGAGGGATTCGAGATAGTGTCGTGCCTCGCGTCGGCCTGTCTTGTGCAGATGGTCGAGCGTGATGGCGTGTTCCTTGCGGTAGATCGCGTTCAGAGCGCGGCGGATCGCATCGGCACACTGTTTATTGTTGCTGACGTACGGGGCGATGACGGCTGCGATCTCCTGCGTCGTGGACACGCGCAGCTCGTTGACATCGACCATCACGCTGAAGAGCGCCTTGATCGCCCGGGCAGACTTGGCCTGCGTCGTTTCCGCCCCGAGAACGCCCAGGATGACCTGCCGGACCGGGTCCACCGCTTCGGGAATCTCCGGCTTGCCCAGCTCGGTTTTGAGTTGCGTGAATGCCTTCTTGATGCGTTTGGCGTAGAGGGTACCGTTTTTCATACGCTCGGAATGTCCTCCTGTCCGTTGGTGCCGTCGATTGGATCCTGCTTGGCGGCTTTTTCGTGCTCGCGCATGGTTTCTTCAATAATGCGCATCGTCTCAGCCGCCTTGCGATCCGAATCGTCGTACTCGATCCGCAGTTCCGGGCAATTGCGCATGCGCAAACCCTTGGCCAAAAAGCCCTGAATGCGCCCGCGCGCGTTCTGCAGGGCTGCCATTGTGCGCCGGCCTTCCGCCTCGGTGCCGAACACGCTGATGAAGGCTTTCAGAACCTGCAAATCGCTGGAAAGCTCGACACGTGTGACGGTTGTGAACGTCGCCACGCGCGGATCGTTCAGCTTGCAGCGAATCACGTCGCTGACGATGAAACGGGCGGTCGATGCCAGCTTTTCAACGCGATGGGAAGGCACGTCGGCTTGCTCCGGGTCAGTACAACTCGCGTTCGTAGTCAATCAGCACGACGCCGTGCTGCTTACGAATCCAATCCACAATCTTGTCCAAAGCGCTGTGTACGAAGCGCGATTCGTTGGCGACCAGAGCGATGCCCAGCACCGCGGATCGCCACACATCCTGATCCTCGACCTCGGCGGCTGACACGTTGAACGTGTTGGTCAACCGCTGCTTGACGCTCTTGAGCACGCGCCGTTTGTCCTTCAGCGAGTTGGCCTCCGCAATGGACAACTGCACGCGCAGCACACCAACGATCATTTTGCATCCACGTACGCATCCGCCCTGCGTGTCACACCGTCCAACGCAACCGCGATGAACGCGCCGTCCATAGGGTCGATTCTGAACAACTGCATCTTGTTGTCGTCCATTCGGTAGCTGATCGTTCCGACCCGTCCAAGAATGTCACCAATGTACGTTTGCACTTTCGGATCGACCTCGTAGTAATCCAGCTCAGTGCGAATGTCCTGTTCGTTGAACTTGAACGCCTGTTCCGAGGGCAGCAGTTCAACCGTTCGAGCCAAGTCTCCTATATACGGCAGGAACAACGGTGCCAGCATGCTCCACTTGTCCACATCAACGCGAACACTGTACCGACGAGCGATATGTACCCGCCCCCGAATGCGCATCACGCCCGTGGCTTCGGAAGCGTCGGGCCTGAAAAACCGATCGATCTCACGAATTGCAGGAGAGTCGGATTTCACTTCGCCCTCCTTGATCTTCGCGTCTTCGATCTTCTTGCGTGTCGCGATGTAGCCCCAAGCCTCGTACCGCCGCATGAAGTGACTGTTGTTCACCGCGACCATCGCCACAAACGTGTAGGAACCAGGATCAAGCTTGATCGCCCGAGCACCATCGACGCGGCTGACTTCGTTGTCACCGGCACCGGGCAACACCCAGTCGAACCCTTCTTTCGATTCGTCGGCGTCGCAATAATAAACTATGACATCATCCGGCACGGGCAGCACATAAACACCACTGTCGCCGTGAGCTGACAAGTCGTCCTTGATGAATCCGTTTCGACTGGTCTTGCGCGGAGACGGACGACTCGTCGACAAAGGTCTGGTCGGCGTGCGCACCTCCGACTCCTTCGGATCCGCTGTTGCGACCTGCCTTTGCTCACCCTCAATCGCGTCGGAGATCATAGGCCAAACGTATTTCTTGCCCACGAAAATGGCACAAATCAGAAAGGCTGCGACGTAGGCCATCTTCTTGATGACGTTGAACGGGTCCGACTGACTACGCGGGGTGAACGGCATACCCGCAGCCGCAGCCGCCTTGCGCCCGACCTTGGCGGACCCGCTGCCGGACGATGTTTTCTCACCCACTTCGGAAAACAGGAAGTCAAGCTCGTCACGCTCGTCGTCGGGGACGGCCGCCTCACGACCGCAGTAGGCACAGCGCACCGCTTTGCCGGCGTCATCGTCCTTCGCCCGTACGGTGTGGCCACAATCGGCTTTGAATTCAATCATGGGTAACGAACGACCAACCTCTATAGAGTTCGCGCGGTGCTCACGATTTCATAGGCTTCGAGAATATCCCCGGGCTTGATATCGTCGAACCCGACGAGTCGAATACCACATTCCATTCCGGAGCGAACTTCCTTCGCATCGTCCTTGAAACGCTTGAGCGTATCGACCTTGCAGCCGTCACGCACAATCACACCGTCGCGATTGATGCGCACCAGATGGCTTCGCTGAATCGTGCCGCTGGTAACCATGCAACCCGCCACAGTGCCGACCTTGGTAATATTGAATATCTCGCGAACCTGACAGGCAGCGCGATTCTCTTCCTTCCGATCCGGCGACAAAAGACCTTCCAGCGCCTTCTTAATGTCGTCGGCTACGTCGTAAATGACTTTGTACTGACGCAGATCAACGCCCTTGTTCTCCGCGAGTTTGCGGGCACCGGGCATCGGCGCGACGCGATAGGCGATGATGATCGAGTCCGATGCGTCAGCCAAGAGAATGTCGCTGTCGTTGACCGCGCCGACAGCGGTGTGCCGGAACGTGAGTCGCACCTCTTCAGAAGGAATCTTGCCCAGCGTGCCGCGCAAAGCGTCAAGCGATCCGTCCACATCGGCTTTGATGATGATGCTCAACGCCGGCACCTCGCCGAGATCGCGCTGCTTGAATGCCTCTTCCAGCGTGCGTACGCGGTGTGTCTCGCGTCGCCCTTCCTGAGCGCGGCGGCGGCGGCAGTCCTCTGCCACCGTCTTGGCACGCTGCATCGAGTCCAATACGTAGAATTTGTCGCCCGCAGCCGGCACCTCGTCCAACCCCCAAAGCTCCACGGGAATCGACGGGGTCGCTTCCTTCAGACGCTTGCCGCGATCGTCGACCAGAGCGCGCACCTTGCCGAACGCGTTGCCGCACACCACCATGGCACCGGTCTTGAGCAACCCGTCCTGCACGAGCACGCGCGCCACCGGGCCTACACCCTCGCGCGTCTCAGCCTCAATAACGGTACCGCTCGCCTTGCCCTTGAAGTCGGCCTTGAGGTCGAGCACTTCGCCAAGTGCGGAAAGATGCTCGATCAGCTCAGACAGGCCGGTCCCCTTGGTGGCGGACACATGAATCACGTCTGTATCGCCGCCCCAGTCGCCGCTCGGCTGCAATCCGTGCTCAGCCAATTGTCCGTAAATGCGCTGGACGTTCTGCGTACCCAGATCAATCTTGTTGAGGGCGACGACCACCGGGGCTTTCGCCGCTTTCGCGTGGTTGATCGCCTCGATCGTTTGCGGCATCAAACCGTCGTCGGCTGCGACAAGGAGCACGACAATATCCGTGATCCCCGCCCCGCGCGCACGCATCGCAGTAAAGGCTGCGTGCCCGGGCGTATCAACAAACGTCACCTTGCCGGCTGTGGGGTGATCAAGGTGGTATGCGCCGATGTGCTGCGTAATGCCGCCGTCCTCGGAGTCGGTCACGCGCGTCTCGCGAATGGCGTCGAGGAGACTGGTCTTGCCGTGATCCACGTGGCCGAGAAACGTCACCACCGGCGCACGCGGTTTGAGTTGCTTTGGTTCGCGGTTGGCGAATTCTTCTTCCACCTCATTAAGCGCCGTCTTGGCGGGCATCACTGTGAGCACCACACCCTTTTCGAGCGCGATGTACTCAGCCATCTCAGCCGTCAGTTCCATGTTGATGCTGCCGCTGACGTTGAACTCCCGCTTGAGCAGGGGAAGAATCTGAATCATCGAGATGCCCGTGGCAGCGCAGAACCCCTTCATCACAATCGGCTCTTGAACCGTGGCTTTGGTCTTGCGCGGTGCGGGACCAGCCATCCCGCCTCGACCCTGATCCACGCCGCGGCGATTGTGAATGCGCCGGCCCGTCGCATCGCTGATGCGTTCCTTGCGCTCCGCCAGATCGCGGTTGCGCCATTCCTTGAGCTTTTCCGCCGAAGTGTCCAGCGGACCCCGACCACGTGATTTGCGCGCGTTGGCTGCCTCAGCAGCCGTTGCGGCTGCACCGCGACCGCGACCGCGACGACGCCCCGGAGCGTCCGGGCTTGGAGGCGCACCTCCCGGTGGCGGCATCGGACCCGCACGACGCGGCGGCGGACGACGAACGTCCTGATCCACAGGCTCGTACCGAACCACACGCGGGCCTTTCAACTTCACCGGCAGCGGTACGTTCTGCGGACCGGCCGGCCTGATCTTCTCCGGCTCTTCTGCATTGACTTCTTCAACAGCAGTCGCGTCAGCAGCAGGCGTGTCAGCCTCTGCCTTGGTCGCAGCCTCAGCCTCGCCAGCGTCTTGTGCTGCCTCTGATTCCTGCGGTTCTGTGGCTGAAACGGCAGCCGGCTCTTCCGAAACCGGTGCGTCCGCCGCAGGCGTCTCAGATGCGTCGGTCACCGCCTCGGGTGCAACAGCCGCAACCTCTTGCTCAGACGCGGCTGCGGGCGCATCGACCTGCCCCTCAATCACGACCGTGGCGGACTCCGATGTTTCGGCTTCGGGAGTAGCTACGCCGGTTTCGTCTTTCGGCGGTGCTTCGACCGTAGCGATCGCGGTGGCGGACTCCGTTGCGCCGTCCTCCGCGCCCACCTGCTTGGTGGCAACACGGTCAGCCTTGCGCTGGGCGGCTTTCGCCTCCTTGCGAACGATTTCGAGATCGACACGGTCTGCCGACTCGACCGTCGTATCGTGTTTCCCCTCGCTGAACCACTCGCGAATCGTCGCTTCCAAGCCAGCGGACAGCGTCGACATGTGATTCGTCACGTCGAGACCCTCAGCCTTACACTTGGTGATGATCATCTTGCTCGGAACTTTCAATTCCTTCGCCAAGATATGAACCCGCATCTTCTCAGCCAACCGCACACCTCCAATCGAGCATCACGCGGAAACGTGTCCGCGGATCTCGCACCGACAAAACTAACCCTGCTGAACGTCACCGCCGCCGTCTTCCACAGTTGTCGGCGTCACCTCGTGAACCGGCCCCTCGACAACACCCGTCTCATTTCCATCGGACGCCGCCACGTCCGCAACCGTCTCACCATCAGAAACCACCTCCGGCTCACCATCGGCCACCGCCTCGGCTTCGCAGGACACGGGCACATCGGCAGCAGCACCGTCTTGTTGTTCGACGGCCTCACCTTCGGGGACAGCCTCCAGCTCACCTTCGGAAGCCGCTTCGGTTTCAGCGGGCACGGGCACTTCCGTGACGGCTTCCTCCTGTGCAACAGCCTCAGTCTCACCTTCGGAAGTCGTCTCCGTAGCGGTATCGCCAGCCGTCTCAGCCTCAGCCTCCGACGAACCGTCGCCATCCGCGTCATCCGCAACGATGCCGGCGGCTTCAGCCGCTGCACGCTCCGCTTTGGCCTTCTCTTCCTCCTCGATCAGCCGCGTGCAGACTTCCTCGGCTGTCTCCACGATGCGGTTCGCAAGCTCTTCCTCAAGCTCAAGCTCCTTAACCAGCGGCTCGGTTCCGACTTCCTTGATGTCGAGCAAATTGATAATGCCCAAAGCCAGAATCTTATCCAACAAAACGTCGTCCACACCGTCGATGCTGCGCAACGCAGTGTGAAGATCGTCAAGACCCTTGTTGTATTCAGCCGGAGTCAGAATATCGATGTCCCAACCAGTCAGCCGGGCGGCCAAGCGGACGTTCTGCCCGCGTTTCCCGATGGCCAGCGACAACTGATCCTCCGAGACAACCACGGTGGCCCGACCCAGCTCGAAACACAATGCCACTTCCTGAATCTCAGCCGGCTTGAGCGCGTTGCCGATCAGAATCTGGGACGACTCGTTCCAACGCACAATGTCGATTTTCTCACCGCCAAGCTCGTCAACGATGTTGCGAATGCGACTGCCCCGAACGCCGACGCAAGCGCCGACCGCGTCCACCTTCATATCGATGCTGGCCACCGCAACCTTGGTCCGATAGCCGGCTTCACGCGCCAACGCGCGCATTTCAATTACCTTTTCCGCCACCTCGGGCACTTCCAGTTCGAACAATCGACGGATGTAGTCCGGATGCGACCGCGTCAGCACGATGCGCACTTGGTACGGGGCTTCACGCACGTCGAGAATCATCGCCCGGATTCGCTCGCCCACATGGTGCGATTCGCCCGGAATCTGCTCGCTTCGAGGCAGAAAACCCTCGCCGCGACCGATGTTCACGATCAGCAGATTGCCCTCCACCCGCGAGACGGTGCCCGTGACAATCGTACCCACACGCTGCGAAAATTCGTCAAAAATGCTGCCGCGCTCCGCTTCGCGAATACGCTGGATTATCACTTGCTTGGCTGTCTGCGCTGCGATGCGACCAAGCTGCTTCATCTCGATCTGTTCACCGTTCGCAACGGCGGATATTTCGCCCGTCATGCGGTCGATGCGCACCTCAACGTCCTCGGTCTCCCCGAACGCTTTGCGCGCCGCCGACGCCATCGCACTCTCGATGTCTTCGTAAACGAGATCCTTCTCGATATTCTTGTCACGACTGATCGAGTCAATCAGTCGAATCAGGTCGGCGTTGCCCATGTACGTTCGATCCTTCCAACCTTTGAGGCGTCCTTGTGGGCGCTCACGTCTCGATGCAAACCATCGAAACTCCAAAAAAAAACGCGGGCGCACACGGGCATCCCACATTCTCTACAACGCAAAGCCGATATGTCCGATCGAACGCGGTATCAGTTCATGACACCACTCCGACCGGCTGACACCGGCGGTGAAGCCCAACAATGCCCGATTCAGGCTTCACAACGCTCGACTCCCTGAGTGAGCACAATCCGTCCAAACGGGCCTGGCTCGAACCAGAATGCCCGTCGTACATCCACCAATACCGCTACGCGCTCGCCGACCGCCGGTGACTCACGATCGAGACACCGCGTCGCCAGCGTGAAACCACCGGGCGTTCGTAAGAAAACAGTCCGTTGCAAACCCGACGACTCCGTCAAACAAACATCGGCTGCGAAGCGCTCGCCGCCGCTTATTCCATCACACGCGGATCGAATCCCGATGGCGTCCTCACGCACACCCAGAACAACCCGACCTTCTGCCAAACCCCTCAGCCCCGAAGCGACTTCCCGATCCAGAACAAGGCGGCTCTCGCCGAAAACGAAGCGAACCTCGCCATCCTCCGCGATCAAATCCCCCTCAAGGAAGCTCATCGGCGGAGACCCAACGAAGCCAGCCACAAAACGGTTGGCCGGCGACGAATACAACACACGCGGTGTCGCAACCTGCTGCAAGACACCGCCAGCCAACACAGCCACCCGGTCCGCCATCGCCAGCGCTTCCTGCTGATCGTGCGTGACGTAAATCCCGGTCAGACCGATCCTGCGTTGAATCTGCTTCAACTCGCGACGCAGACTCGTTCGCATCGGCGCGTCCAGACTCGCCAGAGGCTCGTCGAAAAGACACACCCGAGGGTTGCGAACGACAGCCCGGCCGACGGCCACACGCTGGCGCTCCCCGCCGGACAGCGCTCCCGGCTTACGCCGCAGCAACGCGCGAATCCCCAGCAAATCGGCGGCCTCCTCGACACGCCGTCGAATGTCACTTCGCGGAGTTCCCCGCATCCGAAGACCGAACGCGAGATTGTCGAAGGTGCTCAGGTGCGGATACAACGCAAAATCCTGAAACACCATCGCAACGTCGCGATCCTTCGGGGCGACGTCGTTCACCAGCCGACCGGCTATTTCGATCAGCCCATCCGACGGATGCTCCAAACCCGCAATCAAACGGAGAGTTGTGGTCTTTCCGCAACCGGAAGGCCCCAGCAACACCATCCACTCACCGTCGGCCACCTCAAGAGAGAGACCGTCCAGCGCAACGACGCTTTCGCGACGCCCACCGTAGACCTTCGTGACGTTCTTGAGGGCCACCAGGGCCATCGCGGCGCACACTCCTTATGCTCAGCCGCACGAAATGATGCGCCGCCGTTTGTACTCGCGCGAATCGGATTATACCGATCCGTCCGATGCTGTCAATTTTCAGCAAACTATCTGATTAAACCAAGACTTTAACTCTGGCGGATTTCACAGGCCGCTTGCCACGCCCCGCACCTGCCGGTCGAATGGACACCCATGATGCGCAAAAACCGCAAAAAGTGCTGGCCCGCCCTGATGCTCGCAGCGAGCACGACCCTGTTCGCACAACCGCCCAAGCCGGCGGAACCCGAGGAGGCAAATGCCCTGGTTGAATCGGTGGCAGCCTACCTGACCGAATCCGACCCGGCGCGAAGCCGCGAACTGTTGGCCAAGGTTCTGGGCGATTCGGCCGGATCGGTGGATCGCGTACACCGGGCACTCTGCGCAGTTCGGGCAAACCTTCCCGGAAGTGAGGCCAACATCCTCACGATCCAAAACCCAGGCGGAAATCAGCAGGAAATCCGCATCGAAAGACCGGCGGACTACGATTCCGCCACAGCCTGCCCGCTGGTTATCGTTCTGGCTGACGGCAACCTGCCGAAGTCCATGCGCGAGCAACTGGCCAACCTGAACACTACGCACATTGTCGCGCGGATCGGGGACTACTCCGATCTTTCCTTCAACGCGGACGCCCAATCATGGAATCAGCCGGCCCGCTGGCTGGCTGCTTTGCGACGCGAGCTAAACATAGATCGCAACCGTATTTACGTCGTCGGCTGGTCTCGCGGTGCGGACGCGGCGCTGCTGTGGGCGATCATGCAGCCGGACCTGTTCGCCGGGGTGGTGGCTGTCGAGGGTATGCTGGATACACCCTATGCCCGCCAGATGGCCCAGCTTCTGCTTCCCAATCTGGCCCATACCAAACTGCATCTGAACTGGACGCAACCTGAGTGGCCTACAGCAGTTACGTCGATTGATCGGACGATGCGGGTCGCACTTTCGAATACGGTTATGGCTGAAGTGGCTGACGCCCGGAGTCTGCCGGCGCATCATAACATTCGTCGTCCGGGGGAGTTGGTGTCAGCCGATTCGTGGGAATACATGTTTTCCGAAGTTCGGGCGTCCGACGTCAGCGGGTTCGTGCATCGATTTCGCTTCCCGACGCAGGGACACGCATGGTTCGCGCATACGCGGGAATTTGAAAAAGCCTGTTGGACGGGGGATCGGATTCACATCGCACCGCGCGCCGCCGTCGATACAGACGCAGCCGTCAGGAAAGTGCTGGACGGGAAGCTGGCGCGCATTGAGGCTGACCGGAGGGGTTCGGAGTGGTCCCTGTCGTTTTCGCACGCCTCCGCCATCGATCTGTGTCTGAGGCTGGAAGAGGTTCGGGCGCACCCGGCCATTCAAATCGTGTTTGAAGGCAAGCGGCGATTTTCGGGCGATATCAAGCCCGACATCCGCACCATGCTGGAGTCCGCCAAGGCGAGTTGGGAACTTGATAACCCGATCGCCCTCCGTCTGCGCGTAGGCCCGCGCGGCCGCGTCTTGCCTTACTGATTCACCACGACAGGGGCTACCGGCCCTCGGCGATGGTTTTCGGTTTTGCGTTCGTATCGTCGCCGGATCATAACCCGTCTCCCCGAAAACGACACCCGACCCCTTAAAGGCTCTCGCAACCGAGTTTGACGAATTCGTGTCACGATCCATAATCCCGTCGGAGGTGCCATAATGTCACGTTGGGCTTGGGGTGAGCGACTTTTCAATTTCGATTTCCCGCCGGAAAAGTTTCCAGACTTGCTGGAACGACTGCGCAGCACGCCCGCACGACTGGAAGACCGACTGGCGGACGTCCACCACGATATACTGACCTATCGCGACGGTCGCGGTTGGTCGATTCTCGAAAACGTTGGCCACCTTATCGATCTCGGATACCTGCCAGCTATGCGTCTCGAACAGATTTTGGCTGGCGAGACTGTCCTTGTCGCCGCCGACATGAGCAACCGCAAGACTCAAGAGGCAAACCACAACGATTGCAACAAGTCGGAATTGCTGGCAGAGTTTCGGAGCGATCGCAAGAAACTCGTCGAGCGTCTGGAATCGCTCGACGAGACCGATTGGGCCAAGTCCGCCCTCCACCCGCGTCTCAACCAGCCCATGCGCGTCGTGGACATCGTTTACTTTGACAGCGAACACGACGACTATCACTTGGCCCGCATCGGCGCGTTGCTGACCTCGTTCGTTGGCAATAAGGCATGAACCGAACCGAGACTCTGCGACATCAGTGCAGACTCCAATCAAACGAGTGAGTACAGACCATGAGCAAGCACGCCAAGCCGGACCACCCGATTCAAGAATCCCTCGCTTCCCGCTGGAGCCCCTATGGATTCGACGGAAAGACTGTCTCGGGCTCCGACCTGTGTTCACTATTTGAGGCGGCGCGATGGGCAGCCTCAGCTTTCAACGAGCAACCGTGGAGCTTCATCGCCGCAACGCGAGACGACACAGATGCCTTTGATCGCCTCTTGAGCTGTCTTGTCGAACCCAATCAAGCCTGGGCTCGAAACGCGGGTGCGCTCGCGATCTCGGTGGTGAGCAGGACTTTTTCTCGAAACGGCAAGCCCAACTCAGTCGCGCTGCACGACATTGGCTTGGCGGTTGGAAACTTGACGTTCGAAGCAACGGCCCGCGGGTTGCACGTACATCAGATGGCTGGCATCCTGCCGGACCGTGTGCGGGAGTTGTACGCGGTTCCGGAGGGTCACGACCCTGTCACCGGAATCGCCGTCGGCTACGCAGCCGATCCCGCCGGCCTCTCCGGTGACCTGCGCCAGCGCGACGAAGCTACCCGTGAACGCAAGTCGTTAAGGGAGTTTGTGTTCGGTGAGAAATGGGGCAACTCTTCACCGCATGTGGCATCTTGACGATACCTGGCGCATTCTGCTCGTGCGCGAATTCCGGCGTGGTCGTGGACCCGATCGGGTAACCCCCGCAAACGTACGTTCCAAAAACCAAACGCGACCGTCGCACAACACGCGGCGGTCGCTCTTCGTTTCGCAATTCGACTGCACACCGACGCGTCGTCGTAGCGAATCACGTTTTTTGCATCCCATGTCACCCCCGCCCGCTTAGCCGTGTCGCGTGCGACACGACGCCGATTGCCTGATGGCATCACCCCTATCGCCCAACCACAACCATGAGAGCGTGGCGAGCGCGAAACGATGAAATCACGCCCGCCCGGGCAATTGCCAATTGCGCCCACGCTGCAATCCACTCAATTGATAGATTTTGAGCGAACAAATTTGCCGGTTCCTCCTAACTTTTGCCGTATGGGCTCATAGAATCCCAATGGTTCATAAGTATGTTCTCACGCCCAAAGGCCAACGGTACCGGCGGGCGCGATATATTTTTTTCATACCGTCGTAATTGGAGAATTCTCATGTCATCATTTGCACCGGACATAAGGGAACGTCGACAGCCGGCGAAAGCGTTTACGCTTATCGAACTGCTCGTTGTCGTTGCAATCATCGCACTGTTGGTCAGCATCCTGCTGCCCTCACTCAAACGGGCACGTGCCCAGGCGAAAATGGTCGCTTCGATGGCCAACGTGCGCGGCATCGCGCTGGCGTCGAATACGTTCGCCGCAGAAGACAGGAATGACCTGTCGATCCCGGCCCACCACCTGATGGGCCTGATCCCCGGCGCCGTCGGGGAATACGAGTACGGCGGCAAGTCGGGCATCGGTGAGCCGCTTTCGGGTAACGACGTCACGTCCTCCAAGTGGGGCACACAGGAAGGCAGAGGCCCCGCAACGCGAGGCCTGAACGAGATTGTCTATAAGGGCGGCTTTCAGGACTACCGGTTCAACGCAGGCCCGGAAAACGAAAACTGGCTGAACGATACCAAGCTTGACCTTGGCATCTTCCGCGCACCTTCCGACACCGGCTACGCAGGCCACCACTACTCCGCGTGGCGCAACTCCGGCCTGACCTCGTACGATCATTACGGGAACAGTTATTCCGCAAGCACGGCGTGGATCGGGGTCACCGGCGGAGACTGCCGGCTGCGCAGCAACTCGTCATTCCTGAAGCCGATCACACGCGTGCCGAACCCGGCCAACACGATCTACTTCATCGAGAATTGCGGGCGATTCGCGTGGCGAAAATCCTATGGTGCAGATGGTTGCCAGTCGCTGAGCGGCGGGGCAACCGGGTCCGATGTCGAGTCGATCGTCAAAGGCTGGCACGGTAGGCCTTGGGAGTTCGCGACAGCCTTTGTGGACGGGCACGCGGCCATAACCCACATCGAGGGGCACACGATCCCGCAGCCCAGGTTGTCGAGCTACCCCGCCCGCGCGGACGGTTCACCGGGCACCTACGACAACTATCACTGCGTCATCATCCGCGGCAAGGGTTGGCAGTTGGACACACTGCCCGCCCCGCCGGTTCAAACGAACATTTCGTGTGCGGATTCCGGCGTGGTCGTGGACCCGATCGGGTAACATCCGCAAACGTATGTTCCAAAAACCAAAAGCGACCGTCGCACAACACGCGGCGGTCGCCCTTCATTTCAAAATCCAACCGCATACCAAAGCGCCGAAGTAGCGAATAGCTATTTTCGCATCCAAGGTCACCCCCAACCCGCTTAGCCGTGTCGCGTGCGACACGATCCAAGACAACACACAACGCCACAAACAAGAAGAGGATTCAGTAAACACAAAACGAGCCGCGGACTTCAGTCCGCGCGGACGCCCCGGTGCGCACAGGCGCATCGCAGCAGTCGAGACACAGCACAACGACTGAAACCACGCTGGTATCCTGCTTCATAAGTTTCGCGACTGTCTGCGCCAAAGGTTATTCCACGAGGGAACATCCGCGCGAGCTGAAGCGCGTACCGCACCTCTCCACAGGTGGGGGAGCCGAATAGCTCCTCGGATTTGACGTCCCCACGGCTAAAGCCGTGGGGCACCCAATCCGTCAATCGGGTTGTGACAAAGTGCTAGCCTGCGCTGCGCGCCGGGCACGGACCTCGCTTGGCAAGCGGAACAAACGGGCGCGCGACAGGCCCATTGTAAATCTGTCTGGGCCGACCGATACGCATATCCGGGGCGAGGATCATCTCCCGCCATTGGGCGATCCAGCCCGGCAACCTGCCGATGGCAAACATGACCGTGAACATCTCCGTCGGGATACCCAGCGCGCGGTACAAAATACCGCTGTAGAAATCCACGTTCGGATAGAGCTTGCGCTCGACGAAGTACTCGTCACGCAAGGCTGCCTCTTCCAGCTCCATAGCAATATCAAGCAGCGGATCGCTCACACCCATCTTTTCCAGAATGCGGTCGCACGTCTTCTTGATGATGCGCGCACGCGGATCGAAGTTCTTGTACACCCGATGGCCAAAACCCATCAGGCGGAAGTCCGCGTCCTTGTCCTTGGCCAGTTCAACGTACTTTTCAACTTTGCTGCCGTCGTCGTGGATGCGTTGCAGCATCTCAAGGACAGCCTGGTTGGCCCCACCGTGCAAAGGCCCCCAAAGCGCCGAAATGGCAGCCGATATCGCGGCGTACAGATTCGCACGGCTGCTGCCCACCAGGCGCACGGTCGATGTGGAACAGTTTTGCTCGTGGTCCGCGTGGAGAATCAGCAACTGATCCAGCGCGGCAGCCTCATCAGGGTCCGCCTCGTAAGATTCACACGGCACGCCGAAAAGCATCTTGAGCAGGTTGGCTGAGTACCGAAGCGAGTTGTCCGGGTAGATGAACGGCTGGCCGCATGATTTCTTGAACGCAAACGCGGCGATCGTCGGGAGCTTCGCGATCAACCTGCGAATGGTGATGTCCGTGTTCTGCGTATCCCCCCAATCGTAGCTTTCCTGGTAAAACGCGCTCAGGCTACAAACCATGCTCGAAATAATCGCCATCGGATGAGCTTTGAGCGGAAAGCCCTGAAACACGTGGCGCAAGTTCTCGTGAATCAGCGTGTGGCGGGTGATGTCCGTGACGAATTCTTCGTTCTGCGTTTCGTCCGGCAAGTCGCCGTAGATCAGCAGGTAGGCTGTCTCCAGAAACGTCCCCTGCTCGCACAAGTCCTCGATCGCATACCCGCGATGCCGAAGAATACCCTTCTCACCGTTCAGGAAGGTGATGTCGCTGGTGCAGGCACCGGTGTTGCCGTACCCCGGGTCCAGCGTGATGCACCCCGTCGCCGAGCGCAGATTGCGAATGTCGATGCCGCGCTCGTTCTCACTGCCCACCACAATGGGCAATTCGTACGTCGTGCCGTCGATAATCAGTTGAGCCGTCTTGGATTCGCCTTGGGTTGATTCTTGCATTTCAGCCACCTTCATGACAAAGTGCCTTGGCAATGTTGTATCGGACCAAAGTAGCAGCCATTCGCATTTTGTGCCAGTGCATTAAAGCAACTAAACTCCCACTTTAGAGAACCAATGGCGATCAAAAATCAGCTTTTCGGTGCCCACATGTCCGTAGCTGGCGGGTTTCAGAACGCCTTCGCCGCAGCCGCGAACGCCGGCTGTGATTGTCTCCAAATCTTCGTGAAGAATCAGCGACAGTGGTCCGCCCCACCGCTGACGCGCGAAGCCGTCGATGCCTACAAGTCCGCCGAGCACGAAACCGGCATAGGCCCGGTCGTTGCCCACGCATCGTATCTGCTGAATCTGGCTTCCCCGGAAAAAGAAAACGTCAAACGCAGCGTCTCAGCCCTGATAGACGAGATCGAACGCTGCGCGCAACTCGGCGTGCCGAACCTCGTTTTCCACCCCGGCGCCCACATGGGGGAAGGCGTCGATGCCGGAATCAAACGCATCGTTGGCGGCCTGAACGAGGTTCACAAAAAAGCCAAAGCCGGTTCCGTTCAAGTATTACTGGAAACCACGGCGGGGCAGGGAACCTCGATCGGGCATGAAATCGAGCATCTGGGGCGAATACTGGCTGGTGTGCGGAATCCGGATTCGCTGGGCGTTTGTGTGGATACCTGTCACGTTTTTGCGGCGGGTTACGATCTGACCAGCGACGCCGGGTACGAAAAACTTGCTTCCGAGATCGAGCGATTTGTTGGCTTCGAGCGGGTGAAGTGCATCCACGTCAACGATTCCCTCCGCCCATGCGGCAGCCGCGTCGATCGACACGACCACATCGGCAAGGGCGAGATCGGCTTGGGCGGGTTTCGACGCGTGCTCAACGACGGGCGTCTCGCACACGCCATGCGCATCCTCGAAACCCCAAAGGGCGTTGACGGCAGGGGGACGGACCTCGACAAGGTGAACCTGCGACGGTTGCGGAAGCTGATTACAGAGTGACTGAAAACCCCTCCCGGCTTGAATCGGATGGACCGGACACCTTGCGAGACGCAGAATCTCACAGGTGTGGCGCAGTCTTGCGGCGGGCGGGTGACGCTTCTATACTTCGCTCGGATGCTGTGTAGGTCGTCCCGATGGGCATGGTGCGGCCGGGGCGAGCCTTAGTACGGAAAGCGAATCATATGAAACCAACCTTGTGGCGGCGAACGAAGGTCAAATTGGCGGCGTTGTGTACAGCCGGCGTTGTTTTCGGCAGCGTTCCGGGTGATCTGGGCTGCACGTCCTTCTTTGTGGAGAACCAGATTGGTTCGCTGGATTTCTGCTTCCTGCTGAACTGCAACGACGGCGCGCTCGGCGGCCTGTTCGATTTCTGTGCCCCGATCAACTTTACGAGCTTCGTCGGCGGCGGAAATGACGCTGCCGAGGGAACGTTCCTTTCAGACTGCCCGGACGGTTAGTAGCGTGCCCACAGCAATTGGTCCTCAGGCCGATCTCATTCGGAGGTGTTTGACAGCATGATTGCCAGGATTCGAAAAATAGCCGGGCGTGGATTCAAGAGCTTGGCCATCGTTGCGGTTGGTATTCAGTTCGGTTTGATTCCGTCATGTGAAGGGCTTCTGACGACGTTCAATCCTTGCGGAACGATTTTCGGGTTCTGCGCGCCGGAGGATATCGATCTGCTCTTCGCGGACATTCCGGATTTTCGTCTCGATCCGACGTGTACGATTCCTTTCGCCACGGGCGGCGGCTGTGCGGGCGGACCCATTCTGCCCAACCCAGGCCCCGGATTCTAAGTGATTGTGCATCACCCCGGAGTAATCTGATGTCTTTTCGAGCCGCCGCCATTCGCCGTGTTTTGCTCCTGACCGTCGGTGGCGGTGTGATGCTGCAATTCGCCGGGTGCGTCGGCTCGCTCGTCCCCGGAGCGATCGCAGCCGGGGAACAGTTCTTCCTGTCCGTTCTCGCCGACCGGTTGTTCAACCAGTTGTTTTAAGGCGATTTCGGTATCCATTCAGTGTCTCCGCAGCCGCGGAACGTCCGCGCGGGCTGAAGTTCGCGATCCGCTGGGGCTCTCGCGTGAGCTGTTGCGATTGCCATTGGAGACTTCGTTGTGCGCACCCCGGTCAAATATGGCGTGATCCTTGCGATGCTCCACCTCGTTCTCTCGGGGTGTATCGTACTGCTTGCACGGGTTGATGTTGAGAACTTGATGCTGTTCCTGGCCATCGACTACCCCGTCACCATACTTCTAGACCTTCATCCTTGGGGGCAGTGGCTCTATGAGTCGTTATCCCTCCCCGGTGACGGGGGCGTTACGGGGATTGTCGTGCTTGGAACTCTCTTCTACGCAGCCGTTGGCGCCTGCTTGGGATTGGTCGTTTCGCGCTGGCGTCGGAATCGTTTGCAACCCCCGGGAACCTGCCGCGAATGCGGTTACGATCTGACGGGAAACGAATCGGGCGTCTGTCCGGAATGCGGAATGGCGATCGGCGTGAAAAATTGAGGGGCGAACCCAAGTTCCGCAGTTGTAGGTCCAAAACAGGTATGACGAGGCGTCAGGCCTGTTAATTCTAGGATTTTTGGACTATATCTGCGCGTCAGAACTCCATTTTGGTGTCAGCGATCGCGATATGATCGGAGTAGTCGATTCGTCTGCAAGGAGGCCACGGTAATGAAATCCGACCGCTTTTGCTTTGCCGGATATCTGCTTCAGGAGCCGTGTCCCACCGATATCCCGGACAGGGAGATGTTCCAGTTGGCCACATTGGACCTTTCGCTTCGATTTATCCACGATGGGATGAAAACGCCGAAGTTCGAGGAAGCGCAAGGCTTTGTAAACGCGACCGAGTTCGTGTTCACGCCGCCTCCGCCGATCGAATCTTTTGAACTGTGCGGCTACGCCATAGATCGAACCGTGATTGACAGCATTAAGTCATACAGCATAAAGCGCGACGGAACCAGGGAGCAGTTCACGGATTTTGAGTACGCACGCTATTTGAGCCGTTCGCAAGATGGCTTGGAAGTACTTGGCTACGAAGTGATTGATGGAATTATCCATCACCTCTCCATTCTTCATAACTGCGGCTTGGGATTGGAGGAAATCGAGGATGTTTCACAGAGCCGATTGAACACACACGGGTTGTTCGATAACGTCGAAGCCGCCGAAAAACTCATATCGGGAATCCAGGCCAGTGATCCAATGGAACCCCATTTCGAGTTGCCCGTGATTTGGCAGGTGCTTGGAGCCGAGCGGAGTTGAAACCGGGACGCAGATGGTCGCTCTACCGTCCGCCACCTCGGCATCGAACAGCACCCGACGCCACCACGCAAGACCGTTCGTACAAACCGATCCCTCCGTTTCATTCCCCCCTGTTTCATTCCCCGTCTACTACCATGTCGCGGGACACACTGGCTCTGATTTCAACGTCTTCATAGGGTTCCAAGTCCATTGTGCAGGCTTGTATTCCGTGCGTCGATTTCCAATTCCATAGGCGTTGTGCTCGATTTTTATGCACCCGCATTCTCTGCATTTATCCGTGTGAATCCCCATGCTTTGCTCGTGGAGTATTTGATCTGCGCTTCGGTGTTCGTCTGTCCAATCATGGGGCATCGTTCTACATCCTTGAACTAATCATCAATAGGCATCCTTGAACTAATCATCAATAGGCGACAAGTCATCGACGCGCGCAAAAGAAACCTTGTGATGAGGAAGTATTTCGACCTCACACTGTATCGCCATACCAGGGTGAGTATCGATATCCGATGGGTCGTTCGACCACTCCATTTCGCTCACCAACGGTAAGGGAGGCCCCTTAATGACTACAGATACGGTCTGCCTACCCTGCGCCCAAGTGTATATCTTCCCAATTTTTGGTGCGTTCACTACTGATGATCCTTTCTGGCTTCTCTGGTGGACTCGATGATGATCGCCCTGAGACCCCATAGCAGAAACGGTCCAGTGACTCCTGCGACGTAAAACAACTTTGCCTTTGCCGATCTGTTCCGCACTGCACCTGCTAGCGCTTGAAGTCGAGCATCGTCCGACCGCCCCAAACGGTCAATGATATCGATCTGCTCTTTGATATCCCGGCCTTCCCTTGCTGCGGAAAGAAGCTCGTTGGTACTCCGGACGCGGTAGCCAGCGACCAATTTGTCAGCATCTCTCGCGTACTCGCGACCTATCCCAAGACACAAAGCGCACCACAAAACGGAAACAAGTACGAAGGCCGATTTCCCGCTCATCTACCGCACCTCCAAGACGAAAAAACCCATCTGGGTCGTGGAGAAACGGGGACGCCGCTAGTTCTTGCCCCCTGCTGGCTCGGCGACGAGCAATTTGCGCAACGCCTGCGCGACATTGCTCGGCGACAGCGGAGACATCGCGCGTCCCTGCATCGCCTGAATCCTAACTGCCTTCCCGTAAATTTCCACTCAACCCGCACCGGAATACAACAACTGAAACGTCCCAAAGTCCGCCAGGTCAATCCCCCCATCGCAGTCGGCGTCAAACGCCGCGCAGGCCTCAGCCGGCGACTGTTCCAGGCAACCCAGCAGTTCGGCATAGTCCGCGATATCCACATCACCATCCGTGTCGAAATCGCCGACCTCGCATTCGTCGGGAATGTCCGTCGTGTTACAGTCCGGACTCGTGCCCGTCGCAATGTCCTGCGCGTCAGCCAGAATGTTACCGTTGCAGTCGTCAGCCGGCGTCGAAACGAGATCCCAACCAAGCAAATCGAGCATGCGCAGATCGCGAGTCCCCAATTCCCGCAACGCACCCGGCACGACATTCGGGTCCATCAAGCCGTAGTCAAAGAACGGCGGCAGCAGATCGTCGCGCCAGTGGCTGGCCTGCGACAGATCACCGTGGGCCAAGCCTTCCGAAAACCGCAAATCGACCGCCCCGTCAAAACAGGCATGCTCGGGCGACCACTCCCCGGGCACGAAAAGCCGTAACGCCGACGTGAAGTCCACGACGCCCTCGGCTGGTTGAAGCCGGAACAGGTCCATCGGCGTCGGCGTCACCGCGAAGGGCGGACCGCCAAAACTCTCGTTGAGGTCCACGAAATCCACAATACTGGCAAACCCCAGCAGGTGGATCATCTCATGCATAGCCACACCAACGAAATCGATGGTCCCCGGCGTAATCCCGTCCGAGGGGTCATAATCGAAGGGCAGCAGGGTTGTGAATTGAATCAGCCCGTCAGCCGGCGTATCGCAATCCAGCCCGATCGCCCGGCAGTTGGCCGCGGTGATGAACCCATCATCCGACAGCGTGTACCCGTCCAGCATGAAGGCGTTCAATTCAGCGAGGTTGGGCAGCCCAGCCAGCAGATCGACTTCATCCGCCCCGGCGTCGGCCATCATGGCGTCGCGCATCATGTCGAAATCGATGAAGAAATAGGTGTTTCCCGTGCTGGCCAACACCCCGGGTGCCAGGGGGCCGATGTCCGCGTTGACCACCACCGTCACGGAATCCGCGAACAGATTCTCAAGATTGGCAGCCGCTTCTTCCCAGGCAGCCATCGCCTGAGCATCGCCCAGCAGCGTAGGCCCCGGCTGAAGAACGATGTTCAGCCCCGTCCCAGGCCCTTCGCGCACCGGCGATCGGCCCCTCGCTCGCCCGAATTGCCCGATTTCGACCTGCGAAGGCACCTTAACCACACAGCGCGGAGGCGATTCCGCGAAGCTTTCCGCGGCTGACAGCCCGAGCGCCAAGATCACCGCGCAAACCGATTTCCCGAAAACCCCTACCATACCAAGCCATTATAGGCGATGAAGTCGCGCGATTCTGGTTTCTCGTAACTATTTTTGTGGAAAGATGTTACGGTTTTCCGTCGTATTCCGCCCAGGTTTTGGGCGTTTCGTACACGCGTACGCGGTCCAGCGTGGCTGGTGGTGGGAATTTGTCCGTCAGAAGGTCGAAAATCACCATTGCGATGTTCTCAACACTGGGATTCCGTTCGGCGAAGTCCGAGCAATCCAGATTCAGATGCTTGTGGTCGAACCGGTCGATCACCCGCTCGGTCACGATGCGTTCGCACTCCGCGAGCGAAATGAGGGTTCCGAATCGCGGATCGGGTTGACCTTTGAGCGTTACGCGCAGGACGTAGTTGTGGCCGTGTCCGTTGGGGTTGGTGCATCGCCCGAAGGTCGCGAAGTTCTCCAGATCGGTCATATCCGGGCACCACAGGCGGTGGGCGGCGCTGAATTCGAAAGCGTAGGTTGATCGGGCCATCGTCGGTTCCTCGCGCGACACGGAGACTGAGGCGTGCGGCGACAGTTGAAGCGTAACTTGTTCCAAAACGGTGGTCGGCGGCGACTGGTTGGCCAGTGTTTTCCAAAGATTTACCGTCTCCTCAGCCACTCGGCAGCGGCGGCGCGCGTTTAAGAAAACGATTCGCAGGTGTTCGACTGCATTTTCTCGCAGCAGTTTGTCGATGAGTTTGATGTTGCAAAGGTAGCCGGTGCGTTTTTCGACCGGACCCGACACGACGGCTTGAAGGATAAGGTGGGGGCAGATGGCATCTGAACCGGGCATACCAGCCCAACCATTGATGGACGCTCGCTCGCTCGGACTCTCGGGTCCGAGTGAGAACCTGATTTCTCTCATCAGCCGCATGTTTGACGATCCGTCGGGTTTCGCGGAAGGCGGGGCTTCGCAGCCCGCGCGCACCGGTATTCTAGGATTTTGGCGCTAAATTGACACCTGTTTCGTACCATCGTGACGATCCGCATCTTCGGCAAAGAATGCTTGACTGTCACAGATCGGTCTCGTACGGTCCTCGATGGTGTATTGGCGCGGGTGAGCGTGGACCCGCTTCAGATCGTGTCGTGCGCCGGCGTTTCGGTTTGTTCGAGTTGGGCGGATCGGGGTCGTGCGCATGCGTGTAGCCAAGGAAGGCCCACACCGCTTCCACGGGGGTGGAGATCATAAAATCATGACGCGAAATAAGTTTCCGGGACTGTTTCGGTATTCGGCTGGCTGGCCTGCGCGACGTTGCCTGGGCATCGTCAGTGCGGTTTTGGTCCAAAGCCTGTTCGGCGCGGGCATCGTTGCTGCGCAGGGGGGCTCGGCGGATTCGTCGGGGGCGGTCATTCGCGATCCGCGCGGGACGGCTCAGACCGTCAAAGTCGCGATCGGCAGGCAGGTCATCATCGAAACGACGGCCAAGTTCGATCGTGTGGAGGCGACCAATGCGGATATTGTCCGTCTTGACCCGATGACCGAGCACAAACTGCTCATCACTGGTCAGCAGTACGGTATTACGCAGGTCATCGTCTGGACGGACGACGGCGAGCAGCACGCTTTTGAGGTCAATGTCGAGCTTGATCTGGAGCTTTTGAACCGGACGATCAAGGATATCGACCCGCAGGCGGACGCCAAGGCGCTTTCGGTTCTGGGCAACGTCCTGCTGGTGGGCAGCGTGAGCGGGGCGGATATCGCACGGCAAATCGAGGAGCTTGCGACGATTTTTGTTCCCGCCCGGACCGGGGAGATCAAGGTCCAAAACATGCTGCGCGTCGCCGGCGAGCAGCAGGTTTTCCTGAAATGCGTGGTGGCGGAAGTCAGCCGTACGTCGGTACGGAGGCTTGGTTTCGATGGGTTCCTGGCTGGTGAGACATTTCGCGACGGATTCCTGATCAATCAGATCGGCGGATTCAATCCCATCAATATTCAGCCGACTGCGGGTGCGTCCGCGACGCTGAATCCTGGGTTCGTTTTCGGTGACATTCCCGTGTTGCGCGATTCGACACTTACGCTGGGGTTCCCGCGTGCGAATCTTTCACTTTTCATCCAAGCCATGGCCGACAACCAGCTCGCACGCATTTTGGCTGAGCCGACTCTGGTGGCCATCAGCGGCGAAACGGCGGAGTTCCTGGTTGGCGGCGAATTTCCCGTGCCGATTCCGCAGGGCGGCTCCGCTTCCGGTGCCATCACGATTGAATTCAAAGAATTCGGCGTGCGCCTTTCGTTCACGCCGCTCGTCCTGCCCGGTCAACGTGTACGCCTGACTGTGCAACCTGAAATCAGCGCTCGCGATGAGGTTCGCGGTCTCACCACGGCCAGCGGGTTTGTCCCGGCCATCACGACGCGACGGGTTACGACAACGGTCGAAATGGAAACCGGTTCGACGATCGCCATCGCGGGGTTGCTCCAGGATGACGTTCGCGGCGTGGCCAGCAAGGTTCCGGGACTGGGAAACGTGCCTATTCTCGGCCCGCTGTTCCGTTCTGTGGACTACCTGCGGCAGCGGACGGAATTGATCATTCTGGTCACGCCCGAAATCGCGGCGCCGATGTCTCCCGAACAGGTGCCCGAGTTGCCGGCGATGACCATGCGTGATCCGTCTGACTTCGAGCTTTACTTCCTCGGCTCCCTCGAAGGCGCGAAGCCTGAACCGGAGGAGTTCGAGGCTCCGATGGGTATGGACGAGGAACAGACGATCGCCCGTCGCCGAGCACGGTGGCGGAGCGAGCCGGAAAAGCTTTCGCTCCACGGTCCGTGGGGGTTCGAATCTTCGGGCGAGGATGGGGAAGTTAAGTTGGTGGAGAATCGCAAGTAGTAGGTCAAGCTTGAAACGACGGATGGGTGGCCCACCTCTTCAGAGGTGGGGAACTCGAATAGCCCCTGGATTCGACTTCCCCACGGCTAAAGCCACGGGGCACCCAACCCGCCTGTTGATCCGTGGCGGAGCACTGGGCGGCCGATCGATCGCCGGGACGTGAGGAGCGTGTTATGAAGTCGCGAACGCAGATAATGAACGTTTTCGTTGGGATGGTCGTGTTGGCTGGTTTGGCTGGCTGCGGCGAGGACTTGATGGAACAACGGCCTGATCCGCTGCTTGGGCAGACGACTGACGTTACCTATCTGAACGAAGCCTACGAATCGATGGTTCAGAACGGTGCAGCCCACTCGCTGGTTGTGGCCGACGGTCATTTCGTACCGCATACCGCGCAGTTGAATGGTTTGGGGCATCGCCAGTTGGATCGTCTTGCCTTGCATCTTGAGCGTTACGGTGGAACGATTCACTATGAGACGCGGTCCAAGGACGAGGGTGCTATTTCCGCCCGCATCAAGAACATAGAGGAATACTTCACCGATACGGGCATGGATATGTCGAATATCGTAGTTGAAGCTGGCCTGAGTCGCGGACGCGGCATTGGTGCCAAGGATGCGATCGAGTCGGCTGACCGGGTCAAGGAAGCGGGTGAATCCTCTTCTTCCGGCGCCTATTCTTCGCGTGACCTGCCTGGCGGCTAGAATTGATGGGTAATTCGAACCGCGAAGGTGTGTATCAAAATGGGCGTAATAGACGACTATCCCGGCCCACCGCTTCCTTACGGGCGCGGCTTTGTTCGTCTCTTTGCACCGAACGATGGCTGACAAGGCACCAGGAATTATGAACGCACGATGGGTCGTGATATTGTCGGCGGTGGTGTGGTGTGCAGGTTGCGCCAAGGATCGTTCACCGTTTGATCGCCCCGGTGCGGGGGGCTTGGTTCAGGTTAACCCGGCTGAAATCGCATCCTCGCCCGATGCGCCCGAGCCGGAAATCGACACGCTGACGTTTTATCGTGCCGGCCGATTTCACGAATCCACGCGGAATTTTGAAGATGCGGTCAAGCAGTATCGCAACGCGATCGAATCCGACCCCAATTTTGTTGATGCATACGCTCGTCTTGGCATCGTTTTCAGCTTCATGGACGAGCGCGAGAAATCCGAGCAGGCTTTTCTCACCGCCATTCGCCTTCGGCCTGACGACGCTAACGTTCGAAATAATCTTGGCTTCGCCTATCTGATTCAGGAACGGTGGGCCGACGCGGAAGCTGCGCTGCGTCGCGCGCTGGTCATGAACCCTGATATGATGCGTGCCCGGATCAACCTGGGGGCTGCTTTGGCTGCTCAAAGCCGATACGAGGAAGCTCTGACGGAGTATCGTGCGGTGCTCCCCGAAGCCGATGCACAGTACAACATTGCATTGGCCTACCGTACCAACAAGCGATACACCGACGCTCGCAAAGCGCTCGAGCGTACCCTGGAAATTGATCCTGCATTTGAGGCTGCTCGGGAACAACTGGCCCGCCTGCCGAAATCGTCCGGAATGGGCGGAACCTCATCGCAATCGAAGCAGGCCCCCGCCTCGAAAGTAACGACGGTCGCGGTCGCGGGAATTCCCCAAGGTCAGGGGGGCAGGCCAGCTATGATTTCGGGCGAGCAAAATCACGAATCACCCACTCGTGGCGACATCAACGGTGACGGTCGCGTAGACTTGGCAGACTTTGCGGATTTTCAGAAATGTATGGCTGAATCCGCGATTGAGACGCCTCAATGCGTGCTGGCTGACTTCGACGGTGATGGGCGCGTCGATCTGGTCGATTACCAGGCCTTTCAATCCGTGCTCAACCATCCGTAAACTTTGCCTATCTTAACAGGGGCGGTCGCGGTTCGTGCGATTCGTCGCCGCCACCCGATACTAGACTGTAAGAGGTTCGATGCATCGCCGGTCGCGAATTCCCGGTGGAGTTTGGCTGCGCGCGGCGGTGCTTTGCTGGGGAGTTGCATATGGCAGCCAAAAAGAAGGTCGATCGCCGGCCGTTGTTGTGGCCTTTCTTGGCGTTTTTGATTTGCGTATTTCTTTGGGCGGCAAACCTGACGTTCGACGCTGGCGATTGGCCTAGTTCGCACCAATATCCGCATGCGGAAGCGACGGCCAATGCGTGCGGGCGGGCAGGGGCGTTTGTCGCGTACCACATGCGGCGAACGATCGGCGACGGCGTCTACCCGTTGATACTCTTCGCCACCTGTGCAGCTGTCCTTTGGCTGTTTCAGGGTCACATTGTGAATCTCCTGCAGCGCGTGTTCGGATTGTTGCTGGTTGTGGTCTGCACGTCGGCATCGGTACATCTCATCTCGGAACCGGGTGCCAACGCGCTCGAATTCGGCGAGGGGGGATTGGTCGGGGCGGCTGCGGGCAATTTCCTGAGCGAGACGTTTGCGGGCGTCGGAGCGGTGTTGGTTCTGGGGTATTGTTTTCTGGTAGGGCTGCTTTTTACGGCTGAGGGTTGGATGTTGCGTGTCGGCGGTGCCTTGGGGCAGTTTGCGCGTTCGTCCGGTGAGATGATCGCGTCCGCGCGGGACCATTTTCCGCGTGCTCTGCCAAGCCCGGCTATGGTGACCGGGGCGGTGATTCGCGAGGTCAAGTCCCGCGTTGAACCGGTTCGGCGAAAACCGCGTTCTGTGGAAGTGGATCAGCACGAGCCTGCGATCAAGGCCGACCCGGAGCCGGAGGTCGACGACCCGGACGTTCCAAGATTTCGATTCCACGGCGAGCACGATGGCAAGACGCGCAAGGGTAAGGCTCGCGGGGCGAATCAGCCTTCGCTTTTCGAGGAAGAGGAGGGTGCGGTCGAAGAACCCAAGCCAAGCCGGCGGGGGGGGAAGTCGGGGCGTAAGCAGTCCGCCGTCGCGAAGAGTGCTCGGTCGAAAACAACGCCGGTGGAGCCGCCGCGTGTTTCAAGACCTGAACCCGAGCCGCCGGCGGAGGCCTACCCGCGCATGCTCGATGCTTGGGAGTTTCCCCCGCTCAGTATGCTGGGCGACCCGGTGTACACGTTTGGGGCGGCTCAGGAGAGCGTTCTGCGTGCCAAAGCCAAGACGCTCGAGCGCACGCTTCAGGAGTTCCGCCTTGACGCCCGCGTGGTGGAAATCGATACCGGGCCTGTCATTACGATGTTCGAGTTGTCCATCGGTGCGGGTATCAAAGTAAGCCAGATTTCCGCGCTGGCCAACGACGTCGCCCGGGCACTCAAAGCGCCGAGCGTTCGCATCATCGCACCCATCCCCGGCAAGAACACCGTTGGTGTGGAAGTGCCCAACTCCGACAAGGAAACGGTTCGTCTCAAGAGCCTCATCGTGGCTGGCGAAGAACGCAGCAAGAAGATGGCGATCCCGCTGTTTCTTGGTAAGGACGCATCCGGTTCACCGCTTGTCGCCGACCTTGCGGGCATGCCGCATATGCTCATCGCCGGGACCACGGGCAGCGGCAAGAGCGTGTGCATGAACACGATCATCATGAGCGTGCTCATGTGCCGCAGGCCTGACATGGTCAAGCTGATTCTTATCGACCCGAAGATGGTCGAGATGAGCCAGTTCAAAGACGTGCCGCACCTGATGGCCCCCATCGTCACGGATATGAACCGGGCTGAGCAGATTCTCGAATGGGCTGTCACCAAGATGGACGAGCGTTACGCGCTGATTGCCGAAGCCCGCGTGCGGAACGTCGGTGCGTTTAACAAACTGAGCGAGGAGGAGCTTTACCGCAGGCTCGAACCGTCTACCGAGCAGGAGAAGGCAGCCATCCCCAAGCGTCTGCCGTACATCGTCATTATGATCGACGAGTTGGCGGACTTGATGATGACGTCGGCCAAGGAGGTCGAGCATCACCTGGCGCGTTTGGCTCAGAAATCGCGTGCGGTGGGCATTCACATCATTGTGGCCACCCAGCGTCCGGAGGCGAAAGTCGTGACCGGTTTGATCAAGTCCAACCTGCCTTGCCGTCTCGCGTTTCGCGTGGCATCGCGTATGGACTCGCGCATCGTGCTCGATCAGAACGGGGCTGAGGTCTTGTTGGGGCAGGGTGACATGCTGTTCCTGCCGCCGGGTTCGCACAAGCTGATGCGTGCTCAGGGAACGTATGTGGAGGATGACGAGCTGATGCGTGTCATTGATTTCCTTGGCGATCATGCGAAGGCGGAATTCCATCCCGAATTGATGAAGATGAATGCCAAAGGCGCGGACTCGCTCAAAGATCGCGATCCGCTGTTCGACGATGCCGTACAGGTTGTTCTGGAGACCAAACGCGGCAGTGTAAGCCTGTTGCAGCGTCGATTGACCATCGGCTACTCGCGGGCGTCGAGGCTGATCGAGCAGATGGCGGCTGCGGGTATTGTTGGGGAATACAAGGGTTCGCAGGCGCGCGAAGTTATGGTCACGCCCGAGGAGTGGGAGCAGCTTCGGGCGGCTGCGGATACTGCCCCCGGTGTTCAGGCTCAGATGTTCGACCTCGCCCACACGCCCGACGAAGTGGCTGTTGATGAGGAAGAGGAAGAGGATTCGTACGAAGAGGATGAGTCCGCCGACGAGGACGGCGAGGAGGAAGAAGAAATGGAAGAAGAAGAGGAGGAGGAGGACGAGGAAGAATACGAAGACGATGAAGAGGAGGAAGAAGAAGACGAATACGAGGAAGAGGCCCATTCGGCTTGACGGGTGAATGGGGCAACGTTGCAGCGGAAAACGACTCCCGACCCCTTTGTTCCAGCCGGCCAAAATCGCTGGCCACGAAGCTTTTCCCACAGATACTGCGAACAGGAACATCACCTGATCTTCGCGCGATTTCCCAAGATTTCTTGACCATTTTCAGGGAAATTATGGACTCTGAGATTCAATTTGGCTGGTTCGGCGAATCTCCTGCAATTATCCAATGGTCTTCTTCAAACCCGTCCTCAAAAAGATCGCCGACTTCGTAATGGTCTACAACAGAACATGAGTCGCAACGTTTGCAGGGAACATCGGAGTTCGGGGTCGCTGGAGGCTTATCTGCCTTCAAGAACGTACAGCCGGTCTTGACGGGCGTTTCCCAGTCGAAAGACGCCGAATGCCACCACCAGCAGTGTCTCCGTGGACGCACATCTCTGGGCAAGTTTCTCGCCCTATCGAGGTCATCAGGGGTCGCTTTGTAGGTTTCATGCACCTTGATGTCGTAGTACTTTCGGCCCATATGTTTGCCACATGTTTATCGGGGGCGATAAGCCTCTCGGCTTTGGCGGCGACAATCATATCAACATCCGTAGCCGGAAGCGGCATCATGCGTCAAGCCTTTCTACTTGTCTATGCAGACTCCAATTTGATGGAACACAACTGGTCAGCAATCTGCGATGGCGATGTTTCGGCTTGGAGGCGTGTTGGTTGAGAATAGTGTTGGATGGGTCTGGGTGCGTCCGCGCGGACTGAAGTCCGCGGCTCGTTGGGGTGTGCTCGAAAACTGAGTGGAAAATACGGCGAACGCGGCCCTTAAGTGAATTGGCGTTGCACACGGCTGACCTGTTACGCACTGGCTGGAAACTGATGCTGCACCGTGTTCAACTTGCGCCGGTCGGAAACTGATGCCACACCCAACTTGCACCGGTTTGGAAGCCGGTGCCACGCCGTGTTCAACGTGCGTCGTCTTCGACCAGATTGTTGGACGGGCCGGCGGTTGGATTCTTGCGTTGCGAAGCGGAGGCTTGTGGCGTTAAGATGTTTTGCTATGGGCAAACTGCGCTATTTCGACGACCAGCAGACTTTTCGGACGCGGAGCTTGGGGTCTGACAAGTTTGTGATCGGCAGGGTCGAGTCCTGCCAGCTCTCAATTGTGGATGATCTCGTCTCGCGCGAGCATTCGCGTCTGGACCGCGACCCGGACGGTCGCTATCGCATTCGCGATCTGGGCAGTCGCAACAAAACATTCGTCAACGGGCAACAGGTGGCGGAGACGCTGCTCAGCCACGGAGACCTTATCCGCATCGGCAATCGCGTCTTCGAGTTTCTCGACGACAAGCAGGGGGAGGTCGCGGCTGAGCTGGATTTCCTGACGCCCGATCGGCAGGACCCGCCCGGTACGGAATGGATCAAGATCAAGGAGCCTATCTCTCTGCCCTTGGCACGCTATGGAGAGTTGGCGACGCTCGGTTCGGACGCGGGCTATCCTGCGCGGGTGGAGGATGTGGCGGCTGTCGCGCTGGGGCGCTTGTGCCCGCTGCTCGGTGCGGATCGCGGCTTTGTCGCATTGCGTGGTGAATCGAACAAGGAGTTGCGTTGCGTCGCAACGCGCGGGTTGAGCGTGATGCAAGGGGCTACGCGCACGCCGGTCAGTCAGACGTTTGTTTATTCGGCTTTGTTGCAGTCTGTCGCGGGCCGGTATCCGCTGAAGACGAGTCAGCTTGACCCCAAGGCCGGCTTCGCGGTGACGGGTCTGGTTGCGCCGTTGCTGTTCAATTCGGATGTGGTAGGCGTGCTCTATGTGGATCGGCCAGCCGGTGCGCAGCCGTTCCCCGCGAGTGCGGTACAGGAGATGGCGGCTGCGGGTGCGCATCTTGGATCGTTGATGGCTGACACGTCGCAGAGGCTTGTCTCGGCGGAGCAGGCAGTCGCGCCGGCTTGGCTGGCGACGTTGCGCCGGCTGCAACTCTCGCTGACGGTTCAGCCGAAGAGTACGGAATCGTTCGATGTTTCGGTGAAGCTGTTGGCGGGGCGATCGCGGTGCGGCGACTTTATCGACGTCATCCCGGCGGCGAAGGGTCGGATGTTTCTGATCGTGGTGGATGCCGGGGGTCAGGGTGTTCGCGGGTTTGTTCAGGCGGGGGGCGTGCGGACGGCGTTGCGTACAGCTCTCAACATCGAGGACGGCACGCGCGACCTAGCTGCCATTATGACCGCACTGAACCGGACCATGACCGAGCGGCAGGCGAGGCAACTGATTACGTGTACAGTTATCGATATCGACCCAGCCGGGGGGCAGATTCGTTACATCAATGCGGGTGGGCCTCCGCCGCTGATGCTTGTGGCGGCGGGCAGGCTTGTCACGCTCGATCAGCCGTCGCTGGTGTTGGGCATCGACGTGAACTACGGATATGAAATCGCGACGCTGGATCTGCCGGCTTCGTTTCGTCTGGTCTGCCACACGGACGGACTGACCGAGATGTGCAACGCAGCCAACGAGCCGCTCGGTACGCAGCGTCTTCACGATCTCCTGCTGGATCGGGATCTGTACGGATCGAGCACGGACATGATTGCCCGCATTACAGCGGCCTGCGACAAACATCGCGGAACCACCATTCTCGACGACGATGCCGTTATCGGTGTGGTCGGCCACGGATAGGTCTATCGCCATGATCGCTGCCATCGATACCGAGCGTAAGATTCTCCTGAAGATGCTCGAACGCAGGGTCATGTCGCACGACGCTCTGCAGAACGTTCTGATGGAATCGGCTATGACCGGTCTGCCGCCGGTCGAGATGTTGCTGGCCAACGATTCGCTCAGCGACGCGGAAGTCGCACAGGCGTACGCGGAACTCCACGGGCTGCGTTATCTTGATCTGACGCGGCGACGCCCGTCGGTGCCGTGGGTTCTTGCGCTGCCGGAAAATGTTTCGCGCCGGAAGCAATGCCTGGTTTTCGGCGAGGTTTCGAATCAACTGGTCGTCGCGGCTGCGGACCCGGTGGACCCGAGCGTACGGGCTGCGTTGCTGGAACACTTCGACAGGCCGACGCAGTTCGTGGTCAGCCCGCGTTTTCAGATTCTTGAATTACAGGATGAGGTTTACGGGGACGCTCGCGCCAAAGGGGCGCGTATGGTCGAGCTGTCTCCCACGGCGCGGCGGACCGCCCAAGTTTCCATCACCGGTTTGAACATGGTCGAGCAGCTGGACAGTATCATCGACGAAGCCGTCGATCGTCGGGCCAGCGACATTCACATCGAACCGGAGGCGGACCGCTTGCGTGTGCGTATGCGCATCGATGGGCGGATGATCGAAGCGCGGGCTTTCCCGCTGGAGGCGGCTCCGGGTATGACCTCGCGCGTCAAGGTGCTCACCAATCTCGACATCACCGAGAAGCGCAAGCCGCAGGACGGGCGTTTCACGCAGACGAGCTTTGAGCAGGAAATCGACGTGCGTGTCGCGATCATTCCGACGGTCAACGGCGAGCGTGTCACGATGCGTCTGCTGAACATGGACCGTTCGCAGGTCAGCCTCGAACGACTTGGCATGGGTTTGGAAACGCGACAGGCGTTTGAGCGACTGATTCGCCAACCGCACGGCATTATTCTGATCACAGGTCCGACGGGGAGCGGCAAGAGTACGACGATGTACGCGGCGTTGCAGCAGATCAACGCGATCGATCGCCACATCATTACCATTGAAGACCCGGTTGAATACCACATGCCCGGTATCAATCAGGTGCAAGTCGATGCGGAATATGGGGTGACTTTCGCGGCGGCTTTGCGCAGCATCCTGCGACACGACCCCGACGTTATTATGGTTGGTGAGATTCGCGACGAACCGACGGCTCACTTAGCTTTGGAAGCGTCGCTGACGGGTCATCTGGTCTTCGCCACACTGCACACCAACACTGCCGTCGGCTCGCTGACGCGATTGCTGGACATGGGCTGTGAACCGTATCTTGTATCCAGCGCCCTCATCGGTGCGATGGCTCAGAGGCTGGTGCGAAAAATCTGCACGAACTGCAAGACCGCGTTCGAAGCCAACGCTACGGAGCGCAAGCTCCTCGGCGTGCCCGAGGAACGTGATGCCGTCGAAATCTATCGCGGCGCGGGTTGCTCGCGGTGCGCCCGCGCGGGCTATTACGATCGGGTGGGGCTGTACGAATTCGTGCCGTTCGATGAGGGTCTGTCCGAGCTGGTTATGGAGAAAGCCTCCACCGAGCGACTTCAGCAGCACGCGATCACGCACGGTGCGACCACGCTGCGGCAGGACGCCATGCAGAAAGTTCTTCAGGGTTTGACCACGCTCGAGGAAGCGATGCGTGTGACGGTTTCGGAGACGTAAGGGGGGCAGGACATCGGGCGACTTTTGTTGAAACTGCGGCAGAGGTTCACTCGCTGCGCAAGGCGTGAACCAGTGGAACGCGAAGCGCTCGACTGACAGCGAACGAACCTGCGGTGAATCCGGCGGCGAGCACGGCTGCCAAGGTGTAGAACATCGGTATCCAGTCTACCGCGCGATTGGGTGCCACGGCGAAGGGGATGACCGCGACAGCCGCTGCCAGCGTGCCGCAAAGCAGCCCGGCGATGAGGAGGGCTGCGTTCTCGGCGAGTACCATGATCGACAGGGTCTTTCGGGAAAATCCGAGGGCGCGCATGAGGGCCAACTCGCGACGTCGCTCCCAGACATTCCGCAAGAGCACGGCTGACAGCCCGACGACACCGAGAACAAGCCCCAATCCACCCAGCGTCTGAAAAGTCGAGATGTAGGTGTTCTGGACCGCGAGATATCGCTCCAGCCTGCGCTCGACGGGTTCGACATCCAGCGAGTAGTCAGCCAGGTCTTTTTCCAAAGCTATTGCCAACGCACTGACGTTCGACTTCGGTGCTTCGATCAGGAACAGGCTGAACCCGTCGATTGTGGGGAACATGCGTGCGAAATTCTCTTCTGAAACGACAAGCTCATCCTGCAAGGCGCTGCCTGAGAGAAGAGCCACGAACCGCAAGCGGACGGGTCGGCCTCGCTCGTCGGTGATTTTCAAATCCTTGCCCAAACCCGAATGAAGCTGCCACATGACGGCGGCTTCGTCGCCGATGACGGGGATGACGCCGTCGGGGAGATCGAGGTTGAGCAATTCCCACGGGTTCGTGCGATCCTCGACGATGGACGAAAATCGGAAGCCGCCGCGGGCGATCATGCTTTGTGTGGCACCGATGATCTTGGGGTCGGTCGGTACGTAGAGATTCGCGCATCCGGTGTCGTCGCCCGGTTTCAAACGAAAGGCCTGCACTTTCATGGTGTTGTAGGCGTTTTCGTTTGCGGAGAGATTCAGCGCGTCTCGGCCTTGGGGTGTGTTGAGATCGTAGGCGATCGGAACGGTCGATTCCGCAAGAAGGGCGAAGCCACCGGTGGGCGTTTCGCGATCGAGTGTGTCTGCGGTGCCAGCGTCCTGACGGAAAACGTGCAACGATGCGACGATGAAGAAGGCCGACGCGATCAGGGAGATGGTCATCATGCTTCGTCCGCGATGACGACGCAGGTTGTGCAACCCGAGCATAATGGCGGCGGGTGTTCCCTTGGTGTGGATGGCGCGGTGGAACAGCCGGGGGAAGCCTTCGCGCGTGAATCCGAGTACGGCGACCAGTGCGCAAACACCCGCGCCGAAAAACGCCAGCGATGCGGACATCGGATCGGAGCCGGTGGGCATGAACGGCAGGACAACAGCGGCGGCTGCGAATGCGATCCAGATGAACAGCCCCCACGGTCGCCGGGCGGCGTGTGCGTTTTGCGTCGCGTCGAGAACCTGGCCGGCGAGAAGCGACCGGGGCGATTGCCGGGTCAGCCCGCGTACCGACCATGCCACCGCGATACCGGCGACCGCGATGCCGGAGAGCAGGCCGACAGCGAGACTTGTGGGGGTGACGTGGGCTTTGAGAAACGGCGCGTTGACCGCATCCGACCACCATGATGTCAGGCCGGCGATCATGAGTTGTGCGTAGGCGACGGCGGCGGCCAGCCCTGCGAGGGCGCCCGCGCATGCGACGACGGTGCCGTCGACAATCAGCAGGCGCGTCACGCGTTTCGGTTCAAATCCGATGGCGAGCATCAATCCGATTTCGCCTGCCCGTCGCTCGGCACCGAGACGAAAGAGGAGTGCGACCAGCATGGCTGACGATGCGATAAGGAACAGGCTGAAGCCGATGAACAGGCCCGCGAAATCCGTGCTGCCCTTGCCGGCGGTCAGCGCCTGCTCGCGAAGCGGTTGCACAGACAGGCCTACGGCGGCAGGTTCGAGTTGCGTTTGAATGCGGTCGGCCCAGGCGGTCGCGAGTTCTTCCAATGTTTGCGAAGTGTCGGACGGGCGGATCCGAATCGAGGTGAGGCGACCGAATCGTTCGGCATCGTCGGCCCAGAGGTCTTGTCCGGATTTCAGCGCGATGAAGGCTTTGGGGGCGGCGCGGTACTGCTTCCAATAGTCGTCGTCTTTGTCGCGAACTTTCTTGAGGTCGATGGGGAACGGCGGATCCCAATCCGCGATGCTGTCGGTGTCGGTGACGCCTTTGTATTGCGGAGTGAAACCGGGGTCCACACAGGCCGGTGTCATCGGCATAATGCTGGCGAGCGTGAATTCAGCCCGCCCCGTGTCGAGGCGACCCGCTTGGCCCATCGCGTAGTAGTCCAGACGAATGGTGTCGCCGAGACGCGCGCTGAGATCGTCGGCGGCCCACTGGTGCAGGACAATTTCGCCGGGTTTGATCTGTGGAATCGACGCTCCGTCGCACGCTTGTGCATTGATGGCTGCCACGGTTGAGTAAGGTATTTCACTGCCGTCGTCGGCGATTCCGTTGGCGAGATAGGTCAGTATGCGTTCGACGGAGGCGTTCAGGTCGCTACCGGCGTTTGCGGCTGCACGCTCGACGGCGGGTTCGATCAGAAATCGCTCGCTTTCGAGGGCGACGTAGCCTCGGGATTGGTCGATGCGGATGGACAGGCCTACATCATCGAGTCGCCATTGGTCTTTCAGGGTGCGGCGAATCGAATCGGTCTCAGCATCTTTCGCGAAGATGAGGACGGTGTTCACGCGGGCGGATTGGTCGAGACGACGCTGAATGTCTTTGAGCGGGATGAATACGTTCCGCGGGACGTCGTGTTTGGGGGTCAACTCGAGGCCGCCGATTCCGTGGCTGGGGATGATCCCGCGTACCGTTTTGCGCATCGAAGCCGTCGTGTCGTCGCGCCGGCCTAGAATCGTTTCGGTGGAGACCCTGCCTGACTTGCCGACGCGAATGAGTACGTCGTCGCCGACGGTTGCGTTCAAATCGCGAGCCAGCGCTTCGTTGAGCACGATTCCATCGTCGAAATCAAGGTTGAAAGAATCGTCGAGGCCAAAGACGTTGACGCGATTGGTGCGGGCTGCGGTGTGCGCGTGTTCAGCCGTCCCGGTGAGGACGAACAAGGGGCGGGCGTCGACCTCTGATCCCGCGCCAGCCAATCTTCCCACCAAAGATTCGTCGAAAAATCCGCCGGAACGGATCGCGCAGTCCGCGCCGGCCAATCGTTCGAGGGCATTGGCTTGCAAGCTGATGCGCACGGAATCGCCGACGATGAGCGCTCCGGTGAGGGCGGTTGTGGCTGCCAGCACGCCAAGCCCGACCGCGAGATTCGTTCGCCGATGATAAGTGAACGAACGGACATGAAGGGTTCTAAGTCGCACGTTGTTAATGCTCGCTTAGCGGGCTGAAGTAAAAGCGTGGTACGGGTTTTCAACCCGTGTATTCACCAGCTCCAAAGCCAGTGCCACTTGGAACGCCATTCATTTGCACCGGTTGAAAACCGGTGCCACACTAATCGATACCACACTAATCGGTGCCACACGGAAAGCCTGTGTTCTTCAGCAAGCTTTCAGTCGGCCTTCAAGCAGTTCATACCGTTTGTCGAATCGTCGGGCGAACGGCTCGCTGTGCGTGACGAGAATCAGAACGACATTCTGCTCGCGATGGAGCGACTGCAGCATGTCCGCAACCCGATCCGCGGACACGCGATCGAGGTTTCCGGTCGGCTCGTCGGCCAACACGAGTTTCGGGCGATTCATGAGCGCCCGGGCGATGGCTGCCCGCTGACGCTCGCCGCCTGAAATTTCGGCGGGCAAATGTTCGAGGCGATCAGCCAATCCGACCTTTGCGAGAAGTTCGCGAGCGCGGGATTCGTCCACCTCGCCCGAAGACCCGACGAGCGCGGGCAGCATGGTGTTCTCCAGGACGGTCAAATGCGGCAGGAGGTGGTGATCCTGAAACACGAACCCGATGCTCCGATTGCGGAAAGCGGCTAACCCTTTTTCGTCGAGCGTGGTCGGATCGACGTTGTCCAGCGTGATGCGCCCGCCGGTCGGCTGTTCGAGCGAGCCGAGGATGTTGAGCAGCGTGCTCTTGCCGCACCCGCTGGGGCCCATGATGACGGCGGCTTGGCCACAATCGATCGATAAGTCTACGTCGCACAGGACTTGCAGCGTTCCGCCGGGCGAGTCGTAGGATTTTGAGATTTTTTCGACGGTGAGTGTCGGCAAGGTCAGCACACCTCCTCGATGATGGCCCAGACGCCGTCGGCCATGTGCTGGTCTGTGTGACGCTCGCGCACCGCCCGCGTACCGGCTTGGCCCATCTTTGCACGCAACTGTTTGTTTTCGATGAGGCTGATGAGTGATTCCTCCAGGGCGCCTTCCACGGTTGGATCGTACAGCAGGCCAGCCTGCGCGGGTTCGACAAGTTCGCGAAACGAACCGATATCCGGCTGAACGACCGGCACGCCGCAGGCCATCGCTTCGAGCACGTAGAAGCCTTTAGCCTCATGATAGACCGCCGGCACAGAAAGGACATGCAGCGATCGCAGGAAATCCATTTTTCCCTTGCGGTCCAACTCGCCGCAAAATTGTACGTGCTCACCGTGACCGGCTTGCGAGATCGACGCCTGTGCTTGTTCGTAATATGCGCGATCGGCAGGTTCGACGTAGCCCGCCACGCGCAGGCGGCAGTCATGGCCTGCATCGCGCACGCGCGCGAATGCGTTGCACAGGATGGCCAACCCTTTCTCCGGACTCGCGCGTGCCAGGTAGCCGATGACGACCGGTCCATCGCCGGGTGATGCGATGTCGCAGTCGTCGATGCTGATGCCCATCGGCACGTGACGCACGCGCCCGGGGTCGAGCTTGAAACGCTCGATGCACAAACGGCTGAAGTACTGCGTGGGCGAGATGAACGCGTCGATGGCCGCTGCGTGTTCAGTGATCAGATCGTCCACGTTCGTGCGGTATGGATCGGGCAGAGCGTCGAGGAAAATATCCTCGCCAGCCAGCGTGCAAAGGACAGGAACATTCAACGCATTCTTCAGGTCTCTCGCGACGCCGGCAAACATCAGGTTTGGCAATACGACGCAGTCCGGCTTCAATCCACGCAAGCCGACGATGAGTTTCTTGAGTTCTTTGCGTTGCAATCCGTCGCGGCCTTGCAGTACGGATACGGTGAGTGCGCCCAAATCCTTGGCGTCGGTCTTGGCGGCCAACTTGCCGACACCGCGAAGCAGTGACGGTGCGTCGAGCAGGCGATCGACAAACCACGGCGTGTGTCGAAACAACGCCAGTTTTTGTTGGAGGAACGCGTTGATGCCGCCGTAATAGACGCGCTGCATGCTGACGTCGCGCTCGTCGGTGCGCAGCGGCGTGTAGAGCGGCATGAGCATGACGTCACGCCCTTGGGTGATAAGCGTAGCTGCCACCCGGTTGTCGCGCATGCAACTGCCGCAGTACATCCCGCCCGCACCGGCGGCGAGATAGGCGACACGTAATGAGCGGGCGGGTGATGTCATGACCGGGTTCGATTCTTCACAAACAAGGCTAGATACCAATTGACGAGCCGCTGGCTTCATCCGGCGCGGACGTTTGTGATCGGAAACCCTCGTACGATCAAAAAAACACACGGCCCGAAAAAGCGTTCGGGCCGCGTCGTTCCGGCGATGCCGGCTTAGTGCTTTGTCGAGCGTGAAATGATGGTTGGGTGCCCCACCTCTTCAGAGGTGGGGAAGTCGAAAGGCCCCTGGATTCGACTCCCCCCTCGGCTAAAGCCGTGGGGCACCCAATCCGTCAATTGAGTCGCGACAATGCGCTGGCAATGTGCATCAGCCCGATGGGTTTGGCATCTGCTACTTCGCGTTCTGGTCTGCCCTGAAGGTGCGGAGGTCGTAACGATCAACATCGCCGTCGAGATCAAGGTCGGCCAACTCGCAAACAGGATGATCGTAATCAACGTTCACTCCACTGAAACAATCCCAGAGGAATGAAAAGTCGTCGCGATCGACGACGGCATCGGCGTTGAAATCTGACTGCTCGGGAATCTGGAACTCGGTATGAACCTCGCAGCGGTAGAAGAAGGGCAACTCGAACGGCGGTTCACCGATAACGCCCTCGCCTTCCCAGATCATGTCGATCGTGCCGGACGTTTCGCTGCCGGGGTGGAATTGCATGGTCCCCGTCGAGTCGGAAGGAAGGACGAACGGTGATTCGATTCCGAACAGGCTCAGGTCGCCTTCAAAGTAGACGGCGTAGGTGTCACTCGTGGTGAACTCGCCGGTGCGTGTCTGCTCGTCGAAAGAGAATTGAGCACTCTCCGATTCGATAATCTCGATCTTGATAGCGCCGGTGTCGAAACCCGGTCCGCCTTGGCCGTCGGGAAGGTTGAGCGAAGCGACGTCCTGCTGGTAGTCGAGAAAACGGGCAGACCCCTTGCTCGCAACAAGATCGTAACGCATGACGATGTCGGTGCGTGCGATGTCTCCAATCGAAGCATTGCCCGGTGCTCCGAATTCGAGCGAGAAAAAGCTCGGCAAAGCTTTGTTCTCCTTCGCGACGGTGTAAGTCGGTGCCTCGGCCCGCAGACTGGTAGCCATCATCATGGTGCCCGCCAACGACAGCGAAGCGGAAACGATCAAGCGTCGATTCGTAAACATGAACCTTGCTCCTTTGTGATTTCGGTACAGGGCTAAACCACGGTCAGCCCCAAGAATGATTGATACAAAGGCGGAGCGATTTTCGCCCGCACACACCCGAACACCAACATCGTACCGGTCGACACTCTGGATACAAGCGAATCCGGCGGTACGGTTACATCTAATTACCGCGACAAGACACCCGTCTTTGCGGTCATCCAGCCCCCGTGTTACATATTCTTACAGTCTGCGGCATCGCGAACGTGCTGCTTTGTGGGCTAAGATGACCCCCGAAGGACATGGTCGTCGTTTCAGAATCGGGGTATCGCACTCGCTGATGGCATTTTTCGACAGGCAGGAAGAAACGTTGGATGCGGAGGCGGTCCGCACGTTGCAGCGCGTGAAACTCGGCGGCTTGCTGAGCGTCGTGCGATCGAGCAATGATTTTTATCGCGAGCGGTTGGCCGACGTGCGTTTCAATGCCGGCTCCGACGACATGAGTGTGCTGCCGCTGCTTTCAAGAACTGAAATCGAAGCCGATCAGCAGGGTCATCCACCCTATGGAACAATCCACACGTTTCCGATCGAAAAGTACAACCGGTTTCACCAGACATCGGGCACGGGCGGTCAGCCGTTGCGTTGCCTCGACACGCCGCGAAGTTGGGCGTGGTGGAAGCGCTGCTGGAGCATCGTATTCAAAGCGGGCGGATTGCGTGACGACGATCGCTTGATGTTCCCGTTTTCGTTCGGGCCTTTCGTCGGGTTCTGGTCTGCGTTTGAAGCGGCGGCTGACCTTGGGAATCTGTGTCTGCCTGCGGGCGGCATGACCTCGGCGGCTCGATTGCGTTACATGCTGGACAACGGGGTGACGGTGGTTTGCTGCACGCCGACCTATGCGATGCATCTTGCGGAGACAGCGCACGAAGAGGGAATCGACCTGGCTGGTTCGACGGTGCGCATGCTCATCGTCGCGGGCGAGCCGGGTGGAAACGTTGCAGCCGTAAAATCTCGAATCGAGTCCGCGTGGGGAGCGCGCGTCATTGATCACGTGGGCATGACCGAAATGGGAGCGTGGGGTTTCGAGTGTGCGGAGAACCCCGGCGGGATTCATGTGATCGAGACGGAATTCATCGCGGAAATCATTGACCCTGACTCGCATCAGCCTCTGCCCGACGGGCAATCGGGCGAGCTGGTCCTGACCAATCTGGGTCGCACGGGCCTGCCCATGATCCGCTACCGCACGGGCGATTCAGCCGCACTCACGCGGGGCTTGTGCGCGTGTGGTCGATGGTTCGCACGGATCGAGGGCGGCATCGCCGGGCGCATCGACGACATGTTTCTGATTCGCGGCAACAACGTCTTCCCGTCCGCGATTGAAGGCATTCTGCGTGAGTTTGACGAGGTTGCGGAGTTTCGTCTGACCGTCGAGGATAGGGACGCGATGGATGAGCTGCGCATCGAAATCGAACCGTACGCCGACCGCACGCCTGAGGGCCTGGCGGATCGGATCGCGCGGGCTGTTCGTGATCGTCTGAACTTCAGGCCCATCGTCGAATCGGTGCCGAGCGGAACATTGCCTCGATTCGATTTGAAAGCTCAACGTGTTCGACGCGGTGGGTCGCCATCGTGAATTTGAATGGACCGATGATATGAAACGAAAAAGCATATTCAGCACACTCGCCGTCCTTGCCTTCATGCTGCAAGCCTGTAGCTCGTCGGCGAGTGATTGGCCTTACTGGCGAGGCCCGGAGCAAACCGGTGCGACGCGCGAAAATGCGGTCGTCACGACATGGTCGTCCGACGGTGAAAACCTTCTCTGGAATTCAGAACTCGGCGGACGCTGCACGCCTATCATCATGAATGGTCGCGTGTTCGGTTTCGGTTTGGCAGGTCACATCAGCACGGCGGCTGAACGAGTGTTCTGCCTCGACGCCAACACAGGACGAACGCTCTGGGAGCACCGCTTCAACGTATTTCACACTGACATCGTCGAGAACCGGGTCGGCTGGGCGTCTCCGGTGGGCGATCCGCAAACGGGCAACGTCTACGTTCACGGCACGGGCGGCGAGATGTTTTGCTTCAATCGCGATGGAAAAATCCTCTGGAAACACTCGATGGCCGAGGAGTACGGTCGCGTCAGCGGATACGGCGGCCGACTGCACAATCCGATCATCGACGAGGACCGCGTGATCGTCAGCTTCCTCAGTTCGAGCTGGGGCAACCAAGGTCGGCCTCTGCATCGTTACGTCGCATTCAACAAGCACGACGGTCGCGTCATGTGGTGGTCCGCGCCGGGTGGCAAACCGCTGGACACGACCTACGCCGCGCCGGTCGTAGCCGTCATCGACGGTGTGCGTCAGCTCATCGCACCCAATGCGGACGGCAATGTTTATGGAATGAAAGCGCGCACCGGCCAGGGCTTGTGGAAATTCCGTTTCAGCAAACGAGGCTTGAACGTATCGCCGGTGGTGAACGGGGATCATGTGTTCGTCGCCCAAAGCGAAGAGTGCATCGACAATACGGACATGGGCAGGGTGGTGTGCATAGATGCGTCCAAACGCGGCGACATCACCGAAACGGGGGAAGTGTGGCGCATCCGCGAAATGACGGTTGGCTATGCATCGCCCGCAATCGCGAATGGGCGACTCTATCTGGTGGACAATTCCGCGAATCTGTTCTGCATCGACGCGGCAACCGGCACGAAGATATGGGAGTTCAGCCTCGGTCGCGTCGGCAAGGGATCCCCGGTCGTTACAGCCGACGGCGTGATTTATGTCGGCGAGCAGACGGGCACCTTTCATATCCTGCGCGACGCTGGTGACAAGTGTGTGTCACTGGATCGCCATGAGTTCAAGCGCGCGGACAATTTGGTGGACGAGATTTACGGATCGCCAGCCGTGTCGAATGGGCGTGTGGTCTTCATGACGCGCTACGGGACGTATTGTCTTGGCAGCAAGGGCGCCAAGGTCGAATTGACGCCTATCCCACCGATGCCAGCGGAATCAACCGCCTCCGCCGACGGTGCAGGTTTTCTACAAATTGTCCCGGCGGAAGTCACACTGTCGCCGGGCGAGACGGTTCGATTCGAACTAACACGCTTCGACCAACTCGGGCGGCGTGTCGGGACGGTCGTGCTTCCGCTGACACCGATCGGCCTGGACGGGCGCGTGAGTGCGGACGGATCGTTCACCGCACCCAATCGTGCCCAATACACTGCCGGCTACATCGTCGCCCGTGCGGAAGGTTTGGAAGCCAAGGCCCGCGTGCGCATTTGCCCCAAATTGCCGATCAGCGACGACTTTGAATCTTACAAAGTGGGCTCCGTTCCTTCCGGCTGGATCGGCGTGGGCGGGAAGACGAAAATCGTCGAGCGGGACGGCGGCAAAATGCTGCGCAAACTCGCCCCCAAGGAGAAACCCAGCCCCCCCATCATGCGCCTTCGCGCTTACGCAGGACCACCGATCCCCAGCGGATACACCGTGCAGGCGGACATGATGAGCGAGCTGAAAAAGAAGAGACGGCGATCCTATCTGCCGGAGCAGGGGCTTATCAACGCACGCTATCGCTTCATCATGATGCGGTCGGAGGCAGACCCAAGTCAGACGATCCTGCGTATCGAAAGCTGGTCGCCCGTACCGCGATTCCGACACGACGTACCCTTCGACTGGACACCGGACACGTGGTACACAGCCAAATTCGAAGTGACTCCCCAGTGGAAAACGGCGGTCTGCCGCGTGAAGGTTTGGCCAAGAGGTGAATCCGAGCCTGATGCCTGGAACATGGAAGTGACTGACGCGTTGCCCAACGTCGAGGGCAGCCCCGGACTCTATTGTTACTCGACCGGTACCACGTCCGGCAGCGACGGGCCTGCGACTTTCTTCGACAACTTCAAGGTTACACGAAAATGACCCATCGACTCTTAAGCTCCTCCATCGTCGTTCTTGTCTGCTCCCTCTGCGTGACGGCTGAGCCGCTGTCCAAAGCCAAACGCGGCGATTGGCCTATGTGGGGCGGATCGCCCGACCGCAACATGGTTTCGGGCGAAACCGGCATCCCCGCGACCTGGGACGTCAAGACCGGCAAGAACGTCAAATGGACAGCCGACCTCGGCTCGCAATCCTACGGCAACCCGGTCATCGCTAACGGGCGCATCTTCATCGGCACAAACAACAACGCCAACCGCCGCCCCAACATCAAAGGCGACAAGGGCGTGATTATGTGCTTCGAGGAAAAGACCGGAAAATTCCTCTGGCAGGCGACGCACGACAAGCTGCCCACTGGGCGCGTGAACGATTGGCCTGAGCAGGGAATATGCTCTTCGCCGTTTGTCGATGGCAACCGCCTGTACTATGTCAGCAATCGCTGCGATGTGGTCTGTGCGGATGTCGAGGGCTTTACCGACGGCGAAAACGACGGCCCATTCAAGGGCGAAAAATACAAAGAGTCCCAGGACGGCGATTTCATCTGGACCTTCGACATGATCGAGGAACTCGGCGTCTTTCCGCACAACCTCGCAACGTCCTCGCCGGTCGGGGCTGGGGATCTGATCTTCCTTCTCACGTCGAACGGCGTGGACGAAGGGCATCTCAATCTCCCCGTGCCCGACGCGCCGGATATCATCGCAATCAACAAGAAAACCGGCGAACTCGTTTGGGATAAAATCCTCGCGGGCAGAAACGTCCTTCATGGCCAATGGTCGTCGCCGGCGTACGGCGTCATCAAAGGCAAGCCGCAGGTCGTTTTTGGCGCGGGCGACGGCTGGTGCTATTCACTCAATCCCAAAAACGGCGAACTGATCTGGAAATTCGATCTCAACCCCAAAAAATCGCACTGGGAACTGGGCGGACGCGGCACGAAGAACAACATCATCGCCACACCCGTCATCTACGACGACAAGGTTTTCCTCGCAGTAGGCCAAGACCCCGAGCACGGCGAAGGGCCTGGGCATCTATATGCCATCGACGCCACGAAGACCGGCGACGTAACTGAATCGGGAAGAGTCTGGCATCTCGGCGGCGACGATTTCCATCGCACGATGTCGTCCGTCGCCATCGCCGACGGCCTGCTTTACACTGCGGACCTGAGCGGGTTCATATACTGCCTGGACGTCAAGACCGGTAAGCCGCACTGGAAGCACGACACGTTCGCAGCCATCTGGGGATCGCCCTACGTAGTGGACGGAAAAGTGTACCTCGGCGACGAGGACGGAGAAGTCGTCGTGCTCAAACACAGCCCCAAACTGAAGGAAATCGCCACAAACGATCTCCGCAACGCCGTCTACACAACACCGGTAGCCTCCCGCGGCGTGCTGTATATCGTCAACAGGCGGACGTTGTTTGCACTGGACGACTAACGATACGGCGAGCTTATCTCCATTCGGTCACGGCAGGAATCGAACACCTTGTACGACGGTCGCCGTCTTGAATACAACGATCATGAAGATGGAAAAACATATCTCCGAAGCCAAGGACCAACTCGACGCCCACGTGCGCGAAATAGTCGCTTGGCACTTCGATCCCGAGACCGGATGCCCGTTCTGGCTTGAATACGCCTCGAAGCTCGACTGGAACCCGCGCAAGGAAGTCAACAGCTTCGCCGATCTTCGCAAGTTCGAACCGTTCAAAGACGAATGGCTCCGCGGCGGGCCGGTGCGACGGTGGGTACCGAAAGCTCTTGCGGACAAGCCGATCTACGTATTCGAGACCGGCGGCACGACCGGCATACCCAAGAGCCGCATCAACATCGAAGATTTCCGCATCGACTACGAACAATTCAGCGAAACGCTCTGCGACAAAGCCTTTCCCAAAGGAGCGGACTGGCTCATGTTAGGCCCCAGCGGTCCGCGACGCTTGCGCCTGGCCGTTGAGCACCTGTGTCAGCATCGCGGCGGCATCTGCTTCTGCGTGGACATGGACCCGCGCTGGGTGGTCAAGCTCATCAAGTCCGGCCGCCCAGCCATGATGCACGAGTACAAGGACCACGTAATCAATCAAGGCCTGTCGCTGCTCAAAGCCCACGATGACATTCAATGTCTGTTTACCACCCCGAAATTGCTCGAAGCCCTCTGCGACCGCATCTCCCTGGTCAGTGCCGGGATCAAAGGCGTGTTCTGCGGCGGAACGCAACTCACTGCACAATTCCACCGCTTCGCCCGCGAGGAACTGCTCGAAGGCAAGATTGACTTCGTACCGACCTACGGCAACACGCTGATGGGCTTAGCCTGTCACAAGCCGTTCGATCCAGCCGACAAATACAGCGTGATCTACCATCCGCCCCAGCCTCGGGCGACGGTCGAGGTGGTCGACCCCGACGATCTCGATCGCGTTGTCGACTACGGGCAGATCGGACGCACACGCCTGACGACACTCACGAAGGAATTCTTCATGCCCGGCTTCCTCGAGCGCGACGAAGCCGTCCGCACCCCGCCTTGCGAAGCCTACCCGTGGGACGGAGTCGGCGACGTCCGCCCCTTCTCCGGCTTCGCCACACCGCTTGTGGAAGGCGTCTACTAACCTTTTTCACCCGTTTCGCCTCCAAACTGTGCTATTATGGAGGCGGAGACGAACATGCACACGACCACCGACCAACTCACACAGCAAAGCCCTTGCCACTACGGCCTGCGTATGACCGCAGAAGAGTACTTCCAGCTTGGCGAATCTCAGGAGCGTTATGAACTCATCGACGGTGTGGTTTGCATGTCGCCCAGCCCGACGCGAATGCACCAGGCCATACTTATGGAAGTGGCCCACCAAATCGCGACGTACTTGAAGTCCCACCCCGTCGGCGTGGTCTATCCCGAGATCGACGTTTTTCTAGGCAAGGGACTTAATGATCGCGATCTTGTATTCCGCCCGGATGTCACATTCATCACCAACGAACACGCCGAACGCAGCGGCCATCAAATATCGGGTCCGCCAGCCATGATCGTCGAAATCGTATCGCCATCGTCGCGCCGCTTCGACAAGGAAACAAAAAAGTCCGACTACGAGAGATTCCAGGTCGCCGAGTACTGGATCATCGACCCGCAGGCGAACGAGTTGATTTTCTATCGCCTCGAAGATGGACGATACGTTCCGCAGCCGCTTACCGATGAATCGTTCACTTCTCGCGCAATCGAAGGATTTCGTTTGAACCTTGCCGCGGTACGCGCACTGTTCAAGTGACGGCTCACGAAGAGATCGACACCCGTTCCCCCGGCCGCGCGATGCGTCAAACCTCGATCCGCTTGAGATGCCTCGCCCCGACGGCCATCGCCACCGTACCAGCCGCGATACCCAAAAGAACGATAACACCCGCCAGAATAAACACCATCCATTCAGACCGGGAGTTGATACCCCCCTCGCCAACGCGGTAGGTCACAAAGCCCATCCCAGCCAACATGAACGCGATCAGGGCGACCGACGCGATCAGGTTGATCGTGCCGCCCAATCCGTTGGCGATGCGCGCGGGGTTGTGCTGGTCGAATTTCGGCAGCCTCGCTCCGATACCGACCGCGAACCCGCAAAGCCCCCAGCACACCGAAGCCGTCACCGCCCAATGCACCACAGACGAAACGAAGCTGATGCGCAGAATGTAGGAGGCCAGCATGTTCACGCCCGTCGCCACCGAAAGCGTCACCACCATCGCAAAAGAGAATTTCGCCACCAGAATCCACGCCCGCGAAATCGGCAGCAGACCGATCAGCCAAAGCTGGTGCCCTTCCATCGAAATGAGCGGAAAAACGAACCGGCTGGTGAACGTCGCCAGGATGAAGCTGATGGCTGTCAGATTTAGAAACGGAATGAAGGACGACCATCGCGTAGGCCCGTCCGCCACGGAGAATCGCGGCGTGTTGATCAGGTAAAGCGACATAAGTCCGAACAGAATCGCCAACTGCGACCATTGCAGCGGATCGCGCAAAAACATGCGCAAGTCCTTGGCTGCTATGAGGCGGGGGGATTTGGGCAGGAAAGCGAAGATCATCCCAGCCACACCGCCGGAAGTTTCAACGGCGGGCCGATCCGTCTCGCCGCGCGATCCGCCCGCACGATCGAACGCCCCCACGAATCCGAACGACACCAGATGAATGGCGAACCAGCTCAGGAACAATCCGTTGGCCACAAGCACGATGAGGTAACGCAACGCGTCACCGCGACGATCAGCCACCGCCGCCTCGATGCCGCGCGTCACCCACGTACTCGGCAGCACGGATGCCTGAATAATCGACAGGCGTGTAAAAAACCCGTCAAGCCAGTTTTCGTCGATCCACTCCCATCGACGCACAGACTGCAATCCCCAAAGCACAGCCACAATCAACACCGCGACGCCGACATGCAGAAGCGACCGTCTCGCGGACCTCGGCAGATAACGCACGATCATCCAGGCCAACAACAACCCCAACGCGCCCGGTATCGGTATGAACGCGAGAAAATAGGCGATGAACAACGGGTAGAAAAGCCAGGCTTCGTTCTGCACATGAGCGATAGCCATCATCAACGGCATGCCCAACAGCAGAAGCGACCAGCTTGAGAAGAACAGACTTTCGCCGTACTTCAGTGCGACCGTCGTGCGCGTGCGCAGCGGAGCGGCCATGAGATACGCAGCCTCTTCGTGCGTAAACAAAGCCCCGTACGCCAAAATGGCGTTCGAGACGGTCAGCAGCACCAGCAGCGTGACGAAGAAGAAGTTAAACAACAACGGGATGGCCACCGCAGACTGCAAAGCGTCACGCTGGAAAAAGAAGAATCCCCAGCGAAAAAGCATGTAGAGCGCCATCCAGATGGCTGCCAGGAATATGCCCGTAGCGAACACTTTCACGGGAGCTTCCGCGACCACCGCGCGCGTGTGGTTCCACAGCGCACGAGACTTCATGCGCCAAAGCACACCGATGCCGCACGGCGTGAAAACCGGAGCGATTTCAGACGGTTTCGTCACGGGTGTCGGTCAGCTCCAGGAAGATGGTTTCCAGCGACTCCTGCCCACTGGCTTGGGTGCGAAGCTCCGCCAGCGTGCCCAGGCAGATGAGGCTGCCGTGGCGGATAATCCCGATCCGGTCAGCCACCGCCTCCGCCACATCGAGCGTGTGCGTGCTCATAAACACCGTGCCGCCCGCCCGCGCCATGTCGCAAAGCAAATCCTTCACCTCGCGGACGGTCTTGGGGTCCAAACCGACCATCGGCTCGTCGATCACCAGCACCCTGGGTTTGTGCAACAGGGCAGCCGCCAGGACAACGCGCTGCTTCATGCCGTGCGAGTAGGTGTCCGCCAACTGATCCATAAACGGACCGATATCGAGCCGATCGACAAGTTCGCCCAGCGACTCGTCCCGCTGCGCCCGCGACAGGCCGTACATCTCAGCCACAAAGTGCAGAAATTCGCGGCCGGTGAGCTTTTCATACAGAAACGGCTGATCGGGCACGTATGCGAGTTGGGCTTTGGCTGCCAAACCGTTGTGACCCATCGAGTGCCCGCAAACGGTGACACGCCCCTCCTGCGGCATGAGCAAACCGGCGATCATCTTGATCGTCGTTGTCTTGCCAGCCCCGTTCGGACCCAGGAAAGCGAACAACTCCCCCTCGGCTACGTTAAGCGTCAGATTGTCCACAGCGGTCTTAGCACCGAAGCGCTTGACCACCGATTCGATACATATCGCGTCGGCCATAATCGGTCGTACTTGATTCCTGGTTTTTTCGGCTTCGCGACCACAAACCGCAGCCGACACACCATCATATCCGCTTGCCGAGGGTCGGTACGCCCTTTTTGCCTAATTTCAGCGTTTTTGACAAGTCCCGACGCGACTCACCCCAAATTCAACCGCGAGAAAAAGCCTCAGTGTTTGCCACGGCAGCCGCGACACCCCGTCTTACCAGGCCAGCATGATCGACCCCAGCATCAGCCCGACACCCATGAAGGCGAGCATCCGACCCTTGGTGTCGTCAACCTCGATGCCAAGCGCAACAAGCGCCTCAGGCGACACGAATTTGGCACGATGTGTTTGCAACCCCAACCCCGTCGCAGCCAACCCCGACAGAAATCCAAGAACCACGCCAATCCCACCAACCCCCGTCGCCTTCGTGAGAACCAGACAGAACAGGCCGGCACCCCACACACGGAACCCCATCGACGTACTCTCTCGGAAAGACCGAAGCCCCCGGGCTGCATAGAGCGCCTCTTGCGCATTCCGCCTGAGTTCGGTAAGTGTCGCACGGTGGCCGCACTCCGGGCATCGCGTTGACGAAATTCCTGTGAGGTTATAGCCGCACTTGGGGCATTGAGGCGGGATGGCCTCCGTCCATTCGCGACCCAGAATGCTTTCATCCACCGGCATCTTGTATTCACTCCTCGGTGCGCGTCACGCAGCCCCATTACCCCCACGACCAGGCGAATCGGTCTTTGAAATGGGGGTAGTACAAACCGATGGCGCGCATGGCTACGATCGCGATGTAGAGCTGCACAATTTCAGCCACCATTGCCAGCGCTAACGGGTGCTCCACGGCTTTTGGCAGAAAAACAACGCCCAGGACAACGACAACAAGTGGCCCGAAGGTGATGAACAGCAAACCCAGATACGGCAGGAACGTCCGAAACACGGCAGTCGCCAGAAAATCAAAACGCAGCACGCTGTAGGTATTCCCTACAGCCGCGACCAGCACAACAATCGGCCAAAAGAACACACCGACGCTCACCAAAAACAAGACGATCGGGTCACGGTCGCCCAGCATCGCGATCAATGTGTGGCCTGTGACGTGTGCGTACGCCCATGCGGGCGACAACACGATCAGCCAGGTGACGATGAATTTGACCAGCGGAGCCAGCACATCCGCGAGCATACCATCCGTGAACGTGATTTCGGGCAGGTCGCGTTCACCGGCGGAAGCCTCCTGAACCGTATTGAACAGAAAGCAGCAAACCCATCCGCGAATGATCACGATGCCCGGCAACCCGAACGGGCCTGCGAGGAAAAGCAGCGGCTCAAAGGCGACGATCACCGACATGACCAGAAACCTCATCAGACTTTGGCGATTCGCGATGAAAAACAGCCCTTCAACGCAATCAAACCAATAATTCCCCGGTCCCATCGAAGGCGGTCCCTGCTCTTCAGCCGGGGATAATTCCTTCGGAACACCCGTTTCATCGACGAGCGGCGGCATCCACGACGGACGGCCCGATTCATCCACGCCGACGGGGGCAGCCGATTTGCCCTCAGATTGTGCGACGGCAATCGGCCCGCCGCAGCGCTTGCATTTCACGCGCCGGCCAGCCAACCGGTCCGGAACGTCGTAATACGCCCCACATGTACAATCGACTCTGAACATAACATCGTTTCCCACCGTATCCTACGTAAAAATACCCGGTGCTTCCGACGCAGGCCATGATGAACCCGGCTGCGGTTTATAACGAGGGGATGCTGAATCGGTCGTTGCGCCGAATACTGAAATCGAAACTCTTCAGCCACGTGCAATGCGAAGCTGACCTGCCCTCGCCTTGCGAAAGGAAACGATCTTTTCCCCCCTTGCAAAGGGGGGATACAAGGGGGGTCTGGACCGGAGCAACGCTTCGGTTCGCAAAAAGAACCTCCC